>CAVGED010000103.1:0-65820 GCA_963628035.1 Paludibacteraceae bacterium
GAATCTATTTTAATTCTGGCCTTTCGATAGAGCTTAACTTCACGGATTCAGGTACTTATATTATTCCGGGATATGAAATGCTTCATACGCAGAGCAAGGAATATATTGTAAAAGATATCATTGGCGTTATGAAAGAGAAAGGGGTGGCGGTATGAATGCAAATCCAATTTTGTTACAAAAGAAATATGCCCGGGTTGTAGAAAGATTTGCTGATATGAATCATTTACCACTAAATGAGGCACTTGACTTTTTTTATCATTCGAATTTGTACCGTCTTATGAGTGAAGGTAGTTCGGATATGCATTGTATGAGTGATGAATATTTGTCAAAAGACCTTACATTGGAGTATAGTACAAAGTGTAATTAGGATGCCTGCATACGGATATTTTCTTGCAGCCATCCTTAAAATCTGCTACACTATATACAACTGATAAGAATCGAGGAGTTCAGGCAATGAGCACGCAGGATAAGATGGAACGGATTTTGAAGCAGATACACGTAGTGCTGGCGGAAGGGGAGACACTTCCTGAGAAGCCGGGCAAGGTGCTGGTGGACCGGGATGAGGTCTTTTCCGTACTGGAGCAGCTAAACGTGATCGTGAATGATATGATGGAAGAGTATGAGCTGACCAGCCAGGCCAGGGAACTGGCGCAGCGCAGGAGTGAGAAGAAGGGCGAGGAGATGATTGCGCGGGTAACCAGCCAGGCGGATGATGTGTACGCGGCCTCTTTGATCTACACAGATGAGGCGCTGGCCGGGATCCAGCGACTGATGACGGACGCCCTGGCTGCCAGCCGGAGAATCTGGTCCCAGGTGACGGAGAATATCGAGAGGGAACAGCGGAGGGTTCGCGAGGATCAGATGGAGCTTCGGGAGCAGCTCCAGGACTTCAAGGATTCCAATAAATATATCACAATGATCGAGGAGTGCAACCGGGAGCGGGAGAAGCTGGAGAAGGAAAAGAAGACCGGAGAGCAGGAGAAGAAGATCCAGAATGAGGCGAAGCATTATAGCATGAAGGGCAAGCCGGAGATCAAGGTGAACGCCTCTTACTTCGAACGCAGGAAGCAGGCGGAAGCCAGGCAGGAGGACTCGGAATCGGCGGATACCAAGCCGACTGCAGCGGCACCGGAGGTTGTGGTGAATACGGATTCGGAGTATTTTAAGCGCAAGGAAGCTGCAAAGAAGAAGGAAGCCGGAAGAATGGACAAAGCAGCAGGAAAGCAGGAAACCGGAAGAAAGGAAGAAACTCCAGGGAAGCAGGCGGCCGGGGAAGTGGAGGAACCACAAGAGCTGCAGGAGCTGGAGTGGGACGAGAACCGTGACGAAAGCTTAGAGCGGACGGAGGGGCAGGAGAAGAAGGGAATCTTCCCTAAGGAATGGCACTTGCCCTTCGGCAGAAAGTCACAGCCGTAAAATGGACGGTATATTTTTTGACATTTAATAATTCTTAAGAAAATACCATTTCAGAACTTAAAAAACGCCGCTTATAATCAAAAATGGAGTGTGTGATATGAAGAATATTTTAGTATGTGATGACGACAAGGAGATCGTGGATGCCATAGAGATCTATCTCCAGCAGGAAGGCTACAATATCCTGAAGGCTTACGATGGAGAGCAGGCTCTGGAAGTCCTTAAGAATAACGAGGTGCATCTGCTGATCATTGATATTATGATGCCAAGGCTGGACGGGATCCGTGCGACCCTGAAGATCCGGGAGAACAGCAGTATCCCCATTATCATTTTATCGGCCAAGTCTGAGGATGCCGATAAGATCCTGGGTCTGAATGTGGGTGCCGACGATTACGTGACCAAGCCCTTTAACCCGCTGGAGCTGGTGGCGCGGGTGAAGTCCCAGATACGTCGGTATACCCAGCTGGGGAATGCGGCGGAGACCAACCAGAGAGTCTATCAGGTGGGAGAGCTGGTTATCAACGACGACCTGAAGGAAGTGACGGTGGATGGAGATTTGGTAAAGCTGACTCCCATTGAGTATAATATCCTCCTGCTGCTGGTCAGAAATCAGGGAAAGGTAT
Source organism: Paludibacteraceae bacterium (assembly GCA_963628035.1). GTDB lineage: Bacteria > Bacillota > Clostridia > Lachnospirales > Lachnospiraceae > 14-2. Next base: position 2,037 of record CAVGED010000103.1, read on the forward strand.
TTTCCATCAATCAGATCTATGAAAATATCTGGAATGAGGATGCCATCGGTGCGGACAACACAGTGGCGGTGCATATCCGGCATATCCGTGAGAAGATAGAGATCAATCCCAAGGAGCCCAGATACCTGAAGGTGGTATGGGGTGTTGGCTATAAGATAGAAAAAAGCTGATTGCAGCCATTTTCCTGCAATTCAGCGGGAAAGGACGGAGCATGAGAAAGATCCGATATTCCGCCGGGATGAAGGCGGTTGTGGTACTCCTGGAAGAATTATTTTCGGTACTGCTTGTCATATGTATCATATTGGTATCCACGCTGATGGGCAAGAGCATGCTGGATATCGGCTCATTGAAGAGTAAGAGCTTCACGGATTCCGGCTATTATGAGAATCTCTTCTTAAGCTCCGTGACGGAAGTGTTGGATTATATCGAGTATCAGGAGCGATTTGAGACAGATGGCGCTTACAATCCGGAGAAGACTGTAAATGTCATGGCCTATCGGAACCAGGAGTCATTGACGGCCAACAGCCGGATACCGGTAAAGAACAGTGATCTGTTCCGCTATTATCTCATCGATCTGGAGAATTGGTCAAAGAATCTGACCTTGGTAGACCAGGTGGTGGAGAGCAGCCTGTATCTCACACAGGATGGGGTGATCCATCAGCAGCAGAAGGTATATATCGATGGCTCTACCGTCAAGGAATCCGATACCGTGGTGCAGAAGGTGAAGGACATGGATCCCTCCCTGCAACAGTTGGTGATAGCCAATGTCCAGTATTTCTATGGGGGATCCTATAATTGGGATAACTATCTGACCATCAATGGCGATTCCGGCAGGCAGATGGTGTATTCGGATATCTCCGATTCTGTCCTGGGTATTGGAAGCGATACTGCACAAGACGAAACAGATGGCGGGGAAGATAATGCCGGAAGTTCGACGGAAGGGTTCTCAAAAGTGGAGCAGATGGATGAGATCATCCAGAAGATTCGCGATGGAAAGCTGTTCGACCTGGGGCGGGAGGAACTGGCAGCGGTTCTGACAGAGCTTGAGCTGGTGAACACGGTTCGCGAGGAGCATGTTACTGTTCCGCAGGAGAAGTACATGACGGTGGATGGAACCACGATCCAGAAGGAATTTCTAAGTGAACACATCACGCTGCAGGAAATGGCAGATGCCTATGACAGCCTGATATATACGCTGGAAAATATCGGCGCGGAGATCAGCGATTACCGACAGCTGGTGAACAAGTACCAGAGGGGCGGTTCGAATCTGCAGTATTGGATCTATGTGGAGAATCAGAATCGGTATTATACGAATATGCCGGAAGCGGAGGGGCGGGATAACCTCACGGATTACGGCAAAGAATTGGGAAGTTATTTCTACTACAATAAGAATAATATTGTTCTTAATACAAACGTGGGCGGGATGGAGGATGCCTTTTATAACGTTCTGGATGCCAGAAATGGTGGGTTAAACAGCGTCATCTTCGTTGGAGTCGATACGACATTTCCCCATGAAGACGCTTTCTATGAGGGAAAGCAGGACTACAGCCTGCTGCAGCCCTGGGGCACTGCCAGCCTTGTGTTCTGCGTGGTTAGTGTACTCGGCTGTTTCTTGTGCTTTGTCTACCTGAGCCTGGCGGCCGGGCGTAATTCGGAGGATCCTAAGGTTCGTCTGAATTGGTTTGACAAGATCAAAACAGAGCTGATGATGGTTGGCTTTGTGGCGGTCTGTGCCGGGGCGGTAGTGATATTCCGTGCGTTGTCGGATATGTTCCGGGACAGCGATATGGTAGGCATGATGATCATGGCCGGGGGGCTGACATTTACGCTGGTAGGGCTGTTTATGATCTTCTATATGAGCTTTGTCCGCAGGATTAAGGCAGGCATTATGTGGAGCGGAAGTCTCTTGTTCTGGATCGGAAGCGGGATTCAGAAGGTGGTTCGCAACTGGAAGCCGTCCGTGCGGATTCTGCTGGCGTTTGCCGGGCATGTGGTTCTGACCTTGTTTATGGCAGCGATCGCGCTTACTTGGAATTATAGACCGTGGGTGGTCGTGGCCGTACTGCTGGCCTATCTTCTGCTGTGCGGGGCGGAGGCCCTGCTCTTCCTGCGGGAAGGGGTACAGCGGAATGTGATCATGGACAGTATCAAGCGGATCTCCGGCGGTGATCTGGAATATGAGATTGATACGGAAGAGTTAAAGGGCGATAATAAAGCCATGGGAGAAGCCATCAACACCATCAGCGAGGGTCTGTATCATGCTGTGGATGGCAGTATGAAGAATGAGCGGTTGAAGGCGGATCTTATTACCAATGTGTCCCACGATATCAAGACGCCCCTTACATCGATTATCAATTATGTGGATCTGCTGAAATGGGAACACCTGGAGAATGAACGGGCCAAGGGATATATTCGTGTGCTGGATGCAAAGTCCCAGCGCTTAAAGCAGTTGACGGAGGATCTGGTGGAGGCTTCCAAGATCAGCTCCGGCAATATTACGCTTCAGATGAGCCGCTTGGACTTTGTAGAGCTGGTCTATCAGACAGCCGGGGAATTCAATGAGCGGTTTGAGGCCAGAGGACTGACCGCCGTTACCAAGCTTCCCAAGGAGCCGGTGGTGATCATGGCGGATGGTCGGCGGATCTGGCGTGTGATCGATAATCTCTACAACAATGTTGCAAAGTATGCCATGGAAAATACCAGGGTCTATGTGGACATGGAGGTGACAGGCTCCCAGGTGGCATTTTCCATCAAGAATATCTCAGAGCAGGCGTTGAACATCGACGCCAGCGAGCTGACGGAGCGATTCATCCGTAGAGATGTCTCCCGGAGCACGGAGGGCAGCGGCCTTGGATTATCCATCGCCCAGAATCTGACAACGCTCATGGGAGGTACCTTCAATATCTACCTGGATGGAGATCTGTTCAAGGTGACGGTGACCTTCCCGTTGGCAAAGGATGAAGAAAAAAGTGGAACTGAGGAAAAAAGCAGGCCGTAACGGCTTGCTTTTTGGCGTTACTATGGTATAATAACGAGGAAAATGGCGGTCATGCTTGCATGCACAGACATTTGACGAGTATCTCCATCGAGACGTTAGTCGAGATGGTATACTAAAGTATTATACAGAAAGTAATAGCAGACCAGGAGGACAGAACATGAAATTATATGAGAACGGTGTTTATCTGATACATGGCAATGAGCTGATTGAAGATATTCCGGGTGCAGATCGCGCCATTCAGGCGAAAACCGGGAAGACGGTTTCCAGAGAGGAAGCAGCGAAGAATACCATCGCGTATGGGATACTGAAGGCACATAACACGTCCGGGGATATGGACAAGCTAAAGATCAGGTTTGACAAGCTGACATCCCACGATATTACCTTCGTGGGGATCATACAGACAGCCAGGGCATCGGGACTGGAGCGTTTCCCGGTTCCCTATGTGCTGACGAACTGCCACAACAGCCTCTGTGCGGTGGGCGGTACCATCAATGAGGATGACCATATGTTTGGACTCACCTGTGCCAAGCGGTACGGCGGCGTCTATGTTCCGCCTCATCAGGCGGTTATCCACCAGTATGCACGGGAAATGCTGGCAGAGGGCGGAGCCATGATCCTGGGTTCTGATTCCCATACACGCTATGGCGCACTGGGAACCATGGCTATCGGCGAAGGCGGACCGGAGCTGGTGAAGCAGCTCTTAAAGAAGACATATGATATCAACATGCCGGGGGTTGTCGGTGTATATCTTACCGGGAAGCCCCAGATCGGCGTAGGACCTCAGGACGTGGCTCTGGCCATCATCGGTGAGGTGTTTGAACGTGGTTATGTGAACAATAAGGTGATGGAGTTTGTAGGACCCGGAGTGGCGGGCTTAAGCGCGGATTTCAGAATCGGTATCGATGTCATGACAACAGAGACCACCTGCCTGTCCTCCATCTGGAGCACGGATGACGCGATCCGGGATTTCTATGAGATCCATGGAAGAGCGGAGGATTACAAGGAGCTGCAGCCGGGTGAGGTTGCGTACTACGATGGAATGATCGAGATCGATCTTAGTGCGATCAAGCCGATGATCGCTATGCCCTTCCACCCCAGCAATACGTATACCATTGAGGAGCTAAATGCGAACCTCATGGATATTCTGGATGACTGTGAGAAGAAGGCACTGGTGAGCCTGGACGGCGCGGTGGACTTCACACTGAAGGATAAGGTGCGCGACGGCAGGCTGTATGTGGATCAGGGAATCATTGCGGGCTGTGCCGGCGGCGGATTTGAGAATATATGTGCGGCGGCGGATATACTGAAGGGTAAGAGTATCGGACCGGATGAGTTTACCTTAAGCGTCTATCCGGCCAGCACGCCTGTCTACATGGAACTGGTGAAGAATGGTTCTGTAGCGGCGCTGATGGAGACCGGAGCAATCGTGAAGACTGCTTTCTGCGGTCCTTGCTTTGGCGCAGGAGATACCCCAAGCAACAATGGCTTCTCCATCCGTCATTCCACCAGAAACTTCCCCAACAGGGAGGGATCGAAGCTGCAGAACGGACAGATCGCTTCCGTGGCATTGATGGATGCCCGTTCCATTGCTGCTACCGCGGCCAACAAGGGATATCTCACCGCGGCCACCGATATGGATACTGTTTACACGAATCCCAGATATTTCTTTGACAAGAGGATCTATGAGAACCGCGTCTTTGACAGCAAGGGCGTGGCCGATCCGAATCAGGAGATCAAGTTTGGTCCCAACATCAAGGATTGGCCTGCCATGAGTCCTCTGCCGGAGAATCTGGTGCTGAAGGTGGTTTCCGAGATCCATGATCCGGTCACCACTACGGATGAGCTGATTCCCTCCGGGGAGACCTCGTCCTACCGTTCCAATCCTCTGGGACTGGCGGAATTCGCCCTGTCCAGGAAGGATCCGGCATATGTGGGTCGGGCCAAGGAAGTACAGAAGGCACAGAAGGCTATCGAAGCCGGAACCTGTCCGCTGGAGGCACTGCCGGAGCTGAAGCCGGTAATGGAGGCAGTTCATACCCGGTTCCCGGAGGCGGGAGAGGGTAATCTGGGTGTTGGAAGCACGATCTTCGCGGTGAAGCCGGGAGACGGATCTGCCAGAGAGCAGGCAGCCTCCTGCCAGAAGGTGCTGGGCGGCTGGGCCAACATCGCCAACGAATATGCCACCAAGCGTTATCGCTCCAACCTGATCAACTGGGGGATGCTTCCCTTTATCATTCCCCGCGGCGAGCTGCCCTTTGCCAACGGAGACTATCTCTTCGTGCCGGATATCCGGCAGGCGGTTTCGGAGCAGAAGACGCAGATCCCGGCTTATGTGGTGCGGGACGGAGCGCTTGTGCCATTTGAGCTTCAGATGGGAGAGCTTACGGAGGATGAGAGAACGATTATCCTGAAAGGATGTCTGATCAATTATTATCGGGATTAACAAGGGGGAATTTCTTTGAAGGACATGTTAGAGAAGACACAGGCGGAAACCGTCCGACAGGAAGAAGAACAGAAGGAAGGCGCGGGGCAGGCTTCTAAGCAACAGGAGGAAGCGCAGAAGGAAAGCGACCGGGAGACGTCTAAGCAGCAGGAGGAAGAGCAGAAGGAAGGCGACCGGGAGACGTCTAAGCAGCAGGAGGAAGAGCAGAAGGAAGGCACCGGGCAGGCTTCCAAGCAGCAGGCGGAAGAGCAGAAGGAAAGGATCCGGCAGGCGGAAGCACGGCGGAAGGCCAACTGGAATATCAGACCCTACCTTGCCATCGGACTTACTGCGTTTATCGTGATCGTGGTGAGTATGGCTGTATTTTTCCTGATCTATCGTTATCAGGGACTCGGCGCTTATTGGAAGAATCTGATGGGTATCCTTCAGCCGATCCTGATCGGAATCGTCATCGCATATCTGATTAATCCGGTGGTACGCTGGGAGGAGAAGTATCTGCTGCCGTTTCTGACCGCACATATGAAGACGGAAGCAAGGGCCAGGAAGACGAGTCGGCTTTTGAGCATATTCGGAGCGATTCTTTTTGTGCTGGTCATCCTTAGTGTTTTGCTGAATATGGTCATTCCGGAGTTGTACAGCAGCATTCGGGGACTGGTGGTACAGCTACCGGATCAGGTGGATGAATTCAGCAAGTGGCTGCAGAAGTATATGGGTGAGGAAAGTGAGCTGCCCAGCTATCTGGAGCAGGTGCTGAACAGAATCGTGGATTTTGTTGAGAACTGGGTGGAGACAGATCTCCTGCCGCAGACCACGAACATCCTGGCCTACCTGACTACCGGCGTGATCTCGGCGGTGAAGGTGCTGTTCAATGCGATCATCGGCGTTATCATCTCTGTATATGTCCTAATGAGCAAGGAGACCTTTACGGGACAGGCCAAGAAGCTGGTTTATGCGCTGCTTCCGGCAGCCAAGGGCAATGTTGTGGTGGAGACAGTCCGCAAGAGCAACGAGATCTTCGGCGGGTTTATTTCCGGAAAGATCCTGGATTCGGCAATTATCGGAGTGCTCTGCTTTATCGGTCTTACTGCTCTAAGGATGCCGTATACCGTGCTGGTGAGCGTGATCGTCGGCGTTACCAATGTCATTCCGTTTTTTGGACCGTATATCGGTGCGATTCCCAGCGCGGCGCTGATCATGCTGGCGGATCCCATCAAGGGCCTGTATTTTATTATTTTTATCATCGTATTGCAGCAGCTGGATGGCAATATCATTGGCCCGAGGATCCTGGGAGAGTCCACGGGGCTGAATTCCTTCTGGGTAGTTTTTGCCATACTGGTAGGCGGCGGATTATTTGGCTTTCTTGGCATGCTGCTGGGGGTTCCGGTGTTTGCCACCATCTATTATATGGTGCAGAAGCTGGTGGCGTATATCCTGCGAAAGAAAGGACTGCCACAGCAGACAGCAGCCTACACGGAAGTGGTCCGGGTGGATCCCTCCGACAACCTGCTGGATTATACCAGGAAGGAAGAGCCGTCCAGGGCGGATAAAAAACGGAAAAAGCGTTAAGTCTGTTTTGACAGATATAGCGGATGTATGATAAACTTAAGTGTGATATATACGGAGAAGAGGCATGTTATGCCGGAAGAGAAATGTACGAGGTGAGATAAGTGGATAAGTATGAGTACAAACTGAAGCTGGAACAGATCCGAAATCTGGTGGAGGCAAAGGATTATAAGACTGCCGCTAAGATTGCGGACACCATCAACTGGAAAAAAGTAAAAAGTGTATCAACCCTCTGCATGATCGGGGAGATTTATGAGCAGACGAAGCAGTTTACGGAGAGTCGGGAGGTGCTTCTGACCGCGTACGACCGCTCTCCGGTGGGACGCAATATCATATACCGCCTGACGATGGTGGCTATCAAGATGGGGAATCTGGAGGAAGCCCAGGAGTATTATGAGGAATTCTTAGAAATTGCGCCTCATGACAATCTGAAATATGTCCTGCGGTATGAACTGGCTAAGGCCAAGGGAGCTGCGCTCGCGGAGCTCATCGCCATTCTGGAGGAGTTTAAGGAACGGGAATTTACGGAGGAATGGGCCTTTGAGCTGGCCTATCTGTATCACAAGAACGGGAATGCAGACAAGTGTGTGGAACTCTGCGATGAGCTGGTTCTCTGGTTTGGGGACGGCAAGTATGTGGAGAAAGCGCTGGAGCTGAAGATGCTGTATCAACCGTTGAACAAGGCCCAGGAGGAGAAGTACCGCAGCTTTAAGGATGGCTATAATTCCATAAATCTGCAGGAGGAGCTTGCCAAGGGAATGCAGCAGATCGCCAATGCCACCCGGCAGGATACCGTGAATAATGCGCTCCATAATATGAAGAGGATGGCGGGAGTACCGGAGACCGTGCATCCGACAGCGACGGAGACCGTACATCCGACAGTGGCGGAAAGCAAGCTGGACGGTACGCTGTCTGAGGAATATGACGGGCAGATCAGCCTTAAGGTGCCGGATGCCCAGGAGAAGGTGCCGCAGATTACCGGCCAGATGAGCATTGAGGATATTCTGGCAGAGTGGGAGAAGACGAAGGAGGCAGCCAGAGCTGCCATCGCGGAGGCGGAACAGCGCAGGCTGGAGGAAGCCAGGGCGAAGGCGCTTCAGGAGGCAGAAGAATTGATGGAGCAGCTGACGGAGGAACCGTCGGATCATGCAGAAGCCGTATCTGACGAGCCAGGTATGGAGGAAGGGAATGCAAGTGTAATGGACGAAAAATTGGATATAGAGGCGGAAGCGGAAGAGGATTCTGGGGCAGCTGCCGTAGAGGAGACTGCGGGAACAGAAGAGACTGAAGCAGCGAAGGGCGAAGAAGAGGAGACCGAAGCAGGGGCGACCGAAGCGGAGGCGGCCGAAGCAGAGGAGGCCAGAGCAGAAGCAGCCGATCAGAACGATGAGGCCTTAGAGCAGCGGCGGATCATGCAGCAGCTCTTAGAACGTCAGGAACAGGAGCGCCGGAATCGCCAGAACCGGGAGGAACAGGTATTGAACCGGGAGGTTACGCTGGAGGATGCCGGAGAACCGGATGCGCCGCTGACGAAGCTTAATGAGAAGCAGAAAAAGATTTTTACGTATTTTACCCTGATCAGCGGTATGGAGCAGCAGTTGTGTCAGGCTTTGGAGGGCGCGCATCAGCGCAAGTATGACAAGGACACTTCGGCCGCCGGGAATCTGGCGATCATGGGAGAAAAAGGAAGCGGCAAGACCGTGCTGGCCACAGACTTTATCAAGGCCTATCAGCAGATGAACGGCGTTACCGGCGGCAAGGTGGGAAAGATTTCCGCCGTATCCCTGAACCAGAAGGATGTTACGAAGCTGTTTGATGCGGTTGAGGGAGGCTATCTGATCATCGAGAAGGCCGGAGACTTGTCCCGTGAATCCGTGGAGAAGCTTTCCTGGCTGATGGATCAGGATCACAAGGGACTCATGGTGATCCTGGAGGACGATAAAGACGGCATCGAGAAGGTTTTGGGCCGGAATTCCGGCTTTGCCAGGAAATTTACAGAGCGTGTCCGGATCCCGATCTTCACCAACGATGAGTTGGTTGAGTTTGCAAAGGCTTATGCCAGGGAGCAGAATTGTGAGATTGAGGATATGGGGATTCTGGCGCTTTACAACAGTATTAGCAACATCCAGAAGCTGGATGAGGCGACAACGCTCACAGAGGTGAGAGAGATCATGGATGAGGCGATCTATCACGCGTGCAGAGGTGGTCTGCGGAAGCTGTTTGGCGGAAGGAGAACCACAGAAGAGGGACTGATTCTGATTCGGGAAAAGGATTTTGACGTATAGGAGCGTGATTATGGGAAAGTTTTCAGATCTGGATATGTACCTGTTCGGTCAGGGAACCCACTACGACATCTACCGGAAGCTGGGCGCACATATTGCGACACAGGACGGCAAAGAGGGTGTTTACTTTGCAGTCTGGGCGCCTCATGCGAAGAGCGTCAGCGTCATCGGAAGCTTCAACGGCTGGCGGGAGGATGCGAACGTGATGGAACGGCTTGCGCCCATGGGAATCTATGAGCTCTTTGTGCCGGGTGCAAAGGAAGATGATCTGTACAAATACTACATTGAGACAGCGGACGGCAGGAGCTTGTACAAGGCGGATCCGTATGCCAATTACTGTGAGCTGCGACCGGGGACAGCCTCGCGGGTAGCGGATATCGACCACTTCTCCTGGACGGACGACAAGTTCTTGAAGAAACGGCGGGAAATGAAGGATATCCAGGAGGAGCCCATGGCGATCTATGAGGTTCATCCGGGATCCTGGAAACGTCATCCCGGTCGAAATGACGACGGTTTTTATTCCTACCGGGAGCTGGCGGTGAGCCTTACCGAGTACGTGAAGCAGATGGGCTACACCCATGTGGAGCTGATGGGAATCTCGGAATATCCCTTTGACGGCTCCTGGGGATATCAGGTGACGGGCTACTATGCGCCCACCTCCCGCTATGGGTCGCCGGAAGACTTCATGTATCTCATTAATTATCTCCACAATAACGATATTGGCGTCATTCTTGACTGGGTGCCGGCACATTTCCCCAAGGATGCCCATGGATTGGCAGATTTCGACGGAGAGCCGCTGTACGAGTACGCAGACAGCCGGATGGGCGAGCATCCCGAATGGGGCACCAAGGTTTTTGATTATGGAAAGAATGAAGTCAAGAATTTCCTGATCGGCAGCGCTCTGATGTGGGTGGAGCATTACCACATTGACGGTCTTCGCGTGGATGCCGTTGCCTCCATGCTCTATCTGGATTATGGAAAGAAGGATGGACAATGGGTGCCAAACCGGTATGGAGAGAATAAGAATCTGGAGGCCATCGAGTTCTTCCGCCATCTGAATACCCTGATACGGGGAAGGAACCCGGGCGTAGCCATGATCGCAGAGGAATCCACGGCCTGGCCCATGGTTACCGGAGATGCGGCCCAGGGCGGTCTGAGCTTTAATTTCAAGTGGAATATGGGCTGGATGCATGATTTCCTGGATTATATGAAGCTGGATCCTTATTTTCGGAAGGACAATCATTACAAGATGACCTTCGCCATGAGCTATAACGAGAGTGAGAATTATATCCTGGTGTTGTCCCACGATGAGGTGGTGCATCTGAAATGTTCCATGCTGAACAAGATGCCGGGGCTTGGACGGGATAAGTATGATAATCTGAAGGTGGGCTACGCTTTCATGATGGGGCATCCGGGAAAGAAGCTTCTGTTCATGGGGCAGGACTTCGCCCAGCTTCGGGAATGGAGCGAAGCGCGGGAGCTGGACTGGTATCTCCTGGCAGAAAAGGAGCATGCACAGGTGCAGGAGGCAGTGAAGGCGCTGCTTTCGATCTATCGCAATTACCCTGCGCTGTACCAGGATGACAATAATTTCAACGGTTTTGAGTGGATCAATGCCAATGATACACAGAAGAGCATCTACAGCTTCATCCGCAAGAGCCGTACAGGCAGGAAGAACCTGCTGTTTGTCTGCAATTTCACACCCATGGAACGGAAGGATTACCGTGTCGGGGTGCCAATGAAGCGGCAGTACAAGCTGATCTTCAACAGCGATGAGGAACGCTTTGGCGGCAGCGGAGCGGAGCGCCCGCAGATCTATAAAGCTGAGAAGCAGGAGTGGGATGGCCGGGAGTATTCCATCGGATACGAACTGCCGCCCTACGGAGTGGCGATATTCACTTACTAGAGAAAATGGAGGGTACGTATGCGAAGAGCGATTGCACTGGGAGGCGGCGGAACCAAGGGAGCCTATGAAGCAGGTGTCTGGAGGGCCTTGAAGGAGCTTGACATTGAATATGAGATCGTGACGGGGACCTCCATCGGTGCGGTGAACGGTGCGCTGATGGTGGCGCGCGAGTATGAGCGGGCCTGCGAGATCTGGAATACCATTGAGATGGAAAATGTCATTGCAGACGGAGTGAACCTGACTGCCACCATGGAGGGCATGTTCAACCAGCGAGAGGCCATCGGACCCTTCCTGAAGAAGTATGTAAAAAATAAGGGGGCGGATGTCTCTCCGTTTCTTGAATTTATCGACGGTCTTGTGGATGAGGAGAAGGTGCGGGCTTCGGATGTGGATTTCGGTCTGGTGACTGTGCAGGTTTCCTCTTTAAAGCCCATGGAGCTGACGAAAGAGGAGATCCCGGTGGGCTTGCTGAAGGACTATATCATGGCGTCCGCTTCTATTTTTCCGGTGTTTCCCATGCACAGGATCGGGAATGAACTGTATCTGGACGGATGCTATTATGACAATCTTCCCATCGATCTGGCGCTTAAAATGGGCGCGGACGAGGTGATCGCGGTGGACCTGCATACCAGCCCGCAGCACCCGAATTATGTAAACAAACCATATGTGAAATACATTACCCCCAGCAGACACTTAGGAACCATGCTGAACTTCGACCGGGCAGTGCTGAATGCCAACCAGGCGTTGGGGTATTACGATACCATGAAGGCCTTCGGGAAAATGGACGGCATGGACTATATCTTCCGCCAGGAGGATCTGGATCAGTACAAAAAGGAGATCGATTCCTTCGTGAGCAGAGTGGCCCGGACGGAGAGCTATCTCACGGAGGGAACCTTCAGTAAACTGGTGAAGCCGGGAGACAGTAAGCGGCTGTGCGGGAATATTGAGGATCATATCCGAAAGAAGACGTACACCAGACAGGATTATTTCGTGGGAGCGGCGGAGATCTGCGGGAAGATTTTCGGGCTGCCGTTTGAGGAACCCTGGTATCTGTCCGAGTTTATTGACAACCTGTTAGCGCAGATATGCCCGGAGGAGGCGGTTGACTTAAGCCTCTTTGAGGGACTTAGCTCCGTGGAGCTGGCTTCCAGGCTGACGGAGATGAAGATCAAGCAGGACAGCGTGTATATCACGTCCTGTATCTACCATGCGTACCGCAGAGGTAAGATCGATCTCACAGAGCAGCTTGGGCTTCTGACCTTTGTGCCGTACGAGCTTTCGGCGGCGTTATTTCTGCTGACCGTGGATTAGTCACCGGTGGATAACTTCCGGCATATAGTATAGAGATGTTGAAAGTCGGGAGAGAATCAGTGGAATATAACCAGGAAGAATTTTACAGGATGACCGGCGGCGGTTCCCAGAAGATGCCATTTTATATGACATATCCCATGCAGAACATGTTCTTGGAGGAAGCGGAATATGAACGGGATATGGAGCGCCTAAGGAGCATGTACCCGGAGGAGGTGCGCCAGGTCCAGGGATTCGTCGAGGAAGAGTGCGATCAGATGGAGCATGAGGGCAGCCTGATGTTTGATGAATATCCAGATCGCCTGATGCTGCGCCAGATCGGTGACCGGATCTACGACCGTGCCGCCCAGCCGGTGGACTTTGAAGCTGAGCAGTATGAACCGGTGGAGGCGGAGGAGCTGCAGCTGGTAGGACAGCAGCGTGGCCGCGGCGGCAGACCGCCGGAGTTCGGTCCGCCTCATGGAAGGCCACCGCATCATCGGCCGGATCAGGGGCTTAGAAATCTCATTGATGTGCTGCTGTTCAATGAGATGCACAACCGCAGATGCCGCCACAGGCGGTGCAGACGGTGGTGGTAATGATGGTTTAACGGTAAAGATACTCCCTTCCGGGATTTTCGGAAGGGAGTATACGATAGAATGGATGAGTGCAATGAACCGCAAAGAAAAAGATGAGATACTGGAGCAATCCGGACGTGTTGACTTTAATATCTGGATCGTCACCATACTGTTATGCTGCTTTGGTGCTATGATGGTGTTCTCCGTGACGGCAGATGAGTGCAGCCTGTCGAAAGCCTGCAATTATGATTCACTGTATCAGGTGAAACGGCAGGCGATCTTCATATTGGCAGGTTTTTTTTGCATGTTTGCCGGACAGTTTCTCAGTTATAAGCTTCTGCAAAAGGTGGTATATCTGATTTATTTTGGCGGAATCTTATGTACATTTCTGCTGAAGACACCATTGGCCGTATCCTCCCACGGAGCTACGCGCTGGGTGAAGATCTACGGACCGATTCAGTTCCAGGTGGCGGAGGTAGTGAAGCTGTGCGTGATCGTTTTTCTCGCTTACATGGTAAAACGGTATTATAAGAGTCTTGGAACCGTGCAGCTGACGATCTATCTGTGGATTGCGGGCGGTATTCCGGCGGTCTTACTGCTGATTCTCTCCAACGACTTAAGCTCCAGTGTTGTAGTGCTGGGGATCACCTTTGTTGTCAGCTTCGTATGCACGAGAACCTGGAAGCTGCATGTAGGCGTGGCGGCGCTGATGTTTCTGGTCGTGGGTCTCTATGTGGTGAAGATTGCCATGGACCTGCCTTCGCCCAGTGAGCTTGAGAACCTGCCCTTCCGGGTGCGGCGTATTGCCGCCTGGATCGACCCGGAGCGCTATGCCTCCGGACAGGGATATCAGGTGCTTCAGGCATTGTATGCCATCGGAAGAGGCGGAATGTTCGGTACCGGACTCGGCAATTCCATACAGAAATCCATCCTCCCGGAAGCGGACAATGATATGATCTTCTCCATCCTCTGCGAAGAGATGGGGGCGGTGGGTGCCGCGCTGGCCATCGGCCTTCTGGCGTATCTGCTGTATCAGATCCTGCGGGTGGCCATCAGTGCAGAGAACATCTACGGCTCTGCGCTGGCGCTGGGGGTGTTCGCCCATATCGGACTGCAGAGCATTATCAACATCGCCGTCAACTGTAGTGTTTTTCCCAACACGGGGCTTACGCTGCCATTCTTCAGCTCCGGCGGAAGCTCCATTGCATTTCTGCTGGTGGAGGTGGCAATGGTTCTGTCTGTGGAGCGGGAACGCGTGGTGAAGCTGGTGCGGAACGGATTGCGGGAGAAGCAGTGACAGCTTTGCCGATGCAGCAGGGCCGGAACTTATGAAAATTGAAACCTATGAAAAAATTTTTGCCGTTATATTTCCAAAGGAGCAAGAATGCAGAATCTACAAGAATTACTATCCAAATACATGAATGAGACACTTCACTATGCCACACTGAGCAATCCCCGCACCGACGGGGCTGCCACCCGGATTCAGATCCGCCCGGTCAGGCTGAAGAGCGGCCTTATCTTCCAGGCCAGTGAATATAAGGGCACCAAGGTCTATCACCACAACCTGGATCATGCGGCTGCGGTTGCCGGGGTGCTGGAATGGCTGCAGGAATATAAGCAGTTGGAGCTGTCTGCTGCGGTCGGCGGGCTACATGTATTGGTGAGTAAGAAGGGAAAGGTCACGGTCAAGGAAAAAAGGGCTTCCGCCTGCGTAAAACAGCCGGATTTGTCCCATAATAGGAAGAAGCAGTATATCCTGGACCCGGAGCGGAAGGTGGATTTCCTGGTGGATCTGGGTGTGCAGACGAGGGAGGGAAAGATCGTCCATGCCCAGTACGACAAGTTCCGTCAGATCAACCGTTTCCTGGAGTTCATTGAGGATGTCCTGCCCCAGTTGCCGAAGGACCGGGAGATTTCCATCCTGGACTTTGGCTGCGGCAAATCTTACCTGACCTTCGCCATGTACTATTACCTGAAGGAATTAAGGGGGCTTAATGTGGCTATTACCGGATTGGACCTGAAGGAAGATGTGATAGAAAACTGCAGTCGGCTGGCAGAAAAGTACGGTTATGACAAGCTTCATTTTTCTGTGGGTGATATTGCCCGTTATCAGGGGGCTGATCAGGTGGATATGGTGGTGACGCTGCACGCCTGCGACACCGCTACGGATTATGCATTGGACAAGGCCATCCGCTGGGGCGCCAAGGTTATTCTGTCGGTTCCCTGCTGCCAGCATGAGCTGAACCGACAGATGGAGAACGAGATCCTGGCACCGATATTCCGGTATGGGCTTATCAAGGAACGCATGGCTGCTCTTTTTACCGATGCACTGCGGGCGCAGATCCTGGAGAGCCGGGGATATGACGTGCAGGTGTTGGAATTTATCGACATGGAGCATACACCCAAGAATATATTGCTGCGTGCCGTGAAAAACGATGGGAAGAAGAGAACACAGGATTATCATGATCTGATGGATTTCCTGCATGTGAATCCGACATTGGCCCGGCTGCAACGGGAAGAGGGAGATAACGGCGATGATTAAGAAAGTGATAAAACCGGTGGTGTTGGCACTGGTATTTCTGGTGGCGCTTGTGAGCTTCAGTATGCTCAGCAATCGGGATCATGCGGATCTGACCTCAGAGATGCCGGAGGCGACACTTCCGGTGGTATATATGAAAAAGGGTGATACCTATATCAACCAGTTGTTCGGATACCGGGCGAAGATGGATGCTGTAAGTATGCGTGATACCATAACTCCGCTGGCAGCGGATCGTGTCCTGCCGATAGAGATACAGACTTTCCGCAACCATGTGGAGGGTATTTCCTATGAGGTACGAAGCCTTGATATGGAACGGCTCGTGGAAGCGTCCGAGATCAGTGAGTTTTCCCAGGAAAACGGAGAGATCAGCACAGAGCTTAAGCTTCAGGATCTGCTGGAGGACAACCAGGAATACGCGCTGATCCTCACATTGTCCTGTGGGCAGGAGGAGGTCCGGTACTATACCAGGATCATCCGGGCAGATAATTGTTATGTGGACGAGACCATCGCTTATGTCATGGATTTTCATGCGAAGACCTTTGACAAGGAGGCCGCGAAGGAGCTGTCTACTTATTTGGAGCCAAATAAAGACGGAGATAACAGCACGCTGCAGAAGGTTACGATCCATTCCAGCTTAAAGCAGGTGGCGTGGGCCGATCTGGAAGGAGAGGTACTGGGGACGCCGATTCCTTCTATCAAGGAGATCAGTACCTATTTTTCAACGGTTGTGCTTGATTATGTGATGGCGTCCACAGGCGAGAACGGAGAGACGGAATTCTACAATGTGGAGGAATACTATCGTGTGCGGTACAGTCCCGACAATAAGCGTATGTACCTGTTGGATTATGAACGTACCATGGAGGAATTCTTCCGGGGGAGCGGGATGAATGTTTCGGGTAATTCGGTGCTTCTGGGAATCCGTGATAATGATGTGACTTATATGGCAAATGAAAATGCTGCTGCGGTGGGCTTTGTCCAGGCCGGAGAGCTGTGGAGCTACGATACAGGGAGCAATCGGCTGTCACTGGTATTCAGTTTTAAAGGGATAGAGGGTGTCAATGACCGGGAGAACAATCAGAACCATGATATCCGTATCATCAAGATCGATGAGTCCGGCAGCATGGATTTTGTGGTGTATGGATACATGAACCGCGGAGAACACGAAGGATTTACCGGAATCGGATTGTATCACTACGACAGTATGGCGAATACGGTGGAGGAGGAGCTGTTTGTACAGTCTGCGGAATCGTATCAGGTTCTGAAGGAAACCTGGGGCAAGCTGTTCTATACCGGAGGGAACAATGATTTCTATATGGCGGCTGAGGGCAATATCTATCACATACAGTTGGAGGATGGAAAGACCGAGGTGCTCCGGTCCGGGCTTTCCGAGGATGATTTCGCTGTTTCCGGGGACGGACGATACATTGCCTGGTACGGGCAGGAATCCGGGGAGGCCGTCACCGTGATGGATCTGGAGTCGGGACAGCAGTGGCAGATGACAGCAGTGGCCGGGGAACGCATACGGCCGATCGGATTCGTGGAGAGCGACTTTGTCTGCGGTGTCTATCGCCAGGAGGATGTGTCGGCGGCAGGAAAGCCGATGTATAAGGTTATGATCGTGGATCAGAAGCAGCAGATCGTTAAGGAATATGAGAAGGCCGGGTATTATATGACCGACGCTTATGTGGAGGGGACCACGGTCTTCCTGGAGCGGGTGTGGAAGGAAGGAAATACACTGACCCAGGTGGAAGGGGACGCCATCAAGAGTCATGAGATCGAGGCTGCCCGGAATATCAGCGTGGAGACTAAGTCATCGGGAAAGAAGCAGACCCAGGTGGCATTAACCATGTCCCGAAAGCTTTCGGCGAAGACACCGCTGATCCTGACGCCCAAGGAGATCGTGGCAGAGGAGAAGCTTAAGATCACACTGGAGACAGATACAGCCGATGAGCGCTATCTTGTCTACGCAAAAGGCAGGGTGATTCTGTGCAGCCCCAATGTGGCGGAGGCCGTGCGCTGTGCGGATGCGAATGTCGGTGTTGTCATTGGAGCCGGGCAATCGTATGTCTGGAGCCGGGGAAAGCAGGCAGGCAAGTCTGCGGTGGAGGTGAATCTGGATCTGACGGCATTGGCAGCGGCCGGGCAGTCGGCGGAGAGCTATCTGCAGGAAGCCATGCCCTCCGCCAGAGTGCTGAACCTTACCGGGTGCACGGTGGCAGAGGTGCTGTATTACGTGAGTCAGGGCAGCCCCGTGTTTGCATTGGGACAAGGTCAGCAGCCGGTGCTGATCGTGGGGTATGATTCGCGAAATACCATTCTTCGGAATCTGCCCTCCGGTGGGAATTACAAGAAGGGAATGAATGACAGCGAGGAATTCTTTGCGGCAGGCGGAAGCTTCTTTGTCACGTATCTGCCGGAGTGAGGGCCGTGCTTCTGCCGGACAGAAAAGGCGCTAAACGTCCATTTGGCATTTAGCGCCGTACATCACGTTACTGCACCACCGGTTCCTCGCCGCAGGCTGCTTCCACGCAGGGTTCTTCCATCTGCTTTACCCTGGCAAGCAGGAATTTATACCGCATCTGAACGGCATTAATCTGATAGATGCAGCTATCGATCAGATCAGGATCTACCACATTCTCAAAGTTGGAATAGGACAGCTCCAGATCGCTTTTTGTTCTTTTTAAATCATCTAAAAGTAAGGCGTAGGTCCGCTCCTTGGCGGATATCTGCTTCAAAATTCGAATCAAAAAAATCACTTCCTTTAGGATGAAATCCCTCTTTTTACTAAGTATAAGCACAAATTTCCAATCTATACAAAAAAAGGTATAAAAAAATATTTTTCGTATATATTTTAGAAAAAGAATGGCAGGCTGGGCGATGGATTACGGTGTGATCGCGATTGTGGCTATCTGCGCGCTGGTTCTTGTGATAGGGGCGCTAAAGCAAAAGTCAAGGATTCTGTTTCAGTTTGTGGCGCGGGTGCTGCTGGGGTTTGTCGGCATCTATTTCTTCAATAAATTTTTGAAGATGCAGGAGATTCCGGTTGCTGCCGGGCTTAATCCGGTGAACCTTTTGACACTCGGAACCCTTGGTATCAGCGGGTTTGCTCTTGTTTACGGAATTTTGTTCTACAAATTTTTGTAAGTATTTTACAAAAGTGAAAAATTTGGAAAATAAAGGTAGACAAGAGGAAAAACATGCTATATAATCCAAAATACCAAAAGGGAGGTGAGGAAAGAACAGGGTAGAGCATATGTGGCGTCGCTGCTGCTAACATAGACGCCGCGAGAGAACAGAGATGATGATTGGGAACATCATGTTGAGAAGGTTGAGGTGATGAATTGGGACGGTGAAGGTTTTATGGACGTTATTGCTGCTGCTCATAGCGGTGATCACGGACATGAAAGCGGGCAGGATCAGTAACCGGCTGATCTGTCTTGGAATTGCGACAGGTTTCTTTGTTCAGATATGGGAGTCTGGGTATCGGGGCTTGATCTTATCTGTTATACAGATATTCTTTCCGGTTATCATATTATTCTTACTTTTTCTGATGCATGCGCTGGGCGCAGGCGACATCAAGCTGTTTTCCGTGATAGGAAGTATTTGGAACTTGAAGGTGTTATGCTATTGTATGGTTTTTTCATTTGTGACGGGGGCGATCATTTCTTTGATAAAGCTGTTATATCAAAAAAATCTCTTTGCGCGTCTGATTTATTTTATCCAGTATATTGGAAGGTGCCTGGGGGCAAAAAGCATTCTTATTTATCGGGAACAGTCAGAGGGAAATCGGAATATCATTCATTTTTCAGTTGCCATATTGGCAGGATTTTGTATCACAATGGGGGTGATCATGTGAAGAAGGTGACCATGGCGGTCTGTGATGTGCAGGACACATACAGAGAACGTCTGGCAGAGTATTTGATGCACAAGAGAGCGGGGCAGCTTAAGGTGTATGCCTTTTCTTCCCGGAAGCAGCTCTATGAGGAGGAACAGCGGACAAGCTTCGATATTGTGCTGTTTGGAAAGGGCTTTGAGAATGCAGGGGCGGAAGCGAAGGGGGACACCCTTTGGATCTGTCTGTGCGAGGAGCCGGATTGGTCAGAGGAGAAGGAACCGGCGATATTCAAATATCAGTCCGCGGAGGAGATCCTGCGCATTGCTTTTGGATATTATCTGAAGCTTGAGAAGACGGATGATTCTGTCTGCCACAGGAGAAAGGAAATCATCGGTATTTACTCGCCTACCCGCAGCAGGCTGCAGACGCCCTTCGCGTTGACGATGGCACAGATGCTTGCGGAGGAGAAGCGTGTGTTGTACGTAAATATGGGGGAGTGGGCCGGTCTGGGAGCCTGGCTGGGGCAGGAATATCATCGTGATCTGGCGGATCTGATGTATCTGATCTCCGACTACGGCAATCAGGTGCAGGGGCTTTTGGAAAGTGTGCTTCATACGGTGAACCGTATGGATTACATTCCGCCTATGGCGGACGCACAGTTGCTTTGTCAGTCTGGGGCGGAGGATTATCAGTCATTGCTGTCGCTGTTGGTGGAGAAGACGGATTATGAGGTACTTCTTTTGGATTTTGGGGTTATGATTCCGGGGTTTTTCAGACTGCTGGAGCAATGTACCAGAATCTACGGTGTCATCGATCAAGGGGGGCTTGCCAGGGGACAGTGCCGACAGTTTGAAGAAGGTATGGTGAAGAGCGGAGCGGAGCAGCTTGCAGAGAAGATGGAGTATGTGTCCTTCTCTATGGCGGATATGCAGGTGATTGAAGAGGAACCTGCGCTGAGCCGATGGCTCTATGGTGTATTGGGGGACCGGGCCAGGGCTGTCCGGTATATGAATCGTGGAACAAATTAGAAATTATGTGATGGAGCGCCTGGATATTTCCAGGGAGATTCCAGACGGGGAGATCCTTACCATCATCGATGAAGGAATCTGTGAGCGGGCGAAGAGCCAGGTATTATCGCTGGAAAGTCGGCGGAAGCTGCGCATGGAGGTGTTTTATTCCCTGCGGCGGCTGGATATCCTACAGGAGCTTATCGATGATGAGGAGATTACGGAGATCATGGTCAACGGCCGGGGAAAGATCTTCTATGAGAAGCATGGCCGCATCCTTCAATGGGACAAGTGCTTCCGGTCGCGGGAGAAGCTTGAGGACGTGATCCAGCAGATCGTGGGAACCAACAACCGGGTGGTGAATGAATATTCGCCCATTGTGGACGCCAGGCTGGCAGACGGATCCAGGGTCAATATCGTGCTGGAGCCCATTGCCATCGACGGCTCCTGTATCTCGATACGGAAGTTTCCAAAGGAGCCCATCACAATGGAGAAGATGATCGGATTTGGGTCCGTCAGCCGGGAGTTGGTGGAGTTTTTGCAGCAGTTGGTGGCGGCCCGGTACAATATTTTTATTTCCGGTGGAACCGGATCGGGGAAAACCACCTTCCTCAATGCGCTGTCATCCTTCATTCCGGCGGATGAACGGATCGTGACCATCGAGGATTCAGCGGAGCTGCAGATCAGGAATATTCCGAATCTGGTGCGTTTAGAGACGCGAAATGACAACATGGAGACAGGGAACGGGATTACCATCCGCGATCTGATCAAAACGGCGCTGCGTATGCGGCCGGATCGGATCATTGTGGGCGAGATCCGCGGCGCGGAGGCGCTGGATATGCTTCAGGCCATGAATACCGGCCATGACGGATCCCTGAGCACCGGCCATGCCAATAGCTGCCGGGATATGCTTAAGAGGATCGAGACCATGGTGCTGATGGGGATGGAGCTGCCGCTTACGGCAGTGCAGGCTCAGATCGCCGCAGGGATCGATATTCTGATCCATCTTGGAAGGATGCGGGACAGGAGCCGCAAGGTGCTGGATGTGATGGAGATTACCGGGTATGAGGATCATGAGATCTGCCTGAATCCGCTCTACCGATTCCGGGAGACCGGAAAGGGGGAAGGGAAGGTGACAGGATGCTGGGAGCAGGTGGGAGAGCTTGCAAACAGGGAAAAGCTGCTGCGGGCAGGAAAGATTACCGGAAATATCGGGTTACAGGCAAGGACATAGCCATCTGTCTGGCACAGGCAGCAGGTCTTTCTGCTGCCGTCGGCTGGCTTTTTTACCGCAGTATTTGGGGAATATTCAGTGTGATTATAGTGCTGCCGTTCGTCCTTGTGTCTTATAGAAGGAGGGCGGTTAAGAAGCAGCAGTTGATGTTGCGAGAGCAGTTCAAAGAATGCATCCGGGTTGTCACAGCTTCACTCTATTCCGGTTATTCCGTGGAAAATGCTTTCCGGGAGGCGGAAAAGGAGCTGGTACATTTGCTGGGGGAGCGGGCGGATATGTGTCAGGAGCTGCGGGTGATCAATCAGCAGATACGACTGAACATTCCGGTAGAGACATTGCTTCGGGATCTGGCGGAGCGCAGCGGGGTGGAGGAAATATCAGGCTTTGGACAGGTGTTCGGCTATGCTAAGCGAAACGGCAGTGATTTTGTCCGGATACTGAAGGATACCACCCTGCGGATCTCGGAAAAGGCGGGGCTGGAGCAGGAGCTGCAGATCATGGTGGCATCCCGGCAGTTGGAGCAGAAGATCATGAATGTGATACCGCTGGGGATCCTGTTCTTCGTGCAGCTCTCATCACCGGGGGTTCTGGATATCATGTATGCAGGGGCTCTGGGGAGAACCATCATGAGTATCTGTCTGGTGGTGTACGGAGCGGCGTATCTGATCTCTGAGAAAATCGTGGATATTCGGATATGAAACAAAACCAGTTCAGCCAGACTGAAGGTGCCTTTGCGAATGGGCGTGGGCTGAACGAAAGTTTAACAAGGAGAAGAACTATGGGGATTGTAATAGGATATGCAGTGCTGACCGCCGGGAGTCTGCTCGCCTATTGGTATCTTGGGAGAAGGAGCATACCGTGGAAGTTTCGGAATTATCTGCTGGCACTGGCAGGCATAGGGGTTGTCTGCCTGATAGCAGGGATTCTGGAACAGGCGGGCGGTTCCGGGAGAAATGCCCTTACCAGGCTTGAGCGGGGCAGAGCGGGCGAGGGAGAGACGGAAGTGTCTCTGCTGTTGGAGTCCGAGTATCTGCCGGATCCGTATACATACGCTGTCACCGTGGAGGAGCGGAAGCTGACGGAGGAGGAAGCGGAGCAGGTATTTGAGGAAGCGAAGCAGGAGCTTGAACAGGTAATTCTTGGAGAAAACCAGTCGCCGGAGCAGATCGTCACGGATCTGGCAGTCCCGGAGTGGCTTAAGGATGGCCTCGTGGCAGTGGACTGTTACTTTGAGCCATATGATCTGGTGGATATGGATGGGAAGATCCTGTGGGATCATCTCACAGAAGAAACCGCAATGGTGAAGGTGACGGCTCAGATGAGCTGTCAGGAGCGGGAGGCGGTCCATGAATTTTATCTGAAGCTGACGCCGCAGCCCTTGGAGGGGGCGGAGGCAGTGCTTGACGCAGTCAGGAAAAGCCTGGAAGCGGAAAACGAGAAGCAGGGAGAAGAATATCTGTCACTGCCGGAGGAGGCCAATGGGGTGGCCCTTGGGTGGTACAGTCCATCGGAGCGGGTGGATGGAAAGCTGCTGATTCTCGGCATTGCCTGTATGGCAGCCTGGTATGTGTATCAGAAGGAGAAGCGAGAACGGGAGAAGAAGCGGTGGCTACAGGGATTATCGCTGGATTATCCCGATATTGTCAGCCAACTGTCGCTGTTGGCAGGGGCGGGCATGACGATACCGGCGGCCTGGTCGCGTCTGGCGCTGGATTACCGGACGGAAAAGGAGCAGGGGCATACGAGGGTGCGGCCGGGCTATGAGGAGCTCTTAAAAACAATGTATGAGATGCAGGATGGAACCGGTGAGATACAGGCGTATGAGAACTTTGGGCAGCGCTGCGGCCAGCCACAGTATCGGAAATTTGCCTCTTTGCTGATGCAGAATGTGCGGAAAGGAACCAGGGATATGCAGCGGCTTCTGGATGCAGAAGCGGAGGATGCTTTCAGTCAGCGCAAGGCGTATGCAAAGCAGCTTGGGGAGGAAGCGGGAACCAGACTACTGCTGCCCATGGGGATGATGTTGCTGCTGGTATTTGCGATTCTGATGCTGCCGGCGATGTTGTCACTGGGGATGTAGTGGATTATCGAAAGGAGAAGATTATGGAACAAATAAAACGTTTTTTAAAAGAAGAAGATGGAGTCGGCGTTGTGGAGATTATTTTGATCCTTGTGGTATTGATCGCGCTGGTGGCGATATTTAAGAATCGGATCACGGCGCTGGTGCAGAAGATATTCCGAACAATCGACACCAATGCGGGGAAAATCTAAGTGAAGCGGGGAAGCATAACGGTATTTCTGGCGTTGACGTTGGTGCTTGTGCTGTCTTTTATCTTCTCTCTGCTGGAGGGTGCGCGGGTCTATTGTCTGAAAAGCAGGGCTGAACTCGTGTCCGAGATATGTATGCAGTCCATGTTCGGGAATTATCATGCAGGGATGTGGGAGGATTATCATCTCCTGTTTCTGGATGGAAGCTGGCAGGAGGGAGGGTTTTCCGTGGAGAAGTTCGCAGCGAGAGCCGTGGAAACAGCGGAGGAGAATCTTGCTGCCGTTTCTGGGAGTATCTGGCACAGGGGTAGTAATCTCGTATCCATGGAGCTGAGGGATATGATGGTGAACAGCTTTCAACTGGCAACGGATCAGGAAGGAAAGGTGTTCTTAAGTCAGGTGGCGCATCAGATGCAGATGGAGGCAGTTGCGGATGTGCTGGATGAGCTTCTGAATCTAAGGGATCATAGCGGAGAAGCAGAAAATCAGGTCGAGCAGAAGGACCAGGGATGGGATCAGGCCTGGGAAGCCATGGGGGAAGCAGAAGAGATTGGGAAGGCAGGCGGCGGATCAGGAGAAGGGGCCGGAGAGCCGGGGGAAGGAGAAGGAGCCGGAGAGTCAGGAGAAGGAGCCGTGGAATCAGGAGAAGGAACCGGCGGATCGGGAGAAGGAACCGGGGGAGCAGGAGAAGGAACCGGGGAATCAGGAGAAGGAGCCGGAGAGTCAGGAGAAGGAGCCGTGGAACCGGAAGCGGAGCAGATGGAGAATCCCATGGAATATGTCCGGGAATTGAAGTCATCCTCCGTCCTCGCTCTGGTGGTAAAGGATCCCACCAGCCTCTCCAGGAAGGCGCTAAAGGATCCCGTATTCAATGGAGGCAGGCAGCTTATGGAGGGAAACTGGAGCCCGGAGGCGGACACGGGGATGATGGACAGGCTTTGGCTGCATTACTATATCCAGAATTATTTTTCCGATTATACAGCAGAACGTGAGAAGGGGGCGAAGGAGAAGGTTCTGGATTATGAGATGGAATATCTGCTGGCCGGAAAGGAGAGCGACACTGAGAACCTGGAAACGGTGGCCTGCGAGCTTCTGGGAATCCGGGAAGCCATGAACTTTGTCACGATCCTTAGGGATGCCGAAAAGAAAAGTCTTGCGCTTGGAATTGCCACAGCGGCGGTGGGATTCACCGGCATTGCACCGCTGGTCAAGGCGGTACAGATCGGAATCCTTCTGGCCTGGGCCTATGTGGAAAGCGTTCTTGATGTCCGTGCTCTGCTGAGTGGAAAGAAGGTTCCTTTCCTAAAACGGACAGATCAGTGGAGCAGCGATCTTAGAAACTGCCGGGGAACCATTGAAAGCAGTTCCGAGTCTGAGGATAAGGGGCAGGGGCTGACCTATACACAATATCTGCAGATGTTACTGTTTCTTTTGTCGGGAAAAACCATCAGTTACCGATGCATGGATCTGATCGAGCGAAATGAGGGCGTATCCATGGATCACATGCTGCAGGCGGTGGAAGGAACCTTTGCCTATGAGGCACGGCCACTGTTCTGGAACTGGAATTTTGTAGCGGTTGGGGGATGGAAGGCCTTCTCCATGAAGGAGACGGTACGAATGACATATGGGGGAAAATAGCGGCGTACAGGCAGAAAGGAGGGGACTTTGCGGTGCCTCTTGAAAAAAACAAGAAAACTACTCTACACCACAAAGAGGAAGATTGGAATGAAAATACGATATCTCCAAGGCAAGGGGTGCCGCAAAGTCTCCTCTCTTTTGAGAATGCCGTGACAGACAATGCTGTGACAGAGAATGCCGTGATGAAAAGAGGCGCTTCCGGCAGCCTGACCGTGGAGGCGGCGCTGGTGTTCCCGTTATTCCTGTTTGCACTGACGGCGGTTCTGTTCTTCTTCCGGGTGCTGCAGGTGTCTAAGATGACGGAAGGCGCGCTGGCGGCTGCCGGGAGCTTTGTGTCACTGGAGGCGGAGACGGAGGATGAGCCTCTGCTGCTGGCGGTCGGATATTTTCAGAAGGAGCTTCTGAAGAAGGACTTTCCAGATGATGTCCTGCTGGGCGGGCGCCTGGGGATCAGCTGGAGCGAATCGGAGCTGTCCGGGGAATATGTGGATCTGCGGATCTATTATCAATGTAAGCTGCCGTTTCGCATGTTTGGCCTGGGAAATATTCCGGTAAGCCAGCGGGTTTATATGAAGAAGTGGACAGGGTATCCGGGGGATGGCGATGATGAAGAGACGGAGCGATTTGTTTACATAACGCCGACCGGAGAAGTCTATCATGTGACCAGGGAATGCTCGTATCTGAAGCTTTCCACGAAGATGATGGCATGTGAGGAAGCGAAGAGCGCCGGATATACAGCCTGCATGATATGCGGTCAGATGCCCGGAACATATACGTACTATTATGTGACAGAGGATGGTATGCGGTATCATACCACCATAGATTGCCGCAGCTTGAAGCGAACGATCTATACGATACCATTTTCAGAGGTGGGAGACCGACGTGCATGCAGCAGATGCGGAGGTGGAGAATGACCCCGATCATTTTATTGGGAATGTTGGGCTTATATGCGGTGGAGGATATTTGGAAGAAAAGAATATCCGTCCGTTATCTGTGGATTTTTGGCGCGGCTGGAATCGTGATCAATCTGTTTCAGAAGTCGATATCTGTGCCTGATATGCTGCTGGGGGTGGCTGTCGGGGCGGCACTTGTTGTGGTGAGCCTGCTGACGCGGGAAAGCATTGGTCTTGGGGATGGATTTCTTCTGATGACAGCAGGAGTTTTCCTGGGAGGGAGCAGCGTGCTGGAGCTTCTATTTATAAGCCTTCTGTATGCAGCACTTGTTTCCCTGGGAATGCTGGCTTTTCGAAGATGGAAGCGAAAACGGGAAATACCCTTTGTGCCGTTTCTGTTTCTGGGATATCTTACCATGATGGCTGCGGGGGTATGACGGAGGAGGGATTAGATGAAAGGAAGCATGACGGTGGAGGCTGTCTTCGTGATGAGCATTATTCTGATGATCATATTCTGGATCATGAAGTCGGCGATAGGCCTCTACCAGCAGACGGTGGAAATAACGATGATCGATTGGGTCAATATTGAAAATGCGGCAGATATTTTCAGAGGAATCTTTTTTGCCAGAGAATTATTGCCATAGGAGGAGAAATTAGTGGAAGTCAGCTATAGGAGAAGGTTTCAACAGAGCTATATGATCATGGAAGGCGACCGGGAATCGGAGGATCCGTACGAACTAACAATGTTGGCATACAACAGGATTCCGGGCCTCTTGGGGATGGAGACGGAGATCTCGGACGGGCAGGTCCGCTTCTGGTATGACATTACCGGGAAGCAGAATCTCGCGGATTATCTGGGACGCAGGGAGGCGGACGGGCAGCTTCTTACGTTGCTGTTCCAGGGATTGGACACGGTCTGCCGACAACTGCAGGAGTATATGCTGGAGGAGTCGCAGCTTATACTCGACCCGGAATATCTGTATCTGGATCTCTCCGGGAAAACGGTGGGGATTGCCTATTTGCCGGGCTATCATAAGGATATCCGGGATTCCTTTCAGGAATTGATGGAGCTGCTGCTGCGCAGGCTGGAACACAGCGATAAGCAGGGGGCAGCAATGGCGTATGGGATGTATCAGCTCTCTCTTCAGCGGGAGATGTCGTTTTCTGATATGATACGGCAGGCAGCGAGGCAGGAGACAGGGGAAGGAACGGGCGAAGAGGGTGAGGATTCCCAGGATCGGAGCTATGCTGGGGCAGTCGGAGATTTTTCGATGCAGCGCGCAGATGTGATGGGGGAATCGCAAGGACGTTATGCAGAGCGTGCTGAAACAGCGCAAAAGTATTCAGAAGGAGCGGTCGGCAACGCAGGGGAGAATTTTATGAAGAAATCAGAAAAAAGTAAAAGGCAGTTCCGCCCGGTCATGGTGCATTCGCCGGCACCGGGAAGGGAAGATGCCGGTCATTTTGCAAAAATAAAAGCGTATCTGGAAGGAAAAGGCCTAAAATCAGGCAGGAAGGAAGACTGGAAGAGCAGTTGGAAGGACGCGGAGGAAGAACTGCCTTATGTGACGGCAGAAGAGGAATCTGTTACATATCCGACAGAGATATTGTGTGGCGGAGGCGAAGCCCAGGGAATCCTGAAGTATCAGGGGAGCGGTGCTCAGCAGGACATCACGATAGAGAAAGACAGCTTCATTCTTGGAAAAGAGGCCGGGGAAGTGGATGGCTGTATCACAGGGAAGAGTGTCAGCCGGATACATGCACGCATATCCAGAGAGGATGGCAGTTATTATCTGGAGGATATGAATTCCACCAATGGGACGTATCTCAATGGGGAGCAACTGGAATATCGGCAGAAGGAAAAGCTAGCCGCCAGAGACCGGGTCATGTTTGGGATGGAGGAATTTGTTTTTATATGACGGTTTGGCGGGGGCAAGGTCTGTAGGAAGCGTAAAAAATGATATGGACTTGTTTTAAGTTATGGTATATATTATGTGTATACCATGATCTCTTGAAGGGAGGAAATCCTATGTTGGCACAAGTGAAAGCATGGGGAAACAGCCAGGGAATCCGGCTGTCGAAGGACATTCTTGATGCCACAGGTACCCTTGCAAGCTTGGTAGTATATGAACAAGGTTAGATTTAAACGTTAGGAGAACACAATGATAGAAGGAAAATATTTATCCGGGAAGGATGATCTAAGTCAGATATATGAACTGCGCCGGGAGGTACTTCAGCAAGAACTTGGAATGCCAGCCGAGCTTGATCTGGATGGTCAGGATGAATGGGCCGTTCACGCCATGGCCTGCCAGGGGCAGATGACAACGGCAGTGGGAAGAATCCTTTTTGACGGGGAACACTATAGCATCAGCCATGTGGCGGTGCGAAAGGAGTTCCGGCGGCAGGGGTACGGCGACTTTGTGGTGCGTCTTCTGATCAACCGTGCCCTGCTGGCGGGGGCACAAGAGTTGTATGCAGATGCGCTGTCGGGAGATGGACAGGCTTTGCTGGAGAAGATTGGCTTCGTTCCCTGCGGGGAGCCCCAAGAAAGCGGTGGCCTGAGCTTCATGCCCATGTGCCTGAAAAAGGAGAGTTTACATAAATGTTGTAATCATGACACAAAGATATAAGATATCGTTAATTCCTTTGTAACAACCTTTCCGCTTTCTTTTGCGTCTAATATGCAGAAGTTCAGTGGAAAGGTTGTTTTTGGCGATGTTGTTTTGCAGTGAAGAGTTTATATTTATTTTTTTACCTGTTTTTCTGGTAATTTACTATCTGGTACCGACGAAGGCCAGAAACCTGGTGCTGTTTCTTGGCAGCCTCTGGTTTTATTTTAGTGGGGAAAAGGTCTGGTTTTTCCTGTTGCTGCTTTCGCTGACACTGCATTATTTTCTGACACGGTGGATGCAGGGCAGGACGGACAAGATTCGACGCAGACTTCTTGCCGTCATGCTTGTCTATGATCTTGCCACGTTGTTTTTCTTTAAATATGTTAATTTTCTGTTTCCCGGATGTAAGATCTCACTGCCGCTGGGAATCAGTTTTTATACATTTCAGATCGCCGCTTACGCCATTGATGTGTACCGGCGCCCGGAGGAGTACACGGACAGTTTTATCGATCTGGGTACCTATCTGAGCATGTTCCCGCAGTTGATCGCCGGGCCGATCGTTCTGTACGGCGATGTGAGGCGTCAGCTAAAAAAACGCCGGATTACCATGGAGCAACTTGAGACCGGACTGATGATATTTGTGCTTGGGCTGTCCTACAAAATGCTCATTGCCAATATCCTTGGAAATCTGTGGCATGAGATACAGGTGGTTGGGATTGAGAGCATCTCCATGCCGATGGCCTGGCTTGGGGCGCTGGCATATTCTTTACAGTTGTACTTTGATTTTAATGGTTATTCCCTGATGGCGCTGGGGCTGGGAACCATTCTTGGCTTCCAGTTGCCGAGGAATTTCCGACAACCTTATATGGCGGTCAGCGTCACGGACTTCTGGAGGCGCTGGCACATCACTCTAAGCACCTGGTTTCGGGAATACCTGTACATTCCTCTGGGCGGAAACCGAAAGGGGACGGGCAGAACCGTTTTTAATCTGCTTGTGGTCTGGACATTCACCGGAATGTGGCATGGTGCCGGCTGGAACTTTCTGTTGTGGGGAATCTATTATTTTGTATTTCTGATTTTAGAGAAGTTTTTCCTGGGCAGGTTCTTGGAGAAGCATTCCGTGCTGGGCTGGATCTACACGATGCTGGTGGTGGTGACCGGATGGGTGATCTTCTCCGTGGAGAAGCTGGCGGATGTCGGAATCTATCTAAGCAAGATGTTTGTCTGGACACCGGGATGGAACAGCAATCCTTCGGTTACGATGCGTGCTGTTATGCGGTATGGAATATTTTTTGTTGTTGCCATGGTGTGTTCCACCTGCCTGGTGGAGAATGTTTTCCGCAAATACCGGGAGAAGATCTGGCTGAAGGTAGTGCTTCTGATATTGTTCTGGGTCTGCGTGTACCGTATCCATACGGCAGCAAGCAATCCGTTTTTATACTTCCGGTTTTGACGGGATGGAGGAGTCGTAATGAAGTGGTGGAAAAAATATGCTTTTTTGATGATGATCGTGGTTAGCGGGCTTGTGTATCGAGCCGGGACGCTTATTATCCGGGTAACCGCAGCCCCGCATAGAGAAATGTTGGCTTCGGAGAAGAATTATATGCAGAGGAGCAAGGCAGGAAAGGCTGTTGCCTGTGCCGGAATTGCCAATGAAGCGCTGCGTGAGCTGCTGGGAAGGGCAGAGAATCCCGGACAAGGAGCCGGGAATGAGACTGGGGTGGAAGATGCGCAAATGGGCACCGCCTCAGATAATACGTCGCAGGGAAAGGGTCTCTTCCGCCGGGTGGAGATGGACTACCTTAGCGATGCGCTCTTTATCGGGGATTCCCGCACCTCCACGCTCTATGAATATGCGGGCTGGACTGAGGTGGATTTCTTTGTAAAGAATGGTCTTACCATCTGGGATGTGTGGGAACGTACCATGGACGGAAGGAAGCTTGCTGACGTACTTTCAGCAAAGCAATATGGAAAGATCTATATCATGCTGGGTATCAATGAGCTTGGAAACGAGACGGCAGAAGGATACCGGGAGCAATACGAGCGTGTGCTGGCGAAGCTTGAGGAGCTGCAGCCGAAAGCAATTATTTTCGTGCAGTCCATTATGCATGTGACGGCCGGGAAGGATGCAGAGGGTACGTACATCAACAATGGAGAGGTCAATGCCAGAAACCAGGAGCTTCAGAAGCTTGCGGACAATAAGAAGGTGTTTTATCTGGAT
The DNA here is from genome assembly GCA_963628035.1 of Paludibacteraceae bacterium. Lineage (GTDB taxonomy): Bacteria > Bacillota > Clostridia > Lachnospirales > Lachnospiraceae > 14-2. The sequence continues at coordinate 33,341 of CAVGED010000103.1, forward strand.
GTCAATGAGGTTATGGATGAACCGGGAACCGGAAAGCTGAACAGCGAGTATTCCAATGACGGGGTGCATCTGAAGGTGAAGCATATCGATGTCTGGCGGGAGTTTCTGCTGGATCATGGGGTGTAGGATGGCGAGACGGCAATTAATTCACACCGTCCGCCACGAGTCCTGAATGATACGATTGATTTCCCAGCGTCTGCAAAAGCATCTGAAGCTGCAGCCGTTCCGTCTCGGAGTTCTTATCTGCGGCGAACAACCGATGGAGCTTTCGAAGAAGCTTCACATATTCCTCCTGTGTCTCATCCATCAGTTCGAAGAAGGATTCCGAAGAGCTCTGGTGCTGATCCCAGGGATTATGCCACTCACGGTGCAGGAGATTCAGCGGATCCTTGTAAAAAAGCAGGGCATCGCTGGCCATCATGGGTGACAGAACCGGGTAGCCCAGGGTAAGTGCCTCGATCTTGCGGGTGATAACCTTTTTCTTCCCATGGGGATCGTGAAGGAACCGTGTCCCTGCCTGTATAGAACGGATGGCCAGCCGCATATCAGCGTAGGTGACCTTGAACTCCGGGTAGGTCATGGAATATACATAATACAGGATGGTTGCGATGGTTCTAATCTCCATATTGGTTAACATAATTGTTTTGCTCTGATGAAAGGCAGAGGGCTGTTTGCCCTTGTAGCAGGCCAGAAGCTCTGCGTCAACGGCAACCTCCAGATTCATATGAGAGCCGTAGTAATCCGGCCTTTTCCCCTGAAAATGAGAACGGTAATAAATATACGGATGACAGCGCCGATCCAGAAGATAATGCCCGATAAAGCCCATAATGTAGGCCTGTGCGATGGCCTCCTCTCGATTGTCAGGGAACAGCTTCCGGCTCTCTATAAGATAAGAAAGAAATTTCCCGGTATCCTGAATGTGCGCCACAGAGCCGATGTTGTTCTTATGCAGAACATAGGAAGGCAGGTAGTAGAAGAAAATATCCGGGCCCTGTTGACCCAGGCTGTAGGCAGCGTGATGGTCGAAAATTGTCTTTTTTAAGGCATCACTCTTTAAACTCTTATAAGTATTGACACCAAACAGGTAATGGGTGGTAAAGCCTGGCATGATAAGGCTCCTTTCTGATTGCTGATTATAGTATATCACAGAATGTCCTTGTTTGATTCATAAATTGTTCCGCCCACGCATAAAAATTGTTGAATCGTGGCCTTTGGTATGCTACAATCAAGGAACATGATAAAGGCAGGTTTTTACAGTATATGCCTGTAGAAAAAGAGAAATCCTAATACATAATTGTCGTTTTACGAATGTTTCGGAAAGATATGAGGACCTTATGAAATCGAAAAAGCGATTTTTTTACCCTATATATAGTGTTGTGAAGCGAATATGTTGTCTCCTGTTGCTGGTCGTCTGCTGTGGCTCTTTTTTGGGCGGAGGACTGGCTTTTGCTACGTCTAATACCGGAGGAAACGGAACCGGGACAGGTGATGCGGCCGGACAGACGGATACCTCGAATGCACAGGAGTCCTGGCCTCAGGGCCCGGCCATCCAGGGGGAAGCCGCCATTGTCATGGATGCAGCTTCCGGCACAGTGCTATATGAGAAGAATTCGCATCGGCAGTTGTATCCGGCCAGTATTACCAAGATCCTGACGGCTCTTTTAGCCATTGAGGGCAGCCGGATGGACGAGCAGGTGACATTCTCCTACAATGCAGTTCACAAGACGGAGGGCTCCGGTATCTGGCGCGATGTGGACGAGGTCATGACTATGGAGCAGTGCCTCTATGCGCTCCTGCTGAATTCTGCCAATGAGTGCGCTTATGCCATTGCGGAGCATGTGGGCGGCACCTATGAGGACTTTGTAAAGCAGATGAATGATCGGGCGGAGGCGCTGGGGTGTACGGATACGCATTTTAACAATCCCCATGGTCTGCCGGATGAGAAGCATTATACCAGTGCCTATGATATGGCGCTGATCGCCAGGGAGGCGATTGAGAACGAAACATTCCGTAAGATCACAGGCACGAAGCAGTATCAGATCCCGCCAACCAACAAGCACCCGGATGAGATCACATATCTGAGGAATCATCATAAGATGCTGTTTAAGGGCGAGAAGTATTACTATGAATACTGCATTGGTGGGAAAACAGGCTATACGGACGCAGCGGGGAACACGCTGGTGACTTATGCCGAGAAGGATGGCATGACACTGATCTGCGTGACGATGAAGGAGAAGACTACCTGTCAGTATGAGGATTCCCTCAAGCTTTTGAAGTTTTGTTTTGATAATTTCAACACCTACAATATTTCAGAGAATCTTACGGATGAAGCCAGGGGAACGGCGACAGAAGCGGAATATCTGCCGGGCGGAGCCTTCGCGGATATCGACCGGGATGCGGCTGTTGTGCTCCCCAAGGGGGTAGATTTCTCGGCTGCCACACAGGAAGTGGTTTATGATGAACAGAAGGAGAATGCTGCCGGAACCATTCAGTACAGGTATGCCGGCCGTGTGGTAGGCGCGGCAGATATTGTTGTGACTGGGCAGGATGTGACAGAGTATCCCTTCGATAGCGGGAAGGCCAGGATGGGCCAGGAGGAAGCGCCGGGGGAGGAAGAGAAGAGTCATGCCAGTTGGAAGGTGATCCTTCTTGTGATCCTTGTGATCCTGGTGCTGATGGCCGCAGCCCTTCTTATCTGCCGCTACCGATACGAGATTCTGGGGTGGCTGGATGGACTGCGTTTCTGGGAACGAAACAACGGTGACAGAGATGTCCGAAGGAGAAGAAGGAGACGCAGAAGACGGAGAAGACGGCTGCAAAGGAGAAGATAACATGCGTATTTTAATTATAAGACATGGCGATCCCGATTATGAGCGGGACAGTCTTACCGAAAAGGGCTGGCGGGAGGCGGAGCTCCTGTCGCAGCGCCTTTTGAAGATGGACATTAAAGATTTCTATGTGTCCCCCTTAGGGAGGGCAAAGGATACGGCATCCCTGACATTGAAGAAGCTGAACCGTACGGCGGAGGAATGCCCCTGGCTCAGGGAGTTTTCAGCAGGAATCAAACGTCCGGACAGGGACGGGAATGCAATCGTGTGGGACTGGCTTCCGGCGGATTGGACCAAGGAGGAAGCTTTCTTCCGGAGAGATCAGTGGTATACCCAGGAGGCGCTGGCAGCCGGAAGGGTCAAGGAGGAGTATGAGTGGGTCATCCGGGGCTTTGATCAGGTTCTGGCGAAGCATGGATACGTCCGGGAACAGGATACATACCGGGTGGAGCGGCCCAACGAGGATACCATCGTATTTTTCTGCCATTTCGGACTGGCCTGCATGCTCTTGAGCCGTCTGATGAACGTGTCACCCATGATCCTGTGGCATCACACCTTTCTGGCACCCTCGTCAGTGACTACGCTCTACAGCGAAGAGCGCCGGAAGGGAATCGCGGCCTTCCGGGCGTCGGGCATCGGCGATATCTCCCATCTGTATGCGGGCGGTGAGGAGCCTTCCTTCTCCGGGCGGTTCTGCGAGGTGTTTGACAGCGAGGAAAGGCATGATTAGAGAAGAGGGACTGGCAGGCTACAGCAGAACCTCCGAGTTGGTGCCGTAGAAAATATTGTCTTTATTGCTGATCAATGCCAGAAACTCTTCCAGTCTGCTCCAGTAATCCAGTTCGTAGTCTAGTTCATAAGAATGCCCCCAGATATAGAAAATCTGGGGTTTGTCTGTCTCCAAGGAGATGAATTTCTCGCCCAGTTCCATTAATCGGTCAAATCCTTCCATGTTGGAAATCGGCGAGCCCTTTATAGAGAAAGAGAGTAAAGAAACTTATGGAATTCTGGAAAAGATAACCGAGACGAAAAATTATTTGACTAATTCTTACACCCATGATAAGCTACAAGAAGGAGAAAAACGAAGAATATTGTTACTGCTCGGGGGTAAAAGCCCGGAAAGGTGTGCAGACAGATGAGTAAAATATTTAATGTGACTGGAGATTGCAAGCCGGAACTGCATTATATGGTAGATATCAGGGGACGATTAGTAGAAATAAAGGGAATGGTGGACAGAGGGGATTATTTCACCATAAACCGTGCTCGTCAGTATGGAAAGACAACCACACTGAAAGCCTTGGCGCGGTTTCTGGAAAGGGATTATTTGGTGGTCAGTCTGGATTTTCAGACCTTGGATGCGGTTAAATTTGCAAATAGCAATGTCTTTTCACTTACCTTTGCGGAATATTTTTTACAACGGATACGGCGAACAGAGCATCAGTCGGAAGAATTAACCATGAAATTGGATTCTCTTAGCAAGGCGATTGCCGGAAGAGATGCAAACTTTACCCTATATGAATTATTTGTTTTACTGAGCGCAATATGCAGGGAGGCTCCCAAGCCGATTGTTCTGATAATAGATGAGGTTGACAGTGCCACGAATAATCAGGTGTTTCTTGATTTCCTGGGACAACTACGCGGATGTTACCTTAATCGGGACGAGATACCAACATTCCAGTCGGTAATTCTGGCAGGTGTATATGATGTAAAAAATATAAAACGAAAGATTCGACCGGAGGATGACCATAAGACAAACAGTCCATGGAACATAGCGGTGGATTTTGATATTGATATGAGTTTTTCCGCCGAGCAGATAGCCGGAATGCTGGGTGATTACGAAGAAGATCATAAAACAGGAATGAATATAGGCGAAATAGCTAAGTTGATTTATGATTATACTTCCGGTTATCCATTTCTTGTTTCACGTATCTGTAAACTCCTTGATGAAAAGATCGCAGGAAGTGAAGAGTTTCCTGACAAGGCAAGTGCGTGGACAAAGGAGGGAGTATTGCAGGCGGTCAATATGCTGCTGGCAGAAAAGAATACGTTGTTTGAGTCGTTGGCGGGAAAACTGTCGGAGTATCCGGAACTGAAGAGCACGATCGCTACACTTCTGTTCAAAGGACAAAAGATTTTATATAATCCGGACGATGATGAAGTGGATATGGCACTTATGTTTGGGTTTGTGAAAGTAGATAAGGGATCGGTGGTCATTGCCAACAGGATATTTGAAACACGCTTATATAACATGTTTCTTACGGCACCGGAGGAGCAAAACAGTGCAGCATATCGGTTTGCATTGCAGAATAAGAATCAATTTATCGATCATGGTCATCTGGATATGGAGCAGATTTTGAAAAAATTTGTGACGCATTTTGATGATTTGTATGGAGATCAGGAACAGACATTCTTGGAAGAAGATGGGCGCAGGTATTTTCTGTTGTATTTAAGACCTATCATTAATGGAAGTGGTAACTATTATATTGAATCCAGAACCCGTAACATGGAGCGGACGGATGTGATCGTAGATTATCATGGAGAACAATTCGTTATCGAAATGAAGATCTGGCGGGGGAATGCATATAATACCCGTGGTGAAGATCAACTGACAGATTATCTGAATTATTATCATCTGAAAAAGGGATATATGCTGAGCTTCAATTTTAATAAGAAGAAGGAAATTGGGGTAAAGGAGATTGCGTTGGGTGATAAAATTCTTGTGGAAGCAGTAGTGTAAAGAACAATGTAACTTCGATTGATCAAAGTAACAAAACTGAATAAATTTTTATACATTTCTGATAGAAAAATCTATTTCAAAAACCTCCCTTTCAAAATACAATAATAGCACAACAGCAAGTCACCAAGAAAGGGAGGTAAAACTCACATGAAAAAATTTTTAGCAGGTATTTTAACTTTGGCGTTGGCGGTAGGACTTATCGCCTGCGGTTCGGCCGAAGGAAGCGGCGGCTCATCGGACGGAGAGGTGTCAGTATTCTACTACACCTACAGCGACACCTACATATCAAGCGTGCGCTCCGCAATGGACAAGCTTCTGACCAACGCAGGTCTTAAGTACCAGAACTACGACGCAAACGGCAACCAGACCACACAGACCGAACAGGTCACAACAGCTTTGGCGAAGGGCTCCAAGCTCCTCATCGTGAATGTCGTTGACACCGGATCAAACGATGCGGCACAGAACATCATCGACCAGGCCAAGGCGAAGGATGTTCCGGTTATCTTCTTCAACCGTTCTGTTGAAGAATCCGTGGTAACAAGCTATGACAAGTGCGTATTCGTAGGAACCGATTACGAAATGGCTGGCCATATGCAGGGCGAAATGATCGGCAAGTATCTGGTTGACAATTACGATAAGCTCGATCTTAACGGCGACGGCAAGATCAGCTACGTAATGTTCAAGGGCCAGGAAGGCAATATGGAAGCCATCGCACGTACCCAGTACGGCGTTGAGGATGCTGACAAGATTCTCAAAGAGGCAGGCAAGCCGGAGCTTGAATTCTATGATGCATCGAACAAGAACAAGTACCTTGTTGACCAGAACGGTCAGTGGTCATCCGCTGCCGCTACCGACTACATGGGAACCATTCTGGCACAGTACAGCGAGGCAAACAAGAATATGGTTGAGCTTGTAATTGCCAATAACGACGAGATGGCTCTGGGTGCAGTTTCAGCTTTGCAGACTGCCGGCTATAATAAGGAAGGCGCAACGGTGATTCCGGTATTCGGCGTTGATGCAACAGATGCAGCTCAGAATGCCATCAAGAGTGGCTCCATGATCGGTACCATCAAGCAGGATGCCGACGGTATGGCCAAGGCTATCATCACAATCACACAGAACTTCTTCGCAGACAAGACCGCTCTTGACGGACTTGACAGCGCAAACCTCGTAGGCAAATGGAGAGTTAATATCCCGTATGCGACCTACACCGGCGAATGATCAATCTCATCACAGCAGCCGTTTGAAACGGCTGCTGTGAAAGCCAAGAAACGGGGGACAAAGGCTTATGGACGGACAGAAAATCGATAGAAATGAACGCACGGTAAGTGAAAAGCCGGTTCTGCTTAAAATGGAAAATATCGAGAAGGCTTTTCCGGGCGTCAAGGCGCTCGACAAGGTAAACCTTACCGTAAAAGCAGGCACCGTACATGCGCTTATGGGCGAAAACGGCGCCGGAAAATCCACACTTATGAAATGCCTTTTCGGAGTATACAGCAAGGATTCCGGGAATATTTTTTTGGACGGCAAAGAGGTGGACTTTAAGAACTCCAAGGAAGCTCTTGAAAACGGAGTGGCCATGGTACATCAGGAACTTAATCAGGCGCTCAAACGCAACGTAATGGACAATATGTGGTTGGGGCGTTTCCCCACGGTTGCAAAGGGCGTACCGATAACCAGCGAAAAGAAAATGTACAAGGCAACCATGGAGATTTTTGAAAAATTAGGGCTGAATGTTGACCCGAAAACGATTATGAGCACCATGTCGGTATCGCAGCGGCAGATGGTGGAGATCGCAAAGGCGGTATCGTATAACTCCAAGGTGATCGTATTTGACGAACCGACCTCATCTCTTACTGAGGAAGAGGTGGAACATCTTTTCAGAATTATAAATATGCTTCGCAGTCAGGGCTGCGGTATCATATACATTTCTCACAAAATGGCTGAAATCTTAAGAATTTCCGACGAGGTAACCATAATGCGTGACGGAAAATGGATAGCCACGAGAGAAGCAAAGGATTTAACGACGGACGAGATCATAAGGCTTATGGTAGGCCGTGAGCTTACAAATATTTATCCGCCCAAAACAAACGAGATCGGTGACGTACTGCTTGAAGTTGATAATCTGAGCTCCGAATATGCAAGGCTCAATAACGTAAGCTTTAAAGCAAACAAGGGCGAGATCATCGGTGTGGCAGGTCTTGACGGCTCCGGCAGAACCGAGCTGCTTGAGAATATCTTCGGCGTCTCAACGCGTCGCAGCGGAACCCTTAAGCTGAACGGCAAGGCGATCAAGAACCGCAATCCGGGTGATTCGATTAAGAACGGGTTTGCACTGCTCACCGAGGAGCGCCGTGCAACCGGAATTTTCGGTATTCTCAATATCCGCGAGAACGCGACGATATCAAGCCTTGGCAAATGCAAGAACGGACCGTTTTTGAGTAAGGCGAAGCTGAAGCAGAATACCGATTGGTGCATAAAGTCAATGCGGGTCAAAACTCCTTCGCAGGAGACAAAGATCCGTTCACTCTCAGGCGGCAACCAGCAGAAGGTCATATTGGGGCGTTGGCTCCTGACAGAACCCACCGTTCTGCTGCTTGACGAGCCCACAAGAGGAATCGACGTAGGAGCAAAGTATGAGATTTATCAGCTTATCATCGACCTTGCCGCGAAGGGCAAGACGGTGATCATGGTGTCCTCGGAAATGCCCGAGCTTTTGGGCGTATGCGACAGAATACTCGTAATGTCGGGCGGACAGCTCGCGGGCGAGGTAAATGCCGCGACGGCTACGCAGGAGGAAATCATGACTCTTGCCGCAAAATACGCATAGGCTGAAGGACAACAGCCTGAATAGGGGGAATCATAATGTCAACAACCGCTGTAAAAAGAAAAAACCGTTTTTCCGCATGGGCAGATGATTTTAAGGCAAAGTCAGGCGCGGATAAACGCAGGGCAATTTCAGATTTGCTTTTCAATAATGCAATGTATATCATTATCGCCATTGCGGTAATATACATTGCCATACGAGTGCCGGCATTCTTAAAGTTGCCGTCAATCGTAAACATAATCTCGCTTACCGCCGCAAAGCTGCCGATAGCTCTAGGGATAGGCGGAGCGATCGTACTTACCGGAACCGATATTTCAGCCGGACGATGTGTCGGACTTACCGCCTGTATCTCAGCATCGCTTTTGCAGATGACGGGTTACGCAAACAAGATATTTCCGAACTTAAAGGTGATGCCCTTGTGGGTGGTTCTGCTGGCGGTCATTGCCGTAGGTGCGGTAATCGGCTTTGTAAACGGATTTTTTGTTGCGAAGTTTAAGCTCCATCCGTTTATCGTTACGCTTTCCACCCAGCTGATCGTTTTCGGCCTTGTGCTCATGTATCTTATGATTGGCGGAAACAACGGTCAGACCCTTTCGGGGCTTGATGAATCGTATACAAATTTTGTGCGTGGAACGCTCTTTAAAATAGGCGATGTTGCGATTCCGAAATATGTTCTTTATGCCGTTATCCTCACCGCCATTATGTGGGTGATATGGAACAAGACAAAGTTCGGCAAGAACATGTTCGCCGTAGGCTCCAACGAAGAGGCAGCCAACGTTTCCGGCGTAAACGTATTCTGGACGATCGTTCTTGTGTTCGTGCTCGCCGGGGCTATGTACGGTATTACGGGCTTTATCGAGGGCGCGCGTATCGCTTCCTGCTCGGCCAATACAGGTCTTAACTACGAATCCGATGCCATAGCCGCGTGCGTGATCGGCGGCGTCTCCTTCGTAGGTGGTACCGGAAAGATAAGCGGCATCGTAATAGGTGTGTTCCTGTTACAGATCATCTTCGTAGGGCTGAACTTCCTCTCCGTAGATGCGAATATGCTCTATGTGATAAAGGGTCTTATAATCCTGATAGCCTGCGCAATCGATATGCGCAAATACCTGGCGCGGAAATAATCTATGCGGATGGGCATGGACGAAACTGATACATTCAAAGGAGCAAACGGTATGGAAAACAAACGGAACAAAAGCAAGGGCGGACTTTACGAGAAGGTGAATATATCGGTGAGAACCGCCGACATACTGATCGGCGTGCTGGCGGTGGCGCTTATAGCAGCTGCAGCATTCGCAATCTCCCACCGCGGTTTTACCGTCAAGTTTGATACCGACGGCGGCTCATATATAGAGTCGGAGCGTGTGATGCATTCCGAGACGGTAGAGCCTGAGGATCCGGTGAAAGAGGGCTATGTGTTTACCGGCTGGTATACGGATCGCGACTGCACCAATGCGTGGAGTGAGGAAAACACCGTTACCGGCAGCATGACCCTGTACGCCGGGTGGAGCGAAAAAGAATAGTTTGATTTTTACCCCCGTTCGATGGTATACTAAAGTATATTATTAACGGGGGTATTCTGATGAAATATACCGTTCTTGTAGTAGAGGATGAGAGGGATCAGCGCAGTGCGCTTATTGAGCGGGTGGACTGGGAGTCTGCCGGTTTTGAAGTGGTGGGTGAAGCGGAAAACGGCTTCGAGGCGCTTGATATGGCAGAGACACTCGAGCCGGACCTGATACTCACCGATATACGTATGCCTATGATGACGGGGCTTGAGCTTGCAGCGCGGGTGCGCGAGCTGCGCCCCGCTGTTCAGATCGTGATATTGAGCGGGTACGACAGCTTTGAATATGCCCGCACTGCCATTAACTACAACATAGTAAGCTATCTGCTTAAGCCGATATCGCCGTTGGAGCTGACAGAAGAACTGAAGGAAATACACCGCAGGATGGACGAGAAGTTAGGCAGCGTTCTGGTGTCGCCGGATACCGATCTGAAGAGGCAGCTTCACAGGCTCTCGGTAAATGAATTTCTGCTGCCGCTCATGCTCGGCAGCAATGAGGAGAAGCCGGATGACCCGGCGCTTTTTTGCCGCGCGGCAGAGCTTGGAATCATAGAAAAGGAGGAGAATAACCTCTTTTGTGTCCTGGTCTCAAAGTTCAGAGCTGCAGACGGCAGCAAGTGTACCGGGGAAAAACACGCCTCTTTTATTGATACAGTGCTTTCACGGTATATGAAGTCCGAGAGCTTTGTTGCATACGGCAGGATTGTAACCCTTGCCGTCACCGATGCATCGGAGGATATATCCTCTGCTATGGAGCTGCCGCTAAAGGAAATCGTGCAGACCGCAAAGCGTCTTCTCGGACAGAAGTGTACTGTGGGTGTCAGCCGTGGCTTCTATGAGCTTTCGGATTGCTCCGCTGCCTATTTTCAGGCGATAACCGCAAGGCGTTATACCTCCGACGGGGCGGGCGAGGTGCGCTTTATAAACGACCAGGAGCGCGACGGCGAGCTTGAGCTTGACCGGATAGAGAAATCCGTCGTTAAGCTGGAGCAGCTTCTGAAGGTGGGAAAGGAAAATGAACTTTCGGGCTTCGTGAACGGACTTTATGAGAGCAATACGCCTGAAAACGCCGATCTTCTCGTTATGCAGATCATATCCACGGTATACCGGGTTGCAAGCGCCGTTTCGGATAAATCGGAGTTGCTTTCGCTCTTCTCTTCAAACCCGATTTTTGCACGGATCACCTCTTACAGCAGTGAAAACAATATGAAAAACGATCTTATTGAGTTTTGTGAACAGGCGAAGGTTCTTATCGCGCGTTCGCAGCGGCGGGAGAGCGAGGTGCTCTGTGATAAAGTGGTGCAGATCATAGATGAGCGGTATTCCGACGAGAACCTGTCTCTTACGGGCGTGAGCAGCGAACTTGGGGTAAGCCCGAATTACCTGAGCGCATTGATCAAAAAGACGAAAAAACAGAACTTCGTAAACCTTCTTACCGAGCGCAGAATGCGGGCGGCTTACGATATGCTGGTATGCACGGGGATGAAGGTGCTTGAAATATCCGAAAAATGCGGTTACAGCGATCAGCATTATTTCAGCTATTGCTTTAAGAAATTCTACGGTGACACGCCGAACAAGGTGAGAAGCACAAACAGGAGTGAGTAAATGAAAAAACGGCGCGTATCGGTAAGCCTTTGGATGCTTTCCGTGTTTTCAATAACCTTTTCCGCCGCAACGGTGGCGGCTATCTGCACGGTAATATTTGCCTCGGTATACAGCCGCGAGCTTTTGCGCGATGCACAGCTCAGTGCCGAGCAGTCGGTCAGACAGACCACTACGGCGGTAAATAACTACCTTGAGCTTATGAAGACGAAGCTCACAGTGGTAAGCGAGACGGTGAACAATTGCAGCTCCACCGCCGATATGGAAGAAAAAATCTCGGCCATTACCAAAATAGAAAGCGATATTTACGCCGTTACGGTGTATGATGATGACGGAAATATCATAAGCTGCGTGGGGAGCGGCGGGACACCCAAAAAGGAAATATACAGGGATTTGTCGTTTGATAAGGCGTTGTTTGGCACCTCAGGCGATTTTGCACTTTCGACACCTCATGTCCAGACGCTTTTTGAAGGCGCGTACCCCTGGGTGGTAACGCTTGCATGCAAGACGAATAGACCTGTATTCGGCAGCGGAGCTTATATCGCAATGGATATAAGCTTTTCGGAAATAGCGCAGTATATCGATAATATAAGTATCGGAAGGCATGGCTATTGCTTCGTTATTGACAGTCGCGGGAATATTGTTTATCATCCGCAGCAACAGCTCCTTTTTTCAGGGCTGAAAACAGAGGATACACGTTTCCTGGCCGGTCTTATCGATGGGGTTCATAAAAAGGACAGCGTCCTCTACATGTTGGGTACTACCTCGGACGGCAGATGGCGTGTTGCCGGAATAAGCTATACGGACACGCTCATATCTGAGCGGCGCGGACAGATCGTTGTGAGCATCGCGCTGTCTGCGGCCTGCTGCGCGGCGATTGCCGGGATTGTGCTCATTATATATCTGAAAAGCGTAAATGCACCTGTCCGCAGGCTTATGCGGGCGATGAAGGAGTTTGAAAAGGACGCAGCGAATTTCAGCTACAGCGGCGAAAAAGCGGCGGTCAGAGAACTCGACGAGCTCTCGGATTCCTTTGGGCACATGTCCTGCAGGATACGTGGACTTATGGAACAGATAAAGGAGGATGAGACCGTCCTGCGGCGCACCGAGCTTCGGACCCTGCAGGCGCAGATAAATCCGCATTTTCTCTATAATACCCTGGATTCGATACAGTGGATGTGCGAACAGGGGAAGAATGAAGAGGCTGCGGAGATGGTTAGGGCGCTGGCAAGACTTTTCCGAATAAGCATAAGCCGCGGCAGGGAGCTTATCCCCATAAAGGACGAGCTGCGCCATGCGGAAAGCTACCTTATCATACAGAGCTACCGCTACAGCGGCAGGTTCACCTACAGCTTCGATGTGGATGAAACGCTTGAGAACTGTCTCTGTAATAAAATTACCGTTCAGCCGTTTATTGAAAACGCACTTTATCACGGCATTGCCGATATGGACGACGGCAGAATAGAAATAGCGGTAAAGCGGGCGGAGGACGATTCCGGCGATATCCTTATAAGCGTTGCGGATAACGGCATTGGTATGACAAAGGAGCAGTGTGAGGCAGTACTGGCAAAGGAACGCAGCGACTCAGTGGGTATAGGTGTTAAGAACGTGAATGACAGACTGCGGATATATTTTGGAGATAAATACGGTATCACCATAGAAAGCGAGCTTGACGAGGGTACCTGCGTCACCGCAAGAATACCGGGAAACGCGGAGGAACGGCAAAATGAGATTTAAAAGAGTTTTAGCTTCATTGCTTTGCGTCTTTTTGGCGGCAACTCTTTGTTCCTGTGGCAAAAGCGATGAAATTAAAATCGCTGTTATCGTAAAATCGGTGGATTCGGACTTTTGGCATAACTTTAAAAGCGGCGTTGTTTCCGCCGCCACTGAGTATAATGTAAAGGTTACCTTCGAGGGCGCCGAGAACGAAGAGGACTATGCCGCACAAAATAAGATGATAAACCGTGCAGCAAAATACGGAGCGGATGTGATCGTACTTTCGGCAATCGACAGAACAAGCAATGTTCCTGCCGTGGAGGCCGCCGTTCGCGGCGGCACACGGGTCATAGCCGCCGACAGCGCCCTTGATTCACAGCTTGTAAGTCTGTTTATCGGAACCGATAACCCTGAGGCGGGCAAGGCTGCAGCGAAGGCGGTGGCGGATGGCTTTGCGGACGGAGAGAAGATCTGTCTTGGCATAGTGGGCTGTACCGAAAAAACCGAAAATATTCTTCAGCGCGAAGCGGGGATCCGCGCATATTTCGATACCCTGGAAAATGCGGAAATAACGGCTGTCATTGGAGCTGACAGCAATATAAAAAGCGCCAGGGAAAAGGCGGAGGAGCTGATGCGGGATTACCCCCGGATAAATGCGCTTGTAGCGCTGAACGAATGGACGACGCTTGGCATGGGCGAGGCGGTAAAGGCCTTAGGAGCGGAAGATAAAGTGCGGGCGGTGGGATTTGATACAAATACTGTTTCTGTGGGAATGCTGGAAACGGGTGAGATGAGCGCGCTTATTGTTCAGAATCCGTTTGCAATGGGGTATCTCAGTGTAAAATGTGCCGCGGAGCTTGTTGCGGGCACAAGAGCTGAGGAAAAAGCTTTGTATACAGCAGTCACTACCGTGAACCGGGAAAACATGTATGACCCGGATATCCAGAAAATACTTTTCAGCTTCCGTTAGAGAGGAAGAATTTCGAATAAAAAATTGTTTTACTTTTTATAAAAAAGTTCTTGCAATGGGCGGAAAAGTATGTTATCATAAGCTTCGAGTTCGATTCCGAGAGGAGTCATTGAGGCGACATAGCCAAGTGGTAAGGCGTGGGTCTGCAACACCCTGATCACCAGTTCAAATCTGGTTGTCGCCTTTTTACTCGAACTTGAGTAGCAAGAAGAATCCGCAGAGCGGATTCTTTTTTTTGACAATAGCGAAAGAACAGAACCATGGATAATATTTTAAAGAATCTGAAGAATGATGAAAAGAATGACATCCTGATCCTGGAATATGCCGTGGAAGAGGATGATCGTCTGCTGCCGCAGGCCGATGATTATCTGGATATGGATAAACAGTACAAGCAGATCATGTTTTTCTATGAATCCGGTGTCAGGCAGCTTACGGCAAAGCTGGAGATATTGAAGCAGGAATTCCAGTTCTGCAATGACCGGAATCCCATCGAGACAGTGAAGAGCCGCATCAAATCCCAGGAGAGCATTCTGCGTAAGATGGAGAAGCGGTGTCTGCCGCTGACTATCAGCAGTATGATGAACAATATCCACGATATTGCGGGCATCCGTGTGATCTGTCCTTTTATCACAGATGTCTATCAGGTGGCCCGGCTGCTGATCAGCCAGGAGGATGTGGAGCTGATTCGCATCAAGGACTACATACGGGAGCCGAAGGAGAATGGCTACCGGAGCCTGCATATGATCGTCACGGTGGAGGTGCGCTTCTCAGACCGGAAGCGGAAGGTTCCGGTGGAGATACAGCTTCGCACCATAGCCATGAACTTCTGGGCCAGCACGGAACACCAGCTGCGCTACAAGAAGGATCGGGAATTTACCGAGGAGATGCATCAGCAGCTGAAGGAATGTGCGGATATCATGGCGAATGCAGATGAGAAGATGCAGAAGCTTGCAGAGAATCTGAAGCTCTCGGATACAGAAGATTTGTATTGGTAAGAAAAGGAGAAACATCATGAAGAAAGTTGTGAAATTTGGAGGAAGCTCGCTGGCCAGCGCGGAGCAGTTTCGGAAGGTGGCAGATATAATAAAGGCGGAGGACAGCAGAAGATATGTGGTTCCTTCGGCGCCGGGCAAGCGCTTTTCTGCCGATACGAAGGTGACGGATATGCTCTACCACTGCTATGAGGCGGCGGAGAACGGACAGGACACAAAGGAGCTTCTTGACCGTATAGTGGCCAGATACAATGAGATCATAGAAGGTCTGGGGCTTGATTTGTCTCTGGAGAAGGAGTTCGCAGAGATCGCTGCACAGTTTCAGAAGAAGGCAGGGAAAGAATATGCGGCTTCCCGCGGAGAATATCTGAACGGAATCGTGTTGGCGAATTATCTTGGATTTGAATTTGTGGACGCCGCAGAGGTTATTTTTTTCCACGAGGATGGATCACTGAATGTGGATAAAACGGATGAGATGCTGAAAAACTGTTTACAGTCCAGGGAAAACGCAGTGATCCCCGGCTTCTACGGAGCGCAGGACGATGGAACGATCCGCACATTCTCCAGGGGCGGTTCCGATATCACAGGTTCTCTGGTGGCTAAGGCCATCCATGCGGACCTGTATGAGAACTGGACAGATGTTTCAGGGTTCCTGGTGGCGGATCCCAGGATCATCGACAATCCCAAGGTGATCGAAGCCATTACTTATCGGGAGCTTCGGGAGCTCTCATACATGGGTGCCGGGGTGCTTCATGAGGAGGCGATCTTCCCGGTACGGCGGGAGGGGATTCCCATCAATATCCGCAATACCAATGCGCCCCGGGAAGCAGGTACGCTGATTGTGGAGAGCACCTGCCGGAAGTCCCAGTACACCATCACCGGAATAGCCGGAAGGAAAGGCTTTGCGGCGATCAATGTAGATAAGGATATGATGAATTCGGAGATTGGCTTTGGCAGGAAGGTGCTGCAGGTGTTTGAGGACAACGGTCTTTCTTTTGAGCATATGCCATCGGGCATTGATACCATGACCATCGTGGTGCCCCAGGCGGAGTTTGAGGAGAAGGAGCAGCAGGTCATCGCCGGGATTCATCGGGCCGTGCAGCCGGATATCATCGAGATGGAGTCGGATCTGGCGCTGATTGCGGTAGTGGGCCGCGGCATGAAGGAGACGAGAGGAACGGTTGGCCGGATCTTTTCCGCATTGGCGCACGCCCATGTGAACGTCAAAATGATCGACCAGGGCTCCAGTGAGCTGAACGTTATCGTCGGGGTGAAGAACAGCGACTTTGAGACGGCGATCAAGGCGATTTATGATATTTTCGTGACAGCACAGTTATAAGGAAAAGTGAGTGAATCGTCCGGTGGCGAAATCTGTCGATAAGAAAAATTTGACAAAACTTTGAATAAGTGCTATAGTAGCTGTTGTCAGATAAACAGCGCGGGATAGAGCAGTCTGGAAGCTCGTCGGGCTCATAACCCGGAGGTCGTAGGTTCAAATCCTGCTCCCGCAACTATCATTGTTCCACGATATGGAACACACGCCGAAAACCCTTGTTACACAAGGGTTTTTCGTGTTTTTAGGGGCAAGGTCAAAATTGAATACCTATGGCATACAATTGACTAAATTTTCGATGAACAAGGACTTGAACTCACGGAAACACAAAAAACGCTGTTTTTTCGCTGCTTAGACACCGTCTTTTCTTGCTAAATCTTAATGGGTAAGAGAAGACGGTATTCTTTTGCCGAAATAATGAAAGCGATGGTGCGTATTATGACAGAAAAAATGAAAAAAGAGCAGACTACCCCCTTGGAGACTGCAGCAGAAAAAATTTCAATTAAGATGATTGACGATTTCCCGAATCATCCGTTTTATGTTTTCGATGATTCTGAAATGTCCGAGCTAATTGAAAGCATCAGAAAAAACGGTCTAATCTCCCCAATAATCGTTAGGAAGAAAAATGACCGGTATGAGATGATTTCCGGACACAGACGAAAACATGCCTGTGAAATGCTTGGGCACAGGGAAATTGCCTGTAGCATTGTGAATGTTACAGACGACGAAGCGACTATTATGATGGTGGACAGCAACTGTCAAAGAACGAAGCTCCTTCCGAGTGAACGTGCCTTTTCATATAGGATGAAGCTGGACGCCATGAAGAGGCAGGGAAAACGTTCGGATTTAACTTCTGCGCAAGTTGCACAGAAGTTGGGAAGAAAGACATCACGACAAATCCTTGCTGAGCAGGAAGGGCAGAGCCAGGATATGATACGTCGGTATATTCGGTTGACTGAACTTGTTCCGGAATTGCTTGAGTTTGTGGATATGGAAAAGATTAAACTGTGTCCGGCGGTTGAGTTATCCTATCTTGATGAGGAATCCCAAAGAGATGTTGTGGATTTGATTGACATGACTGAGGTGTTTCCGTCTCATGCACAGACTATACGAATGCGCAAACTCTTTGAGCAAGGCAAACTGAGCTATGATTTGGTGAGAAATATTATGGGTGAGGAAAAACCGAATCAAAAGCCGAAATACAAGTTTTCCTATGAGAGGTTGTCGGCATATATTCCAAGCGACCTGCTGGATAGTCAGGCTGAGGAATTTGTAATTGAAGCATTAAAGTATTATACAAGTCGCAGAAGAAAGGGAAAACAGACAGTATCTGCTGGAACAGATCATGCTGTAGCTTCCTGACTTGTGAGAGAAAGAGGTTAAGGTGGGAAATCCTTAGCCTTTTTCTTTTGCTGATAAGGGTAAAAAAATACCCTATGTTTGAATGCTCACGCCGACAATAAGCCGTAGTAAAATTTGCCGGTTCAATCAAACAATAAGGTCAAACACTCCCGGATATTTAATTTTCCCTGACATTGGTATAATGCGAATAATTAGATTATATTATCCTCCTTTGTTTATGGAATGTATCAGCCAGTAGAATCAGAAATGCAAATAATCATATAGGTTTTCTACTTCGGGCATACTCCGAAGTTTATTCAGTGCCCTTGATTCTATTTGACGAATTCTCTCCCTTGTTAGATTAAACAATGCACCGATTTCTTCGAGATTTAACGGCGGCTTACCATTAAGTCCATAATGTAGAACAAGAATTTTCTGCTCCCGTTCGGTCAGGTGTTTCAGCATCTCCAAAAGTTGTTTGGAACAATCGTCCATATGAGACTGTTGGCCAGGGTCGTTCTCATAAGAGGCAATGCTGTCAAGGAGTGTTCCGCCCATTTCTTCGTCTGGTTTTGTGTCCATAGATATATGGTTAAAATCGAAATTCTGCAACTGCATGACATGAGCGGCGGAAAAACCGGTCATGTCCGCAATCTGACTTGCCGTCGGATACTCCATATATTCAATGTAGTATTTGTTTGCTGCCTTTTTGATTTTATTCAGATCTGTGCAAATGTGGCGTGGAAGGCGAATCATGCGAGACTGATCGTTCACATATCCGAGAATGGATTGTTTGATCCAAAATACGCTGTAAGTAGTGAAACGGGATCCACGGTTTGGATTGTATCTGTCCACCGCATTCATAAGCCCAAGGTTTGCTTGCTGAATCAAGTCAAGAAACGGCACGCCTGTTTTTGCAAATTTTGAAGCAATCGAAAAGGCAAATTTCAGATTGCAGTTAATCAGATATTCACGGGCTGACAAATCACCGTTACCTATGCGTTTGACTAATGCGAGAGTTTCTTTGTGAGACAGAGTGGGAAACTCATGTATTTCTCGGATATATGTATTTATAGTATCAGAGGAGTCAACAGGGACTTGATCGTTTGGTTCTGAATTCGAATCTTCTGGGAGTTTGTCCGGGGAAACAATATTCGAATCTTCATCATTAAAAACAACCTCTATTCCGCAATTCTCAAAAGTTGCATAAATATCCTCTAATTCAGAATCGCTGGTCTTGTATTTATTGAAGCGTTTGACTATTGTATCGGCATGAATGTATCCTTTCTTCTTTACCTGAGCCAGCAGGCTGTTAAGAAGTTGGGATTTTTCTTTTGCATGATCGTATTTAGTCATCTTTATGTTCCCTCCTGCGGTGATACAATTATAATATAGCACAAATAAAGTGGAAAGTCAATAGATAACTTTGCAAAGTGTAAAAAACGAACCAAAAAGACCGAACTGCAATGTATTATAACAAGAAAAACAGAGAAAAAGTGTAAAAACAACCTCAAAAGTGTTGACGCACTTCTGTTTTTGCTGTATACTATATTTAAGAAAAACACGAGGAGAGGAGGTACTGTCATGACTGCGGAGAAGAATAACAATGATGAAATAATGCATTTGTGGACAGAACTGTATCTAAATCAAAAAATGTCAGCACTGCAGAAGCGAATTTATGATTGGTGGATTGGTGAAGGTTTCTTTTATGCTTCAAATTTTAAGGAAACAATCAACGGAACCGTTGCTGAGCTTATGCTTCTTATCGGTGACAGTGCCGACAACTTGGTAGCTGAGAACAAACTATCAAAATTCGCAGCAGAAGAAAAGGCCGATAAAAGAAAAAAGCAAGGATGGGAATTGATTCCGTTCGGGAAAAGGCATTTTTTCTTAAAAGACACAGAAAAAAGCCGTGTAGAAATTCAAAGATTACTGGAGGAAAATATCAGATTTTTTTCGGTTCTTGAATTTTGTACCAAGGAATTTGAAAACATCAAAGTGTTGAAGTCTGTAATTATAGAGATTAAAAGGAGGAAAGAAATATAATGCGTCATACTTTATCTGCGCTTCTTTCCGAATATAGACAGCGACCAACGGAAAAGCTGAAGAACGATATTTTGGACTTGCTCTTGACAATCAAAAATCCCGAGTGCATAGACAGGCAACTTTGCTTTATTACGGATGAGTGGATATTGTTTGGGAAAAATCTGCGAGTAAAGAGAAGTGAGGGGCGTACATTCCTTGCAACGGAAACATTTGAAGGAGCAAAGAAATACATCGGTTTCTGTTATAGGATTTTTCTTGATGATTATACTTTTCAGGAAATTGATGCCTATAAGAAAAATTGTATGGATTTTGCTGACAACGCTCCGGATGATGATTATTTTGCAGCTGCCTCAATAGCGGCGACTCTTGATGAGCAAGCTGCTGTGGATAGAATAGTTGTTGATAGCAAGAACCAGATAGATGTTTGGCTTGAGAGTATCGAAAAAGAAACGGAGTAAATACTTATAAAAGTCTAAATCGGTATGGTTACGAAGACAGAAAAATTAAGTATAGCTATAGGACGATAAAGACGATAGAAAAAATGTTTTCTTGAAACGGTCCTAAAACCTCCCGTATGTTATATATAAAACATATGGGAGGTCTTTTTATGTCTGATTTTTATGATGTTCTGAACGAGGTGATTGAAAGTGAGAACGAGGAAGAAAAGAAGGAGCTGAAAGAGAAAACGATAGATGCCGAAAATGAGGAGCAAAGAGAAGCGGAGCAGGATAGCGGTTATGACAGCAACGGAGGAATAGGGGGAGCGGTATCGAACAGCATTGGCAGAGGTGCTGTTGAAAATATGATTAAGAATTCTGTGTACGAAAAATATAATATCGATGCAAAAGCGATGAAGGAGTTTTCACGCCTTTCTCCTACAGAAATGCTGTCCGATTTTAAAAGCAGTGTCAAAGAATTAGGTGAGCTTCGGTTCGGATACGCACAGGGACAGTATTCCAAGGAGGAATATAAGGCTCTCAGCGGAAAATTGAAAGGAGAGATTTCCGGTAAAATGCTTGAAATCGGAAGCTGTCGGAAAAGCATACTTGAGGATATTTTGCTGCGTTCTTTTGGCGTTTCTCCGTCCGATATGTCCGGAGTACGTACTTTCAGTGATTTAATTGACGTGTTTAGGGAAGATAAGGAACCCGACAAGGAAGCAGATCGGGATAACAATCCGGACATTGAAACAGAAAGTGATATGGATACCGAAACAGAACAACCTGATCCGGACAGTCTTAGGGATGCTGATGTTGAGGCTGCTGAACAAGAGCTTGAAACAGACAGTACAGAAGAAAAAGAAACAGATAACGACGATGATACGGATCGTGAGGAAACCGAGGCCGATGCTTCGGAGTCCGAAGATAACCGGGAAGAATCTGAGGACAGTCTGGATGAAGGGGATAGAGAGGAACTTCCCGAACAGGGGGAGTCGGAGAACGAAACGGATGCAGATGATATGCTTGAGGACTATTCTGAAGAGTCTGATCATGAAGCTGATTTCGATGACTCGGATACCGATCATGAGACATCTGAAGATTCTGCTGAAGAAGACGAATCTGATGCGGAAAGAGAGAAAGATGAGTTGGACGATTACGGAGACGATGATTTTGACGAATCGGACGATGCTGTAAGCTCTGATGAAGACGATGAAGACAACGACGATGAGGATGAGGAGGAAAATGACAGTGATTCCAATGAAAAAAGAGACGAAGATCTTTCCGATGTGATTGAGGAAGAAGATCCCATCCGTGATGAACCGGAAGAAATCGATGCTAAGGATTCTGAACCATCGGGGACAGATGAGGAAGGACAGGATAGAAAAGAAGAAGAACGATCGGATGCGGCAGATTATGAAGATGAGGAACCCGACGGGGAAAAAGAAGACAATAACAGCGAAGATACAGAGGATAACGATTTTGAATTAGATGATTATGATATTCCGGATGCGGAGAGCGTTGAAGTCGAAGCTGATACAGATACATTTTCCGAGGATTTGATGGATACCGAACCTGTTACCGATGAAGTGCCTGATGATTATACTGAGGTGTCTGAGGCAAATGACAGTCCGGACATGGAAAGTGAGGATCTCGAAGAAAAGGATTTTACAAATGATATGCTTGAGGACGGGAATGAAGGACTTGAAGCTGACGGAGACACTGAAGCGGAAATTGATACAGGAGAAGACATTGTTCCGGAGGATTACGACGACATTCCGGACGCACAGGATTTTGAAAATATGCTTGATCAGGGGGCGGAAGATCTGTCAGATGAAGATCTGAGCTTTGATCGTGAAGATCTTGGCGACTATGAGGATATGGGTGATTTCGACTATCTGAAAGATGCGGATATTGATTCCGAAGATATGGAAGATGTGGGGGATTCGGAAATCTCGCCGGACAGTCTCGGTGAAGATATCGGAGAGATTGCTGAGGAAGTCGGAGAGGCAGCTGAAGAAGGAGAAGCAATCATTGCAGCACTGCTGTAAAAATGTTTAAGAATGTTTTCTTGAAACAGAACCGGAAAATCGCCTATGTTATATATACGTCAAATTAAATTTAAGAAGGAGATGTTCAAATGACTATCAAAGGAACTGTAAGCCGTATTTTTGCTGAAAAAGATAGTGGATTCAAGGTCCTGGTACTGGAGGTTGAGGATATGAGAAATGTTCCGCTGGAAAAGAGAAATCCCGATTTTCCAAATAGTATCACCGTTGTCGGAATGTTGGGCGGAGTGGAGCAGGATTATGTTTTAGAGATTTCCGGAGAATGGGAAAACAGACCGAAAGGACGCTATTGGCCATGGCAATGGAAAGCGTTAAACTATTTGGTGTGCGAGTTTGAAACACCAAAACTCATGAGAAAATTTCTCACGGAACTTCCGGGAGTGGGGGCAGAGCTTGCGAACCGGATACAACGGTTATATCCAAACACTCAGGATGTTATAGAGAACCGTCCTGAAAAGCTGACGGTAATTCGAGGAATTGATTATACTAAGGCGTTGGCGATTCAAAAGGAATTCATTCTGGAAAAAGAAAAAAAGAGCCTTAGCAGGTTTCTTGGAAAATACGGGTTGAAAAGCGAGGAAATATCTAAAATCGGCGGGTTTTATGGAACCGGTGCATTGCAAGCGATAAAGACCAACCCGTACTGCATGTGTAATGATAGATTTGTGTCTTTCAAAATTGCCGACAGGATTGCAAAGGATTTGGGCTTTGCTGCTGACGCATTCGTTCGTTTAAGCTGTGCCGTAAGACTGGTACTGGGTATGAAAGCCGGAGCCAAAGGACATACATTTTTGACGATGGATATGTTGCTTGAAGAATGTAATGATTTTTTTCGGGGAAATGCGGCTATTGAGTGCTCTTTCTCGAAAGAACAGCTTGAAAGCCGTATGCATAATTTGATTTCCGAAGGAGAAATAATTTTTGACAACGGCCGTTTTTATCACCCTGACAGATATGCAAACGAAAAGGATACTGCTGAAATACTTTTGCGAAGAACGCAGATATTATCCAAATTTGCATCGGTAGACGATGAAGTACTCGCAAACTGCATGGAGGAAGCACAAAGAGTAATAGGCATCCGACTTGACGAAGTTCAGTTGAATGCCGTGAAAACAGCTATTCACAACACGACGACCGTTATCACCGGAGGGCCGGGAAGCGGCAAGACGACTTTGCTTAATGCCTTTATCAAAACGGTAGAATTGCTTGCCGTCAAGCTTGACATGACCGATCCGAACATTTCTCTTGCGGCTCCGACAGGAATGGCATCAAAGCGAATGATATATTCTACCGGCAGAACCGCAAGGACTATTCACAAGCTATTCGAAATTCACTATGAATCTCTTCTCGGAAACACGGAAATAAAACAACTGGAGAGCGATATCGTTGTGCTTGACGAGGTATCTATGCTGGATATTGATATTATGGCTCATATTATGCGATGCCTCAAGGACGATACTATACTTGTTCTCGTGGGAGATTCCGATCAGATCCCTTCCATAGGGCCCGGTAATGTATTGACCGATATCATCGCATCCGGCAGTATTCCGGTGGTCAGACTGTTGCATTCGTACCGGCATGGTGCGAGAAAAACAATTCTGACCAATGCTGAAAAAATCAATACCGGAGATGAAACTTTGATAACGAATCGCTCCGATTTTGTAGTATACCGCGTGCCGGACCAAGCAAACGATAAGGAGTGCAGAAGATTATGTGCTGCTACCGAAAGGGTTTTCTGTGAAGAGTTTCTGGCAAGCGGGAAAGATCTGTATAAAATACAGGTAATTTCTCCTTTGAGAAGTAAGACGGAAGCGTCGGTTGACGAACTTAATGTTGCTTTGCAGAGAATAGCCAATCCGGAAATTTCGGAAAACGAGCAGATTCGTTTCGGAAAGGTTGTATTCCGTAAGGGCGATAAGGTTTTACAGTCTTCCAACAACTACGAAAAAGGTGTTTTCAACGGTGATGTCGGAATCGTCAAAACAGTTTCTTCCGAAAAGAAATCGATGTTGGTGGACTTTCAAGGATTGTTGATTGAGTATTCAACCAACGAAATTGAACAGCTTCGCCATGCTTTTGCAACTACGGTTCATAAAAGCCAGGGGTCCGAGTATGCCATTGTAATAATGGTTATCACCGGATTCCATTCGATGATGTTGCTACGAAACTTGTTTTACACCGGCGTTACCCGAGCAAAGCAAAGATTGATCCTAATCGGCGACGAGGAAGCAATCAAATATGCCATAAGAAATGCAAAGGGCAATAAGAGATTATCCGCCTTGTGTGAACGATTGAAAAAGTCTGGATGATGAATTTGAGGTTCGATGGTTGACTGTGGAAAATGCGAGGGAAACATTGCGAAAAATTGTAAGTGCGGTTATACACAACGCTAAATTGACAGTTTACAAATTGTTACCGCTTTGAAAGCAAAAAAGAGGGTTTCAAGCCCTTGACAAATTAGCGAAAAACGTGTAAAATATTACACACTGAATGAGGGAGTAATTCCGCCGTAATCGTTTCGGTGCGGCGAGGCACATCGTCATCTCGGTGCGAAAGCACCCGTTGTGACCCGAAAGAATGAGACTCATGCACAGGTATCCCACCCGTGCATGAGTCTTTTTTGTATATTACGGTATCGCTTGAACGCTGTTGCTCCAAATCGAACATTCAGCGTGGAAAAACAAAAGATAAGAGGAGTGAAGGACTATGGAAAAGGAGTACAACCACAGCCCACAGGAGGTATTGGAGATGCTGGATACCTGTTCTTCCGGCCTGACCGAGAAACAGGCGGCAGAACGGCTGAAAACATACGGAGCAAACAAACTGCAGGAAGCAAAAAAACCTTCCTTGCTGAAAAGGTTTCTGACACAGTTGAAGGACCCCATGCTTTTGATACTGTTGGCGGCGGCAGGAGTGTCCGCTGTGACAAACGCACTCAGCGGCGAGAGCTTTACCGAGGTGTTCATCATTCTAATCGTAGTGCTGCTGAATGCTATTCTGGGTGTGGCGCAGGAGAGTAAGGCCGAAGCGGCCATTGAAGCACTGCAAACCATGACAGCAGCCAAATGCAAGGTACTGCGCGGTGGTCATCAAATTGTTGTAGAGAGTAGCCAACTCGTGCCCGGCGATGTGGTGATTCTGGAGGTGGGCGACGCTGTGCCTGCTGATGGACGGCTGCTGGAGAGTGCTTCCATGAAAATTGAGGAGGCGGCTCTGACCGGTGAGAGTGTGCCTGTGACCAAAGCGGTAGCACTGTTGACCGGAGACAATGTTCCGCTAGGAGACCGGAAGAATATGTGCTATATGGGAAGCACCGTTGTCTACGGACGCGGCAAAGCGGTGGTTACCGCTACAGGCATGAATACGGAGATGGGCAAGATCGCCGGTGTGCTGGCGCAGACGGAGCAGGAGCAGACTCCCCTGCAGCAAAAACTTAATAATCTGGGCAAGACCATGAGCAAGCTGGTGTTGGCTATCTGCGTGTTCATCTTTATATTTGATATGGTGATGATAGGCGACTTTACCTTGAACGCCGTGCTGAGCACCTTTATGGTGGCTGTTTCCCTGGCTGTGGCGGCCATACCGGAGGGACTGGCTACCGTGGTGACAGTGGTACTGAGTATCGGCGTGACCAATATGAGCAAGCGTCACGCCGTGATACGGCGGCTGACGGCAGTTGAAACACTGGGCTGTACACAGGTAATCTGCTCTGACAAGACCGGCACACTGACGCAGAACAAAATGACTGTGGTGGAGCACACCGGACCTACGGAGTTGCTGGCCACGGCAATGTCACTTTGCAACGATGCCGTTTGGGAGGAGGGTGTGGCACTGGGCGAACCTACGGAAGCGGCATTGATAAATTTCGCCGCTGCCAACGAGTTGAAGAAACCTGCTCTTGAGCTTCGTCAGCCCCGTTGCGGAGAAGCACCTTTCGACTCCGGTCGGAAGATGATGTCCACCCTTCACCGGACAGAAGGCGGTTTCATCCAGTACACCAAGGGTGCACCGGATGAGGTGCTACGTCGATGCGTCAGCTATACGGAAAATGGGCAAGTACTGCCGCTGACCGACGAAAAGCGTCAGGAAATTTTGGTACAGAATAAAACCATGGCCGATAAGGCTCTTCGCGTGCTGGCTGCGGCTATAAAACAGTATGACAGCCTTCCTGACAGTCAGAAACCGCAGGGGCTGGAGTGCGACCTGTGCTTCATCGGTTTGACGGGCATGATTGATCCGGTACGTCCGGAGGTAAAGGCGGCGGTGGCAGAGTGCCGTGTTGCAGGTATTCGTCCGGTGATGATTACCGGCGACCATAAAGACACAGCAGTAGCTATCGGCAGGGAGCTTGGCATAATCGACAGTGCCGAGCAGGCTGTGACCGGCAGTATGCTCGATAGCATGAGCGACGATGAACTTGACCAAGCGGTGGAACAATACAGCGTATATGCCCGTGTACAGCCGGAGCACAAGGTTCGCATCGTCAACGCATGGCGGCGCAAGGGAGTCGTGACCGCCATGACCGGCGACGGTGTCAATGATGCCCCGTCCATAAAGTCTGCCGATATTGGTGTGGGCATGGGCATCACCGGCACGGATGTAACGAAAAATGTGGCGGATATGGTGCTCAGTGATGATAACTTTGCCACCATTGTTTCCGCTGTGGGAGAAGGACGCCGAATTTACGATAACATCCGCAAGGCCATTCAGTTCCTTTTGGCCAGCAATATGAGTGAGGTACTTGGCGTTTTCTTTGCCACTCTGCTTGGCTTTACGCTCCTGAACCCAGTACACCTGCTATTTATCAACCTGATTACCGACTGTTTTCCTGCCCTGGCACTCGGTCTGGAAAAGGGCGAGCCGGACATCATGACGCGACCGCCGCGCGACAGCAAGGACGGCATTTTCTCCGGAGGCATGGGCTTCGATATCATCTATCAGGGTATTCTCGTTACCGTCATCACGCTGGCATCCTACATCATAGGGCACTGTATTGAGGTTGGGTATTTTGAGATGCCCAAGGGCGTTTCCAATGACGGTATGACCATGGCGTTCCTGACCTTGAGTATGTGCGAAATCTTCCACAGCTTCAATATGCGCTCGCAACGAAAGAGCGTGTTTTCACTTCCCACCCACAACAAGGTTTTGTGGGCGGCTATGATCGGTTCGCTTACTTTGACTACACTGGTGCTGGAGGTTCCTGCAGTGGCTAATGCTTTCGGCTTCACACCGGTGGACTGGAAAGAATACGGCATCGCACTGGTTCTGGCATTCCTTGTAATCCCCATCGTGGAAATCGTCAAATTCTTCCAACGAAAAGCAAAAAAAGGTAAAGAGGCATAGATGAAATAGAAAAGACAACTCACCGGAGAGAGGCAACATAAGGAAACAACTTTTTCTTTCCGGTGTTTTGCCAAGACTGAATAGTGCTACTGTATTGTGTGGAAGATAAATAATCGGCAATCAAAAAACAAGCGGCATCAAAGTACGAAAGTACATTGGTGCCGCTTTTGTTTTCTTGAAACACTTCAAAAAAGTCAGCTATGTTATATATACCGGAAATTATAATTAGGAAGGGGTATTTCAAATGAAATGGAAACAGTCAAAGTTCTCTGCTGAATATGAGCATTTCAGAAAGGGTGGCTATACACCGTATACGGCGAAGTCATTATGCAAAGCCGGAATAAAAACGCTTGATGAGGCAGAGGAATACTTGTCGGGAAATGAGCTTCACAGCTTTCATCTGATTCGAAATATTCAAAAAGCGACAGATATTATATGGGAGCATGTTTACAGCCGGAAACGCATCTGTATATTCGGTGACTATGATGCAGACGGTGTTACAGCATCGGCAATTATGTTTCTTGCGCTGAAAAAGATCGGTGCAAATGTGGCAGTTCGGTTGCCTGACCGTATAAACGAGGGCTATGGGATCAGCAAAAGGGCCATTTCGGAGCAATTGGATCTGGGAACAGGATTGTTCATTACGGTGGACAACGGTGTGAGAGCCATCAACGAAACAACATTGATAAAGGAGCACGGGGCAGATATTGTTATTTTGGATCATCACGAGCCCGGCGAAGAGCTGCCGGCTGCTGATGCTCTTATTGATCTTCATATACCGGGAGAGACCTATCCTTTTATCGAACTGACAGGATCGGCTTTGGCGTGGAAGGTTGCACATTATATGCTTGAACAGATGGGGGAACACGAATATGCCATGTCTCTCATTGATCTTGCGGCAATCGGAACGGTCGGCGATGTTGCGCCGTTGCACGGAGAAAACAGAGTGATTGTAAAAAGGGCACTTGAAATGATGCGTCGGGCAGATTACGACAGAGTCGGCGTCAGGGCACTGATGAAAGACCTTTCTTTTGTTACGGCTGAGGATATTGCGTTCAAGTTGGTGCCATGTCTTAATGCTCCGGGAAGGCTTACTGAAAAAGGGGCTGAACTTCCTCTTATTCTGCTCCTTGAAAATGATCGGAACACTGCCGAACAGCTTGCAGCGGCGGTAATTCGGGATAATGAAAACAGAAAGAAGATCCAGGCAGAATGTTACAGAAGTATCCGAGAAGCGGCAGAAATGCAAATTGAACAGGGCGATAAAATTCTTGTGTTGTATGCCGAAAACGCTCCCAGCGGTATTGTTGGCCTTTTGGCAGGTAACCTGAAGGAAGAATTTATGCACCCTGCAATCGTATTTTCTCAAAAAGAAAACAGCAATGGCGAAAAGCTGTGGGTAGGGAGTGCACGGTCTATTGAATCCTTTCATATGCTTCAAGGAATAGAACAGTGTTCAACGGTCCTTGAACGGTTTGGCGGGCATCGACTGGCTGCCGGGCTTACTGTCTTGCCTAAGAATTTTGAGGCATTTCGTGCGAAGATCAATGATGTGGCCTCTTATTTGACGGAAGAAGATCTGAATCCAGTTGGCTTATGGGATATTTCTCTATCTCAGGAAGAACTGTCTGATACGCTATATGAAGAAATGCAGGAGCTTGAGCCGTATGGGGCCGGGGCACCGCGTCTTGTTGTGAAAACACGGATAAGTCTGTCTGACAAAGAGTCACATCGGTTTATGGGGACGGAAGGGCAGCATCTAAAGCTTTTTGCAGACAATATCTCGCTTGTCGGTTTTTCTCTTGCCGAAAAGTATATGAAACTTTGCCTTCCGAATCGGTTGATTGCCTACGGGAATCTGACAATGAATAATTACAGGGGACAAAGCTACAGACAGATATCCATGCTTGATTTTGCCGTAGATACAGAAAACGAAGTTGAAAGAGGTGAGGCAGATGGCCGGAAAGACGAATACCAAACAGATATGTGTGTTCAAGACGAAAAAAGCTCTGCTTGAAATTATGGATGATACAAGGTATGAAAAGGAACCGATGGCATGGCCGCATACTACAATGTCCCGAATCAGAATGCATGCAAAGGATTACAGCAAAGGGACGGGAGAATTGGCTACGGATGCGTTCTATAATCTGTCTCCCGACGAATTCTACCGATTTCATTCGTCAATTTTGAAAGCAAAGACAGCTGCCGTCCAGGACATTACAAGATGTACCAGACAGTTGAACAGATTGGAGGAAGCAAAAAAATATGCCGGTGCAGGTGCAAAAATATCCGGCATTGATGAATTGCGGGATTTGATTTTGCAATTTGCCGAAAGTTCCAATGAGATGTTCAGTGAAGCCGGGCATAAACTGCTGCAGTTAGCGGACAATCTGTCGATATCGACAAGCAAGGAAAATTCGACTGACTCGATAGATCGTTTGGTTGCTGAGGCGGCATCAGAGTTGGAAACAGCTAAAAAAGCAAGGGAGATATTTTCGGACATTAAAATACTCAATTATGATAAGTATGTTAACCCTGAAAACTCGGAGGAACGGAGGGTCACAATGATCAAGGTTACTTACCTTCCGCAATGGAATTATCCGTACTCGGTTACGATTGCAAACGGATGGGGGATTCCGCTTATAACCAAGCTGAAGGGAGTAATTATTAAGGAGGGTAGTACTCATTTTGACGAAACCGTTGTTGTCTCCATGGATGATAAGGGATTGCTGCCTATGCTAAAAAGAGTTGAGACTTTTTTACAGGCAATGACAGCACATGGATTGACCGCATACTTTGATGCGGTGTCAAATCCGGTTTTGTTTTATCAAATGGAGGAAAATGAAACCTGACAAGCTTTTTGAATGAAGGTCAGATTTTGAAATGATTCGGAGAAGAGAAGTATGTTGTAGCATAATGTTTTCTTGAAACACCCCTTTAATTCTCGTATTACCTAAATAGAAGGATTTACGAAAGGGGGCGATTGATGTTGCCGGGAGATAACCCAAAACGAATGGAAATCTATATGACCGATATGCCGCACATAGGCGGGTCAATCCAATGCGGTTATCGGCCGGCAATCATTGTTCAGAATAATGCGGGCAATGAAAGCTCATCAACGGTAATCGTTGTTCCGCTTACAAGTAAGCAAAAGCATTGGATGCCGACGCATGTGAATATCGGAATGGACACCGGAATCCGTAAAAATTCGATAGCTCTGTGTGAGCAAATACAAACAATTCCCAAAGCAATGCTTGTCAGAAAAATCGGAGAGATAACAACCCCGGCATACATTGAAAAAATAAGAAGGGCAATTGAGGTATCACTTGCTTTATCAGAATGAAGAAGGAGATTTGATCAGATGAAAAAGAAAAAAGCTTATTGCGTTCTGAAAGAATGCTTTTATATTGAACCTGAAAGAAAACCGTATTTTGAGGCGGTCAAAACAGAATTCGATTGCTTGGAAAGAGCACAAATAGCTGCAGAAAAACTATGTGATGCGGAAGCGGAGTCTTTTAATCGCAGTAAAACAGAAGGAGGTCTTTGCTTTTCAAGCGGAGAAGCAGGTGATGAAAGATTCGATTATTGGACTCTTGCTTGGGATGGCGATGATTACCGTGTTGTTACCGGATATATAATTGTTGAAATTCCGCAAGGATCTCGAGAAAGGGTGAAAAAGGATGCTCTCTAACACCGATTTGGACAAAGTGAAAGAAAAGGCAAGGGTTTTGCTTTATCTTGATTTAAGAATCATGGCAAACGGACTGTTTGTACAGCACCCGTATTTCTCATCGACAATTTGTGTCGTAAAGGAAAGCGGGAAAATTCTGAAGCTGGATTTAAACAATGAAAGCGATTTAAGGAAAGCCCGGCGTAACATCGAAAAGACAATAGCCGAGGTGAACGACTATAACAGATTTTTGATGCTGATAAGACAGCCGTATCTTCCGGTATTTTTCAGTCTTACGGAACAGTATCTCAGTATAAAGGATTTTTCTGAATTTCTTGCGTATATGTGGACATATGTAGAATTTCCAAATGCTGATCCTAATGTTTCCGTCAGAGAATTCATTTCCTTATTCAGAAAAGCAGACAGATCTTTTTTGATGGGAACAAAAGATAAGGAAGTGTGGAACTCTTTGCCTGATACAGTTGTCGTGTTCCGTGGTGTAAACGGCCAAGGGAGAGTTAAAAGCCTGTCGTGGTCATTATCTGAAGAACAAGCAAGATGGTTTGCAAACAGGTGGAATGGAAACGGAAAGGTATATACGGCGACGATTGCAAAGGCTGATATCTTTGCTTATTTCAGTAATCGCGGAGAGGCTGAAATTGTTTTAGATTGCAATAAACTCTGCAATATATGCGAAGTTTAAGTGGATCTGAAAATCGACAAAACAAAAGCCCCTATGAGGAATCATGAAAAACCATGATGGACTCATAGGGGCTGTTTTTGCATATTACAGACAAGCAAAAGATTTGGTTTTTCGCAGAGTTTGGCACTCAACGACCTACCGAACTTCATATTAACGATTGTATTATAGCATTATTCGGCGGAAAAAGCAAGTAGAAAACGCCTTTTCGTATCGTATTCTTGAAAAAAGTTCGAATTTATTCCCGCCACACTTTTGCAGTTACATTTCAACTGATATAGCTTGAACTCCCGATAATTACA
>CAVGED010000104.1:0-41171 GCA_963628035.1 Paludibacteraceae bacterium
CTGGCCTAGCTTCTTCACGGTGATCCAGTCAGACGGTCAGCTGCCGACGGAAAAGCTGGAAATTGCAGCAGGTACACTGTTACGGGAAATCGATCCGAATAAGACCGGATGGGCAACGCCGGTAGCACGGGGGCAGAGCCTTAGGGTAACAGATAATCTGGTAATAGCAAAGGAAGGATCGGTCTGGATGGATGCAGAATACGCCAATGAGATCAAAAAGATGAAACCACTTGAGGTACAGGTTGTTTTTGATCAGATCCTTAATAATGGAGTATACTTAAAGGTTATTACACCGGATGGAAAAGCGATTGACAGCATGTATGGCAATTGGACAACGGCAAGAGGACAGATTTTGCGTGGAGTTCAAAATGAGACAACCGGAGAGTATACCTACAACAGTGAGGTTACCGTATATTACATCGCTGATTCCTCGCTCTACATTGGCGGAGCCAAACTAGAAGAGCTGGAAGGTCTGCAAATCAATGCAGGAACCGTATTATACGCGGATAAAAGCTGTAAATCGATTCGCCCCATTAAGATTACAAATCAATGGAGAATGATTCGTGATGAAAACGATGACTGGATCGTTGATAAATCATTTACTACAGCTTACAACTTGGATACAGCAAGTGATAACAAGAGTGATGAGACAGGTGAAAGTAATTCATCCAACAACAGTGATGATGAAAAAGAAAATGTGAAGAATACAGAAATTGCGAATGCAGAAAAGCAATATTCCATGAAGAATATTTTGTTTCATGAGGAAGCTGGGGATAACCTGTCGCCGGAGGTAGCGAAAGGAAGAGTAGCGGGTTTAAGGATACTGCTTATCGTGCTTGTCGTAATTCTAATCACCGGGTTAGGAGCCTTTCTGCTGCTTCTATTAAAAAAACACAGACGAGAAGAAGAGAAGAAATAGAGATCCATTAATCTAATGTAAGATGAAAAATGATTGTAGACAATGGGAGGTAAGAACATGAAAAAGGAGAGTAAGATGGGAAGGCACATTTTGAGTGTAATATTATCATTAGCACTGGTATTTGGCATGATAACGATTCCGGCACCGAAAACTGTAAGCGCAGAAGATACCAATCTTATATTTAATGGAGATTTTGAGACAGGTGCGTTATCCCAGGGATACTCCGGTGCGACAGTTGTAAGTACAATAAAGCATGGAGGATCGTATGCGGCACAGGTAACAGGCGGAAATCAATTAATGTTTACGACGGATGGTGGAGGCGCTGGTTCTCCGTTGACAGCGAATAAAGTATATAAGCTTGCGGCATATGTATATGCAGAGGAGGATACGATTATAGAGGTCTTTGCACCGACATACGATACCAGTTGGGGGGATGCGCAAACAGGAGACGACCGTAAAACACACGTGAGTGTCACGGCAGGAAGTTGGACGCTGATTGAACACACGATACCGGCAAGGGGTTATGACAGCATTGTACAGCCACGTTACTTTAGCTGGGATGGGAAAACATTTTATATCGATGATATTACTTTGACGGAGGTTATTCCGGAAATAACCGTAGGCTTTATCGAGGTAAATAAGAAGAACAATTCCTGGTATTTTACGGCAGATAACATCGCAGAGGCTACCGCGCAATTCTATAAGACAAGCGTTACGATTGATGGAACAGCGGCAGAAGTGGTGGTTGAGAAGACAACGGACGGATTTGTGATCTGGCCCAGCTTCTTCACGGTGCTCGGCGGTCAGCTGCCTACGGAAAAGCTGGAAATCACAGCAGGTACCCTGTTGCAGGAAGTTGCTTCTGGCGCATGGGCAACACCGGTGGCAGGCGGCCAGAGCCTTAAGGTAATCAACGATCTCACCGTAGAGAAAATAAGTAGCGAATGGATAGTAGCAGATAATCTTTCCGAAATAACCGTAGGCTTTCGCTGGATAGCTACGGATAATTCTTGGTATTTTAAGGCAGATAACATCGCAGAGGCAACCGCGCAATTCTATAAGACAAGCGTTACGGTTGATGGAAAGGTGATAGAGGTAGTGGTTGAGAAGACAACGGCTTCGGACAGCTTCGTAATCTGGCCAGACTTCTTCACGGTGATCCAATCAGACGGACAGTTGCCGACGGATAAGTTGGAAATCACAGCAGGTACACTGTTACGGGAAATCGATCCGAATAAGACCGGATGGGCAACGCCTGTAACAGGCGGTCAGAGCCTGAAGGTAGCCAATAACCTGACTGTATGTAAAATCGGTTCCACATGGGGGGCATTCTCAGCGGTGCATGACACAAGTGGGACACCGGTATATTTTAATATCGATAACGGTACAACCTATAAAGTGACCTCAAGTAATAACCTATATGAGATAAAAAAAGGAGATACCACAATTACAGAAACAGAACTGGATACAGTGGGAACCTACGATATCACGCGTGTCGAGCAGGATACAAAATTTGTGCAGAAGGTTGTCCTTTATAAAAACGGAGATGTAAATGCCGATAATAAAGTTGATGTCACGGATCTTGTTGCCATAAAGAAACTTCTTGCAGGAACAGCCAGCTATGATCTGGCAGGTATTTATGCGGCAGATATGAACAGAAGCGGAAGCGTGGATGATACAGATGCGAGAGCACTTCGTTATTCCATCGTTCGCACGACTACCAGAGCAAAAGCGGATTCTGCTTTGAATGGTGTTATGCCGATTATCGGATACGATGGTCCGGGGTACAGTGAAGCACGGGGAAGTGCGGGATTTGAAGCGGATTTTATTAACGCGGATATTTACAGTAAAGTGAAAGATCTTGGAATCAATACAATTGTTGCCAACCAAAACGAAATTGGTTCAAATTATACACTTTCCAGTAAAATGCTTACATTAGCTGAGCAAAATGGCATTAAGCTATACTTAAATGATGCATATGTCAGTGACGAAAGCAATGCAGATGGTATTACAAGCAAACCGGATAGACTGAATCCCATTACAGCAAAATACGATGGCTATGCATCGTTTGGCGGATATTATATGTACGACGAGCCATTTTATAGTACAACAATAAATGGGAAACTGTCTCTGGAGGAATTCGATACGCCCATGACCGCGCTAAAGAATTTTACAAATATGAACAGCTATTTAAACCTTTTCCCTATGAATGCCAGCGGACTGAATAAGGAGATGGGAGGTTCTGAAACGGCATTGGATTATAGCACCTATGAGCGATATGTGAAGAAAACAAGCAGTATCGGTGCAGATTATTTGTCATATGATATGTATTTAAGAGGAAACGGTGTAACAATGGGTAAGTATCAGATTTATACCGAAGAATTTTATACAAATATGGCCTGGATGAGAAAGATTGCAGGAAACGAAGGAAAGCCCTTCTATGCTTTTGTGCAGGTTGGAACAGATTTTTCAAGCGAAAATAAAAAAAGCACAGATCAAAGTAATCTCACGACTGTTCAAGAGATGTATTTGGAAGCAAATGCGGCATTAGCAATGGGTGCCCGGGGAATCTCTTATTTTTCCTTGATCCAACCGCTTGATTTCGCCAAGAATTCCGAAACGTCAGAGTATGATTATTATCGTTCGGGACTTATCAATATAAAGGGTGAGGCAAATAATGGTGCCGGCGGGGATAATTACCAATATTACAATGCAGCCAAGAAGATAAATACTTATATTGCAAATGTGGATGAGGTCTTAATGAATGCAACAAATAAGGGCGTTGTAACACCAAATGCTGATATTGCCGGTTATGTAAGTGATGCATTGCTTTTGACATCCGACAAAGAATCAGGAGCTCTCTCCGGCGTTGAAGGAAGCAGTGCACTGGTAGGATGCTTTGACTATTATGGAAAAGACGCTTATATGATTGTGAATACAGCAACAACGGGCGGCGCAACGGGTATAACCTTAACATTTGACGCAGCTTATACAGCTTCTGTCATCACAATGAATGATACCTCATGGACAACGAAGGCTGCAAATGGCAGTATGACAATCTCCTTGAATGCAGGAGAAAGCGCAATGGTTGTATTAAACTAGAATAGAAAACAGTAGAATTGGAATAAAGGAAAATGGTAACGTGGAAAGAAAAAAAATTTTTTATTAATAACGAACCGGTTCAGATTCACGGAGGTTCCATCCATTATTTCAGGAGCATGCCGGATAAGTGGTACGACCTGCTCCTGAAGCTGAAAAATTGCGGATTAAATACCGTGGAGACATACTGTGCGTGGAATCTTCATGAACCAAAGCCGGGGGTATATGATTTCAGCGGGCGACTGGATATTGAACGGTTCATAGAAATAGCGGCCAGTCTGGGGCTCTATGTGATATTGCGTCCCGGCCCGTATATCTGCGCAGAGTTGGATTTTGGAGGACTGCCGGCATGGCTTCTTGCCGATAAGAATATGCGTGTGCGGACGGACGAAGGGGAGTATCTGAATTATGTAAAACGATATTTTGACCATCTGATGCCGCACATTCTTCCTCATCTTGAAACGCGTGGAGGAAATGTTATTCTGATGGCTGTGGAAAATGAATACGGTTCCTTTGGTAATAGTACGAAATATATGGATCGGTGTGCCGAGATGATGCGGGAATACGGAGTAGATATTCCGCTCTTTACGTCAGACGGACATACCAAAATGTTTCTGGATGGCGGCCATGCAGATGGATGCCTCTGTGCGCTGGATTATGGATATGACAGAGGCGCATTGACAGAGGAACACACGGCTGCTCTTTGGGCACGTCAGCCAGATGCACCGTTTCTTCATGTGGAATGCTGGATCGGAATGTTTTCCCATTGGGGCGAGCCGCTACAGACTTACAGCGCGGAATATGTAGCGAAGGAAGTTCGTGCGCATCTGGAAAAGGGAATGAACTTTGTGCTTTATATGTTCCATGGTGGAACGAATTTCGGATTTACCAGCGGTGCGAACCTGTTTAAACGTGATCCCGAAAACCCGTTGCATCTCACCTATTATTCCGATGTTACAAGCTATGATTATGATGCAGTGCTGAATGAGTGGGGAGAGGTTACCCCGAAATATCTTGCAGTACAGAGGGTTATGAGTGAATATCTTGGTACAGCGCTTCCGAAGCCGGCTCCGGTTCCGGTGATGTCGTTAGGGGACGTTCCTTTAACCGAAGCAGGAGAACTCTTTGATAATCTTGCGAATATCGGAGAACATCATGTGTCTTCTTATCCGCATCATATGGAATACTACGGACAGAATGCCGGATACATCCTATACCGCACACGGATCGAGCATCGGAATGCCGTTGATCTTCTTGCAATCAATGGTGTTGCAGACATCGCATATGTTTTCTTTAACGGGATATATCGAGGAACCATCCATCGCAACGATGCGGACCACTATTTAGTGGCAGATTGGCTGACAGACGGCGGAACATTGGATATATTGGTGGAACATCAGGGACGTGTGAATTTCGGGGCAGAAATGCATATGGGAGAACGCAAGGGACTTCTTGAGAATGTGGTGATGTATGGTGTGAATGGACCCAGCCAAAATATCTTTAACTGGGATGTGTACACACTGCCGATGGATGAACTGTCCAAGCTGGTATATACAGGCAGTGAATCTGCTATGTCAAATGATAATCCGGATCGACCGATGTTCTATAAAGGAACATTTAGAGCGGAAGAAAGAAAGGATTGTTTTGTACATCTTGAGAACTTCGAAAAGGGCTTTGTGACCGTGAATGGATTTAATCTGGGACGTTACTGGAATATCGGGCCTCAGAGGTCGCTTTATCTTCCTGCATCGCTTCTCAAAGAAGAGAACGAGATTATTGTATTTGATGTTCATCCGACGAAAAAACCGCTTGTCTCTATCCGGGATTATCATATTTTGGACTCCATTAAGACAGATAAGAAACCGGAAGCCATCGTGTAGCAACAGGTAGGTGGTACTTTCTTGGAATTTTTAAGAGAAAGGGCAGAGAGAAAGCTATGTTAGAAAAGTGGAATACTGATGATTATACAATTGTAAAGGAGCAACTGCTCCCGGTAGCAATAAAGGATGATAAGAAGGTGACCCACACAAAGGAGCTTTTGCGTGCCAAGGCAGCGTGTGTCTCCTTTCAAATGACGCATGTGGCGTGCTTTAAGGGAAAGGGCTCTTATGTGGTGCTTGATTACGGAAAAGAGCTTTGTGGCAGTATCCGGGTGGTTACGCGGGCGGTGACAGGAGGTACAGCGCTGTTCCGCATTACATTAGGAGAATCTCTTTCAGAGGCTTATTCCACTATCGGAGAGAAGAATGCGACAAATGATCATTCGCCCCGTGATTTTGAAGCGACGATTTCCAATATGTCAGATTTGATCTTTGGCCTTAGCGGCTTTCGCTTTGCAAGAATCGAGCTTCTGACGGAAGAGCCGGTCTATGTGAAAAATATTTATGCCATCAACATGCTTCCGTGGTTCGAAAAGGAAGCTGAGATAACCACCAGCGATCCGTTACTGAATCAAATCATAGATACGGCAGCTTATACGCTGAAGCTGAACCTTCAGAACGGTTATATCTGGGATGGTATCAAACGTGACCGACTCGTCTGGAGCGGCGATATGAATCAGGAGATTATTACCTCCATCTACCTATTTGGAGACAACAGGAATATTACGAATTCCCTTTCCTTCCTGCGTGGCGTGGCACCGAAGGGTACTTGGATTAATAATATTCCGACCTATTCGGCATGGTGGGTGATCAACCTCTGTGATTATTGCAGGATGACCGGGAATCAAGCATATTTTCGGAAGAACAAAGCATATGCCCATGAAATCATGGAACAATTCGACAGATGCATCAATGAGAAGGGCGAGATGGATTTCGGTGATAATCAGTGGGCGATGGAATTTTTCCTCGACTGGCCGTCTTATGGAACGCCGGATGCCGTTATCGGTACCGCTGCGTTGATCCGTTATGCAGCGAAAGCATTTCTGGATTTTGGAGAGAATGAGGCATGTAAATCAATCCTCAAAAAACTGGAGAAGTATCTTGATATGCCCTGTGAATTTAAGCAGACAAGGGCTTTTCAGATTCTTGCGGGGCGTGCGGCTGATGAAGAGGATAAGTTCCTTGAGAAGGACGGCGCAAAGGGATTTTCCACGTTCATGTCCTATTATATTCTGTCAGCGGACGGAAGAGCGGAAGGCAAGGGGATGCTCTCGATGATTAAGGAGTATTTCGGGGCTATGCTTTCCAGGGGCGCAACGAGCTTCTGGGAGGACTTCCATATGGAATGGCTTGCGGGAAGCGGACGAATCGATGAACTCCCGAAGGAAGGCCAGAAGGATATTCACGGGGATTACGGTGCCTTTTGCTACAAGGGTTTTCGTCATTCTCTCTGTCATGGCTGGGCCTCCGGTGTGCTTGCCTTTATCATTGAATATATGCTCGGCCTAAAGCTTGCGGACGGCGGCAAGACCTATGAGGTAACTCCCCATGCAATGGGACTTAAAGAACTCCATGCCAAAATCCCGGTAAAGGACGGATGGCTTATCATCGATGTCATTAACGGGAATAGCACAGTCCGTCAAATATAAGAAAAGAAGGCGTATATTATGAAGAAGATAATTCTTGATACCGATATTGGCGCAGATTGTGATGATGCTGTTGCAATTGGCCTGTTGATGGAACTCGAAGCACAGGGGGTGTGCTGTGTAGAAGGGATTACAACTTCCACAACCAGAGAGGGGGCTACGGAAGCAATAGAGGCCATTCTTTCCTATTATGGCAGAAAAAAGAAGCTTGGAAGAATGCATACTCCGATGCTTGCGTGCGATTCAATCGATAATTACGCCGCAGCCATGAAGGCACAATATGGTGGTACAGAGATCAAGACGGATTCTGTAGAATTGATGCGCCATATTCTTACGGATACAGAAGACAGGATTACGTTGATTGTCATTGGACCATTAAGCAATATTGCCAATCTCTTAAAAAGCCAGGGGGATGATATATCTCCATTAAGCGGAATGACATTGGTGGCAGAGCGTGTGGAATGTATCTACATTATGGGTGGAAGCTTTACACAGTATGATGCCTCCGGTATGCCTGTGGAAGAAGCAGTTATACAGGAATGGAATATCGTGCAGGACATAGCGAGTGCGACCTATGTGATGGAATATTGTCCCTGTGAGATGGTGTTGTGCCCGTTTGAGGCAGGGAACAGAGTGTTTACCAATATGCGCAATGGATACAATCCTATCTGGTATGCCATGAAATGTTTTGCAGGAAATAGGATTACTGCCGATAATCCGCATTTCCGGCGTGAGAGCTGGGATCCGGTGACTTGTTTGGCGGCGACACAAGACTGCAGTGCGTATTTTTCGTTATCTGACAGAGGAAGTGTTACGGTAGAGCAGGACGGTACGACTCTATTTCGAAAGGACAGTACAGGAAAAACAAGATTTTTAAAGGACAAGGGGCATTATGAGGAATTGGGGGCATGGATTGATTCTCTGATCAGAGACTGAGGGGTACCATTCACTGCCAACGTCATTAAGTTTCCATTAAGTTTCGTAACGCAGCATTCGCAAGGATATCCTTGTATTTTTATAAAAAATCCGTTATACTTAAGAAAAATCTTTCGTGTAGCGGATTTTTTGTATTAGAAATCTGGTTTTTGAAATTTAAACTTTAAGATAAGAAGAAAGGGCAGAGAGAAATTATGTTAGAAAAATGGAACGATGATGACTACACAATGGTAAAGGAAAGACTGCTCCCGGTGGCAGTAAAGGAATCTAAGAAGGTAACGCATGCAAAGGAGCTTCTGCGCGCAAAGGCGCCATGTGTCTCCTTTCAGATGGCGCATGTGGCATGCTTCCAGAAGAAGGGCGCATATGTGCTGCTTGATTATGGGAAGGAGCTGTGCGGCAGTATCCGGTTTATCACCCGTGCACTGACGGGAGGCACAGCGCTGTTTCGCATTACATTGGGGGAATCTCTCTCGGAGGCATGTTCCACGATCGGAGGAGAGAAGAATGCGACAAATGACCATTCACCCCGTGATTTTGAAGCGAAGATTTCCAATATGTCGGACCTGACTTTCGGTCTTTCCGGCTTTCGTTTTGCAAGGATTGAGCTTCTGACGGAAGAACCCGTGTATATAAGGAACATTTATGCCGTCAGCATGCTGCCGAAGTTCGAGAAGGAAGGCTATATTACCTCCAGTGATCCCAAGCTCAATCAGATCATCGATACAGCAGCATATACGTTAAAGCTGAATTTCCAAAATGGCTATATATGGGATGGAATCAAGCGTGATCGGCTGGTATGGAGCGGGGATCTGAATCAGGAGATCATTACTTCGATTTATTTGTTCGGAGATAACCAGAACGTTACGAATTCTCTTTCCTTCCTGCGGGCGGAAACCCCGAAGGATACCTGGATCAACGTCATTCCCACCTATTCCGCATGGTGGGTCATCAATCTCTGCGATTACTGCAGATTGACCGGAAACAATAAGTATTTCCGAAAAAATAAGGGTTATGCAAAGGAGATTTTTGAAAAGTTCGACGGCTGTATTGATGAAAAAGGTGAGATGGATTTTCAGTTGCGGACAGGCGGAATGTCATTCTTCCTGGACTGGCCGACCTGCGGAACACCGGACGCGGTTATTGGAACGGCTTCGCTGATCATCTATGCGGCGAAGGCATTTTTGGCCTTTGAAGAGAACGATGCTTGTAAATCGATCATCCAGAAGCTGGCGAAGTATCTGGATATGCCTTGTGAGTTTAAGCAGACCAGGGCGTTTCAGATATTGGCAGGAAGAACGGCCAAGGGAGAGGATAAGTTCCTGGAGAAGGGCGGCGCAGAGGGCTTCTCAACCTTCATGTCCTATTACATATTGACTGCCGATGGGATTGCAGATGGCAAGGATATGCTTTCTATTATAAAGGAATACTTTGGTGCCATGCTTTCCAGGGGCGCGACGACCTTCTGGGAGGACTTCCATATGGAATGGCTTGAAGGCAGCGGTCGTATTGATGAGTTCCCCAAGGAGGGGGAGAAGGATATCCACGGGGACTACGGTGCTTTCTGTTATAAGGGCTTCCGGCATTCTCTCTGCCATGGCTGGGCCTCCGGCGTACTTGCATTTATCATTGAATATATGCTTGGTTTGAAACTGGCGGACGGCGGGAAGACCTATGAGGTAAATCCCCATGCCATGGGACTTGAGGAAATCCATGCCAGGATTCCGGTAAAGGATGGCTGGCTTGTAATCGATGTGATAGACGGGAAGGTAAGTCAAAACTTTTCAAAAGAAATTTGACTATTACCAAAATTTGTTCTATAATGTTTTCATCTATGCATGCAGGGTTCCTTTATGAGGACGAGACATCCATAGAAGAATCTTCCCGCAAGGGAGGCCAGGAGGCTTTCTATGATCAAGAGCATGACCGGCTTCGGCCGCTGTGAGCTTGCCGACGAGGAGCGCAAGCTTACCGTGGAGATGAAGGCGGTAAATCACAGGTATCTGGATGTGAATATCAAGATGCCGAAGAAACTGAACTTTTTTGAGAGTGCCATCCGCAATCTCTTAAAGTCCTACATTCAGCGGGGTAAGGTAGATGTATTCATCACCTACGAGGATTACACCGAGAATAAGCTGACCCTGCGCTACAACGAGGAGCTTGCTGCCGAGTATGTGAACTACATCGGGCAGATGGCTTCGCATTTTCAGTTGGAGAACGATCTGACGGCCTCCAGGCTGGCTCGTTATCCGGAGGTTTTCGTTATGGAGGAACAGACCGTGGACGAGAACCAGCTCTGGGAGCTTCTGGAGAAGGCGCTGACCGGAGCATGTGAGCAGTTTGTTGCTTCCCGTATCACCGAGGGCGAGCATCTGAAGGGTGATCTTCTGGAGAAGCTGGATGGTATGCTGCTTCGTGTCTCAGACATTGAGGAGCGGGCGCCGCAGATCCTTGCGGACTACCGGAGCAGGCTTAGAGCCAAGGTGGAGGAGCTGCTTTCCGATACCAGGATGGACGAGGCGCGGCTGGCTACGGAGGTAACGATCTTCGCCGATAAGATCTGCACCGATGAGGAAGTGGTGCGCTTAAGGAGCCATATCCTCAGCACGAAGGAGGCCCTGAATCAGGGCGGCGGCATCGGGCGTAAGCTGGACTTTATTGCACAGGAGATGAACCGCGAGGCTAATACCATTCTCTCCAAGGCCAACGATCTTAGCGTATCCAACATTGCCATTGAGCTGAAGACGGATATCGAGAAGGTTCGGGAACAAATACAGAATATTGAGTAGGTGTCAGGATGAATACAGGTAGAAAAGGAATTTTGATCGTCGTGTCCGGATTCTCCGGCGCAGGAAAGGGAACGATCATGAAGCGTCTGCTGGAGGAACACAGCGAGCAGTATGCCCTGTCCATCTCAGCGACTACAAGAAGCCCCAGAGTGGGAGAGGCTCACGGAAGAGAATA
This sequence comes from Paludibacteraceae bacterium, assembly GCA_963628035.1. Taxonomy (GTDB): domain Bacteria; phylum Bacillota; class Clostridia; order Lachnospirales; family Lachnospiraceae; genus 14-2. The sequence goes on from CAVGED010000104.1 coordinate 11,445, forward strand.
TTTCTTTGTGCAGGAGACGGAATTTGAGCGCATGATCGCACAGGAAGAGCTTATCGAGTATGCCAGATATGTGAATCATTATTATGGCACGCCAAGACAATATGTGGAGGAACAGCGAAGGCAGGGGAAGGATGTGATCCTGGAGATTGAGATCCAGGGAGCCCTGAAGGTGAAGGAGAAGTTCCCGGATGCCTTGTTGCTGTTTGTGACACCGCCCTCCGCAATGCAGTTAAAGGAGCGTCTTTGCGGGCGCGGCACCGAGGATGCTGCGACCATACAGTCGCGGCTGCGGCGGGCTGTGGAGGAAGCGGAGGGAATAGAGTCCTACGATTACCTGGTCGTCAATGACCAGTTGGAGGATTGCGTGCGAGAGGTGCATGAGATCATACAGAGTGAGCACAGCCGCATATCCAGAAATGCTTCCATGATCCGCGAGATAAGACAGGATTTAGCGGGATTTGCGGAGAAATCCGCAGATATGCCGTAGATTATAGAAATCAATCAAGAGAATAAAAAGGAGATTAGAATATTATGATGCTGCATCCATCTTATACTGATTTAATGAAGGTTGTGAATAAGGACGTTGAGATCGGGGAGGAGCCGGTGGTAAACAGCCGTTACTCTATTGTGATCGCCACTGCGAAGCGGGCGAGACAGCTGATCGCCGGAGATGAGCCATTGGTCAAGGGCATGAAGGGAAAGAAGCCGTTTTCCATCGCTGTGGAGGAATTGTACCAGGGCAAGGTCAAGATTCTCGGTGAGGAGGATAAGGAAGCCGGTCAAGATGCCTGATAGAGGAGAAGATTTTATGAAGCTGCTTTTTGTCTCTCTTGGCTGTGACAAGAACCTGGTGGATACGGAATATATGCTGGGACTCTTGGGGAAGGAAGGCTTTTCCTTCACCGATGAGGCCGAAGAGGCGGATGTGATCGTAGTAAACACCTGTTGTTTTATCAACGATGCCAAGGAGGAGAGCATACAGACGATTCTGGAAATGGCGGAATACAAGGATGCCGGGAGCTGTAAAGCGCTTCTGGTAACCGGCTGTCTGGCTCAGCGTTACCAGGATGAGATCCAACAGGAGATTCCCCAGGTGGATGCTGTTCTGGGAACCAATTCTTACGAAGCCATCGCTACGGCTGTAAAGGAGGCTCTTTTAGGTCATCACTATGCATTGTACCAGCCCCTTGAAGGACTTCCGGAGATGACTGCGAGGCGTTCCCTGACCACTGGCGGACATTATGCACACTTAAAGATTGCGGAGGGGTGCGACAAGCATTGCACCTACTGTATTATCCCCAAGATTCGCGGGCGGTATCGCAGTGTTCCCATGGAGGAGCTGATCCGTCAGGCAACAGAACTGGCCGAGACAGGTGTTAAGGAACTGATCCTTGTGGCGCAGGAGACCACGCTCTACGGAGTGGATCTGTATGGCGAGAAGTCCTTGCACCGACTGTTGGATGAACTCAATGAGATTCCGGGGATCATGTGGATTCGGATTCTGTACTGTTATCCGGAGGAAATCTATGAGGAACTGATACAGTCCATGAAGCGAAATGAAAAGGTCTGCCATTATCTTGATATGCCAATCCAGCATGTCAATAATGAGATCTTAAAGCGTATGGGACGTAAGACCACCAGGGAGGATCTGACGAAGATCATCCGTCATCTCAGACAGGAGATCCCGGATATTGCACTGCGAACCACATTGATCTGCGGGTTCCCGGGTGAGACCAGTGAAGCTCACGAGGAGCTTATGTACTTCTTAAATGAGATGGAATTTGATCGGCTGGGAGCTTTCACCTATTCCCAGGAGGAAGATACACCTGCCGCGGAATTCCCGGATCAGATCCAGGAAGAATTGAAGTCCGACTGGCAGGCGGAGGTCATGGAGCTTCAGCAGGAGATTATTTTTGACAAGAATGAAGCGCTCATCGGAAGCGAGGTCTGGGTTATGATCGAGGGCCGCGTGGACGGAGAGAACGCTTATGTCGGACGTACTTACCGTGACGCACCGGATATTGACGGATATGTGTTCTTAAATACGGACGAGGAGCTTATGAGCGGAGCTTTTGTGAGGGCGCGTATTACCGGTGCTCTGGATTATGACTTGATAGGAGAAATGATCTGATATGAAAATGAATTTGCCAAACAAGCTGACGATATTGCGAGTTTTTCTGATTATTCCATTTGTGGTTTGTCTGCTGGTTCCGGCCTTTGGCGTCACGGGACGATATGTGGCGACAGCTATTTTTATCATTGCCAGCCTGACGGATCTGGTGGACGGAAAGATTGCAAGAAAGTACCATCTGGTAACTGATTTCGGAAAATTTATGGATCCGCTGGCGGATAAGCTGCTGGTGAGTGCTGCCATGATCTGCCTGGTGGAAACCGGTGAGTTGGCGGCCTGGATCGTGGTGATCATTATCAGCCGTGAGTTTATCATCAGCGGTTTTCGTCTGGTGGCCTCCGACAACGGAGTGGTGATCGCGGCAAGCTACTGGGGGAAGTTTAAGACGACCTTCCAGATGTTGATGATCATTATGCTGATTCTGAACTTTGACCATCCGGTGTACCGGATCGCCTGCACGGTTGTGACCTATGTGGCGCTTGTGCTGACGGTGGTTTCGCTGGTGGATTACCTGGTGAAAAACCGGGGCGTGCTGAAGGAGCAGAAATAACAGGATGATTGATAATAAGATAGCTACAGACAAGGAGCATGAGGCCTTGGAAGAGGTGGTTGGACGTCTGCTTTCTGCACATGATCTGACGGTTACCACGGCGGAGTCCTGTACCGGAGGGCTTCTGGCCGGACGTCTGGTGAATGTACCGGGAATCTCCGCTAATTTTAAGGAGGGGTACATTACTTACGCCAACGAGGCGAAGGAGAAGCTGCTGGGTGTGTCCCACAGAACGCTGACGGAGCATGGAGCGGTCAGTGAGGAGACGGCCCGGGAGATGGCCGAGGGTGTGCGAAGAGCCGCAGGAGCGGATATCGGAGTTGGAATTACCGGAATCGCAGGGCCCGATGGCGGAACGAGGGAGAAGCCGGTGGGACTTGTCTACATCGGATGCTGCTTCCGTGGTAAGACCTGTGTACGCAGATTTGTTTTTGACGGCAACCGGAGCGAAGTGCGGGAACGTGCGGTAACCGAAGCATTGAAGTTATTAGTGAAAGTGATTCTTGCCGGGGCAGCGGAATCAAAGGAAGTGCAGTCAGAAGATGCCGAAAGTAAGAAAACGCAGTCTTGCGGGGTGACAGAATGAGGATCATTGCCGGACGGGCCAGAAGCCTGCCCTTAAAGACGGTTCCCGGAATGGCCACAAGGCCTACCACGGACCGGATCAAGGAAACCTTGTTCAATATGATTCATGCTTACCTGCCGGGGGCTTCCTTTCTGGATCTGTTTGCCGGAAGCGGAGGAATCGGCCTTGAGGCTGTCAGCCGGGGGGCAGACCATGCGGTCTTTGTGGAACAGAACCGGGCGGCAGCGGCCTGTATTCAGGAAAATATCAGATTCACCAGATTTGAGGCGGAGAGCACGCTGCTGTGTATGGATGTCTTTGCGGCGCTTCGGAAGCTGGAGGGTGGAAAGCCTTTTGATATCATCTTCATGGATCCACCCTATGATCGGCTGCTGGAGAGGCAGGTGCTGGAACAGCTGCGCGGATCTACGTTGGTTTCTGCGGATACCCTGATTCTTGTGGAGGCATCCCTGGAAACTGATTTTGCGTATCTGGAGACGCTTGACTATGAACTGGTGAAGCTGAAAAAATACAAAACGAATGTCCATGCATTTATAAAGAGAAAGGATATCAGTTAGGAGGATCACATGAAGCGAGCGATCTATCCGGGCAGCTTTGACCCGGTAACCCTGGGGCATATGGATATTATTTCCCGTGCTGCGAAGGTTGTGGACGAACTGATCGTAGCTGTTTTGATAAACAGTGCAAAAAAGCCGTTGTTTTCTGTCGAAGAACGTGTTAGTATGTTAGAAGAGATGACAAGAGATATTCCCAATGTGAAGGTGAAGTCCTTTGACGGATTGTTGGTGGAATATGCCGAAAGCGAGAAGGCGGATTTTATCGTCCGGGGACTTCGGGCCGTTACCGATTTCGAGTATGAGCTGCAGATTGCGCAGAGCAATCACATTGTGAACCCCAGGGTGGATACGCTTTTTCTGACTACCAGCCTGGAATATGCTTATCTGAGCTCCACCATTGTAAAGGAAATCGCTTCCTATGGCGGGGATATTTCTCATTTTGTACCGGAACAGTTGATGGAACGCATCTATACAAAATACAACAATGGAAAGCACGCTTTGTGAACTTTCTATTGTCATGAATAAATAAAGGAGAGAAGAACCATGAGCAGCAGAATGGAACAGATTATTGAGGAGATCGAAGAGTTTATTGACAGTTGTAAATATCAACCTCTTTCCAACACCAAGATCATAGTCAACAAGGAAGAGTTGGAGGAACTGCTGACAGAGCTCCGCTTAAAAACACCGGAAGAGATCAAGCGTTACCAGAAGATGATCAGCAATAAGGAAGCCATTCTTGCTGACGCTCAGGCGAAGGCAGATTCGATTATTGCGGAAGCCCAGGTGCATACGGAGGAACTGGTCAGCGAACATCAGATCATGCAGCAGGCATATGCCCAGGCCAATGAGATCGTCATGGTTGCCACCAATCAGGCTCAGGAGATCTTAGACAAAGCCACCGAGGATGCCAACAACATCCGTATGGCAGCTATCCAGTACACGGACGGAATTTTAAATGATCTGGAGAATATCATCGGCCATGCCATGGACACCACCAAGGCAAGAAGCGAAAGCCTCTTGGCTTCTCTGGAGGAGTGCTACAATGTGGTTACTGCCAACCGGAACGAACTGGTGCCGCCGGAGGAAGAGCTGCCCCAGGAGGATATTCCTGAGGTTCAGCTGGATGCAGACATGTTAAATTAAGTTCAGCCATATTGCGAATGGCGTGATTGAACTTTGCGTATCCCCACATTACCTCGCTATCAGTACCGCCAGTGCAGCAGATATCAGGCTTAGAACCAGCTTTACTTTCACATAGTGGGTCATTGAGAACCCTGCTTCCCTGGTCATGGAGGCAGTCTGTGCCAGACCGGAGAGACCGCCGAAGGCCGTGCAGGCGATGATAGCCGGATATTTTACCGTAAAGGGCAACTGTAAGGAAGCTAGTGCAGCAATCCCGTTGGTGATCTCGGTGAGGCCGACCAGCATACAGCCGGCCAGCTTCGGAAGATGCGGGATACAGGTAGTCATTTGTGCAAGGATTGCGAACAGCATGATATATCCGCCCAGCCTGGTCAATGTTTCAAAACCACTCATAATGCCGGCATCAATGATTCTGAAGTTTATCTGAGATCTTGATGCCGCTTTTTTTACCCGGGGGACAGCCGGATGGTTATCCGGTATATGCCGTTGCCTGTCATGTCGCCTTACATCAGGAAGCTTTCGGTCACGTTGCTTTACATCATGAAGTCTTCGGTCCAGCCAGAGGTAGCAGAGCGGCGGCAGATAAAGCAGCATAAGGGTGACAGCCTTAAGATCCGGCCGCTTCAGGGAGTCCGACAGGATAAAGCTGCTGATGAAGATCGGGCTGATGTTATTGCAGACCACGAAGAGACGGTTCCCTTCTTCCCAGTCCATCTGCCCCTCCGCCACCATCTGGGCGGTGATGCGGCTGCCGAGTGGGAAGCCGAAGAGAAAACCGGCGAACAGCGGATAGATTCCGGCAGCCGATACAGGAAGAATCCTGGCAAATGGCTTATGTATGGTGTTTGCTGCGTTGCTTAAGAGCTCAGAGGCGACCAGGATGTGGGAGAGTATGGCAAAGGGCAGAATCGTCGGCAGCATCTTACTGTACCACAGCATGAGGCCGAAGGAAGCAGCCGCTACCGCCGGTTCCGGGAAAAACAGTATGTAAAGTACAAGGGTGGATAATACTATAAAGTAAATGATTTTTTTCATAGTAAATTGTATGAAGGAATAGAATAAATATGCACATGCAGGAGGTATCGTTATGAACGTATGTAAGGACTTAAAGCCCCAAAAGGTATTTCGGTTTTTTGAAGAAATCTGCAGTATTCCCCATGGATCAAGGAACACGAAGCAGATCAGTGATTATTGTGTGGCCTTCGCGAAGGAGCGGAAGCTTACTTATTATCAGGATGAGAACAATAATATTATCATCTTAAAGCCCGGAACACCGGGGTATGAGAGCTCTGAGCCGGTGATCATCCAGGGGCATATGGATATGGTATGTGAGAAGGAAGCGGATCGTGAAATCGACTTTGCGAAGGAGGGCTTAAGTCTCTACGTGGACGGTGATTTCCTACGGGCAAGGGGAACGACCCTTGGAGGAGATGACGGAATCGCCATCGCCTACGCCTTTGCGATTCTGGACAGCGATGATCTGCCGCATCCGCCCCTTGAGGTGGTGATCACAGTGGATGAGGAGATCGGTATGCTGGGCGCGGAGTCCATCGACGTATCGATGTTAAAAGGCAGACGGATGTTGAATATCGACTCCGATGTGGAGGGAAGCTTTCTGATTAGCTGTGCGGGTGGCTTAAGGGCAGACTGCCGGATTCCGGTTTCTTATTGCGAGATAGATGGGGTACAGTATGAGCTTACGCTGCATGGACTTCTGGGCGGCCACTCCGGTGGTGAGATCCACAAGGAGCGGGCCAATGCCATCGTGGTATCCGGACGGATATTGAAGGCGCTGCAGGACGAGATCGGAATCCGTCTGACTGACTTAAGAGGCGGCTTGATGGACAACGCGATTCCACGGGAGGTTACCATGACGCTGGCGGTGCCGGAGGAACGCAAAGAAGCGCTTGCCAAAGCCGTTGAAAAATGGAACGGGATATTGAAGAAGGAATATCAGACCTCAGATCCGGGTATTACGCTTTCCTTGAAGGAAACAGGCAGTGGAAGCGTACAGGCACTGGATCTTAGCTCCATGGTGAAGGTGCTGCTGTTCCTGCGCAATATTCCCCATGGGATCCAGAATATGAGTATGGACATTCCGGGATTGGTGGAAACCTCATTAAATCCGGGGATTATGAAGCTGGTGAAGACAGAAACGGCTGATACGGGAACAGCCTCGCCCGGTGCTGAGGCTGAAGTAGTACAGGAGACACCTTACTTCCAGGTCAGCTTCTCTGTGCGCAGCAGCGTTACCAGCCGGAAATATGACGTGACAGACCGCCTGATCTTCCTGACGGAATTTTTAGGCGGTGAGGTTGGAATCAGCGGAGACTATCCTGCCTGGGAATATAAGGCAGATTCTGTCGTGCGTGAGCTGATGGCCGACTGCTACCGGGATCTCTATGGGAAGGAACCAAAGATCCAGGCCATCCATGCGGGGCTGGAATGCGGAATTCTCTCCGGGAAGCTGCCGGGACTTGACTGCATCTCCTTTGGGCCGGATAACTTTGACATCCATACGCCCCAGGAGCGCCTGAGCATATCCTCCACAGAGCGGGTCTGGAACCTGATCGTGGAATTCTTAAAGAGAGCGAAATAAATCCGAATTGACGTTAGGTAGGGCAAGGCAATGTGAAAGCGCATGGAATCCTGAAAAGAAGTTGAGAAAGGCGAGCAGATTTGAAAATAAGAAGTTACGGGCTGGTTCTTATTGCACTTACCGTCCTGATATCCTTTGCCGTCACCTTGATTTCTTATTGCAAAGGGATCGCCGGACTGAACCGTCTGCTGACGGAGGATACCATCGATGCCCTGCGGGCGCAGGAGGTTTCACTGAAGTCGTTGGAGGAATTCCATGCATGGGAGTCGGACGGCGGCAGCTCCTGTTACGATTATCTGCTTGCTGCACTGGCAACCGGAGAGGAGGACAGGAGCACGCTGGACTGGTACATCCGGCGCCTTTCGGATTATAAAAAGACGGAATTTGAGACGCAGAGCGGTTATCTTAAGTCTGTATGGGAGGATCTGAAATACTTCCCCGTACCGTCTTCCACGGCGAATGAGGAGGCAAAAGTTGCGTTCTCGGATTCCTGGATGTTTGCCCGGACCTACGGAGGTGCGCGGGGTCATGAAGGCTGCGATATTATGGCAAATATTAACGAGCGGGGACGGTATCCTGTCATCAGCATGACAGATGGCGTGGTGGAGAAGATCGGATGGCTCACCAAGGGCGGATATCGCATTGGCATACGGGCGCCTCATGGCGGGTACTTTTATTACGCCCACCTGTATGATTATGCCAGAGCATTTGTTCCCGGCGATACCGTGAAGGCCGGAGAGTGGCTTGGCTTCATGGGAGACAGCGGCTACAGCGAGGTTGAGGGTACAGTCGGCAATTTTGACGTGCATCTGCATGTGGGAATCTATGTGGATCAGCCGAGCGGTGAAGAGATGAGTGTCAATCCCTTCTGGCCTCTGAGATATCTGGAAGACCGGAAGCTGGCATATCCGTATTATTAAAGAATGAATGAAAGGAAGGAATGGTTTCATGATCCTATATCATGCAAGTAAAGAGATTGTGGAGTTTCCGGAAGTACGAAAAACAAAATATACAAAAGATTTTTCGTGGGGCTTTTATTGTACGAATAATTTAGCACAGGCTGTCCGCTGGGCAAACAGGGGAGAGGGAGAACCTATTATAAATTATTATCACTATGAGCCTGACAGCGGTTTATCAATACTGAAATTTGAAAAGATGACGGATGAATGGCTGGACTTTATCGCACAGTGTAGAAGCGGCGAAATCCACAGCTATGATATTGTAGAAGGACCGATGGCCAACGACACTATTTGGAATTATGTAAACGATTTTATTGTGGGGCGAATAACAAGGAAGCAATTCTGGGCATTGGCAGAATTTCGATATCCTACACACCAGATTAGTTTTCATACGTTGGCAGCATTAAATTGCTTAACATTTGACAGGAGTGAAGTAGTCTATGACAGATAAGGGAAAAAATGATTTGTTTTATGTATGTTCTTTGATCGAGTACATTGGGAGAAAAACAAAGAATAGAAGAAAAGTTGTTGTAGAATGCATAGGTAAGACTGGTATTGAAAAACTGCTGCATGATGCAGAGGTGGATCATTGCTTATCTTTTGAACAGGTAAGTGATGAGGTTATAGAAAGATATGACATTCCGGAGGGAGATTTTGACACCATCACAACTTGTAAATATACGGTTCCGAGTTATCTTGATATAGGAAAATTATATAGTATTATGATTGAGGATTTAGCGGAACAGGGGAATGAGGTATCCTTGCTGATAAAACTTTTTTGTTCTTTTATCAGCGACGAGATATCAAATTTTCAGACGGGTGTTTACTATCAAAATCCAAGCTATTTGGAATGTTCCTATCAGGAAGGATATTTGATGGATTGATGATACGACTAGACAAATACCTGTCCGACATGGGGATCGGCACCAGAAGCGAAGTAAAACAATATCTGAAAAAGGGCCTGGTTACAGTAAACGGCGCTGTAGAGAAGCGCCCGGAACGGAAGATCGAGACAGGTCTTGAGCAGGTGTGCTTTAAGGACAATCCGGTGACCTATGTTGATTACGAATATTATATGTTCCATAAGCCTGCCGGTTGTGTCAGTGCCACCAATGACAATCTCCATAAAACAGTGATGGACTACATCAACGAAGCAGCCCGAAAGGATCTGTTCCCGGTGGGGCGGCTGGACATTGATACGGAGGGACTGCTGCTCATTACGAATGACGGTGCACTGAGCCATCGGCTGTTGTCCCCTGCGCACCACGTGGAGAAGACATATTATGCCAGGGTCGAAGGGCACGTTACCGAGGAGGATGCAGCTCTGTTTGCCGAGGGTGTCGATATTGGAGACGAGACACCGACAGCCCCGGCAAAGCTTGTGATCCTTGGGGAGTCTTTCAAGGATCCTGTTTCTGAGAGTCAGATCTCTGAAATCCGGCTTACCATCACCGAGGGCCGCTACCATCAGGTAAAGCGGATGTTCGAGGCGGTCGGAAAACGGGTGATATACTTAAAACGCCTTTCGATGGGAGGCGTTTGTCTCGATGAGGCGTTAAAGCCGGGAGAATATCGGCCACTTTACGTAGAGGAATTAAAACAGCTTAAGGAAAGTCCTTGAAATCGGAACTATGATGCACTTAAAAAATGGAAAGGTTCTATTGAAATGGCACATAAAATGTTACATAATATAAAAGCAGTAATTTTTGATCTGGACGGTTCCCTGGTGGATTCCATGTGGATGTGGCGCGACATCGACATCGAATTCCTGGAAGAGCGCGGTATGACGCTGCCTGATGATTTTCAGTATAAGATCGAAGGCATGAGCTTCACCGAGACAGCTGAGTACAGCAAGCAGCGTTTTGGTCTTACGGAAAGCGTGGAGGAATTAAAGGCGATCTGGAATCGCATGGCACTGGACAAGTACAGCCATGAGGTGGATTTCAAGCCAGGAGCGCTGTCCTTTTTACAGTATTGCAAGGATCATAACATCCGGATGGGGATTGCCACAAGCAATTCCAGAGAGTTGGTGGATGCCGTCTCAAAAGCACTGCATCTTTCGGATTATATCGACGAGATCGTTACCTCCTGTGAGGTGAAGAAGGGAAAGCCTGCGCCGGATGTGTATCTGGCGGTGGCTAAGCGGCTTAAGGTCGATCCAGAGGACTGCCTGGTATTTGAGGATGTTCCGGCGGGAATCATGGCCGGAAAAAATGCGCACATGACAGTTTGCGGCGTGGAAGACGCTTTTTCCGCAGAATTGACGGAGGAGAAGCGTCGTCTGGCGGATTATTATATCCGGGATTACAACGAGGTTATCTGAATTGTAAATGCCTGGTTTACAGAGATATACGTGAGCCTGTATTGGAATCATAGAAAGGTTGTTTGAATGCAGAAGGGATTTTTGCCGGTTTGCCGGGAGGATATGGAAGAACGCCATATCGCACAGTTTGATTTTATATATGTGATCGGGGATGCCTACGTGGATCATCCCTCCTTTGGTCATGCCATCATCAGCCGCATACTGGAGGCTCATGGCTACTCCGTGGGGATCATTTCCCAGCCGGATTATCGGAATCCGGAGAGTGTCATGATCTATGGTCTGCCCCGGCTGGCCTTTCTGGTGACGGGTGGAAACATGGATTCCATGGTGAACCACTACACGGTTTCAAAAAGAAGACGAGAGAAGGATGCCTTTACACCGGGCGGTGTCATGGGCAAAAGGCCGGATTATGCCACCATCGTCTACTGCAACCTGATTCGTCGGGCCTATAAGAAGGTTCCCATCGTCATCGGCGGTATTGAGGCGAGTCTGAGGCGTCTGGCACATTACGATTACTGGTCGGACAAGCTAAAGCGTTCAATCTTACTGGATTCCGGTGCAGATCTTCTGCTGTATGGCATGGGAGAACGCAGTATTGTGGAGATGGCAGAAGCCTTGGACAGCGGACTTGCCATTCGTGATATCACCTTTATTCCGGGAACTGTCTACAAGGCTAAGAACCGGGAGGATATCTACGATGCTCTGACACTTCCCGATTTCTTATCCATGAAGGAAGATAAGCGAAAATATGCCGAAAGCTTTTATATTCAATATTGTAATACAGACCCCTTCAGCGGAAAGCGTCTGGTGGAGGAGTATGAGAACGGGGTACTCCTGGTGCAGAATCCGGCGGCAAAGCCCTTATCGAAGGAAGAAATGGATCAGGTCTATGATCTGCCCTATATGCGCACCTATCACCCATCCTATCAGGCGCTTGGCGGAGTGCCGGCCATCGATGAGGTGAAGTTCAGCCTGGTCAGCAATCGTGGGTGTTATGGCGGTTGCAGCTTCTGTGCGCTGACCTTCCACCAGGGACGAATCGTTCAGGTACGAAGCCACGAATCCATCCTGAAGGAAGCGGAGGCAATGACGCATGACACAGATTTTAAGGGATACATCCACGATGTGGGTGGTCCGACCGCCAATTTCCGGGCTCCGGCCTGTGCAAAGCAGCTTAAGAATGGTGTCTGCACAAATCGGCAATGTCTGTTTCCGGAGCCCTGTAAGAATCTTAAGATCGATCACAAGGATTATCTGGGTCTGCTTCGGAAGCTTCGGGCGCTGCCCGGTGTGAAGAAGGTGTTCATCCGCTCCGGCATCCGCTTCGATTATCTGGTGAACGACCCGGACAAAAGCTTTCTGCGGGAGCTCTGCAGCTACCATGTCAGCGGGCAGCTGAAGGTGGCGCCGGAGCATATCTCGGACAAGGTGCTGGAGAAGATGGGAAAGCCAAGGGTTTCCGTATATCGGCGCTTTGTGAAGGAATATCAGGAGATGAACGTGAAGCTTAACAAGCGCCAATATCTCGTGCCGTATCTCATGTCCTCCCACCCCGGCTCTACCTTGAAGGAGGCTGTGGAGCTGGCAGAGTTCGTCCGGGATATCGGGTATATGCCCGAACAGGTGCAGGATTTCTATCCGACACCCTCCACCATCTCCACCTGCATGTACTATACCGGATTGGATCCCCGTACCATGGAGCCTGTTTACGTCCCCACAAATCCGCATGAAAAGGCAATGCAGCGGGCGCTGATCCAGTATCGTGACCCGAAGAATTATGCACTGGTGCGGGAGGCGCTGACCCTTGCGGGACGTACCGATCTGATCGGCTATGATAGGAAGTGCCTGATCCGGCCGGGAAGGAATGGAAAACAAGTGCAGTGTCGTACTGCGAATGAACAGACGGATCCAAAGCTTGCAAGAAATCATGAAATGAATCAGAAAAATATTCCTGGTGGAAGAAAAGACGCTCCGAGACAAAAAAAGACCATTCGCAATGTGCATAAGAAACAACATAAAAAGTAACAGTTCAGCCCACGCCCATTCGCGAAATCGCACTCACGTGTGTGCAGTGGAAACAAGAAATTATAGATGGGAAAAGTTCTATTATGCAGGAATTCATTATTCAGGAAAATGAAGCCGGGCAGCGCCTGGACAAATATTTGAAGAAAAAATTGAATCAGGCGCCCACCAGCTTTCTCTATAAAATGCTGCGGAAGAAGAATATCGTCTGGAACGGAAAGAAGGCGGATGGTTCTGAGAAGCTTATGGCTGGCGACAGCGTGAAGTTCTTTCTGGCAGATGAGACGATTGAGAAGTTCTCCGGGACGGTGGCAGGGAGGGAAGCTTTGAGCAGGCAGTATCCGGTGACTGCGCTGGATATCCTCTATGAAGACAGCGACATCCTTGTCATCAATAAGCCAGTCGGTATGCTGTCCCAGAAGGCAAGGCCGGAGGATATCTCCGCCAACGAGTATATCATCGGCTATCTGCTTGCCCAAAACAAGATCACGCCGGAGGAACTTGCAACCTTTAAACCCTCCATCTGTAACCGCCTGGATCGGAACACTACCGGTATCCTCATTGCCGGAAAGACCCTCCGGGGGCTTCAGACTATGGCAGTACAGTTGAAGCAGCGGGATATGGGAAAATATTATTGCTGTTTGGTGGCCGGAGATGTGCAGGAAACAAAGGAGATCGAGGGCTGGCTTGTGAAGGATGAGAAGAATAATAAGGTGACGGTGCAGAAAGAGCCTTCCGGCGAAGAAGCAAGCTTCATTCGTACAGCATACCGCCCGCTGAAGCATTTTGGCAGTGTCACGCTTTTAGAGGTGCATCTGATCACCGGGCGATCCCACCAGATCCGTGCGCACCTTGCCTCCATCGGGCATCCCATTATCGGCGACTGGAAGTATGGTGACAGAGAAGTGAACGGGTACTATCAAAAGCATTGTAAGATCACCAGTCAGCTTCTTCATGCCGGACGGATGGAGTTCGCAGACGGAAAAGTAGTGGAAGCGCCGCTGCCGGAGAATTTTTCCAGAGTAATTGCTTATCTGGATGAGATGCAGCATAATACGGACAGATCCTGAGTATACAGAAAGAAAAGAGAGATATCATCATGAACTTATATATCATGCGCCACGGGGAGACGGACTGGAATCGCCAGGGACGTCTGCAGGGCTCGGAGGACATCCCATTAAATGAATATGGCGTTGAACTGGCACAGAAAACCAGGGAAGGACTGGCGAAGGAACAGATCCATTTTGACCGGGTATTTACAAGCCCTTACAAACGTGCACGAAAGACCGCTGAGATCATCATTGACGGGGAGGATATTCCCCTAATCGCAGATCCCAGGATCCGCGAGATGTCATTTGGAAAATACGAGGGGATCAAGGTCCGGGAGCTTGGTGTAGATCCTGCCTACCGGGAATTCAGCAAATGCTTTGATGACCCGGAGCATTACATAAGCGCAGATGGTGTGGAGAGTTATGCGGAGTTGTTCGCCCGTGTGGACAGCTTTCTTAACGAGGCTATCCTGCCACTGGATGGGGCCTGTGAAAATGTGCTGGTGGTCTGCCACGGCGCGGTTGTCCGTGCATTTATCAGTATTATCAAACACATGCCGTTGTCCGAATACTGGAGCGGCATCCATCAGCAAAATTGCAGTGTCAATGTGGCGAGGGTCAAGGACGGGCACATTTCCATGGTGGAAATGAACCGCCTCTACTATCAGCCAAATATACAGCCGGAAAGAAGGTTTGTCTGATGCCTACCTGGAATTCCAGAGGATTAAGGGGCTCTACGCTGGAGGAGTTTATCAACCGTACCAATGAAAAATATCTGGAAAGCGGTCTGGCGCTGATCCAGAAGATACCAACCCCCATCACCCCCATCAAGATCGAAAAAGAGAGCCGTCACATCACCCTGGCATATTTTGACCAGAAGAGTACGGTGGACTACATCGGAGCTGTCCAGGGAATCCCGGTGTGCTTCGATGCCAAGGAGTGCCATACAGATACATTCCCCCTGCAGAATATCCATGAGCACCAGATTGTGTTTATGGATAACTTCGAAAAACAGGGCGGCGTGTCCTTCCTGATTATTTACTTCTCCAAGCGGGACGAGTTATATTACCTCACCCACAGGCAACTGATGACCTTCTGGAATCGTGCCAAAGAGGGTGGCCGAAAGAGCTTCCGCTATGAAGAACTCATGCCGGAATATTTCTTTTGCTCCGGTGGAGGGGTTCTGGTTCCCTACCTGGAGCCTATGCAGCGAGATCTTAGCAGCAGATAGCAGTTCGAATCAGACGGAATGGGCAGATATCGAATGACTGTTTAACTTGAAGTTGACAATATTGATTTTTTCGTATATAATATCATAAATTTCACTTGCTACCATGGTAGCACGCTAAAGTAAAAGGAGAGATTATGAGATCCAGCCTATTGCATACACCGGAGGGTGTCCGGGATATTTACAATCAGGAATGTGCGAAGAAGATGGTGCTTCAGGATGATCTTCAAGCCTTGTTGAAGCAGTATGGGTATGCCGCCATACAGACGCCGACCTTCGAGTTTTTCGATATTTTCGGACGTGAGATCGGGACTACACCGTCCAGAGATCTTTATAAATTTTTTGATAAGGAAGGAAATACCCTGGTGCTTCGACCGGACATCACGCCGTCTGTGGCACGTGCAGTCACGAAGTATTTTTCCGAGGAGGATATGCCGATCCGTCTGTGGTATCGCGGCAATACCTTCATCAACAACAGCAATTATCAAGGTCGGCTGAAGGAGTCTACCCAGCTTGGCGCAGAGCTTATCGGGGATGATTCCGTGGATGCGGATGCAGAGATTATTGCGCTGGTGGTAAATGCCCTGAAGACAGCGGGCTTACGTGAATTCCAGGTTACCATCGGACATGTGGATTTCCTGAAGGGGCTGGTGGAGGCTGCAGGTCTTGATGAGGAAACCACAGAGGAGCTTTCGAATCTTATTTCCAACAAGAACTTCTTTGGCGTGGAGGAGCTTGTTTCTCCGCTTGCCATGGAGGCAGAACTGAAGGAGCTGTTCCGTCATCTGGGGGATATCTACGAAAACGCAGAGGATCTTTCCGGGGCGCTGGAGCTGTCTGCCGACTATCCCGTGATCCGGGCATCGGTGGAGCGGCTTTGCAGCCTGTATGAGCTGCTTGAAGTCTATGGTGTGTCCGATTATGTCTCCATGGAACCCGGTATGAACAGCAGCTATCGCTATTACACCGGCATTATTTTCGCAGGATATACCTTTGGCAGCGGGGAACCGATTGTCAAGGGAGGTCGTTACGATGATCTGCTGCCTTACTTCGGCAAGCAGGCACCTTCCATCGGCTTCGCGGTGGTGGTGGATCAGCTTATGGCAGCGCTGTCCCGTCAGAAGATTCGGATTCCGGTACAGGAGCGATGCAGGCTGCTGGTCTATAAGGCAGATAAGCGCACGGAGGCGATTGCCATGGCAGCACGGCTGCGCAGGGAGGGAGAGGAAGTCCTGCTCACCGGATGGCAGAAGGGGAAGACCAGAGAAGATTATCTGGAGTATGCCAAAAGATTTCGCTGCGTGGAAGTGATCTTCCTGACCTCGGAGGAACCTGGTATGACATGTGAGGCCATCCGGGAGACGCCTGTCTATGAAGAAGAGAATTCTGTCCCGATAGAGAAAGGAGCCTGCATATGAGATACCTGACATTTGCTTTGGGAAAAGGGCGTCTCGCCAATCAGACGTTGGCGACCTTCGAGAAGATCGGCATCACCTGCCAGGAAATGAAGGATAAGAATACCAGGAAGCTGATCTTCGTCAATGAAGAGTTAAAGCTTAAGTTCTTCCTGGCAAAAGGGCCGGACGTCCCTACCTATGTGGAGTACGGAGCTGCCGATATCGGAATCGTAGGAAAGGACACGATCCTGGAAGAAAAGCGAAATATCCATGAGGTGCTTGACCTTGGCTTTGGAAAATGTAAGATGTGTGTCTGTGGTCCGAAGGAAGCCGAAGATCTCTTAAAGCACCAGGAGCTGATCCGGGTAGCCACCAAGTATCCGAATATTGCCAAGGACTATTTTTACAATAAGAAGCACCAGACGGTAGAGATCATCAAGCTGAACGGTTCCATAGAGCTTGCGCCTATTGTGGGGCTGTCCGAGGTGATCGTGGACATTGTGGAGACCGGATCCACGCTTAAGGAAAACGGTCTGTGTGTTCTGGAGGAGATCTGTCCCCTGTCCGCCCGCATGGTGGTGAATCAGGTGAGCATGAAGATGGAGCATGAACGCATCACAAAATTAATCGGCGAATTGAAATGTGTACTGGGAAAGTAAGAAAACAGATCATGAACGCATTATAAAGTGATCTGAGAAAAGAAATAACCCAAGGAAAGAAATAACCCAAGGAAAGAAATAACCCAAGGAAAGAAATAACCCAAGAAAAGAAATAATCGAAGAAAAAGAGGCTTGTCAGATATGAGAATATTAACCTTAACGGAAGAAACAAAAACCAACCTTCTGGAAGATCTGTTGAAGCGCAGCCCAAACAATTATCAGGAATATGAAGGGCGTGTCAATGAGATCATAGAACAGGTGCGAAAGGATCGGGATAAAGCGGTGTTTTCCTACACCGAGCGCTTTGACGGGGCGAAGGTTACTGCTTCGAATGTGCGTGTGACGAAGGACGAGATCGACGAGGCCTTAAAGCTGGTGGATCCAGAGCTTCTTGCAGTGATGGAGAAGGCGATGGAAAATATCCGCACCTATCATGAGAAGCAGAAGCAGTATAGCTGGTTTGACAGCAGCAAGCCGGGTGTCATGCTGGGACAGAAGATCACACCGCTTGGAAGCGTTGGTGTCTATGTGCCCGGCGGGAAAGCGGTATATCCCTCCACGGTACTGATGAATGTGATCCCGGCACAGGTGGCGGGTGTGGAACGGATCGTTATGACGACCCCCTGCAGCAAGGAGGGCAAGGTGAATCCTGTTACGCTGGCTGCCGCACGGACTGCCGGTGTGAATGAGATCTACAAGGTCGGCGGGGCACAGGCGATCGCAGCCCTGGCCTTTGGCACAGAGAGCATACCCAAGGTGGATAAGATCGTGGGGCCTGGCAACATCTACGTAGCTCTGGCGAAAAAAGCGGTGTTCGGCCACGTGAGCATTGATTCCATCGCGGGACCCAGCGAGATATTGGTGCTGGCGGATGAGACGGCAAATCCAAGATTTGTGGCAGCGGATCTTTTGTCTCAGGCAGAGCATGATGAGCTGGCCAGTGCCATCCTGATCACCACCAGCCGCCAGCTTGCGGAGGAGGTTTCCAGACAGGCGGATGCCTTCGTGGAAGAACTTTCCCGGAAGGAGATCATACAGAAATCCCTGGATAATTACGGTTACATCCTGGTGGCCGGGGATCTTGAGGAGGCCATTGAGACGGCCAACGCCATTGCATCCGAGCACCTGGAGATCCATACAAAGAATCCCTTTGATGTGATGATGAAGATTAAGAATGCAGGTGCTATTTTCATCGGAGAATATTCCAGCGAGCCGCTGGGGGATTATTTTGCAGGACCCAACCACGTGCTGCCGACCAATGGGACTGCTAAGTTTTTCTCGCCTCTTGGCGTGGATGATTTTATCAAGAAATCCAGCATTATTTCCTATTCCAGGGAGGCATTGGAGCCGATACACAGAGATATTATGCAATTTGCCAAATGTGAACAGTTGACAGCACACGCAAATTCCATTAAAGTAAGGTTTGAAGACAAGTAAAGGAAGGTGACTACCCTTGGCAGAGCGAAAAGCACATGTAAACCGCAAAACAAAGGAGACGGATATCCGGCTGTTCCTGAATCTGGACGGCTCCGGCCAGGCCCAGATCCATACGGGCATCGGATTCTTCGATCATATGTTGGATGGCTTCGCACGTCATGGTCTGTTTGACCTGCAGGTGACGGCGGAAGGCGATCTGATCGTGGATACGCATCACACCATCGAGGATACCGGAATCGTCCTGGGAACGGCCATCGGCCGGGCCGTGGGTGACAAGAAGGGCATGAAGCGCTACGGAAGCTGTATCTTACCCATGGATGAGACGCTGGCATTGTGCGCCATTGACCTTTGCGGACGGCCATATCTGTCCTTTGAAGCGGATTTTCCCACCGAGAAGATCGGGTATATGGATACGGAGATGGTTCGTGAATTCTTCTATGCCGTCTCCTACAGCGCAGGCATGAATCTTCACATGAAGATCCTGTCCGGCGGCAACAGCCATCACATGGCGGAAGCGTTGTTTAAGGCCTTTGCAAGGGCTTTGGATCAGGCAACCATCATAGATCCGAGAATTGTGGATGTACTTTCTACGAAGGGTAGTTTATAGGTGAATCGAATGGAACATAAGGATTTGATCGCATCGATCTATATTCGGAATGGCCAGGCCATGACCGGTTTTGACTGCCAGGAATGCGCGGTGGATATCCAGCAGCTGGCAAGACTCTATAATGACAGCGGCATTGACAAGCTGCTGATCTTCGACCTGTCACAGGATGATGCGGAGCATGACCGGAATATCCATGCTATCAAGGAGCTGTGCAGGATCATCGAGATTCCGGTCTGTGCCGGAGGCAATATCAACCGTCTGGAGGATATCAAGAAGCTGCTCTATGCGGGCTGTCGTCAGGTAATGCTGAATGGCTCAAAGCCCACGACGGTCCAACTGGCGGAGGAGGGCTGTCAGCGTTTTGGACGCGAGAAGATCGCGCTTACCCTGCAGAACGTGGATATTTTATTCAAGCACCCGGAGACGATGAAGGCCAATGTATCCGAGCTGTATATCTTAAATCCGAAGATCGTGGATACTGTGGCAAACGTAACGGATATCCCCTGCGCGGTGGTGCAGGATGAGTTTGAACTGGACCGATGGACACAGCTTTTAGAAGCCGCCTATGTCTGCGGTATTTTCGGCGCATGCCTGAATGATCCAGATACGGATATCATGGATCTGAAGAAAAAGCTGGCGTCGAATGGCGCGTCTGTGGAGACCTTTGCTTCAGCGCTTGAATTTGACAGCTTTAAGCTGAATTCAGACGGCCTGATCCCGGTGATCGTCCAGGATTATCAGACGCTTGAGGTACTTATGCTGGCATACATGAACCGGGAGGCCTTTGAGAACACCATCGCCTCCGGGAAGATGACATATTTCAGCCGGAGCCGGAAGCAGCTCTGGGTGAAGGGCGAGACCTCCGGCCATTATCAATATGTAAAGTCCCTGACGTTGGACTGTGACAACGATACGATCCTTGCCAAGGTCTCCCAGGTGGGCGTGGCCTGTCATACCGGTGCGCCAAGCTGCTTTTTTCAGGAACTGATGAAAAAGGAGTATGAGGTGAAGAATCCGCTGAAGGTCCTGGAGAATGTCTATGACGTCATCGCCGACCGCAAGGTGAATCCCAAGGAGGGTTCTTATACCAACTATCTCTTCGATAAGGGCATCGATAAGATCTTGAAAAAGGTGGGAGAGGAAGCCACGGAGATCGTTATCGCCGCCAAGAATCCGGACGCAGAGGAGATCAAATACGAGCTTTCCGATTTCCTTTATCATGCCATGGTACTGATGGTGGAGAAGGGGGTTACCTGGGAGGATATTTCCCAGGAGCTGGCACAGCGATGAATATGGATTGCCGGTGGTCATAATACATACCGAAAAAACATATGTATAGGTAAAGAAAGAATGAGAAGTTTACATAATTGGATTATGTAAACTTCTTTGCGGTCAGGGGGCTTTATGACCACCAGCACACTGGAAGAGCGTAAACAAAACATTGATGAAATCAAGGCTTCTTTCCCGGATCCGGCACATTCGGAACGGTATCGGGACTTCTCCGCAACGGAAGAGGATATCCACCCAGCCTTTGGCTTTCCAAAGATCCGGTTCCTTCTGGCGCTTATGCTGTTCGGAATCTTCGTCTATTGTGACAAAAGCGGGTTTACGGTGAAGGAATATACCACGGAGGAAGTGTATCAGTGGATCGAGGAACCGTTTCCCCTGGAAAAAGTAATGCAGAAGGTAGAAGATATCTTTGCGAAGAGTGCCGGGTGAGGTGATTGAATCCCGTTCAGTCCGCGCCTATTCGTAATAAAATCGTCCTGTCTACTTGCAGTTCTTCCCGAAAATGTGTATAATTCATGAGAATGGAACGTTTTGTACGCAAAATGAAAGGAATCTTATGAATAAATTAGCTTTATCCGATGAAATACTGCTGAGCATAGACAAGCCTGCCCGCTATATCGGCAACGAAGTAAATATGATAAGAAAGGACCCCACGGAGGTCCAGATCCGCATTGCCATGTGTTTTCCGGACGTCTACGAGATCGGAATGTCCCACTTGGGGATACAGATTCTGTATGACATGTTCAACAAGCGAAATGACACATACTGTGAGCGGGTCTATTCCCCCTGGCCGGATCTGCATAGAATTATGAAGGAACAGGATATTCCACTGTTTACGCTGGAGACACAGTCCCCGGTTCGGGACATGGATATCCTGGGAATCACGCTCCAATATGAGATGTGCTACACCAATATCCTGCAGATATTGGACTTGAGCCATATCCCTCTTCACGCAGAGGAGCGTACAGAGGAGGATCCCATCGTCATCGGCGGCGGTCCCTGTACCTATAACCCGGAGCCTATCGCGGAATTTTTCGATCTTTTTTACATTGGGGAGGGAGAGACCAGATACGATGAGCTTCTGGAACTCTATAAATCCTGCAAGCGGGAAAATGCCGGAAGGAAGGCTTTCCTGGAAGCGGCAGCCCGGATTCCCGGCATGTACGTGCCTTCCCTCTACGATGTGACCTACCACGAGGACGGCACCATCGCATCCTTTACGCCAATCAAAGAGGGAATTCCTTCTACTGTTAAAAAAGAGATTGTCATGGATCTGACCGATACTCCGTATCCGACAAAGCCTCTGGTTCCCTTCATCAAGGTGACCCAGGACCGGGTAGTGCTGGAGATCATGCGTGGCTGTATCCGGGGCTGCCGTTTCTGCCAGGCGGGAATGATCTACCGTCCAACCAGAGAGCGGAATATTGACCAGCTAAAGCAATGGGCTTATGAGATGCTTAAGAGTACCGGACATGAGGAGATCACCTTAAGCTCCTTAAGCTCCAGCGATTACTCCAATCTGAAGGAGCTTGTCACCTTCCTTATCGATGAGTTTAAGGACAAGGGTGTCAATATCTCCCTGCCCTCCCTGCGTATCGATGCTTTTTCCCTGGATGTGATGAGCCAGGTCCAGGATATCCGTAAGAGCAGCCTGACCTTCGCGCCGGAGGCCGGATCTCAAAGGCTTCGTGATGTCATCAACAAGGGACTCACCGAGGAAGTGATCCTTTCCGGGGCCGGACAAGCCTTTGAGGGCGGCTGGCAGAAGGTGAAGCTGTACTTTATGCTGGGGCTGCCGACGGAGACGGAGGAGGATATGCGTGAGATTCCAAGGCTGGCTGAGAAGATTGCTGAGCGTTACTATGAGATCCCAAAGGATAAGCGAAACGGAAAATGTCAGGTAACCATAAGTACCTCCTTCTTCGTGCCAAAGCCACTGACTCCCTTCCAGTGGGCGCCTATGTATGAACGGGGCGAATATCTGGCCAGGGCAGGGATCGTCAATGACGAGATGAAGCAGCAGTTGAACAGGAAGAGCCTTCGGTACAACTGGCATGAAGCTGACGTTACGGTGCTGGAAGGCTTCTTTGCCAGGGGAGACCGCCGCTGCGCCAGGGTGCTGGAAGAGGCATACAGAAATGGCTGCATATTTGATGCCTGGACGGAATTCTTTGACAACAGCAAGTGGATGGAGGCCTTTGAAAAGACCGGGATTTCCATGGATTTTTACAATACAAGGATTCGGAGTCTTGATGAGATCCTTCCCTGGGATTTCATCGACTGCGGCGTTTCCAAGGAATTTCTGAAACGGGAATGGAAGCGCGCCCAGGAAGAGATCGTTACACCGAATTGCCGGATGCAGTGTTCCGGCTGCGGTGTCATGCAGTTTGGAGGAGGCGTGTGTTATGAAAATAAGAATTAAGTTTGCCAAATTTGACAGGATGAAGTTCATCGGACATCTGGACATGATGCGGTATTTTCAGAAGGCCATGCGGCGGGCAGACATCGACATCGCCTATTCCGAGGGCTACAGTCCGCACCAGATCATGTCCTTTGCGGCACCGCTGGGCGTTGGCGTTACCAGTGAAGGTGAATATCTCGACATTGAAGTGCATTCTACCAGAAGTTCAGAAGAAGCATTAAAGGCTTTAAATGAAGCTATGGCAGAAGGTGTTCAGGTACTGGAATATAAGGAGCTTCCGGGGGAGACGAAGAATGCCATGTCCTCGGTGGCAGCGGCAGATTATACGGTTGTCTTTAAGGATAAGGAGAAGAATCCCTTTACCCTGATGGAACTGTCCGAGGCGCTTAAGGGCTTTTATCAGGGGCAGGATGTGATATTGATCACCAAGCAGACGAAGAAGAGTGAGAAGGTCATGGACTTGAAGCCGTTGATCTACGAGCTGAGGGCGATTCGTGCAGTGTCCGGTTCGGCGGGTGTGCCGGAATCAGAGGATTCTATGCAACCGGAAGAGAATCCCGGTTTCTTCCTGAAGGTCTGCACCGGAAGTACAGATAATGTCAAGCCGGAGCTGGTGCTTACAGCCTTTGCTGATTATTGCAGGGAACATGCGATCAGCAGCTTTGAATTTGAGCCTGTACAGATGCAGATTCACCGGATGGAGGTCTATGCTGCAGTGGACGGACGGTTTGTCCCGCTGGGCGAGCTGGGGCAGGATATTCCATGAATATGAGGCATATGATTTTATGAAGACAAAATTGATCGTTACCAGGCTTATGCGCAATCAAAGGGAATATACGGTATGCGCTTTCTATCAGGATAACCACTTGCTGGAGGTGACGGCACAGCCGGAAGAGGAGAACAGTATTCTGGGGAATATCTACGTGGGCCGGGTGAAGGATGTGGTGCCAAGCTTAAACGCAGCCTTTATCGAAATCGCACCGGGAGTTTCCTGTTACTTCTCTATGGAGGATCTTAAGAATCCTGTTTTTGTGAAGAAGATCAACAGTCCCAGGCTGGTGAAGGGAGACGAACTTCTGGTACAGGTGGAGAAGGAGAGCATGAAGACGAAGCCGCCGCGGGTGACCACGAACTTAAGCTTTAACGGGAAATATCTGGTACTGACCACCGGGAACCGTACCCTTGGGATTTCAAAGAAGCTTAACGGTGAAGAGCGGGAGAGATTAAGGCGGCTGTTGGAGACGGAAGAAGTTCTTTCCGGAAGGAATGACGTTTTACCGTTACCGGACAGCAAGACGCAGCAGACAACGCCTTCGCTTTATGGTATACTGGCCCGCACCAACAGTGCAACAGCTTCTGAGGAAGAGATATTAAGTGAGTTCGCGCTTCTTAAGCAACAGGCGGAATCGCTTATCGACAAGGCTCCCTATCAGACCTGCTTTTTCTGCATGCGAAAGCAGAGACCAGAATATCTCACTGCGCTCCAGAATGCCTATACCGACCAACTGGAGGAGATTGTAACGGATAAGCAGGAGCTTTACGATGAAATGCAGCAATATCTTCAGGATTATCAGCCGACTGACCTGCCGAAGCTGCGATTCTATGAGGATAAGCTCCTGCCCCTGGCGAAGTGCGTGAGCTTAGAGATAAAGCTTGAGGAAGCCCTTCAGGAGCGTGTATGGCTTAAAAATGGCGGCTATCTCATCATCCAGCCAACGGAGGCTCTGACGGTCATCGACGTTAATTCGGGCAAAAGTGCAGCGAAGGGGGACGTCCAGAAGCATTACCTGAAGGTCAACCTGGAGGCTGCTGCAGAGGCTGCTGCCCAGCTGCGGCTTCGGAATATCTCAGGGATCATCATCATTGATTTCATAGATATGGCATCTCAGGAAGCACGGGAACAGTTGATGGAGGCATTGAGAATCCATACCGGAAAGGATCCCGTTCCGGTGCAGGTGGTTGACATGACGAAGCTGAACCTGGTGGAACTGACAAGGAAGAAGGTACGTAAGAGCCTGCGGGAACAGTTTATTACATAAATATGCATTTAAGTTTACATAACTGGATTATGTAAACCAAAGGAGAGGTATGACCAAAAAGAACATAAAAAAGAAAGCAGCAGCCACAAATTGTGAGAGCTGCACCAACTATATTTACGATGAAGATTATGAGTGTTACACCTGTATGGTGAACCTGGATGAGGACGAGTTCGGGCGGTTTATGACCGGATCCTTCCAGAACTGTCCTTATTATCGATTGGATGATGAGTACAAGGTTGTAAGGCATCAGATGTGATGGAGTTAATTTCGTAAGGAAGAAAAATGATGGTATTTCAAAAAGCGAAAGCAGAAGTATTTGCTGATATCAGAGACTTTTATTGGAATCTCATTGAAGCAATGACTGAGCAAAATGACAAAATCGGATGGAAGAAAGGAATTTATCCGGCAGATGATTTTCTGCAAGCCAGTTTATCCAATGGAGAGCTTTATACGCTGAGGGAAGGCAACAAATTGTGTGCCTGTGTGATTCTTAACAGTGCTTGCAACGAAGGATATGCGGGTATTCCCTGGAGCATAAACTGCAGTTCGGAAGAGGTTTTGGTTCCACATGCACTTGCAGTTGCACCTGAGCAGCAGGGGCAAGGAATCGGAAGGAGAATCGTATCAGAAATATTGAATCTTGCAAGGTTAAAGAACAAAAAAGCTGTGAGACTCGATATTCTTGGTACGAATACAGCAGCGGAGAAACTCTATACGAGCTGTGGATTTCGCTTTGTGCAGGCAAAAACGATGTACTACGAGGATACCGGCTGGACCGAATATAAAATGTTCGAACGGAATCTGTAAATGCTGCCATGACCAGAATAATGTGAAAAAATAGAAAAAATACTTGTAAAATACTTATTGCATGGTATAATGTAACTAAGAACAGCGATGTTCTTCTTCATCAAGATGAGTCCTGTGACGGTTCCGACAGGACGGTAAAATAAAAACTGACCGAGCGATGAGTCCTGTGACGGTTCCGACAGGACGGTAAAATAAAAATTGACCGAGCGATGAAGTTTATGGCGAGAGGTCTTAGACCTCTCGCTTTATATCAAGGAGTGTCTATGAAATTACCGGAGAATGATTATCAGATACTAAAGCTCACGGATGCTTTTTTTCAAAAATATCCAAATCCACCATACACAGAGATTTTAAAGAAAAAGGGGAGAGCATATAATTGTCTGCTCTTTCAGAGTCATTATGAATATTTTATATGTATTCCATTTCGGAGTGAAGTTTCGCATTCTTATGCATACCATTTTAGACAGTCCCTTCGCTCGAGAAATCATAAATCTGGCTTGGATTATACAAAGATATTGATTATCGACCGTTTAGAATACATAGATAATAAAGAGGCTGTGATTGATCAAGACGAATTTAAGGAAATGATGATCCATCTTGATGAAATTAAGCAATCTGCATTATCGTTTGTGGAAGATTATATAGCACATATGAAGCACACAAAAATGTTGCACCCAGAAGAGTTTCGAAGACGGTATGCTTTCTCAACGTTAAAATATTTTCACAAGCAGTTAATAGGCAGGAAATAATCAAAAAATTTTTCGACACGTTGAAACATTAAAGAAGGAGAGAACAACAAGCATGGGTGAAGCGTTACTTGTTTTTAAAAAATTATTTTCCAAGTCATTTGACACGAGACAGAACAAAAATATTGAAAATGCCACTGCAATATGGTAAGATGGCTCCAGAATGAGATAAGGAAAATCAATAATACTATGTATTTCAAAATCATCGCATTATTACTGATGGCAGCGTTTTACGCATGCTACTACATAAAGCTGTTCGGACAAAAGCGTAAGGGGATCAAGACTACGCAGATTGGCAGAGAGAAAACTGGATTTGTCAAGTTTATTGAATGTACAATGATGGTATCTACCGTTCTTGCCGTGATTGCGGAGCTTTTTAGTATTGCGCTTGGAACATCATCATTGCCGGTTTTTGTAAGATGGCTCGGTGCAGGGATTGGTGCACTCGGCGTTGCTGTGTTTATTATTGCTGTCATTACTATGCGCGATAGCTGGCGTGCAGGTGTTTCAAAAACAGAAAAGACAAAACTTGTGACAAATGGTATTTTTCGTATCAGCCGTAATCCAGCTTTTCTTGGCTTTGATCTGCTCTATATCGGTATTCTGCTCATGTTCTTCAACTGGATACTGTTTGCAATATCTTTTTTTGCTGCTCTGATGTTCCATTTGCAGATTGTCAATGTGGAAGAGGATTATCTGCTGGAAGCTTTTGAAGACGAATATTTAAGCTACAAGAAAAAGGTACATCGTTATATTGGAAGAAAGTCGAAGAACAAAAAGAAAACCATCATTTGCGTAATCTGTATAATACTTGCCGTTCCGATAATCGTGTTGCCGATATTGTCGGCTGTGATTTATGAATCCAATTTTGACTCACGCTATGAAACGGTTTCGTGGATGCGTTTTTCAGTAGAGGATTACGAAGACTTACAGATGGAAAGAAGCAATTTTCAGTCCGGTGACGTCACGCTTGCAGGATATAAATATTTCAAACCGGAGCAGGATGTCAAGGGCGTTGTTGTGATTGCGCATGGCTTAGGCGGTGGCGGACACAACACATATATGCCTTTTGTCGATTATTTCACCACAAACGGCTACTATGTGTTTGCCTATGATGCAAGAGGCAACGATAACAGTGAGGGAAATTCCGTCAGAGGACTGCCGCAGGGGCTGATTGATCTGGATAATGCGATTCACCACCTCGTAGCAGTTGAGGAATACACAGATCTTCCGATTTTTCTTTTCGGGCATAGCTGGGGTGGCTATGCGGTTGGTAATGTGTTGAATATGCACCCCGATGTAAAGGCGGCGGTTATTATGGCAGGATTCAATCAATCAGCAGATTTACTTCAGTATCAAGGGGAGCAGATGATTGGCACAGGCATTTATATCTTTCTGCCGTATCTGAAGCTCTATGAGCGAATCAAATTCGGCAAGGAGTATACGGCAACCTCCGCTGTAGAGGGGATGCGTAAAACCGATGCCGATATTATGGTAATTCATAGCAAGGATGATACGACTGTTCCTACAAAGTACGGTTATGATAAATTTTATGAGAATTTCAGCGATTCTGACCGTTTTCGATTTGTATTATATGAGAATAAAGGGCACAACTATCTATTTTGCTCGGATGCCGCGTGGGAGTATAGAGAGCAGTTGAATGCTGATTATAAGGCCTATGTGGAGAAACACGGCGGAGAGTACAATGCAGAGATCAAAGAAAAATATATGACGGAGCATTTGGATAAGAAAAAATGCTTTGAGCCTGATCCGGTACTTATGGAACAGGTATTGGAATTGTACGATAACCAGAATTAGAAAGCCTTGAACCAGGAGGCAGAATAAAAATATTGAAAATGCCACTGCAATATGGAACAGGCAGAAGCGCAAGAACTGGTATTTGATATCCGGGCTTTGACAGAAAAGGATGATAAAGAATATGCGGATTCTGTGTTTGATGTATCATTAAAAGAAAACCGTCATCTATTTGAGACATTGAGAAGGGAGGCAACAACAGGCATGTGTGAGGCTTTGGTAGAATTAATGAGACCTGAATTAGAGGCAGCAGTAAAAAAGGCGAAAGAAGAAACAAGAGCGGAAGAGCGTGCTAATACAGAGCGCGAGCGTGCGAATACAGAACGCGAACGTCAGCGGGCAGTTGCTGCCGAAGAGGAAGTGCAGCGCTTAAGAGAAGAACTCCAGAGAATGCAAAAGGCAAATCAATGATACAAAAATCAAGATGAGTCCTGTGACGGTTCCGACAGGACGGTAAAATAAAAAACTGACCGAGCGATGAGTCCTGTGACGGTTCTGACAGGACGGTAAAATAGAGTGTGTGAAGAAAAGTCTGTAAATACTGATCTTCTATGATAATAACTGGGCTGAAGGCTCGTCGGCTTTCTCGCTAATGGATTGTCCGCAGTTTGGACATTTAATCAATGACATTTAGAATCCCCCTCAGTTTTTTATAATTTTGTATTCCACACGAGAGCCTCTTACTCTGCAAGCGTGAAACGATATATCGTTTGTTTTCCAATGTGGAAAATGGTCTGCTTTTTCCTTGTTAGTATCACGATGGCAAATTATGATATTATCAAGGATATCGCAACCGCCGTTTGAAAGCGGTCTGATGTGGTCAATCGTCGGATGATAAGCACTGTTTGGATTTCCGCAAGCGGATTTTTTCATCAAACGTCCTGCATAATCATATGTTTCTTGCTTTTTGCCGTAAAATCGATTCCACAAATCAATGGTTTTATATTTTGACATTTTTCATTTCCCCCTGTTAGTATTTTTTGAATTTTGGCAGTTGCTCAATTAATGAATTTATTTCAGTGTCATTTACTTCTATATCAACATAAACGGCAATATTGTTAACATCACAACTAAAACAATTCTTTTGTTTGGAATCTATTATTCCACCAAGTTCATTGCAAATACAATATGTATCTGCACCGACCGCATTTATAATTTCTGCATTATGCTTTATTCCAAATTTTAATATGTCTATTGCTCTGTGCTTATACTTATCCAAATGTTCCAATGCATATCTTAGACAATTGTTTATTATCGGATTAATCATATAACCTAGATTCTCGGAAACGTGACGATGAGCTCTCGCCGCTATCCGTAAAAAATGTTGATTTTACAAGCTTTTTGCCATTTACTGATTGAAA
>CAVGED010000105.1:0-2489 GCA_963628035.1 Paludibacteraceae bacterium
GTGATGGTTTCTCACATTTAGGGCTAGCCACCGCGCTAGCGGTTTGGTACAATTTCTATGAAAAGGGGGTTTAGGAATGGAAGTTGAAATTTATATAGATTCATTGACCGACTGTTTGATATGTGCGGCTACTGGTATGAAAGAAGATACAGAATATAGACTGGTAGCTAAGACAATTACAAAGCAGGATGCACTTCAGCTTCAAGAAGAAGGATGGAAGTTTGATTGGAGTTTGCCGCACAAAAATGGGTATGAGGTATATGAATTGCTTTTAAAGAATAGTGATGAAGTGCAGGGCATGATAGCACTGAAACATATCAGAGATCAATATTATACGCACGTAGATATTGTAGAGGCAGCTCCGTTTAATATTGGCAGGAATGGAAGGTATAAAGGTGTTGGAACTCATTTGTTCGCGATTGCGTGTAAGCTGAGTTGGGATGTGGGGAATGAAGGATATGTCCAATTTACAGCAAAAACTGATCTTGTAGAGCATTATAAAAAAACATTGGGTGCGAAGTGCATTGATTGGCATACTATGTATATAGATAGTTATGGTGCAGTAGAATTGATTAACAAATATTTTAAGGAAGGTGATGAATAAATGATCGTTGCAGAAAGAAATCCAAAGGTGGCAGCCAGAAAGTCAGAATATTTTGGGGAAGCGATGGTGGATGGACGTTTGACGGAAGCTTCCGATCAGAAAGTATATCGTTTAAGAGAGGCAATCCTTTTTTCGAAAAAACTGGGACGTCCATTAACGGATGATGAAATGAAAACTTACGAGATTCCTGTTGGACAATAGTATGGTGGACATGCCAAGGGTGGAAACTGTAAAAAAGGGGTTGACAACTGCCAACCCCAGGAAGTATACTATCCCGCGTAATCGTTTTACAGGAACTTTATAAATCAAACACAACGAAAGGAGGCCCATCATGGCACATTATAACGTAACTTTAAACAATCACACATCGGTAACAGCAGACAGCAGAGTGCAGGAAGGTCTCCTGAGATTTCAAGGATTATAGGATCTATCGAAAGATACATCATTCTTTTTATCCCATGAGAGACCAATAACAGAATACTTGCACCTCTGCTTTTTATGAGGTGTTTTTCGTGCGCCCATTTTGCAGAAAAACACCGTGAAAAGAAAGGAATTTCATATGGAGATTATAAGCGGAGTCTATACTTCGGCAAAGATTTTCACAGACACCATGGAGGAGTATGCAAGGGCACAGATACAAATGATCTGTGATAACAAAGTTGCAGAGGGCAGCACGATCCGGGTTATGCCGGATGTTCATCCGGGAAAGGTGGGTACGATTGGGCTCACCATGACAGTCGGCACCTGTATCATGCCAAATCTGACCGGAATTGATATCGGCTGCGGAATTACGCTGGCAAGGCTTAACAAGAAGAAAGCAGAGTTCCAGAAGCTGGATAAAGTCATCCGGGAAAATATTCCGTCAGGGTTTTCCATACGCCGTACCCAGCACCGGTTTAGTGAGCAGTTTGATATCGGGAAGCTGCGGTGCGCAGGGCATGTGAATTGGGAGAAAACCTTATGTAGCCTTGGTACTTTAGGCGGCGGAAATCATTTTATTGAACTGGATCAGGACGCGGAAGGCGTTCTTTATGCTGCGATCCACAGCGGGAGCCGCCATCTGGGGAAAGAGGTAACGGAATATTATCTGCGGGAAGGTCAGAAAGAATTAAAAGAACGCGGGGAGAATGTCCCTTACGAATTGACTTATCTGATAGGAAAATTGATGGAGGACTATCTTCATGACCAGTCCGTGGTAAGAGAATTTGCGTCCTTGAACCGGGAGGCAATACTGGATGAGCTGGTGAAGGGTATGAAATGGAAGGTGGATGAGTACATTTGCTGCAGCCATAACTATATTGAAGAACCGGAACCATCAGAGAATACTCATGGCGCATGGATTTTGAGAAAAGGTGCGGTATCTGCCAGAAAAGGAGAGTCGGTCATTATTCCCATCAATATGCGTGATGGTGTGATTCTGGGAATAGGCTTAGGAAATGCGGAGTGGAATTATTCTGCTCCGCATGGCTCCGGGAGGATATTGAAGCGCGGCGATGTAAAGTCCAGATACACGGTATCCCATTTTAAATCAGAGATGAAGGGAATCTATAGCAGCTGTATCGGAAAGGAAACGCTGGACGAAGCGCCCTTTGCTTACCGAGCGCTTGCAGAGATCAAAAGCGCGATCCGGGAGACGGTGGAGATACAGCAGATATTGAAACCTGTCTATAACTTTAAGGCGGGAAATGAAAGATAATGATATTTCTTCACGGAAGGAATTATTTTAACGCCGAGTGACAGAATGTGTCCATCTCCTGAGCTAAAATGAAAAATGCAACTGCAAAGAAGAGATAGAGGAAACGAAGGAGGCGGCTCAGGATATGAATATAACCTGAATCCGTGAAGTTAAGTTCTATCGAAAGGCCAGAATTAAAATAGATTCTGA
>CAVGED010000106.1:0-6783 GCA_963628035.1 Paludibacteraceae bacterium
ACAGTTCAGCCAGACCGAAAAAGGACGATAAATCGTGCTTGCACGAATTTAGCGGACTGCATTCGGTCTGAGGGAACGCCCGATCATGAGCAAAGTTAGCTGCGAAGCAGCGGCGCTAAACGTCCAGGGGACGTTTGCTCAGCGCCGACCGGAGCGGAGCGGAGACAAGCACCGTAGGTGCCTTTGCGAATGGCGTGTGCTGAACTGTTACAAAAAATTAAGCTATGGGGCGCCTCCTGCCATTGGGGAATCGCAGGAGGCGGAAATCCCCAAAAGAACAGAAAATCTTTACACTGGCACGGATTGTATGATATACTTGAGTGAAGGTTATGGGAGAACGTTGATTCTCCATACGAATTGCGGATTACAAGGAGGACGGCACGTAAGATGAGAAAAAAGGTAATGCCGATGATCGTGGCAGTTGTATTTGTGGTAGTGGTAGGGCTGATAGCTGTCCTGACGGCAGTTATCCAGCGCTTTATCCCCAGCAAGGAACGCATTGATCTGAAGGAATATTATAATATATCGGCGGCGGACGATCTGGCGGTGATCCTGGATAATCAGAAGCAGGATATTCCCGGCAAATATATCGACGGACACGCCTATCTGAATTACGATCTTGTGCATGATAAGCTGAACCAGCGGTTTTACTGGGATGCCAATGAGAATGTCCTGCGGTATACCACGCCTTCGGACGTTATCTCTGTGGATTCCGGCAGCAGCGATTACTATGTGACAAGAGAGAAGAACTCCGAAGCTTACACCATCGTCCGTTCGGACGGAAATACAGTGTATCTGGCGGCGGACTTCGTGCAGAAATATACGAATATAGATTTTACGATCCAGGAGGAGCCAAGCCGGGTGATGATCACCAGCGCTTGGGGAGAGATCTCGACCAGCACAGCCAGGCGGGATACGGAGATCCGCGTGAAGGGCGGCATTAAGAGCGAGATTGTTGCAGATCTCGCGAAGGGTCAGCAGGTTACGGTTGTGGAAGCCATGGACGAGTGGAGCAAGGTGTGTACGCAGGACGGCATGATCGGTTATGTGCGGAACAAGACCCTGGCGACTGCGCAGACACAGACCATCAGCCGGAACTTTGAGGAGCCGCAGTTTACGCATCTGCTGAAGGATAAGAAGATCAACATGGTGTGGCATCAGGTCACCAACCAGGAGGTCAACGGACAGATCTCCAATGTGCTTCGGACGACCAAGGGCGTGAATGTGATCTCGCCTACCTGGTTTTATCTGAATGATAATAAGGGAAATATCAAGTCTCTGGCTAGCAAGGATTATGTAAACTACTGCCACCAGAATGGCATTGAGGTCTGGGCATTAGTCAGCAACCTGGAGAATCGGGATGTGGATACTACATCGGTGCTGACGCATACTTCCATCCGGGATAACCTTACCAACCAGATTATCGCGGCGGCGATTGAATATAATCTGGACGGCATCAACCTGGACTTTGAGGAGTTGAGCGGTGTAGGTGATGCTTATATCCAGTTTGTCCGGGAGTTATCTATCAAATGTGAAAAAAACGGCATTGTGTTGTCGGTGGACAACTATGTGCCTTCGGAATATACTGCTTTTTATAACCGCGCAGAGCAGGCGATCTTTGCCGACTATGTGGTCATCATGGCTTACGATGAACATTATGCCGGTTCCAAGGAGGAGGGCTCCGTGGCCTCCATCGGTTTTGTGACAAAGGGCGTGGAGGATACGCTGGCGGAGGTTCCTGCGCAGCAGGTGATCCTTGGGATGCCCTTCTATACCAGAGTGTGGGAGTGCGTGCCCAAGGGGGACGATGTCAGTGAGGCGGAGCGTGCCGCTGAAGATTATGTGCCCTACACCATCAGCAGCGTTGCTGTGAGCATGCGTGAGGCGGAGAACCGTGTGTCTGTCAACGGGGCAGAGAAGACATGGTCCGAGGCGGACGGCCAGTATTATGCGGAATATGAGAATAACGGTAATACCTACAAGATATGGATGGAGGACGAGACCTCCATGGAGCTGAGGCTTAAGCTGATGCGTGAGAAGGATCTGGCCGGAGCTTCCTTCTGGAAGCTTGGTCTGGAGAAAAACAGCATCTGGGAGACGGTCATCAAGTATATCAACTGACGCCGCAGCATATCATGTAGCAATGAACCTGAAATGGGAGCACCTCTGTGAAGAAAAAGATGGAGATCCTGATGGCGGTTATCCTGCTTCTGACAGCCTGTTTGTTTGCTAAGGAAGGTGCAGTTCTCGTAGCGGGCCGGAAGGCGGATACGAAGCAGGGAGGAACCTGTATTGTGATCGATGCAGGTCATGGGGGAGCTGATCCGGGCAAGGTCGGTGTCAATGGAGCGGAGGAGAAGGTCTTAAATCTTCAGATTGCGCTGCGATTAAAGAAGCTGCTGGAGGCGGAGGGAATCGAGGTGATCCTGACCCGCACCGATGATAATGGCTTGTACAGTGCGAATGCCAGCAATAAGAAGGTGGAGGATATGCGCAGGCGCTGCGAGATCATTGCGGAGGCCAAACCGATATTCACCGTCAGCATTCACCAGAACAGCTATCCAGAGGAATATGTGAAGGGCGCACAGACCTTCTATTATGGAAAATCCGCGGAGGGAAAGGTTCTGGCGGAGTACATACAGGCCAGCATGGTGGAACGCCTGGATCCTGAGAATCACCGAACAGCCAAGGCCAACGAGAGCTATTATCTGCTGAAACGGACACAATCCCCCACGGTGATCGTGGAGTGCGGGTTCTTAAGCAATTCCCAGGAGGCAGAGCTGCTGACCGATGCAGAGTACCAGGAGAAGGCAGCCTGGGCGATCCATATGGGGGTTTTGCAATATCTGAGTGCGATGTCCAAGTAGCTGATTGAAGATAATGTATTGACATGCTATAAGGATATGGTAAAATAGATTCATGGATACGATTGTGGAAAAGCTGGATGAAAATTGTATAGAGAGACAGAAGCTGACGGCTGCCGCCCACATTATAAGAGAAGGGGGACTGGTAGCCTTTCCTACGGAGACCGTGTATGGATTGGGGGCAGATGCCTTGAACCCGGAGGCCTCCCGCCGGATCTATGCAGCTAAGGGACGGCCAAGCGACAACCCATTGATCGTTCACATTGCGAATTTTCAGGCGCTTGAGGAGATTACCGCGTCGATACCGGAGAAGGCAAGGATCCTTGGAGAGCGGTTCTGGCCGGGACCACTGACGATGATTTTTGCGAAGAATGACAACGTTCCTCTGGAGACAACGGGCGGACTTAACACGGTAGCTGTGCGGATGCCAAACCATCCCATTGCGCTGGCATTGATCGAGGCCAGCACCGGATTTATCGCAGCACCGAGCGCGAACACCTCAGGACGGCCAAGCCCTACGACGGCAGAGCATGTCTACCAGGATCTGGCCGGAAAGATTCCGATGATTCTGGACGGAGGTCCGGTGGGCATTGGGATAGAGTCCACCATCGTGGACTTCAGCGAGGAGGTACCAACAATCCTGCGTCCTGGGTACATTACGAAGGAGATGATAGAGGAGACGATCGGTGAGATTCGGATCGATCCGGGGTTATCCGGAGAAGATCGGAATGTAAGACCTAAGGCACCGGGCATGAAATACCGCCATTACGCGCCTAAGGCAGATCTGATCCTGGTGAAAGGCCAGGAGAATGCTGTGGCAGAAGCTATCAACCGGATGGTGGAGGAAGCACAGCAGCAGGGGAAGAAGGTAGGAATCATCGGGACGGATGAGACCTGCGGCAAATATAGAGAAGGAATTGTTAAGAGCATCGGTACCAGGCAGAGGGAAGAGACCATTGCCCGGCATCTGTATGGAATCCTGCGGGAATTTGACGAGCTCAATGTGGATATTATCTATTCCGAGAGCTTTTCCGGCGAGGGAATCGGACAGGCGATCATGAATCGTATGCTGAAGGCAGCAGGGCACCGTGTTCTGGAGGTTTAGAGGTGAATGAATGAAACAATATCATAAAATAATCTTTGTTGGGGAGAGCGGAACCAATCGTTCTGCCATGGCGGAGGCGATCTTCAAGGAGTGCCGCCTGAATCACCCGGTGGAGATTGAACGACGCGGCATGGTTGCTTTGTTTCCGGAGCCTATGAATCAGAAGGCTGAAGCAGTCTTGATCAGCAATGGCATCAATGTAGAGAATCATATGTCTTCGCAGCTTAGCGAGGAGGATTTCTCAGAGGACACCCTGATGATCGTGATGGAGGAGGTACACAAGGAGAAGATTCTCACGGATTATGAAAATGCAGATCCAGAGAATGTCCAGGTACTGACTGATCTCGTGGGGGATGAACTGGAGATACTCAACCCATATGGCGGCACATTACAGGCCTATGGCTTATGCTACGAGACTTTGAATAAATCATTAAAGAAGCTTGCAGATAAAATGAATGAAGGAGAGTAAAGAAATGTCAAAAGTTATCGTTATGGATCACCCATTGATCCAACACAAAATCGGATGGATTCGCAGAGAGGAGACCGGCTCTAAGGACTTCCGAACACTGATCAGTGAGATCGCAATGCTCATGTGCTATGAGGCTACCAGAGACCTGAAGCTTAAGGATATCGAGGTTCAGACTCCCATCTGTAAAACGACAGTGAAGGAACTGAAGGGAAAGAAGATGGCGGTTGTGCCGATCCTGCGGGCAGGTCTTGGCATGGTTGACGGTATGCTTTCTCTGATACCGGCGGCGAAGGTAGGCCATATTGGCCTGTATCGTGATCCCGTGTCACTGGATCCGGTGGAATATTACTGCAAGCTGCCGGAGGATTGCTCTGAGCGTGAAGTATTCGTGGTAGACCCCATGCTGGCAACCGGGGGTTCTTCCGTAGCAGCGATCCAGATGCTGAAGAACAGAGGCGTGAAGAATATCCACTTCATGTGCATCATCGCGGCACCGGAGGGCGTGGAGCGTATGAAGAAGGAACATCCTGACGTGGACATCTACATCGGTGCCCTGGACGAGCGTCTCAACGATCATGGCTATATCGTGCCGGGCCTGGGCGACGCGGGCGATCGGATCTTCGGAACGAAGTAGGTAAAGAATGGGGTTTTGAAATGAGCGAGAAGAGAGAAGACTATATTAGCTGGGATGAATATTTCATGGGAGTAGCGAAGCTGTCCGGCATGCGATCCAAGGATCCCAACACGCAGGTAGGGGCCTGCATCGTCAGTGAGGACAACAAGATCCTGTCTATGGGCTATAACGGTTTCCCGAAGGGATGCTCGGATGATGAGTTTCCCTGGAACCGTGAGAACGAAGATCCGGTGAACAACAAGTACTTCTACAGTACGCACAGCGAGTTGAATGCGATTCTCAATTACCGGGGCGGCAGTCTGGAGGGAGCCAAGCTGTATGTATCGCTCTTTCCCTGCAACGAGTGTGCCAAGGCCATCATCCAGGCAGGGATCAAGACCATCGTATATGACAGCGACAAATACGATGGAACTCCGGCGGTGATCGCCTCCAAGCGGATGCTGGACGCCGCAGGAGTGCGCTATTATAAGTACACGCATACACACCGCGAGATCCGGCTGGAACTGTAGGGAAAGTGGCGGAAAGCAGAAAATGAATAGTAATCAGAAGCCGCAGAGTAGAGAGATTCTACCCTGCGGCTTCTTTATGTAGCTGTAAATAGTAATAAAATGCCCCAATTTCCCGTCATACGCTATGTACATGAATTAAAATAAGGTTTATAATATAGGGTACAAACGTCAGAAAAAAGGGAAGTGGAACTTGTGAACGAAAATAAAGTAGGCGACGTGCTGTATTACCTTCGAACGGAAAAGGGAGTCAGCCGGGATCTGCTCTTTCAGGGGCTCTGTACGAAAAGCAATTACTGCCTGTATGAGCAGGGAGGCCGATTGCCGGATCGACTGCTGCTGAATGCCCTGCTGCAGCGATTGGGAAGAAATCCTGACAAGCTGGCCACTGCGCTCAGCGCAGAAGAATATGAGTATTTTCAGTGGAAGAAGCAGGTTCTTGCAGCACTGGGACATGAAGATATGGACGCGCTGCAGTGTCTTCTGGAGAAACCGTCGGAAATCATGGTTCAGGTGAGAGACCTGCAGCAACAGTTCTTAAATCAGATGAAAGCTATCGTGGCGGAACGTGTGGAGCAGGACATCGGGAAATGCATCTTGCTGCTGGAGCAGGCAGTGGAATTGACAATGCCCGGAATCACGGAACGGGGGATTAGTAAGTATCTGGTGAGCACGGAGGAAATGAAGATACTTTTGGATCTGTCGGAAGCGCTGGGTAAGGGCGGCAAAGAGAAGGAAGCCGGAAGACTGCTTCACGAAATCGTGGTCTATGTAGAGCATAATTACGATGATTATGAGTCGAAAATCATCATCTATCCCAAGGCAGTAAGGCAGCTGGCACCGATACTGTTGCAGGATAGGAAATATATGGAAGGTCTGCTCCTGTGCAAAAAAGCCATTGATCTGCTGTGCGTACAAGGTGTACTCTATGACCTGGCGGACCTGATGGAATATTATCTCCGGTTCAGCGAACACTTCCCGGAGACAGAGGAGGTCATCCAATATCGGAAGCAACTTCAAGCCCTGCGGGAGGTATATCGAGAGAACGGTGCTGAACTTTATCTAAAGGAAAATGTGGTATTATCCTATAGCAACCGGGAAACTTACCTGATCGATGAGATAATCAAGCGAGGACGCATGGTCAAAGCTTATACCTGAATCCGTGAAGTTAAGCTCTATCGAAAGGCCAGAATTAAAATAGATTC
>CAVGED010000107.1:0-66582 GCA_963628035.1 Paludibacteraceae bacterium
GCGGAAAGGCTCCTGTACCCACCAGCCAGATCATTTACAACCAGGCCATCATCGATGGCATCTTCCGCTCCAGCGAGGCCGGACACGAAGTCACCGTTGAGATACCGGAGATCTAGAAAGGAGATATCATAACATGAAAAACTTTCCAGTAGCTTTACAGCTCTATTCTGTCCGCAATGACATGGCTGCGGACTTCGAAGGAACCCTTCGCAAGGTAAAGGCCCTGGGTTATGACGGCGTAGAATTCGCCGGACTCTTCGACCACAGCGCCGCAGAGATCAAGAAAATGTGTCAGGAGATCGGGCTTGTTCCCATTTCCGCCCATGTTCCCTTTGTCAGTATGATGGCGGATCCGGATCTTCTTAAGGTATATCACGAGATCGGCTGCAAATATGTAGTCATCCCTTACCTCACCCCGGAGTACCGTCCCGGCCAGCCCGGTTTCCAGCAGGTCATCGATGGTGCAAAAATGCTGGGTGAAAAGGCAACTGCCCTGGGCATGAAACTCTGCTATCACAACCATGACTTTGAATTCACCAAGATCGATGGGGAATACGCTCTGGATATCCTCTACAAGGAGGTTCCTGCCGATCTGCTCCAGCCGGAGCTTGACGTCTGCTGGGTCAATGTGGGCGGCGAGAACCCTGTGGACTATATCCACAAATATGCAGGCCGCATTGAGATTCTTCACTTAAAGGACTTCGCAGGAAGCAAGAGCGAGAACATGTACGCCCTGATCGGCATCGATGATGGGAAGCAGAAGGAAACCAAAGACAACAAGTTCGAATTCCGTCCCGTTGGAATGGGACTTCAGGATATGCCTGCCATTCTGGCTGCGGCAGTTGAGGTCGGTACCAAGTGGGTGGTGGTTGAGCAGGATGAGCCAAGCCTTGGCAAGACCCCGATGGAGTGCGCAGAGGCCAGCATCCAGTTCCTGAATGCTCAATAAGATACCCTTGCACAAGCAATAGAGTTTTGCGCCTATGCTTCACACGACGCACAAATCGAATTCCGCGCCTATGCTTTCGCACGGGCGCGGAATTCTGCCGGTGTCATCTGCTGCTGTTGCCGGAATGCCCGGTTGAAGGAGCGGATGGTGCCGAAGCCGACATCCTCAGAGATGTCGGCTATTTTTTTATCGGTATTACTTAAGAGCCTGCAGGCGGCGTCCACCCGCAGTGCATTGATATACTCGTTAAAGCCCATGTTCAGGCTCCGATTCATCATATGTGAAATGTAATATTTGCTGAAGTGCAGATCTTCTGACAGCTTCTCCAGCGACAGTTCCTCATTGAAATGATGTACACAATACTCCAGGATCGTGCGCAGCGTGGCATTGTCGCCGGAATGAAGGGGAACCAGGGTCAGTTGCGGCAATACACTGCACATCAGGAGATTGATATATCCGTTCATCGCAGTCATGCGACAGACGTTCTCCTTCTCGGCACCGACCCGCCGGATCTCCTCCAGCAGTTGCCGGGCGGGATCATCCTTCGCTATATGGATCAGATTTTCCACCGGGACATTACTCTTGAGCATACGTTCCAATCCCAGAAATATCTCCGTTGACACTACCAGCACATAGAAGCTGCCGTCCTCAATCATTTCATAATAATGAATCTGATTGGGAAACGCCACAAAGAGATCGCCAGGCTTAAGCACACAGCGGTTGTCATCGGCATACGCTGCACAACTGCCCCGGGCATCATAAATGATCTCTACCTCCTTGTGCATATGAGGAATCGTTGACAGACGGTCATCGTTATGATACTCAATGGGCACCGTCTTCTTCTCATACCTTACATTCAGATGATACATCAGTCCACCTTCGGCAATCCTGCAAAGCCTACTGCAAGCTCTTCATCTGTGGGGATGTAATCGCTCATCTCGCCATTGTGGAAGCGCTCATAAGCCACCATATCGAAGTATCCGGTTCCGGTAAGTCCGAATACGATGGTCTTCTCCTCGCCGGTCTCCTTGCACTTCATAGCTTCGTCGATAGCAACACGGATGGCATGGCTGCTCTCCGGTGCCGGAAGGATTCCTTCTACTCTTGCAAACTGCTCTGCCGCCTCGAATACAGATGTCTGCTCCACGCTTCTGGCCTCCATCAGACCATCATCATACAGCTGGGACAGTGTAGAGCTCATGCCATGGTAACGCAGACCGCCTGCATGATTGGGAGACGGGATGAATCCGCTTCCCAGCGTGTACATTTTCGCCAGCGGGCAAACCTTTCCGGTATCGCAGAAGTCGTAGGCATATTTTCCTCTCGTCAGGCTCGGACAGGAAGCCGGCTCCACCGCGATAAACTGATACTTCTTCTCGCCTCTTAACACTTCGCCCATAAACGGTGCGATCAGGCCGCCCAGATTGGAACCACCGCCGGCGCAGCCGATGATGATATCCGGTGTAATGTCGTACTTATCCAGAGCGATCTTGGTCTCCAATCCAATGATGGACTGATGGAGCAGAACCTGGTTCAGCACGCTGCCCAGCACGTAGCGATAACCTTCCCTGGTAGTCGCTGCTTCTACAGCCTCGGAGATGGCACAGCCAAGGCTTCCGGTGGTGCCCGGATGCTCTGCCAGGATCCTCTTTCCTACCTCTGTGGTCTCAGAGGGGGAAGGTGTAACACTGGCTCCGTAGGTACGCATAACCTCACGACGGAAGGGCTTCTGCTCATAGGAAACCTTTACCATATATACCTTGCAATCCAGGTCAAAATAGGAGCACGCCATAGAGAGTGCAGTTCCCCACTGTCCGGCTCCGGTCTCGGTCGTCACGCCCTTAAGCCCCTGCTTCTTGGCGTAATATGCCTGGGCAATGGCGGAATTCAGCTTGTGGCTTCCGCTGGTGTTGTTCCCCTCGAATTTGTAATAGATCTTCGCCGGTGTCTGAAGCTTCTTCTCCAGGCAGTAGGCACGAACCAGTGGAGAAGGACGATACATCTTGTAGAAGTCACGGATTTCCTCCGGAATATCGATATAAGGAGTGGTGTCATCCAGCTCCTGCTGCACCAGCTCCTTGCAGAACACCGCCTCCAGTTCCTCCGCCTTCATCGGCTTTAAGGTTCCCGGATTCAGCAACGGCGCCGGCTTATTCTTCATATCCGCCCGCACGTTATACCATTGC
Organism: Paludibacteraceae bacterium; assembly: GCA_963628035.1. Classification (GTDB taxonomy): domain Bacteria; phylum Bacillota; class Clostridia; order Lachnospirales; family Lachnospiraceae; genus 14-2. Next base: position 3,136 of record CAVGED010000107.1, read on the forward strand.
TTCGGCATCTCGTTTTCTTCCAGATATATTTTGTAAGGGATTTTTTTGTCGCTCATAGTTGGCACTCCTTTCTTTTGCATCCACACTTTTGGGATCTTTGTAATTTTGCATATCCAAATGCATTTCCCATATTCTTTTGTATTTTAACACGGTAAAGTGTGAACGTCAACAGTTTTTGCCAAGCTGTTACTCTTTTTCTTTTACAATATAAATCGGTCTCCCCTTGCTCTCCATATAATTCTTGGAAATATACTCCCCTAAAATAGAAATCACCAGCAGTTGAATCCCGTTCAGAAGCAGGATCAGGCAAACGATGGTGGTGTAGCCATCCACCTTATTGCCAAAGACCAGGGTGCTGATTCCGGTACACAGTCCGTAGATCATGGACAGCACAAACAGGATCATCCCCAGCACAGCCGCAATGGTAATGGGTGTGGTGGAGAAGGAGAAAATTCCGTCTATGGCATACTTAAACAGGCTCTTAAAGCTCCATTTCGTTTTTCCTGCAGCACGTTCCACATTTTCAAAGGGAATCCACTTGGTCTCGAAGCCTACATAAGAGAAAATTCCCTTCATGTAGCGGTTGTACTCCTTCAGTTCCAGGACAGCATCCACCATCTTACGGCTCATCATCCGAAAATCCCCGGCACCGTCCTCCATCTTCATATGACTCATCTTCTGGATCACCTTGTAAAATATCTTGGACAGAAAGCTCCGCAGCACATTCTCGCCCTCCCGGTCCTTACGGAAGCCCGCGCAGCAGTCATACTCCCCGTTTTTTACATGCTCATACATCTCCGGCAGAAGCCTGGGCGGATGCTGCAGATCTGCGTCCATGATCACGCAGAAGTCACCTGTGGCATTCGAAAGGCCTGCCAGCATAGCCGCTTCCTTTCCGAAATTCCTGGAAAAAGACAGGTAGTGGCAACGGCTGTCGCGCGCCTTTAACGCCCGCAGCTCCCGCAGCGTTCCATCCTTGCTGCCATCGTCCACAAACAGGAATTCTCCTTCCACATCTGTCATACTGTCCAGTACCTTCGACGTCTCCTCATAGAAGGCCGGCAGCACTTCTTCTTCATTATAACAAGGGACGATCAACGTCAGTTTATTCATTTTCTGTAGTTCCTCCTGAGGTTTTCTTAAAAATATGCTTCTGACATATGAAGTAGTTCGCCAGAACCGTCACCACGCTGACGATAATCTTGGAAATGGCTTCACCCAATTTCAACTGGTCTACAGCCAGATAAAGCAGCAGGTTTTCCACACAAAGCGTCAGAAGACGCATGGCGGCAAAGCTTATGAATTCCCTGACCCAGCTACCCTTGGAGCCGAATACCACCTTGCGGTTGATCCAGTAGGAGAAGACAACCGCCACCGCCCATGCCAGCGTGTTGGCCACAAGGTAATCCACCTTGACTAGCCCAAGGCCAAAATAGACGATGTAATTGACGATGGTAGTCAGGACTCCTCCGATTCCATATGTAAAAAGTTCCTTTAGCTTCTTCTTCACTTTCTTTCCTCCTTCGATCTTCGAACCTGTGAAATCAACATGCCAAGCCAGATCAGCCAGCCCACCGCCGAGAGCACCATTCCGGCCCTCTGCAGCGGCGGCTCATAGGTCAGCCGGATCTCATGGGTTCCTGCCTCCAGTGGGAATCCCACAAATGCTGTGTTGACCTTCTCGATCTCCTGTGTCTTTCCGTCCACATAGGCACGGTAACCGGACTGATACGGATAGGAGGTGACAAAATACCCATCCTCCGGCATGGTAATGCTTCCGCTTGCCACAGTCCTTCCGGCAGGCTTTCCTGACGCCGGACCAAAGGCATCGATATCCTCCGGTTCGTCCTTCTCCTCCTGCTCCGCCGCGTCAGCAACCGCCTTTTCCGACTTCTTCTCCAGCGGATACACGGTTCGGTTCCCCAGATATGCGGCATCCATGCTGTAGACATGAACATCCGAGATCTCATAGCTCCCGCTGGTCTTCACCGTGAATTCCTCCATGGGATTCGGCGAGGAAAGGATATAGGTGAAGTTCTTATTTCCGTTGGGATAGGCCGCTGACGCTCCCGATAATTTATTGGTAATCCCGTTTATGGTGATAAGTACGGCCGACTCAGACTTTGGCTCCACCCGGAAGGTCACCGCCAGGATCTTACCCGTTATCGCCTCTTTCGGAGTGATCGTATACTTTTTCTTGGATATCTGCTGAAGCTCGTAGTCCTGCCCCTCTTTCATGAACAGTTCCTCAAAGTGCGATTCGAAGCTGCTATCTCCCCGGATCAACTCGTCCGCTTTCTGTGACTGTCCGTCCGCTTGCGGGCTCCTGTCGTCAGCCGCCACAGTGCTCCTGTCATCACTTGCCACGACACTTCGTGCCGTCAGTGCCTCCAGATTCTCCGGAAAATGCAGCTTCCTGTATGCATCCTCGGAAAGAAGCTCCGTAGTGCCGTAGCACAGCGGCAGCACATCCTCCCGCTCTGCCAACACCGCATACCCCTTCTGCTGCCGTATCTCATAGCCCACCGGAAGCACATTCTCATTGGCCTCCAGATAACGCACGCCCATCAGATACTGGAAGAAGGGATTGGCCCGGTCGAAAAGCCCCACCCGGTTATTGTTACCGATGGGATTTTGAATCTCATCATAAAAGAAATGGCTGTATCGAACATTGGCAGTGGAGGTATACATGGAGGTTCGTCCGGCTCCGTATGCCACCAGCCGATTGCTGTGCTGATAGGGATGGAAAAGAGTATCGAAGCGATAGCTGTCATCCTGATAAAACTCCGCAAGCTCCTCCTTCCCGAAATTGCTTGTCACGGTATCCCCCTTCTCGATCATCTCATCGTTTCTGTGAAGCAGGATCGCGTAGCTGAAAATACAGATACACATGGCAATGATCGCCAGTCGAAACACGCCGGATACCTGCCTCTGGCGCCCCCGCAGGTATAGGATTACAAACAGCAGGATCACAAGTGCCAGATCCGCCCAGACCCATATCACCCGGTAGGACCGATACTGCAGATACGCTGCCACGAATACCGGAAGAAGCACAAGAACCGGCGGCCGCCGCCGTTCCTGCCAGAAGTCCATGAGCGTCTCCACCGCCACAAGCAGAACCAGCGGTGTAAACGGGATCAGGATTTTTGCACGGTTATACAGGAACCCGTTCAGGATCAGCGGCACAAGTCCGCACACCAGTGTAAACAGCAGAAAACCTGCCAGAATACGGCTTTTTTTCCGGCACAGGGCAAGGAGCAGCAAAAGCAGCACCACAAGGGTCAGTCCCAATCCGTACCCGCTGTAGAGAAGAGATCCAAACCCCAGGTTGAATTCAAACGGATTCCTGCTGGCGGTTCCCCCATCCTTGGTGCCGGCACAGCTTAAGATGGATGCCGCCGATGGCAGCAGGAGAATACCCGCCATAGCCACAGAGGTCAGCACTACAAGTGCATAGCGCCAGGTCAGTCCCCAGAACCGCCCCAGCCAGCCTGTCTTCCACTCCGCTGTATACAGCCAGAACAGGTAGATCACCAGCAGACAGGAGATGGCATAATAGTAGCTGTGCAGTTCGATCAAAACCATCATCAGGATCAATGCGGCTTTCTTCCCGGTCTTATGATAATGCAGCACACATAACAATGCTCCCAGCAGATATGGCATATAATTGATGAACATGATCTGCCGATGTATCTGAAAGAAGCAGCCGGCGCACAGAAACAGCACGCCGCCCAAAAGCGCCGCCTCGTCGGAAGCCTTCATTTTCTTCAAAAGCAGGTAAAACAGCAAAACAGCACAGATATACCCGATGATGGAATAGACTGCAATAATCGTCTCCATAGGTACACTGGGGAGCAGACAGGCAATCAGCACATCCGGCCGAAGATACCCGTAATAGGCGAAATCATAGATGTTGCTCCCTCCGCCCAGAGGGAGCTGTCCCGGAAAAATAGTTCCTTCCGCAAGAAAGGTTTGCCGCATAGTCTCCGCAATGGAAACGTGCTGGGCAAACCAGTCGCAGGCAGATCCGTACAGACTTCCCGGTATGTATGTCAGGATCACCACAAGCACCGCAAGGGCTGCCAGTAATCCCGGATAAATCTTTTCTTTTCTAATCACGCTTGTTCTCCTCTTAAGTTCCTTCGGAATCCAGGAAAAGGCTCCTGTCACAATCCCTTCACTTTCACAACAAGCTTATATTATACCACACTTCTTAATTTCCTGCGTAACAAAATCGAAAGATTTCTTAATTTTATATTATAAGGGATTTTTTTGAGGAATTTTTAGAAGTAAATTGAAAAGTTAAATTTCGCCTCCCTGTGGAATGAAGTCTTACATTTTTTGAAATTCTTTACATTCTGTTTAGACACTTTTTAAGTTTCTTTATGGTTATTTTAGGAAGCGTACACACTTTACACACACTTTCCTTTTATACTGAATATATCAAATGAAGCAAGACATTTGATACCAAATACGCCAGTTTCCTTTTTTCGTGTATTCCCCAACGGGAATGCAACATTTCATAAATTTACTCCCCCCAAAAAGCGCTGCTTCAAGCAGCGCTTTCCCTTTGTCCAAAATATCAGTATATCAAGTCTTGCCTTCTCTCCTCTTACCCTTTTGCTTCATATCTCTCTTATGAAAGAAGTGTGCCTGTTCATACAGAAGATCCTGATTCTCCGGCAGCATATCCCGATAGATTCCAACCAGTTCACTTTCACGCACATTGACTGGCTCATCCGATCTTTTCCTGGTATTGGTGACTCCCAGCAGATAATCCGTGGAAACATCAAAATATTCCGCCATGCGGATCAGTGTATCATAGTCTGGGCAGCGCTTCCCCTTAATATATCCGTTCAATGTCGATGCTTCGATATGCAAATCCTGTGCCAACTGCTTTTGGGTCAGATCCCAGTCCTCCAGCAGGCTCTCCAAACGTTCTCCTATGCCCATCAAATCCCTCCTTTTTGTTCCATCTTAAGGTATTTGCTGCGCAAGGGTTGTAAAATACGCACTTTGCATATTCATTCGCCGAATCGCATATTAATTACTCGTTTTGCATATGCCTGCCATCAGATCCAGCCGCCGTCCAGCGTCACAATCTGTCCGGTGAGATAGGCAGGTGCTTCTGCCAGGAAGGACGCCAGCTCAGCCACCTCCTGCGGCGTCCCGTACCTGCCACAGGGAAGCTCCTGCTCCAAAGCCTGCCGTTCCTCCTTCGTAAAGCACCGATTCATATCGGTATCAATCACGCCACAGGCAATGGCATTCACCTGTATATTGCTGGGTGCAAGCTCCTTGGCAAGTGCCCTTGTCAGCGCATTCACGCCGCCCTTGGAGGCGGAGTACGCGACCTCGCAGGAAGCTCCCACATTTCCCCATACGGAGGAAATATTCACAATTTTCCCGTTTTTCTTATGAAGCATCTGCTTCGCTGCATATTTGCTGCACAGGAATACAGAAGTGAGATTTGTTCGGATCACCTGCTCCCACTCTTCCTCCGGCATCTCCGTCAGGAGGCCGATATGGGCGATTCCGGCATTGTTTACCAGAACATCCACCCCTCCCAACTGCGTGTCTATCTCCTCCATGACATATTTCACAAATCCGGCATTCCCTATATCTCCTGCAAATGGTACACAGACCACATGATACTGCTCTGCAATCTGCTCAGCCTTCTGCCGCAGTCGTTCTTCGTTTCGCCCATTGATCGCCAGGCGGTAGCCCTCCTTAGCCAATCGCTCAGCGATAGCTGCACCGATTCCGCGAGAAGCCCCCGTTATGAATGCTGTTTTTGATCTCATTTGCTCATCTCCCTGCTGATGTTCGTATTTCAAGTATACCATACTTACCAGCAAAATGGTATTGTTATGTCTGTCAAAATAGAGTATAATAAACATGACATTTATGTCAATACACAGTAAAGGAGTTGGACATCATGCGTATTACAATCACTGGGAAAAACATCGACATCACACCTGGCCTGCGGCAGGCTGTGGAGGACAAGCTTTCAAAGCTTGAGCGGTATTTTACTCCTGAGACAGACGTTATCGTAACTTTAAGTGTTGAAAAGGAAAGGCAGAAGATCGAGGTTACCATCCCGGTCAAGGGCAATATCATCCGCTCTGAGCAGGTAAGTAACGATATGTATGTTTCTATCGATCTGGTCGAGGAGATTATTGAACGTCAGTTAAAGAAATACAAGAACAAGCTGGTCAATGCCAAGCAGGGTGTTTCCCCCTTCCAGCCTGACTTCATGGAAAATGAGACCGAGGACGATGAAGAGATCAAGATCATCCGTACCAAGCGCTTCGGTATGAAGCCCATGTATCCGGAGGATGCATGTGTGCAGATGGAGCTTCTGGGACATAGCTTCTTTGTTTTCCAGAATGCGGAGACCGACGAAGTCAATGTTGTCTATAAGAGAAAGGGCAATACTTACGGACTGATCGAGCCGGAATTCTAAAACAGGTTTTCTGCAAGAAAACAGCCAGTTCACAAAAACCTGGCTGTTTTCTTTTGCAGTGTACCGGAGCGAATTACCCTCGAACCGAGGTAACACCCGGATAATCTGCCAACGTATTTACGAATTCCACCTTGTCGATCTGTGGCGGGAATACCAGCTCCATCTCTACCTTGACATCCTCATTATCGCTGCGGTTGATCCGAATAGATACGATCTCTATCTGCTCTTCTGCGATATGATTCTCCAGTTCATGGATACTCACCTTGCTGTCTATTGTCAGCTTTATCGTGACTCGATATGCCTCATTGGACAGAAAACCTACCCGGTGCAGCAACCCCTGCAGGCCAACTAACAGTATTCCACTGACAATACCCACCACATACTGCCCGGCGCCTACACTCATATCAACGCCTGCCGTAGCCCAGATTCCAGCCGCAGTGGTGAGACCACTGACAGAGGTGTTATTTTTCACAAAGATAATACCTGCACCCAGGAATCCGACCCCGCTGACGATCTGCGCCGCCACACGGGAAGCATCGTAGTCTGGAATATCCCCGAACCCATATTTTGATACGATCATCATCAGTGCCGCGCCAAAGGCCACAATGGCATGGGTGCGCACCCCTGCCATCTTGCTCCGGTTCTTCCGCTCAAAACCGATTGCCATTCCCAAAATACTGGCAAGGACGATCCGCAGCAGCAATTCGCCCTGTTCCAGACAATACATCCCGATTGACTGTAATGTACTCACTCTCTCATTCTCCTTTTCTCTCATTCATGCTTGTATTTTTTTAATTCTCTAAAAAGTGTTTTATTTCCCGGATTGACCGTAGTACGCATTCGCGCCATGCTTCCGGTAATAATGCTTATCCAGCAGTTCCTGGGGCGCCGGTTCGTTTCCGGGACGGATCAGTTCGCTTAAAGCTGCCATTTTCGCGACCTCTTCCAGAACCACCGCATTATGGACTGCCTCATGGGCGTCCTTTCCCCAGGTAAAGGGGCCGTGATTCTTGCAAAGGACCGTCGGTACAGCCTCATAGTCAAGATTCCTTGCAGCAAATTCATCGGCGATCAGAACCCCGGTATTCCGCTCGTAGGCCTCCTCGATCTCCGCCTTGGTAAGATTTCTCACACAAGGTACTTCTCCGTAGATATAATCCGCATGGGTAGTCCCATAGCAGGGAATCCCCCGTCCGGTCTGCGCCCAGCTGGTCGCCCAGGTGGAATGCGTATGCACGATCCCTCCGATATTCGGGAAGCGATTGTACAGTACCGCATGGGTGGGTGTATCTGAGGACGGACTGTATGCCCCCTCCACCCGATTGCCGTCAAGATCCACCACTACCATATCCTCCGGTGTCAGCTTCTCGTAATCCACACCGCTTGGCTTGATGACAAATAAGCCCGATGCCCGGTCAATGCCGCTGACATTTCCCCAGGTAAAGGTCACCAGACCATACTTCGGAAGCTGCATGTTCGCTTCGTACACTTCCTGTTTTAATCGTTCCAGCATATACCCACCTTTCCTTTCTAAGCTTTTAAGCCCACGGATTGCTCCATGCTTCGCATTCTCGCAATCCTACCTGCTGTCTACGCTCCGCTTCGGTCGGCGCTGGGCAAACGTCCACTGGACGTTTAGCGCCGCAATCCGACCTACCGGTCTACTTGCTCATACAGGTTAGCGTCTCTAATGCTCATGCATTCACCCATGCAAGCATGGCTCATGCATAAGCATTGAGACTGGGCTTTATAGTAAGAACGAAGCGATCTCCTTAAGGTCCGCATAGATCCCGTCCGGCTTCACCGACGATTTCTCCACATCGGAAAGCTTCGTCTCTCCGGACAGCACCAGTAGTCCCTTCGCTCCATTCTTCACGCCGGTGGCTACATCTGTGTAGAGCCGATCACCCACAAAGGCAATTTCCTCCCTTGCCAGCCCGGTCCGGTGCAGGATCATCTCCACCGTCTCTGCGTAAGGCTTCCCCAGATACTTCGGTTCCCGCCCGGTGGACAGGCTTATGGCCGCGCAGAAGGCTCCGCAGTCCGGGATAAATCCGGTTTCCGTAGGACAATTGATATCCAGATGCGTAGCCAGAAATACCGCCCCGTTCCGAACATAATCGCACATTCTCGTCAGCTTGTCATAGGTCAGCTCCATATCGAACGCAGCCACCGCCACATCCGGCTGTTCATGCTCCACCAGCCGGATCCCGGCCTGGGCAAAGGATTCCTTCAGGGCTTCCGTTCCCATCAAATATACCGTTTTTCCTTGGTAATGTGTATTCAGGTACTCAATCGTCACATCCCCGGAGGTCATAATATCCCTGCTCTCAATGGTGCAGCCCATTTTCCCCAGCTTCTCAATATAATTTGCGGAAGTCTTAGAGGAATTATTGGTAAAAAACATATAATTCCTGCCGGTTTCTCGCACCTTCTTTAAGAACTCCATAGATCCCGGTATCATCTGATTTCCCAGATAGAAGGTTCCATCCATATCCAGCACAAAAAGCCGGATGTCCTTTAATAATTGTTCCATAACACACTCCTCTTTCGCTAAAAAAGACAAAAAGGAAGTAGCGTTAATCGTCTACCTCCTTCTCTGTCTCTCCTTGGGTATGGCTTATTTTACCCCAGTTACCTATATATGTCAAGGGCTTTACCGCAATAACTCCAGCAATTCCTCCCTGGTAATAGACGCGGCCCCGGTTCCGCTTCCGCTTAAGACCTCGTCCGCCAGCTCCTGTTTTCGTTCCTGCAGCTTCATGATATTTTCCTCAATGGTTCCCTGGCTGATAAGCTTGTACACGGTAACCGGGTTCTCCTGGCCGATGCGGTGCGCACGGTCCGTGGCCTGATTCTGTGCCGCCACATTCCACCATGGATCGTAGTGGATCACAATGTCTGCCGCCGTCAGATTCAGTCCTGTTCCTCCGGCCTTCAGGGAGATACAGAACACCTCGGTCTCGTCGGTCTGAAAAGCCCGGACCAGCTCCTGGCGCTTCTCCTTGCTGGTGACTCCTGTCAGGGTATAGAAGCTTATCCCCTCCCCTTGAAGCCGATCCTGAATGCGTTCCAGCATGGATGTAAACTGGGAAAACAGCAGCACCTTATGCTGATTGGAAACGGCGCTCTGAACCAGTTGAATACAGGCGTCCAGCTTCGCAGAATCCCCCTGATAACCATCAAATACCAGCGCCGGATCACAGCAAAGCTGGCGCAGCTTCGTAAGCTCCGCCAGAATCTGGAGCTTGGAATTCTTAAAGTCCTCATCCGACTTCTCCTTCAACATGATCTGGATCCGCTTCACGTGAGCATCGTACAGCTCCTGCTGCTCACCCTCCAGACGGACATACAGATTCTCCTCGGATTTCTCCGGCAGATCCTTCAACACATCGCGCTTCAGTCTTCGCAGCACAAATGGCGCAATCATCTTCCGAAGCCGCGCCATCGCCTTTTCATCCTGCTCCTTGATGATCCTCTTCTCAAATTCCTCCCGGAACCGCCGCTCACTGAACAAAAATCCCGGCATGAGATAATCAAAAATACTCCAGAGTTCTCCCAATCGGTTCTCAATGGGAGTTCCGGTCAGCGCCAGCTTAAACTGTGCGCGAATCTCCTTCACCGATTTTGCAGCCTGGGTTCCGTGATTCTTGATAAACTGCGCTTCATCGATGACTTCATAGCCAAAGTTCATTCCCTCATAATGTTCCAGATCCCGCTTCAGCAGGTCATAGGAGGTAATCAGGATCTCATCCTTCCCGGACTGCCGGATAAGCGCTTCCCGCTCGGCTGCATTTCCTGCGATCACGCGAATCTTAAGCCCCGGCGCGAACCGACCGAACTCATTCTGCCAGTTATAGACCAGAGAAGCAGGTGTCACGATCAACGTCCGCTTCTGCTTCCCGGCAGTTATCTCCTGGTACTCGGACAGCAGGAATGCGATCACCTGGATCGTCTTGCCCAGACCCATATCATCCGCCAGGATCCCGCCGAAGCCATTGTTGTTCAAAGTTTTAAGCCACAGAAAACCCGTCTTCTGGTACTCCCGCAGCACATGCTCCAGCTCTCCCGGAATAACAAAGTCATTTTCCTCCACCGTCTTCATGTTCTCCACCAGACGACGGAAGTCGCTGTTTCGCACGGAGGATAAGACCTTGCTCTCCTTAAGCTGCGCGTCCATGTACAGGGAGCGGTAGCGTGGAACCTCGATCTCCTCCTTTTCAAGCTGCCGATCTGAGAGCTGCAGCCCATCCTGAAGCTCCTTCAACTCCTCCAGTCCGGCATCCTGTACCTTTATAATATCCCCGTTTTTCAGACGGTAAAACTTCTTCTTACGCTGATACCTTGACAGAAGCTCAATGAGCTGATCCCTAGGCATCTCCCCTGCCGTCAGCTCCAGCTTCAGCAGCTCCCCCGACAGGGATACGCCCACTGTAACCTTAGGCACACGCACCACATGGATCCGCTTCAAACTCTCCGACACGAAGACCTCAGCCACCTGGGAAAGCTCCTGGATTCCCCTGGTCAGAAGCTCATACAGAAGCTCCTCATCACCGCTTAAGACCATGATCTTGCGCCGGTTGTCATAGGCGTTGGTGTAGCGGTCGATCACCTTCCGCAAAGCCACCTCATCCGGCAGATTCCGCGTTCTTAGATCCTTCTCCTCATACAACAGATACTCTTTCTCTCCATATGCCGCGATGCCCTTAAGGGTAATCATATCATCGCCTTCCAGATCCAGATATACCTTAAGCGCCACCGGCTCAACACCGTATTCACCCTCGTCAAAGTTTTGGATCTCACATTGAAACGCCTGTTTCAGCTCCGGAAGAAGATTTCTGCAGAAGGAGGGTATGTCTTCCTTTTCCACGAAGCTGATGAGACTGCGCATTTTATCCAGGCAATCCATAAAATCCTCTACCGGCTCCAATTGTTCCTTGGGAACCCGGTAGATGCATCCCTCGTCAAAGCATATGTACTGGCTTCTGCCACGACATGTCGGCATGGGAGCCAGCTTCAGTTCTATGCCATCCGCCTGCCCCTGTATGACCAGTCCCCGCTTAGGGGCCTTGGGCTCTACATGCCAGAACTGGCTTCTTTGTCCGCCCACGGTTCCACTGATCTCATCCGTGCCCATGGCATCCAGAAATTTCTCCATTTCAAGACCATCCAACGAAATTTCCCGAATCTTCGAGCTTCCATAAGAATAGTAATATCGATACTCCTGATATGCGGACGCATTTTCCCGGACCCAGGTATTGATAAACTTCACATAGGGCTTGGAACGCTCTGTAAAATTCTCCTCCACATGTGAAAATACCAGCTTCTTTCCATAAGAATAATATTCCCCCGTCTCCATCCGCGCCGCAAACTCCACAACATCCTTTAACACATACAACTGGGTGATCCCAATCTTGAACTCTACCTTCACCCCTTCGGAACTGACATACAGCTGCGGCACAAGCTCCACCTGTCCCAAATGCTCCCGCCGCACATACGGCAGGCTGCGCCTGGTTCCGCGGTTCTCCAAGAGCTTCTTCATGGGCTGTGCCGTATGGCGCGCTATACCTCTCTGCATCTGCTGAAGCTTCCGTAAGCTCTCCTCCCGCTTAGCGGCATACTGATTGACGCTCTGCTGATGCTCATGTCGATGCACATACTCCAGCAGCACTGCTACACAGTGCTTACAGATTCCATCATATTCCGAAAAAGCCGGGCACTCGCAGTCAATATATTCAATCTCATCCTCCGCCGTATTGATGCTGACCTCCACCTGATAGAGATTCCTGCCGCTGCCCTTCACTACCGCGTTGACCTCATCAAAGTCACCGTCTTCATCTACATCAAATTCCCACACATCCCCCTGTTGAAAGAGCTGCTGCCCCTTCTGATAGGTAGGTGCGTAGGTCATACTTTTTATCTGTGTACGATCCATGGCTGTATCTTCCTTATATCTGCAATTTTGGTTACCGTGTCTGTCAAACGCCGGAATCCACCGACATGCCTGCACGCCAGTGGATAAATGCTCCAATAAGAAAGTATACCATGTCAGCAGGTGTTTACGCAACTGCTCAGCGGAATAAATTATCCAACAGATGTAACCGTTCAGCCCATGCCATTCGCAAAGGCACCTACGGCCGTTCTCCCCTGCCGCCGGGATCTCCGTTCGTTCCGCCGGGGTCTCCGTTCATTCCGCCGGGATTTCCATTCATGCCGCCGGGATTTCCATTCATGCCGCCGCCCATTCCGCCGGAGCCGTAGATCAGACTGTCCATGGTAACCTCTGTGGATGAGTTTCCTGCGGACACGGTGTAGGTTGCTCCCTGTACGATTTCCCGACAGCTGATAACCACACAGTCAAATGCTTTCGCTGCCTGGAAGGACAGAAGTTCATTTCCGTTGCTGTCTGTCAATGTGATGGTGCTGCCTGCGGCCTGCGAGCCCGTTGAGACCAGCATAGACCCCTGGGTTGAAGATGTACCGAAGTTCTGAGCCATGCCGGAAGCTCCTGCCGCCACGAAAATTCCTCCGGTGATCACTGCATCTGAATCATAATCCAGCGCTCCGTTGCCGTTGTCTGAAGGTCCGGAAACATAGATCTCTCCGCCATCCACATACAGCATTCCGTTGGAATCGATCCCGTCACCCGAAGCGTTGATATTCAGTAAGCCTCCTGTGATACGGATCCAGCAATCCGAAGAACCTCCAAATTCGCCGTTACCGCCAAACCCACCGAATCCGCCAAAGCCGCTCTGGTCATTTCCGCCTGCAGCGTTGAGACCGTCATCGCTGGAGACCAGTGTGATCTCGCCCCCGGATATCGTAATGGTAAGACCCTCGATACCCTCATAGCTTTTTGTAATATTGATGGTTCCTCCGGTAATTGCCAGTTGTTCATCTGCGTGCATTCCATCGTCACCGGTGGCTATCTCGAAGGTTCCGCCATTTACCGTAAGGCTTCCGTTGGAGTGGAGGGCATCGTCTGCTGAATCAATGTTAAAGTTGCCCCCATTGACCAGAAGCGCCGTACCTGCCTTGAGCCCCTTCGCACTGACCGAATCCGTGCTGCTGTCGGTCTGTGCAGCCATCGATCCATCTCCCTGCGGATCTCCCGCAGTTCCATCCGGTGGTTCAACCATGGTTTCGCCTCCCATCTGGCCGCGTCCACCTCCACGGCCCCAGGACCATTCACCGCTTGAGGACTGTGTTACCGTAGCGCTTCCGCCGCCTGTCACAAGTGTGAAGCTGCCGCCGTCCACCTGCAGATTACTGGCAGCGCTCACGCCATCGCCCTCTGCCGTAAACTGAAATGTTCCATTCAGAATATAGACAAAGCCCAGCGTCGTATCATCGCTATTCTCCGCATGGATTCCATCCTTCCCCGCTGTGATGTCGAAGGTTCCCCCTGCGATTCGTACACTGTCCTTCCCGCTGAGTCCATGGCTGGCGGCAGTGATGGCATAAGTTCCGCTGGTTACCACCAGATCGTCCTTGGACACAACGCCATGTCCTGCCGGAGACTCGATGGTTAAGCTGCCTTGCCCGTTTAACGTCAGATCCTCCTTGGAGAAAATAACCGCATCGATGTTATTGTCGTCAATCGCTGTAAATGTACCGCCATTTTTCAAGGTGTTGGCGGAATCAGGAGCAAGGGTGAGAAACACCTTGTCGGCCTGGAGAATATAGATAGCCGCCGAAGACTCGCTCTCTATGGACACTCCATCCAACACCAGCTGGAGCTTATCGGCTTTATCCGCATTCACAACGATCATGCCCTTCAGTGTGCCGGAGAGAATATATGTGCCCTCCTCTGTGATGGTCACCGTGGAGCCGGATATCTTCACCGCATCGGAGCTGCACTCCGCTGTGCTCCCCTTCAATACAATGGCTGTGCTCTCGTTCTCGTCGTAGCCCACCTCGTAATCCCGATCCGTAAACATATCCCCAGTATCCAGAAGCGTCGTCAGCTCTGCAGCATCGCCCCCGTCTGTCGATACCGTATTATTCCCGGAGGATCCCGTTCCATCCCCTGAGGCATTATTTCCATTGGATGTATTTCCCTTACATCCTCCCAAGACTAATATCAGAAGCATTAGGATTGCAATCATTCTTTTTCTCATATAAACCTCCAATCTGTCGGCCTTTCGACGACATATGTAATAAACGCATCTTCCCACAAAATCCACGGTCAAAGCTCTGCCGTCGCTGTTTCCTGTCTGGATATCCCGATCTCCAGATTTCCGTTCCGGCAGCGAAGCTTGTCAATCAGTTCCTTTTCCTTCTTCGGATCATCCAGCGTCACGTTATAGGTCAGCCGGAACAGGCTTCCCATGTTGGTGGTCTTCACGCTCACCAGCTCATGCCCCTGCGTATACTCGGCAAAGAGATCCTCAAATACCTCCGTGTAATCCAGATCCTCCGGGATGGTGATGCGAAGGGTCTTATACCGCCCATCGTTGGTGCGTGCGCCAAAGTCCAGGCGGCTGTAGAGAACCAGCACCGCGCCCAGGATGATGGCAAAGAGGAAGGCAAATCCCAGATAGCCCATCCCGCAGATCAGGCCGGCGCCCATGGCCAGAAACAGGCTTCCAATCTCCCTTGCTGTCCCCGGCACGGAGCGGAACCGCACCAGGCTGAAAGCGCCTGCCACAGCGACACCGGTTCCAACGTTGCCGTTGACCATCATGATCACCACACACACCACAGCCGGCAGCATAGCCAGCGTCACTACAAAGCTTCTGGTATAACGGGTGCGGTACATGTACGCAAAGGCCAGGATCAGGCCGATCACCAACGCACACCCTACACAGATCAAAAAGTCGGATACCGCGATCACACTGACCGTATCGGCATCAAAAAGTCCCTGAAAAATTGTATTAAGCATATTTTTTTCCTCCAATTATTTTGTTATCTTATATATCAGCTCTCTCAGACTGATACCAGGCCGCCAAATTCGTGCGAGCACGATTTGTCATTCAATATCAGTCTGGCTGAGCTGTCTGGGTATAGCATTTTCTGGTATGCCATCCCATACTTGGAAAAGGATGCCCGGTTGATGTGCTGCCCGGTAAGGAAGTGTGTCATCCACAGAGGGATTCCCCCCGGCGTCTTGATCTCCATCAATATCTGATCCTCCGAAAGCAGCGGCGTTCCGAAGATCTCTGTCCCCAGAGATATCTCCTCTCTGCGCCACCGGATATTCTCGTCAAAGGTCACCCGGAAGTCTCCGCCGTCAAGGGGATAGAAGGCTTCCCGCTCATAGCTTAAGAACACCGCCGGGTGCAGCGTCCGGTAATAGCTTAAGAAATAATCGATCTCCTCCGCGATCTGTGTCTCACAGGGTCGCTCTGTCTTTCCGTCCAGCCATTCCTGTGCCTGCTGCAGTGGCAGTACCATCCGACGCTTGTATACCACGGACTCATATTTCTTCTTCAACTCCACAAATACAGCATCTTCTGCATTCGCCTTTGCATAACTGCGGACCCGAAGCTTCTCCTTATACACCGGCTTATCCAGGGAGCGGCGGATCAGACGGTAGGTATCCGTATCATAATAGATATTCCGAATGGTGGAATGTCCGTACTGATCCAGCGCCATATAAGGCTTCATCGCTTCTACCAGCAGTTCCTTCTGCCGGCGCGTAAGCAGGTATTTCATCTCATACCGCTTGAAGATTGTCTGGTATCCCATAGCTTAAGGCCCCTTTCTTTTTTTCTAAAGTATACCAGCCCAAACATAATTCAACTTAAAAACATAAATTGTTCACATTTTTTGATAAAATATGGTATTATGTTGATAAGCTATACGCAGTGCCAAACGTGCGCTGCGGACGAAAACCCACACGACACCGGGAGGAAACGCCGTATGAGACTGCTGCTGGCAGAGGATGAAGTATCCTTATCAAAAGCCATTGTAACAATATTAGAAAAAAATAATTACTCCGTAGACGCCGTTTATAACGGCGAGGATGCCCTGATCTATCTGGAATCCGACAACTATGACGGGGTGATCCTGGATATCATGATGCCGAAGCTGGATGGCTTCTCCGTGTTGAAGCGGCTGCGGGCCCAGGGCAACACGATCCCGGTTCTGATACTCACCGCCCACTCTGAGGTGGATGATAAGGTGCTGGGCTTAGACAGCGGTGCCAACGACTATCTCACCAAGCCCTTCAGCACCAGAGAGCTTTTGGCACGGATCCGTGCCATGACGCGAAGCCAGACTGCCCATACCGATTCGCTGCTTAGCTTTGGCAATATCACGTTAGACCGGGCTTCCTTTGAGCTGGCGTCACCAAACGGCAGCTTCCGGCTGGCCAACAAAGAATTCCAGATGATGGAGATCCTGATGTCAAACCCCCGCCACCTGATCTCAACAGAACGATTTTTAGAGAAGATCTGGGGCTATGACAGCGACGTGGAGATCAATGTCGTCTGGGCCTACATCTCATATCTGCGTAAAAAACTGACTGCGCTTCACGCCGACATACAGATCAAGGCCATGCGCAATGCAGGATATTCCCTGGAGGAAATGTCATGATACAAAAACTGAGATTTAAATTTGTAGCGCTGGCCATGGGACTTCTGTTCCTGGTGCTGGCTGTGATCATGGGGATCGTCAATCTGTTGAATTACCGGGAGGTGGTTGCCAACGCCGATTCCATCCTGGAGCTGTTGGCCGCGAACGGAGGCCGCTTCCCGGATGCGCCGGGCATGGGCGGCAAACCTGCAGATCCGAATTTCTCCCCTGAGCTGCCCTACGAGTCCCGCTACTTTACCGTGCTCCTGGACAGCAGCGGAAATGTCTCCCTGACCGACACCGGCAAGATCAAGGCCATCGACACGGAAACGGCCATCGCATATGCACAGAAGGCCTGGGCGCTTGGGCGCGCCAGCGGCTTTAACGGCAACTACCGCTATGCCCTAAAAGCCCACGACAACGGCAGTATTGTGATCTTTTTGGACTGCGGCCGGAGTCTGTCTTCTGCCCGCTCCTTTCTGTGGATCAGCCTTGGAATCTCTCTGGCCGGATTTTGCCTTGTATTCTTCCTGTTGTACTTCCTCTCTGCCCGGATCGTAAAGCCCATCGCGGAGAGCTATGAGAAGCAACGCCAGTTCATCACCGATGCCAGCCACGACCTGAAAACCCCCATCACCATCATCGATGCGGACACGTCCGTTCTGGAGATGGAGGTTGGTGAAAATGAATGGCTGACGGATATCCAGAAGCAGACAAAGCGCCTGACTGACCTGACCAACAACCTTGTCTTTCTCTCCCGTATGGAGGAGAATGAGAATCATTTCCAGATGATCGAATTCCCGCTGTCGGATGTTATCGTAGAGACTGCACAATCCTATGAAGCACTGGCGCACGCGCAGGGAAAGACCTTCACACTCCAGGTGGAGCCACTGATCTCCTTCTGCGGAGACGAGAAGGCATTCCGGCAGCTGACCTCTCTTCTCCTGGACAATGCCTTGAAATACTCCGACGAGAACGGCACCATCTTACTGACACTGAAAAAGGCGGACCGTTCCGTCCGCCTTTCCGTATACAATACTTGTGCGCCCATCCCGCAGGAGGACTTAACGCACCTCTTTGACCGCTTCTACCGTACAGACAAATCCCGAAACTCCCAGACCGGAGGCCATGGAATCGGGTTGTCCGTGGCGAAAGCCATTGTCATGGCCCACAAGGGCTCCATCTCGCCTGCGTCCACCGATGGTCACTCACTGACGATTACCGCGAAGTTTGGTGTCTGACATCTCACCTGCTGCCACGGCCGCCCGGAGGGCAGTACGGGCAGCATCCGGCCATTCACGCCCGCCACGCAATCCTTCCGTCCACCAACACCAGTTCCACACCGGTATCGGAGATCAGCGGGTCACCATCCGTGATAACGAGATCCGCATCCTTTCCTTCTTCCAGACTTCCCACCCGGTCGGCGATGCCGATATGCTTCGCCGCGGTAATGGTGATAGCCTGCAATGCCTTAAAGGCATCCATGCCGTTCTTCACCGCCAGGCCGGCACACAATGGAAGATATTGCTCCTGGATCACAGGGGAATCCGTAATGATAGACACCGCACATCCGGCCCTATCCAGAACCCCCGGCGTCTCAAAGCTCTTATTTTTCAGCTCATATTTTCCTGCATGCCCAAAGGACGGGCCTACTGCCACCGGGAAGCCCTCCGCCGCCAGCTCTTCGGCGATCAGGGAACCGTCCGTGCAGTGATCGATAGTAAGTCCCACCCGATATTCCTTCGCTATACGGATCGCTGTGAAAATATCATCCGCCCGATGTGCGTGGGCCTTTAAGGGTATCTCTCCCTTAATCACCGGAATCATGGCCTCCAGCTTCGGATCATAGGGCGGCCGCTTGATAATATCCTCGCCTGCCAGCTCCTTCTTCTCCATATATTCCTTCGTTCTTTCCAGCATGATCCGCAGCTTGGATGCAGTGGTCATTCTGGAATAATTGTCCTTATCCTTATAGCAGCGCTTGGGATTCTCGCCAAACGCACACTTCATGGCAACGGCCTTCTTCACCACCATATCATCCACGCGCTTTCCCACCGTCTTGATGGCGGTAAAGGTTCCGCCCAGCACGTTGGAGCTGCCCGGTCCGGTGGCCACACAGGTAACGCCCGCCCGAAGTGCCATGGCGAAGGTGGGATCCTGGGGATTGATCCCATCAATGGCAGAAAGCTGAGGCGTCAATGAATCGGTAGCCTCATTGTAGTCCTGACCTTCAAATCCTACCGCATACCCGTCCAGTCCCAGATGACAATGCGCCTCCACAAACCCCGGATACACATGCTTCCCGGAAGCATCGATCACCTCCGCATCGTTGATATCCCTTCCCTCCAGCATCGGTGCGATCTTCCTGATTTTCCCATTTGCCAGCAGGATATCCGCCTGATACGCTTCCTCGTGGATCGCGTCATGGATGGTTCCCTGCTTGATAACGATCATTTGCTCCATTTGTTTCACCTCCTCCAATAAGTATACACGTTATCTTCAGTATATGCAAATGGAACCTTGTTCATTCAGAGAACCGCAGGAAGTCGCTTATCCCAACCGGATCCCAGCCATCGCCGGAATCGATCTTCCGGCTGCGTCGGTGACATTGCAGTCCGGTGCCGCCCCACAGCCGTAGCCGAGGAAAAGCCCCTTTATCTGCTCACACGTAGCCGCAAGTCTTAATACCACACTGTCCCCAACGATTGCCGCGTGAAAAACTCTGTTGTTTTTGACCTTCAGCGCTTCGTCGCTCACCGTAAATCCCATGGGGCGCACATCCGCCTTAAGGCCACCATACACATTTTTGTACTTTACTGTTATGATCGCATTTCCGGTGTTTTTATCTGCTGTGATGTGGTAACCCGCATATTCCATCGGCGGCAAAAGCCCTGCCCGCTCACCGAAAGCCAGCAGATACATCGCCTCTGCCGCCTGCTTCCCCAAAACATCCTGGGAATCCGCAGACAGATGCACAATATCATCCAACTGCAAATGCACCGTAGGAACTGTAAGGATCTTTTCCACACCTTCGCCCAGTGTGCGCTGTGCCTCCCGCACTGCCGTAAAGCTCTCGCCTACAACATCGGGATCCAGCCCGTATAAACGGCAAAGCTGCATCTGTACGATGGGGATCTGTGCATCCACATCCTTACGGATGGCTGAAAAAACATCCGCAGTGGCATTCGCGAAATACCCTGCAATATCCTTATTGCCGGACATACCCTCACTGCAGCCCTGGGACCAGAATAGCCCTGCCACACGGCTTCCCGTATCCTTCAGTGACAAAAGCAGCGAACCATAGAGACTGTCACCCGCCTCGTCCCGCCTGTCCGGCGACCACTCCTCCAGTGTGGAACCGCCTTTTGCACAGCAGACGATCCCCTGCGGGACGCCTGTCAATTCATGCATTTTTCTGGCAAAGGCGATACCCGGCCCAACGCCCTTATACTGCCATTCCTTTCGCGCCTCCTCCGTATCCCGCCGATGAATATTATCCCTTGTCTCTGTAGGCAGGTGGGTGGGGTGAGCTGCCGCCTTCCACTTCCCATCAAGGCAGTATGCACGTATCGCATCGCTGAGCGGCTGTGTGTCGCCCGGGCGATACACACCGTTTCCCTCCATATTGGACTGCCCTGCAAGCAGCCAGACATCGCCCACATAGATATCCTTATAGATCATGCCGTCCAGCGACACACAGTACGGCCCGCCTACCGGAATACCGGTGATGCAGACCGCATCCTCTGAAATTTCTATCACATTTGCGTCTATGTCCGGGTGGTCTGTACCATATTTACACCGCGTCACTGTACCATAGACGTTCCGGGCATCCGTGCCATAGCTGCTTCGGGCATCGGAAATGCCATATACCATAATATTACAGTTGTTATCTGCTCCGCGCTGAAGTACTGCGCCATCCTTGATCCCAATCATATCGAAGGCTCCCTTCAATCTACCTCTTGAATATCTATATTTTTGCAATTTGCAACACGTATGCGGTAAACCTCCATCCCGGTCTCATCCACAAGAGGCGCACGGTACGTGTTATTCTGAAACACAAGACCGTCCACGCACATGGCATCCAGCAGACGTGGATTGTTTCCGAAGAAATGATTGTTTTCAATCACAACATTTTGATGATAGTTGTTTATGGGGCAGTCAAAATCAGGCTTTACCTTTACCGCTGCATTTGCCTGATAGGAATTGTGCAGAATAAAAATATTATTCCGAATCACCACGCTGCGTACCCCGCCGGTTTCAAACCAGTATTTGGCATCCCCCGGTATATCGATACAATTCTGGTAATTATACAAAACATTGTCCTCAATGATCATCTCTTTGGAGGTAGATACCACGAATCCACGGGGACGATTGTTTCCGCAATGATTTTTGCGAAGAATCACCCTAGGCATACGCTCTATATTTTCTGCGATATTGCCACTGCATATTCCGGCAGTGGACGCAACCTCTACCACCAGGACATCTTCATTCGGCAGATAGGAGTCAATGACCTCCTGACGCGCCACAACAGCAAGGGTTTCCTTATCATAAACGGTGATATGATCGCCCTTGCGATACATATTGATTCCCTTCTGCTGATAATGGATCAGTGCCAGATAGATCTTGTTGTCCTCCACCTTGTCAACCACCGTATACATACCGTGGACGTTGACACAGTCATCCATCATGTACTCAAAGCGACAGTTTTCAACGGTAACCGTTCCGGTACAATGGACGAAATGCGCCGCGTCCGTGTTGGTTGATATGGTTCTGCCCTCGGCTGGAGTGACGATGCAGTCATCAATGGTAACATTCTCGGTAAACTGCGCCAGAAACGGCATGGCTGCCGACTGATAGATCGTAACATTCTTTGCCGTGATATCCTTGCTGTCGAAAATAAGCATACCGCCCACGCTCCGAATCTCATGGGTCATCACAAGCACATTCCCGACCTTGGGATCATAGGTGCGCTTTCCCTTCAGCACGAATTCATCATCGCTCAGGCGTACTGCACGCAGATGCCACAAGGGCACCGGAAGATTTTCCGTATTCTGCACGCCGTCTCCTATGGCAGCTAAAGACGTTCTGGAATATACCGCAGGCGCACCCGTCGCCGGATCGAATTCCTGCACAAGAATTGTGCCAAGTGTACCGTCACATTCCCACCGATCACTGCTAAAAAGCAGATTTTCTCCTCTGACATCGGTTGGAAAATGCTCCTGGTCAATGTGAACCGTAAGTTCATCGCCGCAGACGTCAAGCACTTTGGCCTCCGTATAAAAGGGCCGGATCACATCAACGGATATGTCCTTTACCGTGACATTTTCACATTTGTCAATGATAAACGGTGTGAGTCTGCCATGTGTAATGAGCTTACTGCCGTTGCCGTTGATGGTGAGATTTTTTCTGCCTACAACATGGAACAGCGCCTTTCGCATAACGCTGTCATTGTTGCATATCCGGCTGAAGAATTCTTCTGCCGTATCGTCATATACATGATATTCACCCTTCTCAAAGAAGATCTCCACCTGATCGTACTTTTCTGAAGCGGCAAGCGCCCGGATACAGGCAGGGGTGTAATCATGATTATCGCTCTCTCTGTAAAAATCTGAGATATTTATTTGAAACATTTGAAACTCCTTCATATCATGTGCAAATACGGCACATGTTCAACATTTGTCACTCATTATATTGTAATACTATAGTACAAAGCCCCCAGCGGTGCACAGGAACCATGGAGATAGTAATCGTCCGCCTTCAGGCAGTGACAAACAGAATCCACCCATTTAAAGTTGATCTTTGTCGCGCCGCCAAGCATTGCACGTGGCACGGTGAGCGCAATCTTATTACCCTCTGTCTTATAATCAACGAGACCTATGCGCTGCCATTTGCCCTGTTGCTTTCTTGCCGCAACGGTTTTTCCCTTTCCGTCAGCGCGCAGGTTGAAGCAATATTCAAAATCATTGCTGTCATGAGTGCTTATAAGAAGCCGCATCCAGTCCCCGATCCTGTTTGTTTCATCAATCTCATCACGGGTTTCTGCAGTAAACACAAGACTGTCACCCTGCTCCTCCACTGCCACCGCAGTGATGATATTGCGGATCGAGTCGTCGGTGATCTCACCCTTAAATGTATCGCTCTTGCGCTGGATCTTTGCGGTTGTATAGTTTTGTGCAGCAAATGGTAAGGCGGCTGTCATCTCTTTGTCGATCCCCTTAAACTTGCGCACCTCGTCGATGAGCTGCATATAATAGGCATCGCCGAAGCCTCCGGCCATTGGCTCGATATCACGGCTGTATTCTGCATCCAGACAATCAAAAATCGCCACTGGTTTGTCGTTGGTCCACACACCAGCCGTCCACTCATTCCATCCCGTCACGAAGACAATGTCCGGATCCAGGTCTGTTGCACCCTTCCACTGTTCTGCGAAATTATAGCCGTATTTGTAGGAATCCTCCGTTATATGGGCTTCACCGTCGTGATAGCTTCTGCCGTGACAGCCGTCAGAGCCATAGAAATAGTTATGGCTAAAGCAGGCGGAACGGTCGCTGTTCTGCGCCACCGACACACTTACAATACGTTCCCTGTCATCTGCCGTGGCATATGTTGTCTGGGGCCACCCGAAATCGATCCATGGAAAACCATTATCCTTATATTCGCTATTTGGCCAGACTGAGTTCTTAAAATGGAAAAATCCGGCGATCTCCGGATCCGTCTGATCTAAGATTCCAATAATGATCGGCTTGCCATCCATGCAAAACCAGGTATCTGGATACAGATTCCGGGCATAAATGGCATCATAGATCTCTTTGATACGCACACCCGAATCGGTGTTGGTATAAAATGCAACCTTCGGGGTTTCCCAGCCGGCTTTGCGCCCCTCGTCAAGGATCCGCATCATCATAAGGGCCGCATTTTCAAAAATGCGATTGTTTGTCGTGTCAAACACCAGGAAGTCTATTCCTGCATTGGTCAGCATCTCGACATGCTTACGCATGACCCACTCATCATCATTCTTATAACAGCCGAAAAGCGGTGTGCCCCAATAAAAAGAGGTTCCCCACTCGTAGTCACGAAACGGACTGGCTTCGCTGCCTAAAGTCTCGATATCGTACGCTGCAAGGGTATCCTCGAAGAGCTGTACGCTGGTTGACGGGAAGCTCTCATTATCATGGGAAAGAAAATAAAACATTCCCACAAGCTTCTGCTTCTTTGCGGGCAATGCCCCGGACGGAGTTAAACTCCGTCCAAGACAATCGGTTCCGCCGAGCGCTACATGATTGAGCTCTCTCTTTTCACTCATTGTTGTTCCTTATCCTTTCTTCTCTTGAGCAATGCCAGGAGCAGGATAAGCACTGCCATAAGCACACCGAGACCAAGGATTGCAATGGGTACCCAGATACTGATTCCACTGTCCTCTGTGTCATCTGCGCCTGTCTGTCCGCTGGGATCCTTGTCCTTATCCGGCTTCTTGTCACTGTCGCCGCTGGGATCCGGCTTATCATCCGGCTTCTGCTCATCGTCCTTTGAAGTATTGTCTGCATCGGTGGTGGTATTTCCGGTGTTTGTGTTATCATTCTGCTTGTTTCCGTTCCCGGAAGTATTGCTGCCGGATGTGTTCCCTGTGTTGCTATTGCCACCGTTGTTATTACCGATATCGCTGCCGCCATTGTTGCCGCCATTGTTGCCACCATCGCCCGGCTTATCGCCGCCACCGGTGTTGTCATTATCCGATTTCTCTGTCTTGTCACCGCCGCCGATCACTGTCTCAGCGTCCGTGTCAAAGGCAACCTTTGAGAATCTCGGTATCACTGTCTCGATAGCACTGATCTCTACATCATAACCCGATGTAGTCACAGACCAGAAGCCATCGTAGTAAATGTTATAGCCATAGAATTTTGTAATGGTGTTTGCAGGGTCAGCGGCAGGTGTCATCACAACCGTACCGTTATTGATTGCAAAGTCTGCAATCTTCGTTTTCGTGCCGTTTACATCGAAATACAATGTTACCGTATTGGTATCGGCATTATCGGAGACATAGATGTTTCTTCCTTCCGTAAAGCTGTATCCGGTCTCAACATATGTTACGGTCTCACTGGTGCCTGCGAATTTAAGACCAACACGCCCATCCTTATTGATATAGATCCGAAGACCTGTCTGATCTGCCGCGATATCATAGTAGTCGTTCAGACGAAGTGCCACTGATACATAATCGTCAACGTAGGAAGGAATCAACAGCTTAAAGTTGAATTCACTTGTACCAACACCGCTTGTCCTTCTGCGGAACGCAGCACCGTAGATGCCGCTTTCATCGGATGGACTTCCTATGATCTTGCCGTCCTCCACGCGGGCGTCAAACAGAAGATCCCAGTTCTTGTCATCGGCTGCAATGCCTTTTTCCAGATCTGCAATGTAGGTGAACACCTTGCTGTAAGGATCCTTGCTTATTGTGGGAACATCACTGGTACTGTCAACAACCCTCTCGCTTACTGCCTCAAGCAAAGGACCGCCGAAGCCATGCGCCGAGTTATAGATATAGTAGCCCTTTCCATCTTCGGGGAAGATGTCTTCTCCTTCATTGATGTCAGTGGTAACACGCGCAAAGCATACGGTTGCCGTACCGGATACAGGACCGCCGTTCATCTTAACCAGATCCGGCCATTCCTCCTGAAGCGCCTTGTCATTGCTCCAGTTGTTGGGGTTATATAAGCCATAGGAGTTCTGCTCCAGAACAAGCTGGTAGCCGTTTCCATAGCTTCGGACAAGCTTCAGATCATCATGTCCGAAGGGATAATCCTCAACAACCCATATCTGCGAAGCAGAGCCATTCTGCTTGTCCTGGTATACCTGATCTCCGATCTGCGTTAGATAGAGTCCGGTTTCTTTGTTCTGAATGGTAAAGCCTGTGGTAACCTCGGGCTTCTCGCCGGTTGTTCCATTGTACGCATCCCAGAGACTCTTCATCGGTGTCTCCAGTGTGACCTGCCTGAATATCCAGATCTGGGAGCCCTCCTTCTTGATGGCGTTAAGCCCTGTCACCTTAACTGCCAGCGGTTCTGAGATGGAGATGGGTGCGTTGGCGGTATCCTGTCCGTCCATGATCGTGTCAGGCACGATGGGCAGTCTCGTCTTTGCCGTCTGATCGGTAACACCCAGAAGCTGTTTGAAGGTACTTGACTCACCTCCTGTAACATTATAAATGTAATAAGCCTTGCCGTTTAAAATATTTACGGTTTCCTCAACTCCGTCTTCTGAGAAGTGGATCATCTCATACCACTCGAAATTGTTAATACCATCCGACTCGTGATCTTCATCTGAGCTCTGGTTGATACCCAGCGAGGTCATGGTTCCGTCGGTATTGATATACCGCTCGCCTTTGTTACAATACATAACCCACTTATAGCCATAATTGTCCTTCAATGTCCAGTACTGGAACTTCTCATCAATATAAGACTGTGCCGTAAGCGCTGTTCCATTGTCGGTAAGTACCAGACCGTTTGACTCATTCACAAAGATCCAGCCTTCTGAGGTGGAAAATGCTCTCCAGAGGTACTTATCCTTGTCGGTGGTGGGCATTCCGTTCGTTACCACGTCATACGCTGTTGTCTTTACGGCAACTGCATCCGCCGGATCAACGGTTGTCGGCGGAACGACCGCCTTATATTCGTTGGTGGTTGCGGTAAGATACGTTCCTCTTCCGTTGTCATAATCATCGCGGTTACAGATCTTCAATGCCGTGCCGGCGGCTGCCGCTTCCGGGATCGTGGTATGATAATCCGTTCCGGCTTTGTCAAACGCCCGGATAGACTGTGTCCCCTGATAACTGAAGCTTGCATTTGCCAACAACGATGTGGAACCGCCCAGAACAGTGATCCAGGAGCTATCTGCCTTGCTCTGCAGGTGTCCCGTAACGCCCCAGTTATTGACATGCTTCCACAGCTCGTTATCTGAATCCGCCTTATTTGTCAGG
Organism: Paludibacteraceae bacterium; assembly: GCA_963628035.1. Classification (GTDB taxonomy): domain Bacteria; phylum Bacillota; class Clostridia; order Lachnospirales; family Lachnospiraceae; genus 14-2. The sequence continues at coordinate 30,090 of CAVGED010000107.1, forward strand.
GCGAGTGTGCCTTCCTTGTTGGTGAGGTAATAACCGGTCTCAACGTTCTGGATCTTATATTCAGACCCGGAGGCGATAAACTTCCACCAGGAGTATTCATTGGCTGTGCCAATGGTCTTTACCTCGTAGAATTTCTGTTCTACCTCAGGCGGTGCGCTTACCGGATCCGCGGTAAGACAGGTATCCATCCAGTCGCCCCAGGGGCTCTTGGTGTAGATTACATAATACTTTCCGTCCGTCAATGCATCAGCCGTCTTGTAGCTTCCGTCATCGGAGAACCGTACCAGTTCGTAGCCTTCCCCGTTGAATATGGTATCGCTCATATGGTCTGAGCCAACCGCTGTACCGCTGTCTATGGCAGTGATCTTCGCGTCTACGCCTACCACCTTGTCGCTTGCCGTTCTCAATACCCATTTCGAACCGTACCAATCGCCTACTTTAAACTTCGTTCCGGCGTTGTCCTTATCGCTGGTCTGTATCAGCGCTCCATCCGCTTCGCACAGGTACAGTCCGGTCTTCTTATTTACAAAGCGAAGGGTTGTCCAGGGTGTCCCGTTCCCTTCCACAAACTCCGTCTTCCAATAGCTGTAATCCGGCTCCTCGGACGGGATCTGCCCGCTGTTTCCTGCCGCGTTAAACGCCTGTACCGTTCCTGTGACAGTCTCCGTCGGAATGCTTACCGGATCTGCGGTAAGACAGGTATCCATCCAGTCGCCCCAGGGGCTCTTGGTGTAGATTACATAATACTTTCCGTCCGTCAATGCATCAGCCGTCTTGTAGCTTCCGTCATCGGAGAACCGTACCAGTTCGTAGCCTTCCCCGTTGAATATGGTATCGCTCATATGGTCTGAGCCAACCGCTGTACCGCTGTCTATGGCAGTGATCTTCGCGTCTACGCCTACCACCTTGTCGCTTGCCGTTCTCAATACCCATTTCGAACCGTACCAATCGCCTACTTTAAACTTCGTTCCGGCGTTGTCCTTATCGCTGGTCTGTATCAGCGCTCCATCCGCTTCGCACAGGTACAGTCCGGTCTTCTTATTTACAAAGCGAAGGGTTGTCCAGGGTGTCCCGTTCCCTTCCACAAACTCCGTCTTCCAATAGCTGTAATCCGGCTCCTCGGACGGGATCTGCCCGCTGTTTCCTGCCGCGTTAAATGCCTGTACTGTTCCCGTGATCACATCCGGCGTAGCCTTAACGGAGAATCCAAACGGCAGCAAGAGCGAAACAATCATTGTCACCACAAGGAGCATTGAGATCAGTTTATTTGTTTTCATCCGAATCCCTCCCAGCATCATTCTTATTTGAAGTGGTTGTCGGCTTCTTTCTCATAATGAAGAAAGCAGCAACTCCGGCGCCCAGCACCATAACTCCGGCTATAACAGCACACACAACCAATATCGTTTTACTTGGGTCATTTTTCTTTGTCTCGGTTTTATCCTTGTCCGTCTTACTCTCATCCTTCTGTGTATCTTTGTCCGGGTCCTTCTTGTCATCACCGGCCGGGGTTGTTGTCTTATCCCCATCCGTGACAGTCCCATCGGTTGTTCCGGCAGGATTGTCGATATCGGTGCTTCCCGGCTGATCGGCTTCGCTGCCCGGTGTGTTCGTATTCTTATCTCCGGTCGTATTGCCGCCATGCGTGGTATCTGAACCCGGTGTGGAAGGATTGTTATTATTCTGGCCTCCGCCGGTATTCGTATTTCCACCGGAGGGGTTCGAAGAAGGCTTTGCCGCCAGGGTCAGCGTATTGTAATACTCTATCAGTCCGCCTCCGGTAGTCTTATCGTAACCAACTTCTTCATTGCAGCCTGCGCCCAGTGTATTTGTATAGCCACCGTCATTTCCTACCATATAGCAGCCGATGCCCCACTCACCGCTCTTTAACTCAAGTGCAGTAAAATTCCCTTTGCCTTTTTCATTTTCCTTCGCCGTCACCTGTAACTCCGAAAGCGGAATTGCGATCTCCAGATTGTACACACCTCCTGCCACCTCTCTGGAAGCGGATTTACAATTCTTCGCAATGCTTCCTCCCTGAAAATTATCCCGGGAGATACCCATCAGGCCGTCCTCACCCACACCGATACATTTGAAGGTATAAAAGATCCCAGGCTTATTGTCCTTGATCTTCTTGTTGGGGCTCAGATCGATCTGAAACCTCGCATCTGTAATATCCACATTCCTGGCCGTGATTCCCACGTACAGATGACCTTCATCCCATGCGAAGGAGTAGGTCAGATCCGGGAAATTGGCATTCGCAGTCGTGGGATCCTGATCCGCAAGGTTATAATAGAACAGGCTCAGGTTCGAGCTGTTAAAGGGCACCGCCGGACCGTATTCACTGCTGTTCACAACACCATCGATGGTGGGCGTGCCGTATGCTGCGGTATACGTTGGGCCGGCTGCTCTTACGTTCATGGGAAGGAAAGCAACCATCACCACCACCACCATTGCCAAAACTATTTTTGAGTCTAAAATCCTTTTCACGCTGTGTTCCTCCTTACTCTGCATGGTAGGCGTAATTGAATCTGCCGTAAGGCATCGTATCGCCCAGGGTATAGTAATCCGTAACCGTCGAATAAGCAGTTCTGCTGTCCGCCCACTTAAAGTTCAGGCTTATCCCGGTACCGGAGAGTCCAAGCACCGACTTGGGTACAGAGACCATCATCTGATTGCCGTACACACGGAATTTTGCCTCGCCTGCTGTCTCAAAAGAGGTGCCATTGTACCTTGCAACCGTTGATGTGCCGTCGGAAGAGGCACTGTAATTGACGATATACTCATAGCCGTTCCAGGAATTGTCAAGTACGCCGTCCGTATCCAGGAACAGGTTCATCCAGCTTCCGGTGCTGTAATCATCGGTAATATCCTTCGCTGTCTGGACGTAGAAGTATACATTGTCACTGTCCTGGGTTACCTTTGCATAGATCATCTCATTGCGTCCGGTGGTATTTACATACCGCTGATCGCCATATCCCAGTGCGTCTCTGCGGATACCGCCCTCCGGCATGTCTGCATAGGTAGCGGGGATCGCGCTCCACTGGCTGAAATCGCCGCTGATATCGATGGTCTTCTTCTCGGTCTGTGTCACCTTGGAGCCCGTATTCTTGAACTTACGGATATTCTCCACCATCTGCATGTAGTAGTTATCGCCGAATCCGCCCTCCATGGGTTCGATATCACGGCTGAATTCCGGTGTCATAAGGTCGAATACAATCAGCTTTCCCTTGTCCCGGTATACACCTGCACGCCATTCATTCCACTGAAGGATCAGAGCTGTCTCCGCATCCGAATTAATGGCGGTATCCCATTCTTCCTGGAAGTTGTATCCATACAGAACGGAATCGTCCGTTATGTTATCATCTCCGTCATGATAGCTTCTGCCGCGGCTGCCGCCTGTCTTTGCGGTAAGTCCATAGAGGACATTATCACTCATGTAGGAGGATGAATTCTGGGCTACGGACACCGGGATCACGCCGTGCTCCCCATTAAAGTCATAGCGCACACGCGCAACATCATTGAAGTCGATCCAGGGATATGCGCCGTCAACATCTGCAATTCCCGGCCACTGGCTGGCACGGAAGGTAAAGAAGTTCTTGCAGGAGGTAGGAAGCGCGGTACCGATAATAAGCGGTTTTCCATCCACCATATACCAGGTATCGGGATATTTGTTCTGCTCATAAATGTCGGAATAGATCGTTAAGATCGTTGCGACGGAATCGGTATTGGTATAGAACGCAACCTGGGGTGCGTCCCAGCCTGCCGCCCGGTATTCGTGCAGCAGCTTCATCACCTTCAACGCCTCTGTGGTAAACGCCATACCGTTGGTGGTATCAAACACCAGATAATCCACATCTGCATAGGTCAGCATCTCGATATGCTTCCGTAAAATGTAGTCATCGCTGGTGTGATAGTACCCGAACATGGGCTTTGCCCACCAATAGTGGAGACCGTAGGTAAGCGAGTCCCCTGCATTTAAGACATCCTCAAAGATCTGCGGCACGGTGGTGCCGTCTGCTCCAAGTGTGTAGAAAACAGCTACCTGCCTTCCGTTGTCGCCGCTTCCTGTGGTAGACAGCGTTCTGCCCACGCCGTCAGCGGCAACCGTTGCATTCTTGGATATGATGCTGTCCCCACTGATGCTGACATAATCCTTGTCCGATTCCTGGAGGATATTTCCTCCCACCGCACTCTGATAACGTGTGGTTTCCACCGTCACAGAATCAGACGTTACCGGGGTCTTTGTTCTGTCCGCCATTACTGCTGCCATACTCCCCACCAGACAGCCGGCCAGGACGATTGCCGTAGTTCCGATAAAAAACTTCCTTTTCATAAAATCTCTCCTTTCTTTTATTGAAAAATTCATTAACCGACAATTCCGGCATTATCTATGGATTCAACAAATGCACGCTGTGCGAAAATATAAAGTATTGCTAGGGGCAATATTACCCAGAGCGCACCGATGTTCTGCAGGTTGCCCGATACTGCCATGGGCGCGCCCACCCCCACCTTGTTTATGGCATTCGAAAGAATGTTGGTGTCCTGGAAGAACAGCCCGTTATAGAGGGTATCCGTCCATTGCCAGGAGAAGGAAAGCAAAAACACGGTGGTAAGTATCGTGGTTGCCGACGGCAGCATGATCTTAAAGAAGGTCTTGTAAACACCGCAGCCGTCGATAGCCGCCGCCTCGTTCAGCTCCTTTGGCATATTGATAAAAAACTGCCGCGTCAAAAATATGTAGAGTCCGTTTTTGAAGCCTGTTCCGGTTGCCGCCATAATGAAGGTGGGCCAGGGCGTATCAATAAGATTGATAAAGCCGAGGAACATCTTAAAGCGCACAAACAAAGGAACCAGTATGATCTGCGGCGGTATGATAAGCATCAATATGACCATGGCAAACAGCAGCTTGCTTCCCCTAAACTTGAACCGCGCGAAGCCATAACCCACAACAGCCGCCACAGCCGTCTGCAGGAATGCCACCACCAGGGAAATGATCAGGGTATTTCCAAAGGACTTTAAGTAGTCCATTTCCTTTAAGACCTGTATGTAATACTGCAGGGTCGGATTCCTCGGAAAATACTCCACCGTCGGGTCGATCAGGTCATCATAGCTCTTGAATCCGTTTATGATCTTCGTGAGAAACGGATATAGGATGACATAGCAGATCCCCACGATTATGACGGCACGTACTATGTACCACAACATGTATTTTGCCTTTGCACGCATCCTTTTCTTGTTTTTTACTACAGAAACCATCCTCAGATCTCCTCCCTACTTATTGATATAGGTAATCCGCTTAGCGGTAACCTTGAATACACATATCAGCACTGCCAGAATGATCACGAAGTAGACCCAGGATACTGCGGAGGCATATCCCATCCGGTTCAGTGAAAACATCTGGTTCTGGACATACTTCAACATCCCATAGGACGGGTTCGTAAAGGAATCCACAATGGTGTAAACCGTATTTACAAGGATCATCGGCGTGATCATGGGGAAGGTGATCTTCCAGAACTCTTCCCATTTCGTTGCACCTTCCATCTTCGAAGCCTCAAAAATGGAGGGCGAGATCCCCTGCAATGCCGACAGGAATATCAGTATCTGTACACCGGAACGGTTCACTATGGTATAGGTATTATCTATCGCGTAGATAATGACCGAGGTTATACCCTCCGGCAGATTCATGGAGAGGAGCATTGCCTCCAGATCGAAAAAGGAGGACAGCTTATCTCCGCCGAAGGCTGAGCCAACCGCACTTCCGGCCGTCTCCACCACCGACGACGCCGTGGCGGTATCTACTGCTGCAATTATGCCTGTGGAAAGGATCACCGGAAGGAAGAACAAGGTTCTTGCCAGACCGCGCCCTGCGAACTTCTGATTGAGGATACTGGAAATAAAGAAGCTGTAGGACAAAATGATAATCGTATCCACAAACGTCCCGCGGACGGTGTTCAGCAGCACCTGCCGATATTCCACATCCGAAAGAAAGGCGGTTTGAAAATTCTTCAGCCCCACAAAGCTTGTCTTAACATCGCCAAAGCCGATCTGCACATCGCAGAAGGCATAGTAGAAGGACTGTATCACGCATGGCAGGAAGATGAACACCAGACCGATCAGCAGCGGCAGGATAAACACATAACCATGCATGCCGTTACGTTCAGTAAGTGATAAAGAGAAACGTTTGCGCTTCTTCATTGTATTTCCCCCCTCTCATTGCAAAAGCAAAAGGAATTGCTTTCCACCGATATACTGCCGTCCGTCTGCACTGCGGCGGTCTTATTGATATACGCCTTATATCCATTGGAATAGGTCACTCTTATCAGTCCGTTGGGAAGAATACTGTGATCTTCCATCACTGCTCCCGCAACGGCTGTGTAGAAATCCGCAAGCTGTTCACTTACCGCTTCGATCTCCTTCGTCCAATAGTCGGCCGACGCACTGTAATAGCGGGTATATTCTGTGTCCGAAAGCACGGACATATCACCGGTAATGATCCGCCAGCAGGGATTCGCGCCGCTCTCTATCATATCCAGCAGGGCATCCTCATAATTCTCAGCCTCATTCAGGGGCGTTACCGCGTATGGGACGATTCCGTGGAGAACCATGCCGGCAAATGGGATCTCACAGTCCGTAAGCTCTGACTTGCTGCTGCCTGCCGGGACATTGGTGAATGCATCTCCATACTTTAATGCATAGGCGTTTATGCCGTCTAATTTAAGCTGAAGCCCGGCCTCCTTCAGTTGTTCCAGCGTATTGCAAAGCAAGACCTTGCTTTCCTCCCGCGGAACCCTGCGGCTCTCATTAAAATCGGAATACAGAAGTGACGCCGCATCCTTCACCAGGAGATTCCTGCTGCTGTAATCCGCATATGCCTTCAAAAATCCCTGACCGATCTTCTCGTACGACATGGGCGAGATCAAGAAGCTTCTCTGATCCTCCATCAGCTGCCCGGTGGACAGATTGTATTCGGAATAAAAGGCATATCTCTTGTTGATGGACTTGGCTATGTCCGTGTTGCTCTTTATCCCGTTCCCGCTTTTCGCCACTGTCTGCAGGGAGATCACCGGATAGACAAGGTCTTGTTCCAGCAGCTCATCCCGCTTAGCCTCAGAGCCTAAGGATGCCACGGACTTTAATTTCATAGGGGCGCTTCCATCCACACCGCCGTTAAACATACCTTCATAATTGACCCGGAGCTGTTCTGCGCCAACATCCGATATCCATTTCTGTACCGATGCATAATCGGAGGCCGCCAAAACCGCATCGGTGGTAACGCCCAGCACCGTCTTCTCACCGCTTAGCGCCCCGACAATGTTCACATCACTATACCAGTCCGATCCGCCCTCCGCTGGGATAAGCTCCCCGGCCGCTGTAAGATAAGAGCGATAATAATCCGCCATTCCGCTGTAGGAAGCACGATCGTCATACAGCAGGTGATAGCGCACCACATATGGCCGATCGGTGACACGCTGGGAATAGGCATAATTCTTGTTGTCAGAGCCCTGACCCGACGAGACCGTGCCGCGGATACGGTAGTAAAACCAGGGCATGATCATATTGCGCACATAGATCTGGTTGGCACGATGAACATCGATGCCGCCCATGGCATCCCCGCTCTCCATAATCGCAAACACAGACGCATCGCCTGACTTTATTCCAAAGACCGGAAAGGAGGCTGCCGCTGACAGTTCCGAGACGGACTCCTTCTCCTCCGCTTCATCGTCACCGTAGAAGACAACTCTTAATTCGTCGCTGCCGGATGCTGCGCTGCCGTTGTAGATAAGAGAACCTGATCCGTCCGGAAGGAGCATATACCCCTCGTCCGCCGCCGTGTTGGCGCCAAAGCCCGGCAGAACCGACACACGGTTCAGATAGAAGTCCTCCGGCTCATTGATCCCTGAAATATCTACCGTAACAAGAAGATCCGCGTTGTCCAGGGTATAATTGACGGTGATCACAAAATTCGGCACGGTAGAGGTCAGCTCTCCCGTGGCTCCCATCTTCTCCTCTTCCTCGTCCACATCAGCCCGTGTATAGCCCAACTGCTTGCATACCGCCTCGATGTTGTCCGTCTGAATATAGGTTGCCGAAGGATTTAACTCGTAACGTGTTCCATCCTCACTCTTATTATAAGTAGCTTTCATTCTTCCCCAGCTGGAGGAAGAGAGCTTCTTCTCCTCTATGGCTGCCTTGGCCGCCTTCTCTATCTCCTCATACGTCTCCGCTGAGATGACCTGGAAGATGACCCTGCTCTTCATATCCGTACCGAAGGAATACCGCACCGACAGAACATCATCCAAAACCTCTGCCGTGACCTGGTCCTTCTGCTCTCCGTCATAGCACTCAGGATAGGAGGTGACGGTAACCTCCGCATTGTCATTGCGGTAATAGTCAACAACAAGCTGCGAATAGGCATATTTCTTCTGATCCTCCGAATAATTCTCCGCATTCTCGTCGTAGATTGCTTCGTTGGAGTACCATACCTTCGCGGTTCTTGTATCGATAAGCGCAATATCGTATGAGGGACCCATATATAGCTCAACATATTCATTCGAGAGCATTTTCGTCATTTCCGAACGTATTTTATCCGCTTCGGCCGGATCCTGATACGGCAGCACGGTCTCGTCTATATACCCATCGGATACCCCCGTATATTCCGGGATGTCCAGCTTCTGACTGCCGGATGCACACGCCGCAAGGGATACCATAAGGAGCATTGCCATAGCAGAAACCGTATGCTGTTTTATTCTTTTTACAGGCAACATCTCATCAACCTCCTACGTATGCTATAAATACCTGGCAGAAAACTCGGTAAACACCGTCGTCACAAATCCTATCATCTGCTGGATAAGATTAAAGAACAAAAGCGCAATATATGCGATTACACACATTCCGAAGATAATGCATATCACCATGAGAAGCCCCTTCCCAAGGGAATAATTGTGCGTCATCAAAATGCTCACCAGTATCAGAAATGCAGTCCAGATAATGGCAAACGTACTTATCGTTGTATAGAACGCCCTCTCATTGTTCACAAAGAAATTACTCAGCGGGATCAGCAATATCTGGCTGATGATAAGCGGGAGTAATGCATATCCCGTTGCCCGGTAGATATCCTTAAAGGTGCCCTCCCCGTCGAAGAGGCAGGTAAATCCCCAGTTGGCAATGCAGTAACAGAAAAACAATGCGAGAACCGTAAATATCTGCTTTAACGCCTGGAACTCACCGCGGTCGTAGGAATTGAACAAATATCCGGTCATATACCCAGACATTACGGAAAGCAGGGTATAGAGCACCAGCAAACACGTTGCCGCCCTTACGCTTCCCTTGCCCTCGTGCTTGATATCCCAAAAACCCTTGAAGGGACGCACGGCAATATAAAAACCATATTTCATTTCAGACCAGAATTCTTTCATACCAGGTTTCCTCCGCTCATTCTGTTTTTAAGGCTCAAAGGATCATTCATCCTTCACATAGCGATAGATCTTCCTTGCCAGCCGCCATACAACGGAGCATGCCGCTATGCATAAGATCGAGATGAAAATCACCGGAAAGACCGTTTTCATATTCTCTTTTCGCAAGAGTTGCTTCGCCTTGGAATAGTTTTCCTTATCATTCGTCAGCTTAAAACAGTCCATCGCCTGTTCATATTGCCCCTCGTTCATATACGATTGTCCAAGTCCCACAAAGGCATACTCAAAGTTGCGGTTGCAGGCTGCCACATCACTCCAGAGCGCATATGCCTCGTCAAAATTCCCGTTGTACTGTGCAGAAACTGCGTCAAACACCATCCTGCCGTATGTTGTAGGCTCATACACAAACAGCTTTGCTGCCTGCGCATCGAGAACCACCAGCCTGTCCCCCGCATAGGTAAATGAGGAAACCCGGCCAAAGCCCTTGTCCGTCCCGTTTCCGCCGAAGGCACACAGCAGATTTCCGTTGCTGTCATATACGAAGATGTGACCGTGGGCGGAATCCAGCATGGCATACATACCATCGGTGGTATATGCAACATCCACGATCTTGGAAAACTCTTCCTCGTATTCAAGATCCCCCACCGGCGCACAGAAACCGTTTCTCTTTAAGACATCGCTTCCCATGGTGTTCAGCTTCTTAATGGGCGTCACCGATCCGCTGGTGTCCTGGGATTTGATGACTGCCTCCATCTTTTCAGCGTCAAGCGTGCCGATGGTACCGTAAACAAAGCCTTCCTCGTCGATGGCAATGTTGTTGTATTCGGTGGGTACATACTGCTCCATCTTGGCAAGCTGCTCCTGGGTGGAGAACTTACGCCATATCATCTGTACGATGTTATACTGAACCTTTGGTGCGCCCATGTAGCCTACAAAGCTGCCGTTTGCATCAAGCTGCAGGATACCCAGATTATAATTTCTTGCCACCACGTAGATCCGGCCCGACGCATCCACCGAGAGCTTTGTTGGGTTAAAAGCCGAATCTGCGCTAACCCCGGTAAGGTTTGCAGGCTTCTCAATGCAGAGCTGGACGTTGCCCTGGCTGTCACACTTTAAAATCCGGTTATTTCCGGTATCGGCAATATACAGCGTCTCATTTTCATCCACGTAGATCCCTTCCGGCACGCGAAGCTCTGTCCCGGTTCCGTCCGGTAACGTGAAGGAGGCCAGTACACCCACCAGCTCATAATCACCGTCATAGATCAAGATACGGTTATTGTTGGTATCCACGATATAGTATCTGCCGGAACCGCTGTAAAAAATGTCCTGCGGAGAAACCGCCGTGACATCATCTGCCGCAAGAGTGATCTCCCTGGATACGGTATAAGCACCGGGCGACTCGACAGCCTCATTTTTCCGATTATACAGATAAGACTCTGCCGAAACATCCAGGTCGGCGAAAGCCGCAGCCACAAGTACCAAAAGCAGGGCCGCAATATATTTCCCAGGCTTCATAGCGCTCCTCCCTTTCCGATAATCATTAGTCTTTTATGCCCGAAGACCCCATTGTTTCCACAATATTGGACTGTGAGATGATGAAGAACAAAAGCGGTACCAGGAGCATCACTACCGATACTGCCGCTCCCACGCCCTGTCTTGCGATACCTGCGGATACGATCTGTGACATGGCATAGTTCAGGGTCTTCTTATTCTCGGTATAAATATAAGGTGTATTTCCCACTGTCCAAAGTGTCTGTACGGAGAAGATCGCAAGGGTCAGCCACGCCGGCTTTACCATGGGGAAAACGATCTTAAAGCATTTTATGAATTCACTGGCTCCGTCAAGCTCGGCGCTCTCCAGCAATGCGGGATGAACCATCTGTTCGATAAACTGCTTCATCAGAAACAGTCCCAGGGGCAGGGCAAATGCCGGAAGAATCAGTGCAAGATAGCTATCCACCAGATGCAGCTTGGACATTACGATAAAGGTCGGAATCGCCGTAACCGAAGCCGAGAACATCAGCGAGGTCTGGATGAGCTTGAATATGAACCTCGATCCGGGAAAACGGTAGCATGCCAGCGGATATGCGCACATCGTGGCGATCATGATATGACCGATGCTGCCTACCACCGTTATGAACAGGGTATTGAAGAAGTATCTTGAAAAGGGCACCCATGAGGTGTTCATCAGCTCAAACAAACCGCTGTAGTTCTTCGTGGTAGGGTTCCGCACAAAGAAGCGCGGAGGGAAAATCCACAATTCGTTATTCGGTTTTAAGGATGTAACCACTGCATATACGATGGGCAGCAGCATAATAACCGCCAGAAGCATAAGGCAGATGATTAAGGTAATATCGCCGCCCACCGATCTGGATAACCTCTTTTTCATTAAGTACCAACCTTTCTCAACAGATACTGGATAAGCTTGTTACAGCCGATCATGGTAATAAACAGCAATGTCGCAATGGCACAGGCATAACCCATTTCATAGCGGATCGTACCGTAATCCGTCAAGTGATTCATGACCGTATGTACTGCATAGCTGGCGCTGGGGTAACCCATGATCTGTGTAATGATGTCGCCCACGCCAAAGGCGGAGGTGATACTCATAACAGCGCCGAACATCAACTGCGGCTTCATGAGCGGCAGTGTGATGTACCATAATTCCTGCCAACGGTTCTTAATACCGTCGATGGCTGCCGCCTCATAATACTGTCGGTCAACACCCTGCAGTCCGGCGATAAACGATAAGAACGTGGTACCAAGACTCATCCACAGGATGATGAGTATCATGATACCCATCATATATCGCTCATCGGTAAGCCAGCTTATGGGCTCGTTGATCAGGCCAAGCTGCATCATCCAGGAGTTCAGGAACCCCTTTGCGTCCGCCGCAAACAGGTATGTCCACACGATGGTCATACCGCCCGATATGGACGGCGCATAAAACACAATGGTGAAGACAACCCGAAGCCCTCTTGGCAGATCATTGATGAGCCATGCAAAAAGCAGTGCCAGCAGATATCCGCCGGGTCCGGTTATCACCGCAAAGATCATTGTGTTCTTGATACCGGTCAAGAAAATCTCATCGTTGATAAATAAGCGGAAATAGTTCTTCAGTCCTACAAACTCCGGTGGTTCCAATATGTTAAAAGAGGTAAAGCTGAAAATGATCGCGATCACAACCGGGATCACAACAAAGGCTGTAAACAGGATCAGATAAGGCGCCATCAGCACATAATGCATTTTATGACGTTTTATCTGCTTGCACTGATAAGCAAGATCTCTTCGTATACGGGCCTTCAGGCTGCCCTTGTTGTCTGCCATAGCTCTCACTTCCTTTCCGTTCAGCCCGCGCCAGGCACGAACTGTTATTCCAAGTGAAATTCCTCACGTTTTAATGCAATCTCTTCATCAATGGCGTTGATATAAGAGCGAAGCGTATCACGGGCGTCGCTGTTTTTGTTGTAGACAGCCTTTAACGCAAAGTCCACATTTCGCGACGTCATATAGCCGCCGGGAACCTCCGGCACACCCGCAAGCGCCTCCAGCTGATCCAGGATCACCGCACGTTCCTCCGCGGTCCAGGGCAGCATGGATATCGCCTCGATATTCGCGGTGTTGTATCTTGCACCGCTGCCCAGCGTGCTTTCCAGCTCTCTTCCGTACTGATACTGCGTCTCGGCGGATGTCCACCACTTCACGAATTCCCAGCATTTTTCCGGATCCTTCGCCTTCGACATGATGGAACAGCCCGCACAGCTCACAGGCGCCGAAGCATCTATGGTTCCATCTGCGCGCCTGGTTCCGGGGATCGGCGCCATAGACCAGAGTCCTGCGATCTCCGGGCCGGAAATGCTGATCACGTTGTACACCGAATAATTGGCTACCGCAATGGGCATCTCACCGCTGCGGATACGTGTCTCCAGAGAGTAGGAAAACGGAAGGCCATAGCTCTTATAGAACTTCATATAGGTATAAAAAGCATCCAGCGATTCCTTTTCGCCCAGCATGGATTTCGTCCCCTGGGCATTGTACAGGCTGCCGCCGTTTTGGAACAGGAACATATAAAACGATGTATAGGCTGCCGGAATGGCAAAGTTCATATTGTTTGACTGTATCGTCGGCAAAGCCTCGATCATATCGTCCCAGGTCTTCAGGTCATAGACATCGATCCCCAGCGACTGCATGATATCCTTCCGGTAGAACAGAACCGGGAAATCCATTGTCTCCGGCACAGCGTAAACCTTGTCAAGATACGTCAGTCCCTCCAGCGTCTCCGGTGCGAAGCGGTCAGCCACCTCCTGCCAGTCGTCAAAATCCGACAGCGGGATCACCGCATTTCGCATGGCATAATTGACAGGGTCACTGCCCGTCAGCTGCAAGGCTACGTCGGGGCCTTTTCCGGCAAGGGTCGCCGTTAGGATCGTCCCGGCCGGAACAAGCTGTACATTCACATGAATGCCGCTGTCCGGCGTAAAGCTCTGCTTGATCAGGCGCTCCAGCACAAGCGCCTGGTCACGGCCACCCGAAAGACCGTTTCCGATCCAGACCGTGATGGTTTCTTCATCGGCGGTTTCCCCGGAAATGCTGCTGTCGTCATGCCAGAACGAGGCAAAGAAACGCAGTATGCCGTATTTTATCTTCACAAACAGATTGGAATCCGCCTTCGGAAGCTTCGCTCCCTCTTCCGAGATAAAAATGTAGTCCAGCAGGATGGGCTGCTGCTTCTCATCCTCGATCAGCGTTGCATAGGAGCTGATGGAATCTCTGAAATAGCTGTATTTCGAAGGTATGGTGGCTGGTTTTTCTGCCAGCCGCTCCAGCAGCTCAGCCAACTGCTCCACCTGCGCCACTGCGGAATCCCGCTGGTCGGAGATCTCGGTCCACGCCGCAACAATCTTCCTTAATTCCTCTGCGCATGCAGAAAGCTTCGGCATAATGTCCGGCATATAGGTGTCAAGCTGATAGTCCCGGTTGGCATCCGGCTCGGTACCCAGCACCGTCATCAGCGACCAGTTTATCTGGTTCAGTTCGTCGAGAACCTCTTTTCCATCGATCAGGGAATCCTTCACATCTCCCATCACAACCTCCAGGCAGATCTCGTGTCTGCCCTCCGTCAGATAGAAGCGGTAGGGATCGTCACCCCCGGCCAGAGAAACCTGCCAGGAATCATCCTTCTCAAACACGATACTTCCCGCTTCCTGAAACGGAACCTCGCCGTCTATCGTAAGCCTGCGCACCGCCTGTCTTGCATTCTGCTGACGGTACCGGAAGCCGATATTGTAATATCCCGTCTTGGGGACCTCGATCTCATACGATACCCATTGTCCCACCGAGCGCCATTTATCGCCGCCGATCACGTTGAGCTTCTGGGAGGCATAATCATAAGGAGAATTCTCCGGGGAGGAAATATCCGAAGCGCCATAGATGCCGGAATCCGACTTCCGATACATCTCTTCCGCCTCGTAGATCAGGATTCCGTCCTGTAACTGTCCGCTCACTGCTTCCGCGTTGGTTTCCTTCAAATATTCGTCATAGCTTATGTAGCTGTCCTCTTCGGAAAAAACCGTTATCTTCTCGACAGCCATGGGTTCCTGTATCCCGGCAAAGGAGATCGTATGTACCCCTGCGTCGAGATAGAAGTAAAGCGCGTCACCGTAAAAACCATTGCTGTCAGCAACATTTGCCGTCAGCGATTCCTTTATCTCCACCTGCGCATAACGGATGTCGTTGCCGCCATCCACCCGCTCAATGGGCTTCTCATCCTTAAACACACGGGGAAAGCTGACACTTTCAAGCTCTGCAACGGTGGTCTCGCCATCTAGCCGGACACTGCGTTGGATCTCTGAGGCATGACCGTCAAGCGGATAGTAATCCACCTTGAATCCATACATTCCGCTGGCCGATATGGTAAACTGCCAGGTCACATCGGAATCCTCTTCCGTCATAAGCGCCTGCCCCAGATCATCTGGAAGCTCTACCACGCTTACGTGTTCACCGCTTATATAAGAGGCACCGGATATTTCTATGCTTTCCCCGGTCACGGTCTGATCCTCAATGCCGGAGAGATACTTGCGGTAGCTCTGGTTGGAAGACCCTATCGTTATTTGGTTGGAAGAAGCGGTCGTCGTTTCCCCCATAGCCGCATCGGCCATCACAGGATCTATTCCCGCAATAAACAGGCTGACCGCCAGCACGGATGCAACCACTCTTTTGTGATATCTCATCTTCCGGTTCTCCTTTCTGCCACAGTACTCTTTTAATGCCCGCAAAACACCTGGCCACACGCTGTATCCGGTGTCTTATTGGCCATAATATTCGTCAATGGTTGCCTGTGCGGTCTGTTGTCCCTGCTCCATCGCCTGACGCGGTGTGAGTGACATATCGTAGATGCACTGTCTCAACAGAGCCTCCCATTCGCTGCCAAGAACATCTCCATAGGTGGTAGAGACCGGATTGGCAAGCATGAGCTCCAGCATCTCGCCGGACTCATCATCACGCAGAGAATTCTCCACCTGCTGGGAAACCCACTCCTTATTGCTGAGTCCCGTGCGGTTTGCCATGGCAACCAATATTGCCGCTGCATCCTCGATATCAGGATCGCCCTTTATGAAGCAGAAGGACTTGCAGTTCGTGGCAACGCCCACATAATCGGTGGCGTCCGGTCCCATAGGCAGCGGCAGCACACCGTAATCATCGGGCATTCCGCTGGAGAATACCTCCGATACTACCCAGAAGTCCGAGAGGTGGAACAGTGTCTTTCTGGACATAAATACATTGGATTCGGTAAGGCCGTAGTCGTTGCCGACAAAGTCTTCATTGTCCAAAAGGCCGTTCCTGTTAAAGTCCTGACAGAACTGTAATGCGTTGAGCATATTGTCGCTCAGGCAGTTATAGACATACTTGCCATCCTTGTTGGTGACATAGTCCACATTATTCGTCATAGTGAAGAATCCGAAGCAGGGATAACCATTCACCATTCCTTTCACGGAACCGTTGGATTTCGTAGTAACGGTCTGGCAGATTTCCGCGAACTTGTCATAGGTCCACTGCTTGTTGCGGACAAGCTCGTACATATCTTCTATTCCATACTTTTCCGCAAGCGTCTTATTATAAGTAAGCACGTTCCAGTTGATGGCCTGGCACTGCTGCTCCAGGAACGCCACGCCGTACTGCACGTTGTTTATGGTGTTAAAATCCTTGCTGACAGCCAGCCAGTCATTGCTGTCCAGCCCCAGATTCTTGATCGTGGAGACATCGGCAATGTTGCCGCTGCGATAGATGCCTGAAAATTCATGCTGGATGTTGATAATGTTGGCGTACACCTTTCCGGCAGCAACGCTGGTGGTGATATCCTGCTCGATGGTTGACATATTCGGCGCAAACACTTCTATATGACAGTTGTAATCCTTCTCGATCTCCTTTAAGATCTTCGCACAGTTCTGCTTCTCCGGCGTATCGCTCTCACCGCCGATCCAATAGGAATCTGCAATGGTGATGGTCTTACCTCCCATATCATAGATATTTTCGGTAAAGCCCGTATCACTTTTCTCCCCCGTCGGAACCTTGTCCTCGTTTGAACTGCCCGATCCGCCACATGCGCAAAGTGCTTGCAGCATAACGACTGTAACAAGACCCAAAGTAATAATCTTCTTGCATTTCATACAAAAACATCCTTTCCTGCTTTGTTTTTTTGGTATATTATGGGAACCTCTTCGCGTGTCCCTATGATCATGTATTATACAATTTTCGACGGCGGAAATGAACCACAGTTTGTCTTTCTTATATCACAATTTGTATGGGATTTGAGTAAAAGCCTGTAACGCAAAACACGTGATTATCGGCTTTTCTCATAATATAAATTGTACCCTTCATAAAATAAATTGTGGTTTTCATCAAATATCCGTGATGATACAATACGTGTATCGCAACTTGCAGAAATGAGGTCATTCAGAATGGATAACACAATTACCCCACGCCAGAGAAAATGCTTTGCCACAGCCATTAAATTTACCGAAGGCAATGTGAAAAATCCAGAACATATCACAAATCACGAGAACAGCTACACCGAGCTCACCTGGGATATCGGAAAAGAAAAGCCTTATCTATGTATCGATCTGGATCCTTCCTCTCCGGGCGGATACCCTGTATTTGAGATAGAGGGGTTTGAAGGCGATCCCATTTTGCGCATTTCCTATTCCGACTGGTACGATTATATCTGTGACCCAAAGTACCGGGATCGCGGTGATTTCAAGCGCGGGTGCTGTAAATATCTGGGGCCGGAGCTTCCGGTAATGCCCGGAAACCCCAACCGCTTCGAGCTCTACCACATCTGCCGGAAGGGTTCCTATACTTACCCGCTTATTCAGGGCCAGCAGCGTTTTGCCCTGCTTACGCTGGACAAGCCCGGCTGCTCCGTGAAGATTTCTTCCTTTTATATATACTATACTTCCTCCCTGCAGCCTTATCCCGGCGGCTTTCGCTCCAGCGACAAGCGGCTGGACCGCCTGTGGGACGCAAGTATCTACACCGTACAATTGGCGACACTGTCGAATTCGGCAAGCCTTGATATCGCAGGTAACCGCCTGATGGTCCGTGCCCTCACCAAAGGCAATAAGGCAAGCGTCCTGAATGTGGGGACTGACTGGTTTGACTACACACTGCATTTAGAATGTGAGCTGCCTGTTGAACCCGACTGTGAAAATGCCGTTTTCTGGTCGGTGCGTGCCGCAGACGACAATAACGCCTATGTATTCCGCCTGTCGCAAAACGGTCAGCTACGGTATTATCTGCGCAAGGACGGCGTGAACTACGAGAAGCCACTTACCCAGGAGACTGCGGCTCTGATAGAATACAACAAGCCCTTCTGCATAGATACCGTTGTTTGCGGAAATCATATATCTGTCTCTGTGAACGGCACACACCTTTCCACTGTGTCTGCCGATGACATTCCCTGCGGCAGTATCGGCTTCTGCCCCACCAGCGAGACATGGTTCATCGTGAACGGCTTCACCGTCGTTGCAGCCGATGGCAGTATGCTCTATAAGGAGGACTTTCAAAACGGTCTTTCGGACTACCGCTATAATGCTGCGGAAGAATTTATTGCCGACGGCGCCAAGCGTGACCGCCTGCCCTGGGTGGGTGATCTGTTCTGGTCCTTTGAAAATGTGTATTATTCCTTCGGCAGTTTTGCCCCGGCCATCAATACCATTGAGATGTTCCGGCGGCACCAATGCCCCGACGGCTATGTGTGGGGCACCTGCTATCCGGAAAACCGTACGTCGCCGGGAGCCTTTGATTATGGTATGTATCAGTCGGATATTTTCTCTGCCTGGTATGTGATCACCATATCCCGCAATTACCTCTATACCGCGGACAAGAAGAACCTGGAGAGATGGTACGAGTCTGTTAAAAAAGACCTGAATTATCTTTCTATGCAGGTGGAGAGCACCGGACTTTTCTATCAGCGATATGAGACCTCAAAGGGCCTCTGGGATCACGTGTTAAATGATTACGGCTACTACAGCTATAATAACATTATCATCCAGCAGGCATTCCGGGAAGGTGCATTTATCGCAGACGCCATGGGCGACAGCAGCAATGCCGCTCTGTACCTGGCTACCGCCGACAAGATGCTTCACGCCATCCGCGATGCCTTCTTCCGCGAGGAGACCGGAATGCTCATCGAGGGCAAGGACCGCTCGAATCCCTGCTATTCCGCCACCGGATTTGCGCTTGCATTTGGGCTTATCCCGGAAGAATATGCAGCAAAGACCGTAAGAAACATGTGCAAAGAACAGGAAAGAAGCTTCAAGAACGGGAAATTGGCGATTCTGTTCATACACGGCTGCTTCCGATACGGATTCTCCGAAGAAGCATACCGCATGCTGACAGGCTCCACCGGAAAGATCGAATTCTTAGGCGAATGCACCCTCAACTGGATCGATGCTGTGCATGACGAGAAGGGACCTGCCTGCACCACAGAATCCATGCCCTACGGCCACAACCGTGTGGCAAACGGCGAATCCTGGGGCGATTCCTCCCATCCGGATACAGCGGTTGCATTCCTGTTAAGCGGAGATATCCTGGGCATCCAACCTACCGCCCCAGGATTTAAAACCTTCCGTTTTCAGCCGCACCCTTGCACGCTTCGCAGTGCAAGGGGCATTGTACCGACTCCTTACGGCACCATCGATGCCTCGTATGAGATTGCAGAAAACGACAGCTTTACGGTAACTCTTTGTCACCCGAAGGAACTTGAGGTCGACATTATTATAGAGGAAAAATACCGGAACCATGCAATCATAAATAAGATCGCAAAATAATGGAGGAACGCTTATGAGCGCAATTAAAACGACATGGTTTTTATTCGGCAGACAGGCCTATATACCGGAAGAATATTCTGTGTCCACTCATTTTGAATTTTATCGGTTTTATTGCATTTTTGACGGGGAATGTATCTACGAAGATGAAAACGGAGCGGTGACCCTGGAAAAAGGTCACGTTTATCTCCTGCCACGGAAATCGTATTCTCTTCGCTATGGCAGCCACAATAAATTTCTGCACGTGTGGGGACACTTTCAGATTGAGGGCTGGCAATTTAACAATGTTATTAAGTTCGACCTGAAAAACGACCCGGTCCATAACGACTTTGTTAGCCTTATCGACGATCTGTCGAAGAAATACTTTGTCGCATCCAACGCACCGGAGGCCAGAAACATGACTTCCATCTTCAGCGACGATGACTATTTTACTGTTGTTGAGAGCGTTTTTTCATCCTTTGTCTCTTATCTGTACCTCAATACCGTTGGCCGCGAGGAACAGGTCAATCCACTCAAGGCCATCATTGCATACATCAACAACAACCTAAGCTCCGACCTTTCGAACGATACGCTTGCCCGGATCACGCAATATTCACGCACACATTTCATTCAGGAATTCACCCGGCTTTACCGTATCCCGCCGCAAAAATATGTGGTAAAGGCGCGTATATCGCAGGCTATTGTGCTACTGATGAATGACGAGAAGATATACAACATTTCCTATAAGGTGGGCTATGACAACCCAAAATCCTTTGCGCGGGCCTTCAAGCGCGAGACGGGGCTCTCTCCCCAGGATTACAAGAGTCTCCACTATCTTACGATCCATAAAAAATAATGATTGACTCGCGTAAAAGGTATGTGGTAAAATAAAGAAACCGTAGCCGACAGGCGAAGGTTTTCGCTACCCAAACGGTGCTGGACATCCAGCGGATGTCCGTTTAGCACGGACCGGAGTGGAACGGAGACGCGAAGCGGAGTTCGGGTTTCCCGAACCATATCGAAGGGAGACATAGCTCAGCTGGGAGAGCATTTGCTTGACGTGTAAAGGGTCGCAGGTTCGAGTCCTGTTGTCTCCATAAAGCTATCCGCCGTATAAACGGCGGATAGTTTTTTATATCGTGTGCAATTTACTCTGCAGTGCGCGTCCGCAAACGCTCAATTCCTCACGATCAGCCGACCGCCCCGCTTGGACACCACATCGAAGATCACCGCCGCCAGCAGTACCAGGCCCTTAACCACCTTCTGCATATTCTGGTCTACTCCCATCAGCGACATTCCCAGGTTGATAATCCCCATAAGCACAGCGCCGATAATTACTCCCGGTACGGTTCCGATGCCGCCGTAAGCAGAGGCGCCCCCGATGAAGCAGGCACCGATGGCATCCATCTCGTAGCTCTGCCCGTATGTAGGCTGGGCCGAGGTCATGCGGGCAATGGTTACCATGCCTGCCAGCGCAGCAAGAAAGCCCATGTTCAGGTAGGCAAAGAAATACACCCGGTTGGTGTTGATGCCGGAGAGTCTGGTAGCCTTCTCATTTCCGCCCACCGCATAGAAATGGCGTCCCGCGATGGTGTCAGAGGTTATGTAACCATAAGCTAAAACCACAACTGCTACCCAGATCAGAACCGACGGAATCCCCTTATGCTGGGCAAGCCGATAAGCGAAGGCAAGTATTACCGCGGACACCAATATCATTCGGACAATGTTCACCTGACGCGCTCTTATCTGATATACCAGATAGACTACCACTGCCGCCACACCTGCCAGTATACAGGTGCGGTTGAGTCCGCCGCCGCCAAACACATCCGGGATATAGCAGTTCGCTCCTCCTCCGAACAGCTTCACGAAGGTCTCCTTCTCCTTGATGGATATGGTCATGCCGTTTAAGACCACGTTGGCAAGCCCCCGGAACACCAGCATCCCGGCCAGCGTCACGATAAAGGGTGGTATCCGCACGTAGGCGATCCAAAATCCCTGCCAGGCGCCAATCGCCATTCCCACCAGCGCCATGACAAGAACTGCCAGGTACAGATTTACATGGAGATTTACCATAAGTACAGCGCCTACGGCTCCTACAAAGCAGACAACCGATCCCACGGAGAGGTCAATATTTCCTCCGGTCAGAATACACAGAAGCATACCTGTCGCCAGGATAAACACATAGGCATTCTGGGAGATCAGACTACTGACATTCATGGGAAGCAGGATCGCCCCATTTGTTCTCCATGCAAAAAACGAGGTCACCAGAAGTAAAACGATGACCATGGTATATTTTTTAATAACCCCTGCAAATTTTCCTTCTCTCATATCCGTTCTTCCTTTCGGTCAGACTGTAAAATACGAAGCATGATGGCTTCCTGGGTAGCCTCCGCCGCCGGAAGTTCCCCCACTATCCTTCCGTCATTCATGATATAGATCCGGTCACTCATCCCCAATAGCTCCGGCAGTTCGGAGGAGATCAGTATCACCGATCTGCCCTCAGCGGCCAGCTGATCGATGATACTGTATATCTCATATTTTGCACCCACATCGATGCCTCTGGTCGGTTCATCCAGAATCAGAATATCCGGCTCTGCAAACATCCATTTCGCCAGCAGCACCTTCTGCTGGTTTCCGCCACTTAAGTTTCCGGCATGCTGCTCCACCCCCGGACATTTGATCTTTAATTTCTCCCGATAATGCCGGGCTGCCTGGGCCTCACGTTCCTTCTTAATGACACCGTAGCGACTGACGGCGGACAGGTTTGCCAGCGTGATGTTGGTTCGGATGGGATTGCCGAGGATCAGACCATTGCCCTTCCGGTCCTCAGTTACATAAGCCAGCCGATGCGCGATTGCAGACCGGACGGAGTTAAGCCTTCGCTCCTCCCCATATAACAGCAGCTTCCCGCTGATATTCTCCCCATAGCTTCTTCCAAAGAGGCTCATGGCAAGCTCCGTGCGTCCGGCTCCCATCAAGCCCGCGATTCCTATGACCTCGCCCTTTCGCACCATCAGACTGACATCGTCCACCACCTTCCGTTCCTGATACAGCGGATGATATACCGTCCAGTTTCTTACCTCCAGGCTTACTTCCCCTACCTTACGCGCACTGCGCTTCGGGAAACGATCCGACAGCTCCCGGCCCACCATCCCCTTGACGATACGATCCTCGGAAATATCGTCCTTTTCCTTATCCAGTGTCTCTATGACCGCTCCGTCCCTTAAGATCGTGATCTTATCTGCCACACGGACAACCTCATTCAGCTTATGCGAGATCAATATAGATGTCATGCCTTGTTTTTTCAGTGTCAGGAGCAGCTGCAGGAGCGCCTGGGATTCCGCTTCATTCAAGGATGACGTCGGCTCGTCCAGGATCAACAGCCTGGCCTTTTTCGCCAGCGCCTTGGCGATCTCCGCCAGCTGCTGTTTTCCCACGCCGATGTCCTTGATCCGCGTCCGGGAAGACTCCTTTAAACCCACAAGCTCCAGCAGCCGATCCGCCTGTTCGTAAGTCTCTCGCCAGTCGATGCGCAGACTGCTCCCACGTTCATTTCCCAGAAACATGTTCTCACCAATGGTCATATAGGGAACAAGTGCCAGCTCCTGATGGATGATGACGATTCCCTGCTCCTCGCTGTCCCGGATACCGGTAAACCGACACAGCTTGCTCTGGCAGATCACCTCGCCCTCATAGGATCCATAAGGATAAACGCCGCTTAGGATGTTCATCAGGGTGGATTTCCCCGCGCCGTTCTCCCCCACCAGCGCGTGGATCTCCCCCGCCTCCACCCGAAGCCTGACATGATCCAGAGCCTTCACACCCGGAAAGGTCTTGGTGATCTCTCTCATTTCCAATAAGATATCTGCCATTTATTTCAACTGATCTGCCGTATAATAACCGGAGTCGATCAGCAGCTCTTTGTAGTTGTCCTTATCCGCAAATACCGGTTCGCACAGATAGGAGGGAATCACGCCTGTTCCGTTGTCGTAGGTCTTGGTGTCGTTCACCGGAGCCTCGCCGCCCTTCATAATGGCGTCCACCATCTCCACCACCTTGGCTGCCAGCGTACGTGTATCCTTGAAAATGGACATGGCCTGTTTCCCGGCGATCATATTTTTTACATTGGCAATATCGCAATCCTGCCCGGTAATGATCGGCCATTCACCGGTATAGTTGGCTTCCAGGGAGTTTACTACGCCAAGGGCTGTGGAATCATTGGAGCAGAGCACGGCATCCAGCTTCGTCCCATTGGCATAATTGGCGGAAATGATGGCATCCATTCGGGCCTGTGAGGCCTCGGAAGCCCAGTTTGCAGTGGCAACCGTCTCGAAATCGGTCTGCCCGGACTTCACCACCAGCTTTCCGCTGTCAATATAAGGCTTTAACACATCCATGGCTCCGCCAAAAAAGTATCTGGCATTGTTATCGCCGGGGTCTCCAGTCACCAGCTCAATATGGAAGGGTCCGGCTTCCTTGTCCAGCTTCAGCCGATCGCGTATGTACTCTCCCTGCTTCGTTCCTACCATATAATTGTCAAAGGTTGCATAGTAGGTCACCGCGTCGGAATTCATGATCAGTCGGTCATAGGCGATAACCTGGATATTCTTCTCCTTCGCCAGCTCCAGGACAGTCCCCATGGAATCCCCATCAATGGAGGCGATCACCAGCAGCTTACACCCGGAATTGATCATGTTCTCCACCTGGGATACCTGGGTTGCGATGTCGTTGGAGGCATACTGCAGATCCACTTGGTAACCCGCCTTCAGAAGCTGCTTCTCCATGTTGCTGCCGTCCTGATTCCAACGCTGCAGATCCTTGGTCGGCATGGCTACGCCGATCTTGCCGCCCCCTACCGCCTCTGTTTTCTCATCATCTGCGGGGTCTTTATGCCCCTCCTGTGTCTTCACGTCCGGCTCCTTGGTGCCTGTGTCCGCGGCTGCGCCGCATCCGGCCAGCAGGGTCAACGTCATAACCGCTGTAAGAATTACGCCCAGTAATCTTTTTTTCATGAGAATCCTCCTTTTATTCACTGCTTCGGAACCTTGTCCCATTTTTTAAAAACAGTGTGTATTAATATATATGCTTGCAATCCGGGCTTTATTCCTGAAAAAGAAAAAATCAGAGATTTCTCTCTGATTTTTTCAACCAATATCACGACTGTCTCTTGGGCTTCCCCTGGGGACATCAACACTATCTTCCCACATTCAGCCGCACCAACGCCCGCTTCAAGGCGATCTCCGCCCGGGCCACATCGATGTCAGCCGCATGGTTATGAATCCGCTCTTCTGCACGCTTCTTAGCAGCCTCCGCACGCTCCGGGTCGATCTCCTCCGGCCACTCTACGGTCTCCGCCAGGATCGTGACCTTCTCAGGAAGGATCTCCGCAAAGCCCGCCATCAGCGCGGCCTGCTTCTCACCCTCCGGTTCCCGGATAGTCAGGATACCCGGCGCGATCACGGTAGTCAGCGGGATGTGACCCGGAAGGATTCCAATGTCTCCATCCTCCGCCGTAAATTCGATCATACTTGCCTCACCCCGATAAAAGACACGCTCCAGTGTGATGATCTCCAATTGAAATAGATTCTTTCCTTCCGCCAAATGTGATCACCCCTTACTTCATACGGGCGCGTACTTCGTCGATGGTTCCTGCATTCAGGAAGTGGCCCTCCGGTACGTCGTCATGCTTGCCCTCCAGAATCTCCCGAAATCCGCGAATGGTCTCGGAGACAGGCACATACTTCCCTTCCATGCCGGTAAACTGTGTCGCCACAAAGAATGGCTGGGACAGGAATCGCTGAATCTTTCTGGCACGGCTCACCACCAGCTTGTCATCCTCGGACAGCTCATCCATACCAAGGATCGCGATGATGTCCTGCAGTTCCTTATACTTCTGCAGAATTTCCTGTACGCCACGGGCCACGGTGAAGTGCTCCTGGCCTACAATACGCGGATCCAGAATCCGTGAAGTGGAATCCAACGGATCCACAGCCGGATAGATACCCAGCTCCGTGATGGAACGGGACAGCACCGTGGTGGCATCCAGATGTGCAAACGTGGTGGCCGGTGCCGGGTCTGTCAGGTCATCGGCCGGGACATACACAGCCTGTACCGAAGTGATGGAACCATTCCTGGTGGATGTGATACGCTCCTGTAAGGCACCCATCTCTGTCTGAAGCGTGGGCTGGTAGCCTACAGCCGAAGGCATACGTCCCAGCAGTGCAGACACCTCTGAGCCCGCCTGGGTAAAGCGGAAAATATTATCAATAAACAAAAGTACGTCCTTGCCGCCCTTGTCACGGAAGTATTCTGCCATGGTCAGTCCTGTCAGTCCCACACGCATACGCGCTCCCGGCGGCTCATTCATCTGTCCGAACACCATGCAGGTCTTGTCAATGACGCCGGACTCCTTCATCTCATAATAGAGATCGTTTCCTTCACGGGTTCGTTCCCCTACACCTGTAAACACAGAATAACCGCCATGCTCGGTGGCAATATTATGGATCAATTCCTGGATCAGCACGGTCTTTCCTACGCCTGCACCGCCGAACAGTCCGATCTTACCGCCCTTCTGGTAGGGGCAGAGAAGGTCTACCACCTTAATTCCGGTCTCCAGGATCTCCGTCGTAGTAGCCTGCTCCTCGAAGGCCGGAGCCTTCCGGTGTATCGGTAAGTACTCCACGTCTGCCGGAGCATCCAGATCATCGATTGGTTCGCCCAGAACATTGAACATACGTCCCAGCGTCTTCTCCCCAACGGGAACCGAGATAGGCGCTCCGGTGGCAACCGCCTCCATGCCGCGCATAAGACCGTCCGTGGGACCCATGGCAATGCACCGCACGATATCGTCACCAAGATGCTGAGAAACCTCGGCCACCAGCTTCTTGCCATCAGCCAGCGGGATATGGATAGCCTCGTTGATCTGGGGCAGCTCGCTGTCTGCAAACTTGATATCAAGGACAGCGCTGATGATCTGGGTGATCCTGCCTATATTCTTATCTGCCATAATCTTACTCCTTCTTATACATTTTTAAGATATCGCCTCTGCGCCTGCGATGATCTCCGTCAGCTCCTGGGTGATGCTGCCCTGACGTGCCCGGTTGTACTTAAGCGTCAGGTCGCCGATCATCTCCTCTGCATTGTTGGTGGCGGAATCCATGGCCTGCATCCTGGCTCCGTTCTCACTGGCTACCGCCTTCACCAGCGCTCCATAGAAGAGACTGGTCACATACTTTGGGATGATCCTATCCAGGGCTTGTTCTACGCTTGGCTCGTAGTTCATAAGTGTCAGGGAAGCAGCCCGATCCTCCTGGGATTCGGTTCCTGCAGACACGCTGGTGCCATCCGTCTTTTCTCCCTGTCCGGCGCTGTTGCTTTCTCCGGCCTCTACCGGCAGGAGCTTCATCAGCGTTGGCACATGGCTCACCGTATTTTTAAAATGCGTGTATGCCAGATAGATCTCTCCGATCTCTCCGTCTGCATAAGCTGTAAGGATCTCCTTGCAGATAGCCGCGGCATCTGCATATTCCGGACCTTCCATGATATTGGAGTAATCCTTCGTGATCTCGTAGCCCTTCCGCGCCAGACTCTCGCCGGCTTTACGGCCGATGGCGTATATCTTCACGTCCTCCTTAGGGAACCCGCTTCCAGTCACCAGCTTCACGATATTGGAATTATAGCCGCCCGCCAGGCCGCGGTTGGAGGATATCACCACCACCGCCTTCTTCGGAGAGCTTCCAGCCTTAAGATATGGGTGATCCAGGCTGCCGGACCGGGCCAGCATGGAGGTCACCGTCTCATACATATAATTAAAATACGGGTTTGCAGACTCCGCATGGGCTCTCGCCTTCTGCAGCTTCACCGTGGATACCAGCTTCATGGCCTTGGTGATCTGCTGCGTGCTCTGTATGCTGCTCTTCCGTTGTTTGATATCTCTTAAAGAAGCCATAATTCACCTACTTCTGCCCGAACTGTGCTTTGCACTCTTCGATAGCCTTCACCAGCTGCTGCTCCGTCTCTTCCTTAATCTCCTTGTCCGTGCGGATAGCCTCCGGGATTTCCGGATATCTGGTATCCACGAACTCAAACAACTCCTGTTCAAAACGCAGCACATCCTTCACCGGAATATCCAGCAGGTACTTCCTGGTAGCCGCATATATGATCATGACCTGGTATTCCACAGGCATGGGCTTGTACTGGGGCTGCTTCAGCATCTCGCGGATCCGCTCTCCCTGTGCCAGCCGCTCACTGGTATCGGCATCCAGTTCAGAACCGAACTGTGCAAATGCCGCCAGTTCCCGGTACTGTGCCAGTTCCACACGAATGGGTCCGGCGATCTTCTTCATCGCCTTGATCTGCGCGCTTCCTCCCACACGGGATACGGAAAGTCCGGCATTGACAGCCGGGCGGAAGCCAGCGTTGAACATCTGCGTCTCCAGATAGATCTGTCCGTCCGTGATGGAGATCACGTTGGTGGGAATATAGGCGGAAACATCTCCTGCCTGGGTCTCGATGATGGGCAATGCCGTCAGGGATCCGCCTCCCAGCTTATCGGACAGGTGTGCCGCACGCTCCAGTAGTCTGGAGTGGAGGTAGAAGACATCGCCGGGATATGCCTCACGGCCTGGCGGTCTTCGAAGCAGCAGGGACAGGGTACGGTAAGCGGTGGCATGCTTGCTCAGGTCATCGTAGACCACCAGCACGTCCTCTCCGTTCTCCATCCATTCTTCCCCGATGGCACAGCCCGCATAGGGTGCAATATACTGTAAGGGTGCCAGTTCACTGGCCGTGGACGCCACAACCGTGGTATATGCCATGGCACCATATTCTTCCAGGGTCTTTACAATGGTCGCTACCGTGGACGCCTTCTGGCCGATAGCCACATAGATACACTTGACACCCTGCCCCTTCTGATTGATGATGGTATCGATAGCGATGGCTGTCTTACCGGTCTGACGGTCGCCGATGATCAGCTCACGCTGTCCTCTTCCGATGGGTACCATGGAGTCAATGGCCTTGATACCGGTCTGCAGCGGCGTATCCACAGATTTCCGGGAGATAACGCCGGAAGCCACACGCTCGATCTGACGGAATCGTTCCGTCTCAATGGGACCCTTCCCGTCGATGGGCTGACCCAGTGCATTGACCACACGACCCAGCATGGCATCTCCTACGGGAACCTCCACCACCCTTCCGGTAGTCTTCACGATATCGCCCTCGTTGATATTCTTCTGATCACCTAAGAGCACCGCTCCCACGTTGTCCTCTTCCAGGTTCAGAACCATTCCGTATACTTCGCCGGGAAACGCCAGCAATTCACCCTGCATGGCATTTTCCAGACCATGGATACGCGCGATCCCATCTGCCACCTGGATGACTGTACCCACGTCAGATACTTCCAACTCAGATGCGTACCGCCGGATCTGCTCTTTGATCACAGAGCTTATTTCTTCTGGTCTTAGATTCATGGGGCGCATTCACCTACTTTCAACTGTATTTTCGATAATTCTTGGGACAGACTTGTAAGCCTGGTGCGGATACTGTTATCCACCACCCGGTCTCCGATGCGGATCACCATCCCGCCGATGAGTCCTGCATCTACGGTATAATGCATCTCAAAGGACACATATTTCGTCGTCGAAAGGAGCTTTTCAAGCACCAGACTCTTCTGCTCCTCGCTCAACGGAAGCGCGCTTGTCACATAGGCTGTCCCGATATTCTTATATTCCTTTACCTGGTCAATGAAATAGGTAAATACCGCATCCATCTCCCTGTAATGATCCTTAAGAACCAACATCCGCATAAGCCCCAGCAGTTCATCGCTGATACGGCCTTTGAAGATCTGATCCAGGATTTCCAGCTTTTCTTCCTTTACGATCTTCGGATGTTCCATCAGCCTGGACAGATCGGCGTTCTCCTTCCATATCTGCGACACACTCCGAACCTCGGTCAGCAGTTCATCTGCCTTCCCTTCGGAGACAGCAAGGTCAAACAATGCGTCCCCGTATGTCTTTCCTACTAGCTTTGCCATGTGCTGTCACCTATCTCCTGCAGTGTCTCCTCCACCAGCTTATCCTGAATGGTCGTATCCATATTGGCAGCCACTACCTTACCGGCCATCATGGATGCGATGGAGATCATCTCCTGCTTCACCTCGTCACGCACACGCTTCTTCGAAAGCTCTGCTTCTTCGTTGGCGCGTTTTATAATGCGGGCCGCTTCCTCCTTGGCTTCCTCCACGATACGTGCTTCGTTTTTCAGAGCCTTCCTGCGGGCTTCACTTAAGATTTCATCCGCTTCCTTTTCCACTTCCTTTAACCTGGCTTCGTATTCCTGCCGGACCTTTGCAGCATCTGCCCGGTCCGCCTGGGCGCTCTCGATGTCGTTTCTGATCCGCTCCTTCCGATCCTCCAGCATCTTGCGGACAGGATCGAACAGCAGATAGGACATCAGCGTAAACAGTACGAATACTGCAATTGCCAGCAATATCGCGTCATGGAAAAGCTGCGGGTCAAGATCTACTAATCTTTCCAATGCTATTCCTCCCCGCTTCCACTAGGGCACTAAGGGTTTTACAAAAAGTAAGAGCAGAGCGACCAGCAAGCCATACAGACCGGTGGTCTCAGCTACAGCCTGCCCCAGAAGCATGGTGGACATGATATCTCCCTTGGCACCCGGATTGCGTCCGACTGCGGCTGCTGCGTGTCCTGCTGCGATTCCCTGCCCGATACCGGGTCCGATACCTGCGATCACCGCCAGGCCTGCGCCGATGGCTGAGCATGCTAAGATTAATTCTGTTCCTGTGATGTTTTCCATTGTAATTTCCTCCTTGAATGATACTTTTTATGCTTCGTCTCCCATCGCGTTGCTGATATAAGTCATCGTCAGCATACAGAACACATAGGTCTGGATCGCTCCGGAAAACAGATCAAAATACACATGTAAAAATGCGGGCCACGCAATGGCAAATTTCGATAACAACGTGTAAACCAGCGCCATGATCACCGTTCCCGACAACACGTTGGCAAACAAACGCAGTGACAACGAAATAGGCACTGCGATCTCGCTGATCAGGTTGATTGGCAGCCACAGGGGCAGCCAGGGCGGCAGCGGTGAGCACATACCCTCCCAGATATCCTTTGGCTTCTGATAGCGAAACTGCGTGATATGGATCAGGAAAAATGTGATAAGTCCCAGCGGCAGTGTCGTACCGTAATCCGCAGTAGGCGGCCGCAGGCCGAACAGGCCGGAGATATTGGAGACGAATATAAAGATAAAAATCGTCCCGATATAATTCGCAAATCCACGTCCTCGCTTCCCCATGGTCGAATGCACCATACCGTCCAGCTTCTCCACGATAAGCTCCGCGATATTCTGGAGCGTCCCCGGCACCTCCGTGGCATGCTTCATCTTGATATTTACCACAAGAGCAAATCCGATGAGTACAAGCATCACGATCAGGATGCACACATGGCTGGTGGTGATCCAGAACGTATGGCCAAAGAGCTCATAGGAAAAAAGCCCGTGTATCATAAAGTCCACATCCGTGCCGGATGCCATCAGGATTGCATTTTCCATGGTTTCACCTCCTTCTTTTCGTTCTGACTGAACTGTTGTATTAGTCTATCAAAAAAATTTGTATTGGAAAAGCTTCATTGTGGCTCCGGTGTATACTCCAAAGCTACATTTCCGCCGATTTGTCTGTTTCCTGATACAAATTATTTCCTTTGTCGTCACTTCTCTTATCGCGCTTCGTCCGAAGCTTGTGCACAAACGGCTGCAGGTAGGCCGCCACCTTCAAGCCCATGATACCGATAAACATGGCGATCACATTGCCCAGCCTGAAGTATGCAACGATGACAAACAGAGCTGCCACAACCACATACCGCAGCATGGCGAACAGTGTCGTCCTTACCTTAGCCTTCTTCTCGATGGCCAGATCCACGGAATCCAGAATGACGATCGCCATGTGGACAGCCATCCCTATGGCAGCTGCGATTCCGATCCACAAACCGATGGAATACCGAAGCTTGTCTTCCACGAACCATACGCCGAGAATCCAGGCGATAAGTCCGTAAGCAAGAATCTCTGCCACCAGCTCCGGTAGTATGTCATTGATCCTTTTTAGCATTGCCCACATCCTTATCTTCATACACACTTTTTGCCAGACGATATACATTTCGGAACCCGGCCAGTGCGCCTATGAGAAACAACGGTACCGCAATGATGGGGATGGAAAATCGCTTTCCAATGTATACCCCCAACAGCGTACATAGCAAAATAGGCACCAGCATGCTAATCCCGAATTGCGTAACCAGCACCAATGCCTGAAATACGCTCCTGTTCTTCTTCACATGCAGTCGCCTCCCTCTGAAGCAAAGTCCTTGTTACTATTCTCAGCCAAGTACTTACGTACATTATACCCAATTATCTGGAAAAAATCCACTTGGAGAATATAAAAAAATTATTAAAAATCTTAGCCGTTTCTTAGCACATTAACGATAGAACTACACATGCTCGTCTTTTCGCACATTAACGCCAGAACTACCCCTGCTCGTCCTCCACGCAGAATGCACCGAACCCGGCTCCCGTTACCTCCGCCAGTTTTCCGGGACTTAAGCACAGCGTCGTCCCGATACGTCCTCCGCTGACATAGATCCGTTCAAACTGTTCTGCACTCTCGTGAATCCAGGTAGGAAACTGCTTCTTCATGCCAAGGGGGCTCACCCCGCCCCGGACATAACCGGTCAACTTCGTGATATCCTTCACGTGGATCATCTCTACGGACTTCTCCCCCAGAAGCTTCGCCGCATTCTTCAGATGAACCTCATACGCAATGGGAAGCACCAACACATAATACTGGCCGCTTCGTCCCGCAAGCACCAATGTCTTGAAGGACTGCTCCACCGGCGCACCGGTGAGCTCTGCCGTATGAAGACCGTCGATGAACTCCTCGCACTCATACTGCAGAACCTCGTAATCCACTTTATATTTATCCAGGATACGCATGGCGTTGGTTTTGATTTCTTTTTCCTTCTGTTTTCCCATGATTTCCTCCGTATAGCTTTGATGTGTACAACAGAAATCTTCGTTTTTAGACAACTGCCTCCACCAGCACTCTGTCTCCTATGTGAATCTCTTTCACACCAATCTCCTTTTTCTTATTGAAATTATAGCTTAGCATATATCCCTTCTTAAGGCGAAAATAATCCAGATAATCGGACAGCTGCTGCTCTCCACGTTCATTATAGGCATTACCTCTCCAGACTTTTAATTCAATGATAAATTGCTCTCCGTGATAATCTACGACAACATCCATCCGTCGGGCATTTCTCGTTTCAGCCTCAATATAATAATTTCCTGTTCCATTTATAATTGGCCTAAGATACAACAGAAATCGCCTGCGTCCCTCTTCTTCATCAAACTCCTCCGCGCTGTCACCATAAATGCTGTCGAAATGCTCCACAAACTTTGCCAAAATAAGCTTCATATCAAGAAATCCTCCACGAATAAACTGGGATTTATCCTGTGAAGCAAGCTTAAACATTTCACTGTTCTGCGCATCTGTTGTAGCCAGAAAATAATTATACAAACGCATTTCAAAGATGCGGTTTGCAATTATTACCGTACCGTTTGAATTTTTTACAAATCCAAACATCATCGCTATATCAACCCACTGTTCATCAGGATTGTACAGCACTTTTTCTCCAGAAAACAGAATGGAGTACATCATCTGTCGCATGCCCGGATACTCATAAAGCTTTCCCATCAAAGATTCAAACAATGTATTCTTCTCCGACAGCAATAGTTTGACTGCCTCAAGGAAGCCATCCTTGGTCCATGCTGCAGATTCATCTGCATACCGTTCATTGCCCGCCACTTTTTCATCCAACAGTTTACAAATACGAGACACCAGAAACGGGTAACCTGACGTATACTCATAGATAAGTACCGCCAGCCCAGCCACATCCATTCCTGTATGGTGATCCGTCTCATATTCTTTCAGCATCCCGGCAATACCATTCTCCGAAAGGCTCATCACCACATCAAAATCTGCCGCTATATTATAGGGAACAGGTTCCCTATAATCCCACGGGCAGTCGTCAAATGTGAGCAAGCTCACATTTTCCTCGTTGCCTGCGTGGGTATTCCACGGACTTATCTTTCGCTTAATATTCTTTACATCATAAACGCCCGCAAGAATCACAGACTGAAATGTCGGTGTTTCATCGCGGGTAAGAAAATACCCCCGCAACTGCGCCAGAAAATCTAAAAACACCTGGTTATTTGTCGCACTGTCAACCTCATCTATGATTAAGACAATCGGTTTCTCTGCCGTATCACACAGATCACTTAAACACGCAAACAGCTTACGTAAAGGAAAGGATGAATTTTTCTTTACACTACTATCCAATTCCCTTAAAACATCTTCATTTAGTCCCACAACAGGATTTCTTCTATTTCCAATCGTTCTTAACAGATAATCAGAAAATGCCAGTGAAAATGTATTCTCATCCGCAAAATCTGCATTTCCCAGCATCTGAAAATCCAGCGATATAACGATATAAGCCGCTTTCAAATACTCTGCCAACGCTTTCAGTGTTGTTGTTTTCCCGTACTGTCTGGCTCTGTTGATTGTAAAATACTCGCCTGCATCCACAAGCTTCTTTATTTCCTTTAATCGTTCCTCAATATTCACCATATAATGGCGTTGAGGATTGCACGCTCCTGTGGTATTAAAATATCGCCCCATTTTCCAGTTGCTCCTTCCTACGTACAGTCTTACAACATGCAATACTGCTTTCCCCATCTTCACTAACACCATTATAAGAAAAACGCGGAGGAATAGCAAGATGAATCTTGGCATTTCTCCTCATTAAATCTCTACTTGCTGCAGGCTCCCATCCGCTATCTTATATACCTTATTACAATACTTAAGATTTGATGGCCGATGCGTGACAAGAATTATGATTCTGCCCTGGCTCTTCGCAAACAATTCATCAAGAATCTGCTCCTCTGTATCAGAATCCAGAGAGCTTGTGGGCTCATCCATCAGGAGAACATCCGCTGTATCCGTCATCATCCTGGCAAGGGATATTTTCTGCTTATCCCCTCCGGACAGGTTGTTTCCGTTTTCCAATATCTCCCTGCTCCATCCTGCATCTTCGTCCCGGAACTTCTTCAAGAAGGAGAATTTCTCAAAATCATCCTTATCCTGCACTCTTCCAAAATTCAAATTATCACCAACCGTTCCGGTTATGATCACCGGATTTTGCGAATAATAGGAAATGTGCTGACGATAGGATTGATTCTCTATTGTTTCCAGCGGAATCCCGTTGACCTTGATCCCCGCGCTCTTCCAGTATTTTAGAAGGTTCTTAAGAAGCGTACTCTTCCCGGTGCCGGATTCTCCGATGATACCCACGACATCTCCCTTCTCTGCCCGCAGCTTCACATTGTGAAGAAGGCAGCCTGCCCCATCGACACCCAACTGCTCCGCATCTACTTCAATATTCTCAATGCCCTCTATCTGCACCGTCCCGTCTTCTTCTTTATTCTCATCCAGGAATCGAATAAACTCTTCGCTGGCCTTCAACTCCCGCATATCCAGATTGACCGAAACGATGCTCATGATCGCCGGCACAAAATATACCATCACCGCAGTGATAGTAAGAATATCGCCCATTCCGTTTTTTCCGATGATAAACAGATATGTCAAAACGATAAGCACCATATTCTCCAGAAACATATTGAAAAAATCAATGATACTGCTGCCCCCGTTGGCAACCGTATTGACCTGCTTGTTGATCTCCTCGATCTTCTCCAGATGCCTTTCAAGAATCGGATTTATCACCGTATTGTCTGCGTTCTGCTTCAGGAAGTCTACCTGCGCGGCAATCTGATAGATATCTTCCCGTTCCTTTGGAATATGATTCTGCATATATACGGACTTTTCCGCCAGCTTTTTATTTAGCACAAAAAAGCCCCAGATATTCGCGATAGTCATGCCCGCCATGATCGCGAACAGAAGGACGTTGATCCGTATGGAGTATACCAATATAATCAATACGATCAACGATTTTGATATCAAGATCGGCAGCGCCTTAATACTTAATTGCGCCAGTGTAAGTGCCGCCGCATCTGCCCGCTGTACCAGATATGTCGTACCACTGCCGATCAGCTTATCGTACCTCATGGAGAAAATCTTCTGATACAGATTCGTGCAACACCTGATCTTATACTTCTTCATACACCGATTCTGCAGAAGAATCAGCATCAACTGGAGAAAGATCTGAATCATCATCACGAGAAGGATTCCCATGATGATGGGAGCCGTGATCTCCAGCTCCCGATTTACAATCTTATTTACAAGCAACGGAATGATAAATATCAGCAGGTTAATGATGATACTGAATATTGTGATCGTAATCACCAGCGGAATCGAATGTACGGTATGTTGCTTCTTCATTTTAGGTTCTCTCTTTCCTCTCTACCCGAAGTTCCCGCTTTTATCATCTCTATTTTTTAAAAATGTATTTTATAAATGCAATAATTCCTAAAATATAGAAGATGACAGATAAGAACTGCGGCAGCATGTAATATAATTTGATGATACCGTCAAGTAATCCTGCATATATTCCCATGGATATTCGCCCCCTTTCGCTCACTTAGCATCATATTTAGAAACCTACATTTTGCCATTTCCTTTATTCTTTCATATTATGATTAGGTAGTCAAAAGGGTATTTGTATTTTATCCTTTTCACGATAGGAACTT
>CAVGED010000108.1:0-39009 GCA_963628035.1 Paludibacteraceae bacterium
GAGATTTTCATGATTTCCGACCACCATAGAAGCTGAATATCAAAAAAAATTGTTTTGGGACTTACTGGTGAGAGGAATATGGTCAATTAATCAGCGCTTCCTTAAATACCAGGAAAAGAGGCGCAATAATGCCGCAGAGTGAAGTTATATTCAATCAGATCACAGAGGGAGCACTGATCAGCAGGCTGATCACAGACTATTTTGATGAGGTTGTGCTGATAGACTGTGGTACCGGGTATGTGGTGAATGTTTCCGACAGAATAGCGGGAGAGAAAAGAAATAACAAGAAATACAGTGGGCTTCGTTATGATGAGCAGGTAAAGAAGACCATAACGGACAACGTGGCGGATTCTGAGCGCCCGGCAATTGAGAAAGCGCTGCTTTTATCTGTTGTCATGGAAGAATTGAAGCATAAGGATTCCTATTGTGTGGAGTTTTTTACGATTGCACAGGACAGGAACACACCGGTCTACGAAAAGATCACATATAAGTTTCTTGACGAGCGGCATGATGTTATCCTCATGCTGTGTGAAGATATTTCGGATGTCGTATCAAACGAGAATGATCCGCTGACAGGCCTGTACAACTCTTCGGGATTTCATAATCATGTGGAGAAATGGATCGAAGAGAATCCGGGAAGAAGGTTCCGCGTCCAGCGCTATAACATTGACCGATTCCGGGATATTAACGGCGTTTACGGCTATGAACTGGGAAATAAGCTCCTGCGGGACTTTGGATTATATATGAAGAAATATAACTCGGCGGACAGCTTTGCCGCGCACCTGAATGCAGATCATTTTGTGCGCTTCTGTGCGGATGATGCGCTGACCGTTGAGGAATGGCTACAATCATTTTACCGAGTGCTTTGAGAGTTATGAGCTGAGCCTCCCCATCAAGCTGCATATGGGCGTATATGATCTGTGCGAGCCGGACTGCGATTCGTTCACAATGAGCTATAAGGCGCTGCTTGCGCTACAGTCCATCAAGGGAAGCTTCTCCAAGAAGATTGCTTATTATGAGAAGGGGATGATGGCGGTCGAGAAGGAGCAGCAGGAGCTTCTCGCCGATATCCAGAAGGCGATTGAAGAGGAGCAGTTTGAAGTCTGGTTTCAGCCGCAGACAGATTATGCGGGACAGCGGATCATAGGCGCGGAAGCCCTGATACGCTGGAATCATCCCCGGAAGGGAATGCTGCCGCCGGCAGTGTTTATCCCGCTTCTGGAGAAAAGTGATTATATCAGTATCGTTGACAAGTTTGTAGTCGAGAAGGTATGCCGGTATATATGCAGATGGAAGAGTGAGATATGGGAGGATGAACTCATCCCCGTTTCCGTAAATCTCTCAAGAAATGATGTTTACCGCAAGGATCTGTGTGAAGGGCTTTCCCATATGATACAGAGATACGGTATTTCGCCATCCCAGATCCATCTCGAGATCACGGAGAGTATATACATGGAGAATACCGAGTATTTTGCCGGAACCCTGAGGCGACTGCGGGAATCCGGCTTCAAGGTGGAGCTGGATGACTTCGGTTCGGGATATTCCTCGCTGAATTCCCTCAAGGAGATCAATATTGACAAGCTGAAGCTGGATATGAATTTCCTGTCGGATGACGGAGATACCAGGAAGGGTGAGATTATCCTGTCTTCCGTGATCAATATGGCAAAAGCGTTTGATCTTCCGGTTATCGCTGAGGGTGTCGAGACGAAGGAGCAGGCGGAGATGCTTGTCGGATTCGGGTGCAGCCAGATGCAGGGCTGCTATTTCAGCAGGCCGGTTCCGGCTGTGGAGTATGAGCGTATGCTGAAGGCAGAAGCACAGAAGAGGCATGAAGAGCATTAGAAGTATGATTGACTGACCGCACTTTATTAAGCTGCAGTCAGTCTTTTTATGTCAAGGGAATCCTACGGGCGGGATTCGGATGAAAACGGTAGGCGGCGTCTCTTATTAATGTTATTATAAAAAGTAATAAGAAAAAGGGGTGAATTTTTCCGCCAAATATTATATGATTGTACTATACGAAAAAGCATTGGCAAAGGAGCAGCAAACATGGCAAAAGTAGGAATTGTAATGGGCAGCGATTCGGATATGCCGGTCATGGCTAAGGCGGCAGATATCTTGGAGGAGCTTGGAATCACGTATGAGATGACCATCATCTCGGCACACCGGGAACCGGATGTATTCTTCGAATATGCGAAGACCGCGGAGGAGAAGGGCTTTAAGGTCATCATCGCAGGGGCCGGAATGGCCGCGCACCTGCCGGGGATGTGTGCAGCGATCTTCCCCATGCCGGTGATCGGGATTCCCATGCATACCACTTCCCTGGGCGGACGCGATTCCCTGTATTCCATCGTGCAGATGCCCTCCGGGATTCCGGTGGCTACGGTGGCTATCAATGGCGGAGCCAATGCGGGACTTCTGGCGGCCAGGATCCTGGCGACCTCGGACGAGGCGCTGCTGACACGGCTGAAGGCGTATTCTGAGAATATGAAGGAGCAGGTGCAGAAGAAGGATGCGCGGCTTAAGGAAGTCGGATATAAGGAATATATGAAGAAGTAAGACTGCGAACAGTAGGCATAGTTAAAATGGACTGTAGGAAGAACGAGCGGAGGAAAGAAGAATGGATTACAAGAATGCAGGAGTGGATATCGAGGCGGGCTATCGTTCCGTGGAATTGATGAAGAAGCATGTACAGCAGACCATGAGAAGTGAAGTGCTCACCAACCTGGGCGGGTTTTCCGGGGCATTTTCCATGGAAAAATTCAAGGATATGGAGAAGCCGACCCTGGTGTCCGGGACGGACGGCGTGGGAACGAAGCTAAAGCTGGCATTCCTGCTGGACAAGCATGATACGGTGGGAATCGACTGTGTGGCTATGTGCGTCAACGACATCGCCTGCGCAGGCGGGGAACCGCTGTTTTTCCTGGATTATATTGCCTGCGGGAAGAACGAACCGGAGAAGATCGCATCCATTGTCAGCGGTGTGGCACAGGGCTGCATCCAGTCCGGGGCTGCGCTGATCGGCGGAGAGACGGCGGAGATGCCGGGCTTCTATCCGGTGGATGAATACGATCTGGCGGGCTTCGCCGTAGGAATTGTGGATGAGAAGGATCTGATCACCGGGAAGGATGTCAAGGCGGGTGATGTGCTCATCGGCATGGCGTCCTCCGGTGTGCATTCCAATGGCTTCTCCCTGGTGCGCCGTGTGTTTTGCATGACGGCGGAGAGCCTGAATACATACTATGATGAGCTGGGGACTACGCTGGGCGAAGCGCTGCTGGCACCCACGAAGATTTATGTGAAGGCGCTGCGTTCCATCAAGGAGGCAGGTGTTACTGTGAAGGCATGCAGCCACATCACCGGCGGCGGCTTCTATGAGAATATCCCACGTATGCTGCCGGAAGGAAAGCGTGCGGTGGTGGAGAAGAACAGCTATCCCGTTCCGCCGATCTTCGCCATGCTGAAGCGGGAGGGCGAGATCGAGGAAGAGATGATGTACAACACCTACAACATGGGCCTTGGTATGGTGCTGGCTGTGGATGCGGCGGATGCAGACAAGGCCATGGAGGCCATCCGGGCGGCGGGCGAGACCCCGTATGTAGTAGGACGCATCGAGGACGGAGAGAAGGGTGTCACTCTCTGCTAGGAAGAAAAGAGGTTGCATCATGATGGAATCCCAAAAGGTTTTGCGGCTGGCGGTACTTGTCTCCGGCGGCGGGACCAACCTGCAGGCAATCATCGACAGTATAGAAGATGGTACTGTTATCAATGCGAAGATCGCTGTTGTGATCAGCAATAATAAGAATGCATATGCCCTGGAGCGTGCCGCAAAACACGGGATCGAGGCACTTAGCATCTCGCCTAAGGATTATGAAGACCGGGAGATGTTCCATCAGGCGTTGCTTGCGGCGTTGGAAGAGCGGAACATCGACCTCATCGTGCTGGCCGGTTATCTGGTGGTGATCCCGGAGCAGATGATAAGGAAGTACCGGAATCGGATCATCAACGTGCATCCGTCTCTGATCCCCTCCTTCTGCGGTACCGGCTATTACGGCCTTAAGGTACACGAGGCTGCGCTGGCGCGGGGCGTGAAGGTCACCGGAGCCACCGTGCATTTCGTGGATGAGGGAACGGATACAGGCCCCATCATTCTGCAGAAGGCAGTGGCAGTGGAGCCGGGTGATACACCGGAGGTACTGCAGCGCCGCGTCATGGAGCAGGCAGAATGGAAGCTGCTGCCTGCGGCAATCGATATGATCGCGAATGGTAGAGTTCGTGTAGAGGATGGGCGGGTATTTGTAGATTGGAGGAAATCATCATGAAAGTATTGATCGTAGGGAGCGGCGGAAGAGAACACGCCATCGCATATTCGGTAGCGAAAAGCCCAAGAGTAGATAAGATTTACTGTGCGCCGGGGAACGGCGGCATCGCCCGGATCGCTGAGTGCGTACCCATCGGTGCCATGGAGTTCGACAAGCTGGCAGCATTTGCCAGGGAGCATGCCGTTGATCTGACCATCATCGGCATGGATGATCCGCTGGTGGGCGGCATCGTGGATGTCTTCGAGGCGCAGGGACTTAAGGTATTCGGTCCCCGGAAAAATGCGGCGATCCTGGAGGGCTCCAAGGCTTTCTCCAAAGATTTGATGAAAAAATATAATATTCCCACGGCAGCATATGAGAATTTTACAGACCCGGATGCGGCGCTGGCATATCTTGAGACTGCGGACTTCCCGATCGTACTGAAGGCGGATGGCCTGGCGCTGGGAAAGGGCGTGCTGATCTGCAATACCCTCGCGGAGGCCCAGGAGGGTGTGAGGGCCATCATGCTGGATAAGCAGTTCGGAAGCGCCGGCAACTGCATGGTTATCGAGGAGTTCATGAGCGGCCGTGAGGTGTCTGTGCTGTCCTTCGTGGATGGAAAGACCATCAAGACTATGACCTCCGCCCAGGATCATAAGCGGGCAGGGGACGGTGATACAGGTCTCAATACCGGCGGGATGGGAACCTTCTCGCCAAGCCCCTTCTATACCGATGAAGTGGACGAGTTCTGTCAGCGATACATCTATCAGCCCACCGTGGACGCCATGGCGGCGGAGGGACGAGAGTTCAAGGGAATCATCTTCTTCGGTCTGATGCTCACAGAGAAGGGACCCAAGGTGCTGGAATATAACGCCCGGTTTGGCGACCCGGAGACCCAGGTGGTTCTGCCGAGGATGAAGAATGATATCACAGAAGTCATGGAAGCCTGCATTGACGGGAGGTTAGAGGATATCGATCTGCAGTTTGAGGATAACGCCGCGGTCTGCGTGGTGCTGGCCTCCGACGGCTATCCGGTCTCCTATGAGAAGGGCTTTGAGATCAAGGGTCTGGAGCACTTTGATACCGCGCAGGACTGCTACTGTTTCCATGCCGGAACGAGATTATCCGAGGACGGAAAGATCCTTACAAACGGCGGGCGCGTCCTGGGAATCACCGCCAAGGGCGCTGATCTTAAGAGCGCCAGAGCCAACGCATACAAGGCCACGGAATGGGTAGACTTCGCTAATAAATATATGCGGCACGACATCGGAAAAGCCATCGATGAGGCCGCTACCACCCCTGGATCATAGTATGATCTTCGGATAGAAGCCCTAGCTCCACCAGCATCTCAAGGGTATGGACACAGGAGTCATTAAGGTTGATGGAGGTTGTCTGAATGTTATCCGAATCCGTGATCTGTGCCGTATCAAGGTAGATCGGGTAGGAGGCACCCACCGGAACCCGATAGCTCAGTGTGAGTGAGAGGTTGGAATAATCCCCATCCGTCCGGTAATTGCAGATCTGATAATTTCCTTCTGCCACATCCTGTTTGAATGCCTCCATGAGTTGCTGGCATTGTTCCGAATCCAGCCCGATGGTTT
Source organism: Paludibacteraceae bacterium (assembly GCA_963628035.1). Classification (GTDB taxonomy): domain Bacteria; phylum Bacillota; class Clostridia; order Lachnospirales; family Lachnospiraceae; genus 14-2. The sequence goes on from CAVGED010000108.1 coordinate 5,903, forward strand.
TCGTATAGGGAAAATCATCCATGTACTGATCCAAGGAACCGCTGATAAGTGTGACAGATTCGTAGGCATCGGTAAAATGATAGCACAGGTAATAATCCGGCGTGTTAAACAGCTCCATTAGCTTGCGGCAGACAAAATCCTCCTTATCCAGATAGTAATCCTCTATGGGTATCTGGTAGAAGCGGGTCAATGTTCTGCCGTTCTTCAATACATAGCGCAGTGTCAGATGCATATTCCTTTCGGTCATGCCGTATTTTCGGGTGTATCGCTCAATCTCCTCTTTGGAATCAATAAGCCCCTGATGGATGTCCAGTACCTTGGGAAAATCCTCCGTGCGCACAGTGATCGAATATTCCCCGTCCAGATAGACTGCTTCAATATCCGACTCCGCAGGGATTCGCGTCTCTACACCGAACAGATTCAGATCGGCGCTGACGGCGAAGAGCAGGGACAGGGATACAAATACCCCGCATTCCACAAAGAGGCGTTTTTTGAATATCATGAATTTCTTCTGCATGAGCATCTCGGACAGGAAGAATACCAGCACGCTTCCGATGAACGAAAGGATCAGAAACAGCGGAAGCGAGGCCGGAACAGTCTCATCGGAATGCAGCATCCTTATGGCAGTTACGGCCAGAAAGGAGCCGACACAGAAGGTGATGGTCCAGCGCAGCAGCGGACGCAGAAAAGGAATCGTAACCACATCTCCGGCTGTCTCCAACTGCTTGCGCCGATAGAGGAAAAATGCCAGCAGAAGGAGCGGCAGGATTGCGATACAGTATCCGCCGACGCAATGGTAGGCCTCGGACAACGAGAAGTTGAGAGATTCATTTCCATATGCGAAACCATAATATATGGAGTAATAATAATCCGGGAAGATCTGGTTCAGCCGGAAAAAGGGCGACAGGAAGCTGCCGAATTCCAGGGTGTCGGACTTGACTCCGTAGGAGAACAGCTCAATAATGCCGGATATCGCGTTTCGACATGCCATGAACAGGAAGTTGACGGCAATGTAGAAGGCCGGCGCAGCAATGATATTCCCGGTGATCATGACGGTGAAGACAGCCAGAGCGAAGGCGAAGACCACCATGCCCGTGGACAGGATCAGCCAGTGGAGCAGATATTCCAGCTGCGTCATCCGCTGAAGGAAGCAGACGAAGATGCCTGCAAGAAAAGCGATCACCTGGGGGATCGTAAGGAACAGGATGCCGGAGAGCACATGTGTGATGAAGAGGGATTCCCTGCACACCGGAAGGGAATGGATCATATAGGAGCTCCTTGCCTGGTATAGATAAGAAAATACGGCAACGGCGGTTATGCATGCGAACAGGAAGACGGGCAATGGCGTAAGAGACGCTAAGACCGTGCCCTTCAGCTGGCCCAGGAGAAAAGAGCTCTGTTCTATGTCATCCGGGCAGGAGGTATTCAAGGCCAGGTACAGCCGCATGGGGAGCCGGTACAGGCATACCAGGAGATAGGATACCCAGATCGGCCAGAAGCGCGTGATATTTTTAAAAAATATGGTTTTATTAAAAAAGGATGTCTTTGACTGCATAATCAGCGCCTCCCATCTCGTAAATAAATATCTCCTCCAGAGTCAGTGGCAGCACATCCACCAGCAGGGGATCCATGGCTTCCAGTGCCTTTTTGATCTCCTGGGGATTGCCCCGGGCAATGATGGTGTAGACCCGCCCCATGTTGGACATGTGCAGCACGTCGATCTGTTCCGGCAGGACGGGCATGCCGGGGATACCGGAGCGGAAGGCCACCTGGATCTTGGAGACCGTGCTCTGCAGCTCGCAGAGAGAGCGTTCCAGCAGCACCTTCCCCTGGTGCATGAAGCCCACGTAGTCGCAGACGTCCTCCAGCTCTCTGAGGTTGTGGGAGGATATGAGCACCGTGGTCTGCTGTTCCTGCACGCGGCTTAGGATCAGACTCCAGAGCTGACGCCGCATGACCGGATCCAGGCCGTCTACCGGTTCGTCCAGCACCAGCAGCGCGGGGTTACAGCAGAGAGCCAGCCAGAAGGCTGCCTGCTTCTGCATGCCCTTGGAGAGACGGCGGATACTCTGCTTCACGTTGATGGAGGGAAAGAATTCCTGCAGCTTCTCAAACAGCGCATTGTCAAAGTCAGGGTACATTCCGGCATAAAACTGCTTCATCTCCAGCGTGCTGGACTGAAAGAAGTAATATAGCTCATCGGGAATGTATGCGATCCGGCTCTTGGCGGCGACATTTTCATAGACCGGAGTCCCATCCACCAGCACGGTTCCCATATCCGGGCGGTAAATGCCGGTGATATGCCGTATGATAGTGGATTTCCCGGCGCCGTTGGGTCCCACCAGGCCGTAAATGGAGCCTTTGGGTACGTGCATATTGACATGATCCAGGGCGCAGAAACCATTGAAATTTTTAACCAGGTTTTCTACTTTTATCATAAGGTGAAGCTCCCTCCTGCACGAAGTATATCGTGATCCGCGATTTCGGACATTGATACTAAAATCATATCATGAGAGGATTAAAATATAAAGATGAAATTTCTTAAGATTTTCATTAAGATTTTTTATGGACGAGTTGCCAATTTTTACAGGAAGTGTTATGATAAGGTATAATTAATGATCCGCAAGGAGGTTCGTATGGCAAATTACATTATCACAACAGACAACATGGCAGATCTGCCGGAATCCTATATACAGGAGAAGGGGCTTGGCATCATGTCTCTCTCCTACACTATCGATGGCGAGACCTACAACCGGGAGCACGAATTGCCGGTGAAGGAATTCTACGAGAAGATGCGCAACGGCTCCATGCCTACCACATCCCAGGTGAACCCCGAAGAGGCGAAGAAGTTTTTCCTGGAAATGATGGAGAAGCACGATATGGATGTGCTGCACATTGCATTTTCCTCCGGATTGAGCGGAAGCTACAACAGCACCCGGATCGGCTCAGAGGAGCTGGCGGAAGAATACACGAAGCACAAGGTGACGGTGGTGGATTCCCTGTGCGCCTCTATGGGTGAGGGCCTTCTGGTACACAAGGCGCTGGAGAACCAGGCGAAGGGTATGTCTCTGGAGGAGAACCGCCAGTGGCTGGAGGACAACAAGCTCCATATCGTGCATAACTTCACGGTGGACGATCTGTTCCATCTCCACAGAGGCGGCCGCGTATCCAAGACGGCGGCAGTTCTTGGTACCCTGATCAACTTAAAGCCGGTGCTTCACGTGGACGACGAAGGCCACCTGATCCCGGTCTCCAAGGTGCGGGGACGCAAGAAATCCCTGATTGCACTGGTGGACAGCATGGAGAAGCAGATCGGCTCCTATCGGGAGCAGAACGATATCGTCTTTATCAGCCACGGAGACTGCGAGGACGAAGCGAAGTTCGTCGCGGATCTGGTGAAGCAGCGCTTCGGCATCGAGAGCTTCCTGATTAACTACGTAGGCTCCACCATCGGCGCGCATTCCGGCCCCGGAACGATGGCGCTGTTCTATATGGGGGAGTATAGGTAGGGAATGATACGGATATAGTTTGCTGATAAACCCCCCGGCATGATTTTGTGGATGACTGGATCCGGCTGTTCAATGCAAAGACGGAGGAGGAATTGGATATGATTAAGACAAGCAATCCGGGGATACGGGAAGCCATGAGGGAACTGAAGGTTATGAGTCTGGGCAAGCGACTGCGTTTGATACACGAAGAACACTTAAAGGAAATACGGGATCGGCATATGATCGAGGATGAGGCTCGTGAACAGGGGCTTGCAGAGGGTAGCGAGCAGAAACTGATGGATCAGATTAGCCGCAAGCTGGCAAAGGGACAATCCGTGGAACAGATCGCAGAAGCGCTGGAGGAGGAACCAGAGGCTATTTCACAGCTGATTCAGAAGCTTGAGGGGAAATAGATGAAGCCTAGTCGCCGGCAAAATAGCGACATTAAAAAATAGCGCTTTCGTTTACCATCACAGGCCGAGAGCGCTATTTTAACTGTAATACCTGCGCCTGTGGCGCAGGAAAAAAATTCATGTTCTTTGCGTAGAACAAATTATTCTTAACTTCTAAATATGTGATTTAGTATAATTCTTTTTATATTGTATGTCAAGATTCGACAGGGATTTTTTCCATTTTCTGCTATTTTATACCATTTTGTTTTATTTTCCACAAGTTGTTTGTTATCCAATCCGATATTATTCTTTCTTAACATCTCAAAATCTGTAAGAATCTAGTTGCATTTATAATTTTAAAGTGTCAAAACGTGGTCAGACATTATGAAGAGAAAGGAGACACCATTATGTCAAAAAGAGGCGAAAACATCCACAGAAGGAAGGACGGTCGTTGGGAGGGACGGATAAAACCCAAGGCCGGAGACAGCAGGGCATTGTACAAATCTATTTACGGCAAAACCTACAGCGAAGTCAAGAAGAAGCTTGCGGAACATGCAGAAAGTGACAAGCATGAATCAAACAGAAAATCCGCATTGTTTCGGGATGCGGCAGCGCTGTGGCTTCAGACCGGAAAGCTTAAGCACAAGGGCGCCACGGAAGTTAAGTATGAGAATCTGCTGAACAAGCATATTCTGCCATCTCTCGGTGATTATCAATTATCTTCCATAAATACGGTTGTTCTCACCGAATTTATGAACAACAAGCTGACGGCAGGACGCTTGGATGGAAAGGGGGGACTCTCATCGTCTTATGTCCGCAGCATTATGTTGGTCGTGACGGAAATCATTGCATTTGCCACAGAAGAGCAGCTGTGCGAACCAAGTCGCATCAAGATCCGCAAGCCGGCTGTCGAGAAGAAGGAACTGGAAATACTGGACCATAGCTCGCAGCAGAAGTTGGAGGCGGTACTGCTGCAGGATACAGACGAGGTGAAGGTCGGAATCCTCCTGTCACTGTATACAGGGCTGCGTATCAGTGAAGTATGCGCGCTCAAATGGACGGACATTGATCTGAAAAATAAGGTCATTCACGTCCGGTCAACCGTTGCACGTGTGAAGAATACTTCGCCGTATGACGCGGTTACAAAACTGATCATTGACCGCCCAAAGACCAAGTCGTCGAAGCGGGATATCCCGGTTTCAAGCTTTCTGCTGCCGATACTTACCTCGTTGTACGAAGGGCGTAGGTCGGAGTATGTTATTTCCGACACGAGCAGCTTTGTCAGTCCGCGAACCTATGAATACCGCTTTCACAAGATTTTAAGAGCGTGTGATGCTCCGTCCATAAACTACCATGCACTCAGGCACACGTTTGCCACACGCTGTGTAGAAGCCGGCATGGATGTCAAAACACTAAGTGAGCTCCTTGGACATTCCAATGTCTCGATTACGCTAAACACATATGTGCATTCGTCGATGGAACGCAAGCGCGAACAGTTGGAGAAGCTTGCCCTTGCCTCCGCATAGAATTTTTAAGTGGTCAAAAATATGGTCTGAAACATGGTCTAAAACGTGCTGGACGTTGTGAATAGTAAGGATTTCTCCGAAGTTTTGCATAGAATAATTTGTTCTACGCAAAGCTGTTTATTTTTTTTGAAGCTCAATTAAGCGAGCGCTTGATTGGGGGAGAGCGTTGACAAAGGAAAGATGTGTGTGAAGCATGGAAACCGATCGCAAGAAGGAAGTCATAGATATCTGCTTGAACTATTTTATTGAGAATGGACTTTATGAAACATCAACGAGAAAGTTGAGCAGTGCATTAAAGTTACAAAGCGCTGGCATATATTATTATTTTGCCAGCAAGGATGAGGCGGTTATTCAATGTGCGAAGGAAGCGGCAATCCGAATTGAAAATGCGTTGATTTTACCCGCGATTCATGATGTCGATGATCCAGATTACATGATGAAGCGGCTTCAATTGAGAGCTGATGAGATGGCACCGGCAATGAGATTTCTTGCGACAGTCAGTAGCAGCAAGCGATACAGGGAAGAAATGAAGCCTGTCATTGACGGTATGGGCAAACGGTACGCTTATTATACCGAGATAGCTGCAAAAAAGCTGAATTGTGACAAAGAGGAAATTGAGCCATATATGTTTATAACGATTTCTGCGGTAGTGAACTATATGATCTTTGGCGAGACTTCGCTTGCAATACCGCAGCTGAAAATTGTAAAAGATAAAATTGCTATATTACAGGCGAGAGAAGAATGATTGGTTCTACACAAAAGAAAATTGGAATATACACGGGGAGAGAAGAAGTGAGTAATCGTATTATTGTCACAGAAACTGAGAAGAGGCCGGCACTGTTCATTTGCAAGAACAGAACGATGGAACGGGTCTGGATAAAGGAACATATGACCGTTGGTCGAAGTACGGAAAGTCACATGGCAGACATCAATCTGGAGGCTGGCTTTGTTTCGCGCGAGCATGGTATTGTTGAATATGACGCGCCAAATACATACTATCTTGATATCGGAAGTAAGAATGGCACTTATTATAATGGTGTAAGACTCAAGACAGGCGAAAAGGTATGCCTGTCGGATGGCGATGTTCTTCAGATATTTTCTTGGCATGACGGAAAACGTGAAGATTTTGTTTCTATACTCTATTCCACACGTTATCCTGATAATTACGTGCCTGAAATCCTTGACATTAAAAATGATACGGCGGAAATAAATATCGGTGACCCGGATGGTATGACAGGTAATACAGATTTTAACGCTGCCACTTTTTTCGTGGCCCAGAAGGGATGGGCGATAGCCGGACATGGCGACTGTCGTGTGTTCCTCAATGGCAAGCAGGCGGAAAAGCCGAAATACCTTCAACTTGGAGATTCTGTACGCATAAAGAATCTCTATTTCTGGTATACGGGGGATGCGATCGTTTATGCAAAGCAGACGGACGGAAGACAGATACAGAAAAGCGGACTGCCGAGCCTGCGCATTAATATTGTCGAGAGAAGTGTGTGGCAGAGAACCAAGAAGCTTATGCTGCTTCAGAATATCAATATGACGATTGAGCCTGGCGAGATGGTGTTGATACTCGGCGGTTCGGGTGCAGGGAAAACTACCTTTATGAACGCTGTCATGGGTTATGAGAAGGCACAGGGCAAGATTATGCACGGCGATACCGATATCTATGAGGATTATGAGTCCGTGAAATACGAGATCGGTTTTGTGCCGCAGCAGGATCTGGTGAGAGGCAGCAATACCGTTTATAACACATTGATCAATGCAGCGGAAATGAAATTGCCGCCGCAGATGAAGAAAGAGGATACGGAGAGACGGGTAAACGAAGTCTTAAAGACCTTCGGACTCTGGGAGGTGCGAGACCATCTGGTATCGAAGATAGCCGGGGGTCAAAGAAAGCGTATCAGTGTAGCAATCGAATATATCGCCGATCCGAGCCTGTTCTTTCTGGATGAGCCGGATTCCGGGCTTGACGGACCGGAGGCGAAGAAGCTTATGCAGAATCTGCGCCGGATTGCGGATGAAGGAAAGATCGTCATGGTTATATCCCATATACCGGATCGTGCGCCGGAGCTCTTTGACAAGGTGATCGTGCTTGCCAAGAGCCGCAAGGATAACTGTGGTCATCTTGCATTCTTTGGCGGTATTGCGGAAGCGTTCCAATACTTTGATACAGATTCCCTGGAAGGCGTTGTGAAGCGCATCAATGGTGATGGCCTGTCTGATTATTATATTGATAAGTATACAAAGCTGAAACGAAATGAGGTTTAACGGAAATGAATATCCATTCACGAATGAAACAAGTAAAGATATATACAAAAACATGCTTCGATATTTTCGCTCATGAGCGCGGTTGGAAGATTTTCATTAGTGCAGCAATCATAACGCTCATTATCTGCAGCGTGACAAGCTCCGATATGTTCTCGGAATACCGCGCCACACAGAACGGCGCCTTTGCGCTGGTGTGCGCGTGTATCTGGATCGGGATCTTCAATTCGATCCAGTCGATCTGCAAGGAGAGGGATATCATCAAGCGGGAACACCGCTCAGGAATGCATATTTCTTCCTATATCGCGTCCCATATGATATTTGAAATGGTGCTGTGTGTTGTTGAAAGTATAATCGTTACGGTGATCATTTGCATCGCAAATCATAAGAACCTGCCGGGAAAGGGCGTGATGCTGCCGGCAGTTCTCGAATTGCTGATCAATTTTTTCCTGATCATCTACAGTTCCGATGCGCTTGGAATTATGGTTTCAAGTATCGTGAAAACTCCGAATACCGCTATGACAGTAATGCCCTTCGTACTGATCCTGCAGCTCGTTATGTCAGGAATGATCTTTGAACTTTCGGGCTTTACGAAGCAGATTGCCAAGCTCACTGTTGCCAAATGGGGGCTGAATTCGATCTGTATTACCGCAAATGTTAATTCACTGGAGAGTCTCATACCGGTTGAAAAGGTGAACGAGGGGTATGAATTTACCGTCAGAAACCTGACTAATATGTGGCTGATACTTGCCGGCTTCACACTTGCTTACGCCTTGATAGCCGTGATAAGTCTGAAATTCATAGACAGGGACAAAAGATAGGAGGAACTAAGCAATGCTGCAATATGCAATTATCAGCGATCCGGGCGGACGGAAGATCAACGAGGATGCTGTCGCCGTATTTCAGTCGAAGGGTGACTTCGGCTGTGTGCTGTGCGACGGCCTCGGAGGGCACGGAATGGGAGACATCGCTTCGTCAATTGTAAAAAGCGTATTTACCGACCTTTTTTACAAGACGGCTCAAAAGCGCAGCTTCCTTGACACTGCGTTCTGTGCCTCACAGGATATCCTTATGACGGAACAGCGTGAACGCAATGCAACGAATAAAATGAAAACGACCGCTGTCTCCATGGTAACGGACGGTAAAGACGTGTACATCGGTCATATCGGCGATTCGAGGCTGTATGTATTTCATAAAAATAAGGTAAAAATGCGCACCATTGACCATAGTGTTCCGCAGATGCTTGCATTGTCCGGCGATATCAAGGAGTCGGAGATCCGTTTTCACAAGGATCGAAACATTGTTCTGCGCGTTCTCGGAATCGAATGGGAGGATGAACGCTATGAGCTGGAGAAGCCAATACGGCTGAAGAAATGCCAGGCATTCCTGCTTTGCTCCGATGGGTTCTGGGAACTCATCGATGAGGACGAAATGTGCGCCATGCTGAAAAGTGCAGCTTCCGTCGATGAATGGCTTAATATGATGACGGCGACAGTCAAGAGAAACGGCAGCGGCAGAAATATGGATAACTATTCGGCAATTGCTGTCTGGAATATATAGATCGGAGGTGTCGGCTTGCAGAATGATAAGGACTGTTATACAGAATACAGCAAACAGAAATATTTTGACTTTGCGCTTCTGTCGGTGATCGGCGACAGAGATGAGCAGCAGGACAGCTCCGGGTATGAGCTGGGCGAGGATCAGGCCTTGATCGTGATCTGTGACGGTATGGGCGGTCATCAGGGCGGAAAGCGTGCAAGCTCCTCGGCAGTAGCCGGTATCCTGGAAGAGTATCAGAAGAAATCTCCCGACAGTGATGTGCGGGAAGTAATCTTAAATGCGATATGTGATGCTGATAACAAGATCAGCAGCTTTAAGGATGAAAACGGAAAGCCGATCCTGTCGGGGACAACGGCCGTTGTTGTTTACCTTAAGGAGCGGGAGCTTTCCTGGTTCTCTGTGGGAGACAGTAGAATCTACCTTCATCGCGGCAGCGAGCTTGTAAGAGCTACGACGGATCACAATTATGCGCTTCTGCTGAACGAACGCCTTGCGGAGGGCAGTATTGACCGGCAGGAGTATGAGCAGGAGATGGAGAGAGGAGAGATGCTGATAAGCTTCCTGGGTGTAAACGGCATTGAGCGGCTTGATACGAATGAATCACCGCTACAGCTTCGGAAGGACGATTGCATCCTGCTTACCACAGATGGCCTGTATAAGCTGGTATCCGAGAAGGATATCAACGGCATACTTTCGAATTTCAGTAATGTAAATGACATGGCGCAGGCACTGCAGCTCAAGGCGCAGCGTCAATCGAAAAAAACAGGAAAAAGCAGTGATAATATAACATTTGCTATTATCAAAATAAAATAAGAATGAAACGGAGGAAATAGAAATGGCAGAACAAAAGATAACTGTAGTGCAATGTGTGAATGGACATCATTTCAATGCAGACAAATTCAATGCATGTCCGATCTGTGGCGCAGCTATGAAACCCATGGCAATCGTGGAGCCGGAGGATGATAAACGCAAAGAACATTTTTTTAATCCTGGTGGGAAAAAGGATCGGAAGGACAAAGACAAGAAAACAGAGAAGAAGCCGGATGATCGGACACAGGGGAAGGCGGAGAATCTTACTCCACCATCCCGCCTGGTGGATGATGATGTGACGAAGGGCCTCTTAGTGTATGAGCAGCCACCAGAAACGGATGATCGTGTACAAAATCAGGATCGTTCGACGGAATATGTGCCGGAAACGCCACCGGAAACGCCACAGGGTTCAGGCACGGAACCGACATCGGATCCAAAACCGGATGATCGTGTACAAAATCAGGATCGTTCGACGGAATATGTGCCGGAAACGCCACCGGAAATAAAGCCGGATCCTGCATCGGGTTCGGGCACAGAACCGACACAGGAAACGCCACAGAGTTCGGGCACGGAACCGTTCGTCGCTGAGGTAAAAAATGCGAAGAGCGGTCAAACAATAGGATTTTTTGCGCGTCCCGGAAAGAAGGAAACAAATAATAATCCTGAGAACACTAGCAATAATGCAAATAATGATAGTACAAGCAACAGCGGTGCAGGTAACAGCAGTACCAGAAGTACCGAAGCCATCGAACCGCCGGTGGGCTGGCTTGTATGCGTAAAGGGGATGGAATTCGGGAAAGCCTTCCCCATCAAGAACGGGCAGAATACCATAGGCCGTGCCCCGTCTTGCGCGATTCCGCTACTGGGTGATGGATATGTCTCCAGAGGAGTGCATGCGAAGATCAAATACGAACCGATCAAGAGAAAATTCACTCTGATAGCCGGTGATACCAGTGGACTTACCTATCTGAATGGCGAAGATATCGATGTTCCGTGTGAACTGAAGGCATACGATAAGATATCCTTAAGCGCTGGGGTGGCAGATGCGAATTCCTATATGTTTGTGCCCCTCTGCGGTGAGAACTTCACATGGGAAGATTATATATAAGGAGTGACACAGATGAACCGCTGTCTTAATTGCTTTAAAGAATATAACGACGAGCTGGATGTGTGTCCATATTGCGGCGCACTGCGGGATATGGAGCCGAAGGAACCGATTGACCTCATGCCCGGCACTCTGTTGAACGGACGGTATATCATCGGCAGACAGATCAATGCCGGCGGCTTCGGAATCATGTATAAGGCATGGGATACCAAGCTTGATATCGTCGTTGCTGTTAAGGAATTCTTCTGCAGCCGGCTTGTCACGCGTGCAACCGGGGAATCCGAGGTCATAGTTGCAAAGAAGGAAATAATCGTCGCGGAATATGAATACCGCCTGGCGCGTTTCCTTGATGAGGCGCGTAACCTCGCCAAGTTCAGCAACAGCAAATACATACCGAATGTTTTCGAGTATTTTACGGAAAACGGAACGGCTTATATCATTATGGAGCTGCTGCAAGGGGAGGATATGGGAGACTATATCGCCCATCATGGCGGCAAGGTGGATATTGATTTCGCACTTCGCGCAATCAATGACGTCGGCGCTGCACTTATGCAACTGCACGAAAAGGGTATCATACATCGCGATGTAGCCCCCGATAATATATATGTAGATGAACATAAAGAGGCAACGGCACTTCTGATCGATCTGGGCGCTGCCTGGCTTCCCGATGGTGAGGATGTTATCGATCTTGTTATGAAGCCGGGATATTCCCCGCCAGAGCAGTATACCGCCGAGGGAAAGGTCGGTGTGTGGTTCGATATATATGCCCTCGGTGCCACGCTCTATGCCATGATCACCGGGGTAAAGCCGGAAGAGTCGACAAACCGTAAGACCCAGGATGACGTGGTGCCGCCGATGGAGCTTGATCCATCAATACCGGAGAACCTCAGTAACTCGATCATGAAGGCTATGGCGATCGAGAGCCATATGCGCTTTAAGTCAGTGGCAGAATTCCTTAAGGCGATTAACGGTGAGAAGAAGGTACTCACACTCGCCAAGGAGAAGAAGAGAAGGAAAAGACGCAGATTCAGCGGAATTGCTGCTGCATGCTTAGTACTGGCGCTCGTCGGTGGCATGGTCTGGCATGAATATGACAACAAGCGCTCGGAGCAGATCTTAAAGGACGCCTCCATCAGTGTCTGGTTCTCCGTTGAGGATGGCTCCAGCGAGGAAGCGGCTATGCAGAGCATCACCGAAGACTTCCGCTCCAAGTTCGAGAATGTCACGGTTGAGCTTAAGGGAATCCCGGCTGCAGAATACGAACAGGAGCTGGAGAAAGCCGCCGGCGAAGGAAAGCTGCCGACACTCTTTGAGAGCACCGGTATCTCGGATGACATATTGAAAAAGGCACAGGACGTTGATAGTATCTTAAAAACGTCACAAGCGAAGAACTGCCTGTTCCTTGATCAGTACGGGAAGTACTACAAGGATCATAAGAGGCTGCCGCTGGCTATCAAGGCGCCTATGGCAGGTGTTATCACAAACGGTGTCACCTCGGTTGATTACGAGAAGAGCTTTTTCTCAAAAGCTTCGGATTTCGGAACGGATGCCATTGCGATCGATCCCGACTGTGAAGGAATGTATGAGAAAAATATGGGAACATCATCGTTTGAATCAGAAGAAACCTTCCTTGATAATGATGCAAACAGCAGCGCTGTGCTACTTACAACCACGATGGGGCTAAACGAGATCCGGGAAATGCTTACCAATTACAGTAAGACCTATGTTTTCTATAAGGCAGATAAGATTTACTGTGATTATACCTATGAGTGGAGCATCGGTGGCGGAAGCCACGCAGAGACGGCTGCAGCCGAGCGACTGCTGTCCTGGATGCTCGGCAATGCTTATCAGAATACCCTGATGATAAGCGGCTGCAGTGACGGCCAGCTTCCGGTCAATAAGACCTGCTTCGAGGAAAAGATCAAGGCGAAGAATCTGACGCCGATTGACGAAGTGTATAGAAATTATTTATTTGAAAGATAGGGAGTTAATGAGTTATGAGCAAGAGATGTATGGGATGTATGGAAGTCTTTGACGATGAGCTTGACGTCTGTCCTTATTGCGGATACATAGTCGGCTCAGAGCCGGTGGAGGCGGTCCATATGGAACCCGGAACCGTGTTGAACGACCGTTACATTGTCGGAAAAGCACTTGGTTACGGCAGCTTTGGAGTTACTTATATCGCGTGGGATGGCAAGCTTGAGATCAAGGTTGCCATCAAGGAATATATGCCGAGCGAATTCTCAAGCCGTTCACCGGGGAGATCGTTTCTCAACGTATTTGAGGGAAACAAGCGCGAGCAGTTCAACGATGGTCTTGCGAAGTTTGTTGAGGAAGCTAAACGGCTGGCAAAGTTCCAGAATGAGCCGGGTATCGTGCGGGTATACGATACCTTCGCCGGAAACGGAACTGCTTATATCGTAATGGAGCTCCTTGAGGGCGAGACACTGGGCGAGCGTCTGAAGAAGACGGAGCATACCGTAAAATACGGCAAGGGGAAGAAGGAAATCAAGGTTACCGATCCCATACCGGAGGATGAGGCTGTGAAGCTGTTGACTCCCGTTATGGAATCCCTGAAGGTGGTACATAAAGAAGGCATCATTCACAGGGATATCGCGCCGGATAATATCTTCCTGACGAAGACGGGTGAGACCAAGCTGATCGACTTCGGTGCTGCGCGGTATGCCACCACCTCACACAGCCGCAGCCTTACCACGATTGTAAAGCCGGGGTATTCCCCCCGCGAGCAGTACGACAGCCGCGGCGACCAGGGACCCCATACAGACGTATATGCACTTGCTACCACGCTCTATAAGATGGTTACCGGAAAGACACCGCCGGAGGCGATGGGAAGATATGCCGTGTGTGAGGCGAAGAGACGTGATCCGCTGATCGAGCCGCACAAGCTCGTTAAGAATATCTCAGAAAATCGTGAGAATGCGATATTAAATGCCATGAACGTCCGTATCGAAGACCGGACGCCGAATATAGAGAGCTTTATGAATGAGCTGGAAGCTGATCCGCCCGTCAAGCGCAGATACGGCAATATCAAGCATGTGGATCGCTATCACTGGCCTCTATGGCTGAAGATCCTTGTGCCGGTTATCCTTGCAGGACTCGTCACACTGGGGGCATTGCTTGCAACAGGAGTCATTGACTTCCCATCACTGTTCTCGGATGAAGTTAAGATCCCGGAGGGTATGACCATTGTGCCGGATGTGGAAGAAATCGATAAGGACGAAGCACTTAAGAGGATTGAGGATGCAAAGCTGCTGGCTTCTCCAGAGGGGAATGTCGTTTCCGATCACGTTGAGGCAGGTAAAATCGTTCTGCAGTCACCGTGGGGTGGCATGTACCTCGAAGAGAATGGTACGGTGAAGCTGGTAGTCAGCAGCGGGAAGGGCGTTGTCGCCGCAAGCGACGGTATCTCCACGGTTCCATACGTGATATGGGATACCCAGGAGGACGCAATTGCGAAGCTGAAGCAGGCAGGACTTGCCGATCCGATCATCGAGACAAAGAGCGATGAGAACGTTGGAGCAGGAAAGGTCATCAGCCAAAGCGAAGAGGCAGGAAAGCAGGTCGCAGAGGGAACGCAGATTACCATCGTTGTCTCTACCGGTCCAACCGCATTTGAGATGCCGTCGGTTACTGACAAACCGGAGAAAACTGCCAAGGAAACACTTACTGCACGCGGACTTGTCGTATCCATAAACTATGAAAAGAATGACAACGTAAAGGAAGGCAATGTTATCTCACAGAGCGTTAAGGCCGGAACCAAGGTGAAATCCGGCGATAAGGTTACACTGACTGTCAGCAGCGGAAAGCCGCTTGTAAATGTTCCGAATGTTGTCGGCAAGAATCAGACAACGGCAAAGTCCGAGCTTGAGAAAGCGGGCTTCGCAGTGAAGGTTTTTGAAAACTATGATTCCAACGTTGCCAGCGGGAATGTAATCAGCCAGTCACCGGAGGCAGGCAGCAGCCAGATCAAGGGCAGCACGGTCATCCTCTATGTGAGCAAGGGCAAGCCGGTATATACTGTCGCCGATGTGATAGGCAAGCCGGAAAACACGGCGCGCGGAGCGCTTACACACTTTACCGTGGAAGTAAAATACGGCGGATACAGCTCATCCGTACCATACGGAAGTGTTCTGGAACAGTCACCGGCCGGTGGCACGTCGCTTACTGAAGACTCGAAGGTAGTACTTACTTTAAGCAAGGGATCGGATTGGTCGGGATGGTCCGAGACAAAGCCGGATGAAAGTATCTACGAGGTAAAGACGGAGGTGAGGTACAGATATAGGGATAAGGAGACGACGACTTCGTCAAAGGCATCTTTAGGAGACGGATGGACGCGAGACGATAGTAAGACAGAAACAAAGTGGTCTGGGTGGTCAAACTGGCAGAGAGATTATGTATCTGATACAAATGATAGAAAAGTTGAATCAAGATATATTGATCCAACGTACAAAACGGTATATAAATATTTTCATTATTGCTGTAAGGGCGAATATGGGGTAGCTAATGTCGCATATGGGAATAAGCAAACGAAACATTATGCGACATTTGATTCAATGTTGACAAATTATCATTGGTCTAATGTGGGCGCAAAGTTTAAAATCTATGACACAAATTATGCGTGCGAATATGGTCTGACAAGTTGGATGCCCGGTACTTCTTACAAGGATAGCTCACCAACAGTAGAAACTGTTAAAGTAACAGATGGATATACAGAATATCACTATAAAACTGCAAGTTACACTTATCACTATTATAAATGGTCCTCCTGGACCGACTGGTCCACCACGAAACCAGAGGCGAAGGAAAATCGCGAGATCGATGCGCCGAAAACCTATTACAGCTACAGAAGAAAGTAAAAAAGCATATTTCTCAATGGGACAGTTCTCTGTCCCATTGGGAGTATCGGAAAACTGATTTTAAAGGGAAGGTATCATTCAAATGATTGTTACAACAATAAGTAAAAGCCATATAAAAAGCATATCATTGCCGGAAAAGGTGAAGGGACAGTTCTGGCTCTACGAAACGATCCATGATGTTGACGAACGACTGGTCAATATTGAGGGCGTGAATGATGAGTGGATCATGAAATCCACGCGTCATGTGAAGATTCTTGACGGTGAGGGCAATGCGGTAAAGAACACCGTGATTGTTCCCGGAAGTATTCATATTCTCGTGAAGGGAAACGGGGATAAGGTCTGTGTCTTTACAGAACCGATCACAGAAGATCGCCAGATCTTTACGAAATATTGGGTGAATGAAGATGTTGATCTGACAATCGGAAGAACCGAGCAGAACGATGTGTATTATCTCAATAAGGTTGTATCCTCAAATCATGCGATGCTCTCATTTCGGAGCGGTAGATGGTTTCTCCAGGATACCGGCAGTACAAACGGAACCTTTGTAAATGAAAACCGTATAAGCAAAGCCGAACTGAGGGTTGGCGATACGATTTTCATCATGGGGTTGAAGATTATTATAGGCAAAAATATCATTGCGTTTAATAACCCGGATGGACAGGTTCGTATTTCCGGTAAGTTGGGAAGGCTTGTCAACCAGACCGTGGAGCCGATTGATGAAGAGGATGAGTACGAGCTTGGAGAGCAGGAGTTTTTCTATCGTTCTCCGAGATTCAAGAGAGATATTGAGACGGCGACCTTCAAGATTGATTCTCCGCCGACAAGCCCTGTTTCAGAGGAAATGCCATGGATGCTTGTTATGGGCTCCTCTATGGCGATGGGGATGATGTCTCTGGTAACACTTATCTCAGCGATTGCCAGCCTCAACATCACATCGATGGTGATGGGCTTAAGTATGCTGATCGGGACTGTGCTGTTACCAAATATCACGAAGAGCTATGAGAAGAAGCAGCGCAATAAGAAGGAGGCTCTTCGCCAGAAGAGGTACAGAGAGTATCTGGATCGGGTTGCTGCCCAGATAAATCAAGCGTGTCATTTACAGGAAGATATTCTGAATGAAAACCATGTCACGATACAGAACTGCGAAGCGCGAATTCGGAATACCTGGCGCAATCTCTGGGAGAGAGGACCGGGTCAGAACGATTTCCTAAGGATAAGGGTCGGCATCGGTGAAGGCGTTCTTGATGCAGAGCTTGCATATTCGGAACGCAGATTTTCCCTGGACAATGATAATCTTCAGGAAATGATGTATCTGCTCTGTGAGGAGGAGAAGCCGCTGCACAATATCCCGATCACATATTCCATGTTTGAGAACTATGTGTCCGGGGTGATCGGTGAGCGGAGACAGGTGATCGAGTTCGCAAAAGGGTTGATCATCCAGCTCGCGGCCCTGTACAGTTATGACGAAGTAAAGTTCGTGTTTGTATATGACAAGGAAGAAGCGGCGGATTTCGATTTCGTAAGGTGGCTGCCGCATGTATGGAACGATGACAGCAAGTTCCGCTTTATTGCAACCGATCCTAATGAGGTCAAGGAACTCTCGGCATACTTCGAAAGGGTGATCGAGAACCGCAGTGAGATGAACGAAAGCGAACTGGAGGATGCGAAGCCGTATTATATCGTGTTCTCCATGAGTAAAACTCTGGCGGTAAGAGCAGAGATGATCAAGAAGCTTCTTGCCAAGAAAGAGAACATTCAAATGAGCATCGTCACATTTTATGACGAATTGAGGAGCTTGCCCAAGGAATGTTCCATGGTTGTTGAACTTGACGGTGCCGGAGGAAAGCTTTTCGATAAAAATGATATCTCTGGAAAGAGTACAGCGTTCACGCCGGATATAAACCTGACGCAGGATCCGCGGGAGCTGAGCGTTATACTTGCGAACACGCCGCTTGATACGTCCGCTACGAATTTCAAGCTTCCCGGAATGATTACCTTTATGGAATTATTCGGCGTAGGAAAGGTGGAGCATCTGAATGCGCTTACCCGCTGGAGAGAGAATGATCCGACCAAATCACTGGAAGCGGCTGTCGGTGTGGACACATACGGAGAGACCTTCATGCTTGACCTTCATGAAAAGTTCCACGGACCGCATGGTCTTGTGGCAGGTATGACAGGCTCCGGTAAGTCGGAATTTATTATATCATATATACTGTCACTGGCGGTAAATTACCACCCGGAGGAAGTTGCGTTTATTCTGATCGACTATAAGGGCGGCGGCATGGCGAAGTCTTTTGAGAGATTGCCGCATACAGCCGGAATTATCACGAACCTGGATGGTGCTGCCATCAAGAGATCGCTGGTATCGATTGAGAGTGAGTTGAAGAGAAGACAGGCAATTTTTGCTGAGGTCAGCAAGAAGGTTGGCGTAAGCAACATAGATATATACAAATACCAGAAGCTATATCGGGAAGGCACGGTATCCGAACCTTTGCAACACCTGTTCATTATCTCGGATGAGTTTGCAGAGCTGAAGACACAGCAGCCGGAATTCATGACCCAGCTTGTCAGCGCGGCCCGTATTGGCCGTAGTCTCGGCGTCCACCTGATCCTTGCTACCCAGAAGCCAAGCGGCGTTGTGGATGATCAGATCTGGAGTAACAGTAAGTTCCGGGTCTGCCTGAAGGTGCAGGAGAGAGCCGACAGTATGGACATGCTTAAGCGCCCAGAGGCGGCGGAACTGACGGACACCGGACGCTTCTATCTGCAGGTCGGATATAATGAATTGTTTGAATTGGGACAGTCGGCATGGTCCGGGGCGCCTTATTATCCTTCTGACCGGGTTGTGAAGGAAAAGGATGACAGTGTAGTTGTCATTGATACGAACGGGCATGCGATCAAGCAGGTGAAGATCGACAGGAAACGTGCCGGATCCGGTAAGGCTCAGAAGCAGCTGGATGTTATCACGGAATACTTAAGAGGCATCGCCGAGGAGGAAGGCATCAAGATCCGGCCCTTGTGGCTCGATCCGATACCGGCGGTTATTCTTCTTGATGAGGTGAAGGAGAAGTACGATACGACTTCTGAAAGGTTTGAACTTAATCCTGTCATTGGTGAGTATGACGACCCGGCACATCAGCGTCAGTGTGTGTTAAGGCTGCCTATTTCGAAGGAAGGAAACACCGTTATCTACGGTGTCGCCGGAAGCGGGAAAACCACGTTCTTGAACGTGATGATCTATTCCCTGCTTCAGGAGCATACGCCTGAGGAGGTAAACCTGTACATTTTGGACTTCGCGTCGGAGACGCTCAGGGCCTTTGCAAAAGCGCCTCACGTTGGAGATGTGATACTTTCCTACGAAGCGGAGAAGGTAAGCAACCTGTTTAAGATGCTTCAAGCGGAGATCGAAAGGAGAAAGAAGCTTTTTGCTGACTACGGCGGCGATTATGCTTCCTATATCAGATCCTCCGGAAATACGCTGCCATCGATCGTTGTAGCGATCAACAACTTTGCGGCATTTACCGAAGTATATGAGGAGAAGGAGGAAGCGGTTTCGTATCTTTCCAGAGAGGGAACAAAGTATGGCGTTTACTTCGTACTCACGGCACTTGGAACCGGCGCGGTACGTTTCCGGCTCCTGCAGAACTTCAAACAGCTCCTGGTACTTCAGCTAAATGATGAAGCAGATTATTCCTCTGTTGTAGGAAAGACAGACGGTCTCTTTCCATCAAAGTACAAGGGCAGAGGTCTTATTAAGCGGGATGCGCTATATGAGTTCCAGCTTGCAAGCTTAACGGAAAATGATGTTCCGTTTGCATTTATACAGGAAGCCTGCAGGGCAATGGCTGCGGCGTGGATGGGAGAAACTGCCAGGAAGATTCCGATCCTGCCGGATGCAGTGAATCTTGAATTCCTGCGTGAATATATTGACCCGAACAGGGGACTGAACATTCCGATTGGTGTGGAAAAGAACTCCCTGAATGTACATTATTACCCGTTCGGTGCGTCATACATCAATATGATCATGTCGGCAGGAGTGGAGTATCAGGACTTCGTCGCGGATCTTGTGTTGCTGATAGGTCAGTCTTCGCAAGCAAACGGTATCGTATTCGATCTGCCGCAGGCCATCCATGACGAGACAGGATCTCTCAAGGTGTATACCACTGCGAAGGACTGCGAGGATCAGGTCGCTAAGCTGTTTGATGTTGTTTTGTACAGAAACAACACCTACAAGGATGCGCTTGAAAAGGGCGAGCCTGTGGAAGCATTTGAACACATGCTCGTAGTTGTGAATTCTCTGTCCATGCTCAGATCGGCATTATCGGATCAGGGCCGGGAGAAGCTTGCGCTTATCTTAGAGAAAGGCTCCATCGAATATAAGATAACGATTCTTGTTGCAGAGCAGGTAAAGAACATTTCATCCGTATCGTTTGAGAAGTGGTACAAAGCGAATGTTTCTCCGTCGGATGGTATCTGGATAGGTAACGGTATTACCGAGCAGTATCAGATGAAGGCGAATAAGACGACATCGGAGATGCACGAGGACATCACACCGAACTTCGGGTATTCCTTAATAAAGGGAAAATGCGTCAAGGTGAAGCTGCTTAGCAGCAAGGCTGAGGAGGAAAGCGATGATGAACAATAAAGCATTGGTTGAGATTACAGTTCCTGCTGCGGCACAGAAGTATGATGTGTTTATTCCCTTGGAGAGCAGGATGAGTGAGGTCGTTAAAATGGTGGCCGGTGCGCTGAGCGATCTCTCCGGTGGAAAGTACAAGGCCACGGACGATGCCATACTCTGCGACGCAGAGACAGGCAGTATATTCAATATTAACATGGAGGTTGCAGAGCTTGGTATTAAGAACGGCTCGCGTCTCATGTTGATATAAAAGCAAAACATTTCAGTAATTGCGAAACAAAATTATAATCGCAATTTCGAACAGAAAGGAGAACAGTCATGGGAAAAACAATTAGCGTTGCATCATTTGAGGATATGGCGAAGGCTTCACAGAGATTGCAGTCTCTCTCTGAAAGCTATACCGAGATCTACACTCAGTTGATGCAGGAAGCCAACACAATGGGGTCTGCCTGGGAAGGCGCCGACAATCTGGCCTTCGTTGAACAGATCAATGGGTTCACCGAAGATCTCAAAACAATGGCTGCAAAGCTCTCTACTGCAAGTCAGGCACTTGATAAGCAGAGAACGAACTATATTGCCCGCCAGGACAATAACATTACCCAGGTCAAGAAACTCATAAACTAAGATTAGGAAGGAGAATAAGTCATGCCAGGAAACAGCATTAGAGTTAATACAGATCAAGTTGCTCAGATTGCAACAAATATCGAGAATCTGAACAAGAGACTTACGGAAGAACTCACCAACAGCAAGGCAACGATCGATCAGTTAGCCAACGTGTGGGAGGGCGAAGCAGCCCAGGCTACTATTTCTTCGTTTGATGAATTCGCAGCCAAGTATTTTCAGAACTACGAGGACATCCTCAACCAGTATGTTCATTTCCTTAGAACCAACGTTGAGCAGGGCTATTTTGAGACGGAAACTCAGAATATCGGCCTTGCGGATGCGTTTAAATAATTATCATGGAAACCCGGTCTCCATGGCTAAGCGGAGTGTGTGCTTGCACACGCAGACGTATAGCCATGAGGGACGGTAATCCGCAGGGTTTCATGTGTTGTGACACGTATACGGATTGGTATATGGGTTGGAAGAAAATCGTTTATGCAAGGAGAGATGAAAGTATGGACGCTGGCGCAAGCAATGAATTGGAGTCTATAAAAAGAGAGTTGAATTCAATTATCAGTGAGCTTGAAAGCATTTCAAGCGGGGTTCGAAATGATTTTGTCGGAATAGGTAATGAAAAATGTGCTGACTGTATAGACAGAGTCCTGAATCAGTATTATTACGTCAGACGGAAACTCAATAATCTGGACACTTCTGTTGTGCCAGAAAGTAGAGAAGCGCAAGGAGGAGGATCCTGGTAATGTCAGATATCATTGTTGATACATACAAATTGAATCAATATGCACAACGCTTGTCGACTGTTAATTCCAGAATAAATCGACTTGATTTTAGGATGGATTCTCTGTATTTAAAGGTTGGCTTTCTTGGGTTGAAGGATTTGTTGCAAGCAGATGCAATGACCGGATACAGTTGGAGATTGCTGCGATGTCAGACATACCTGAGTCAAACAGCAAGCGAGTTTGAAAGGCTTGAAAAAAAACTTGAAAATGAAGATCCGCTTTCCTTTAACAAATCATCTTCCTTAGGAATTGGTGAAATGCTTTTTGATGTTGGTGTTGCAATAAAAAAAGGAGCAGAAAAAGTTTCAAGCGTTGTTGCAAAAGTTGTGAATTATGTTCTCGAAAGTTATTATTCTCAAGAGACGTTTTATGAGCTTATTCAGTACGGAAAAGCTATCTTAAAGGGAGCAAAGGGTGTGGCGAAAATTGTTACCGGAATGGGAGCACTCTTCGGAACCGGCGGTTTGTCAGCGCCTGTAGCAATACTGTCAATCATTAGTGGAATCAATGATGTATGCAATGCAATGATGGATGCTACATATACTTACACCAAACAATACGACATGATTGGTCAAAACATGTTAAAAGATTCATTGGTTGAGGGCGGCAAGATTATAGGTGCTAGTTTAGGAAACGAAAAAATCGGTGAATTGTTCGGAAATATTACCTACTATGGAATTGACATAGTGACGTCGCTTGCTACCTTAGAAGTGTCGATGGATAAAATCAAACAGTTATCTTCGACAAATATGGCTGAATTGGGAGCTGAAATAAAAGAAATAGCAAATTTAGATGTTTCAAAGATATTTACAACTGATCTTGAAATGCTTCGTTATCAGACAAAATTAGCTGGATATATGTTCAAGCAGACAGCTAATTTTATTTCAAACGCAAGTCAAATAATTAAAATAGGCGGTGAGGCAATTGAGATTGGTAGAGGTATAAATGATATTTATACTTCTACGTATGACACAGATTTTAAAAACCCTGTATTAGATACGATTGATGTGATTGAGGATGTGAAAAATGTTGCAACAGGATCATTCAAGATTGGTGCATGGGATTATAAGGAAACAGGCGTATTGGCAAAACGGGTCGATTCTGTTTTTGTCAGAGCAGAAAATAAAGTTTTTTTAAGCAAGAGTTTTTCTGATTTTGCGGATAATATTAAAAGTTATACGGACACAGTTAATTCAACCGTGGAGAGCGGAAAGAGATTATTATTTGGAGGAGAATAGACTATGAAAGAATTGTTACCGATAGGCAGTGTTGTAATGTTAAAAGAGGCAACAAAATCACTTATGATAGTTGGAGTCATGCAGAAGGACGACGACGGAAGAGAATATGATTATATATCTGTGGTTTTTCCGGAAGGATATATTAACTCTGAAACATTTTTCTTATTTAACCATGAGGATATTGTTGATGTTAGATTTGTGGGTTGCATAAATGCAGAGAGTCAAACATATATGCAATTACTAAAAAATATGGAGTTAAAAGAATCATAATTCGAGGTGATTGTTGTGGCAAATTTGAAAATGAATACAGATGCAGTAGTTACGGCGGCTGAAAATGTAAAACTGTATAACACGCAGATACGGGATAACTTTTCGGCTGTTCAGACTGCTATCAATCAGCTTGGTAATTATTGGGATGGCTCGGCGGCTACTGCCGCAATAAGTAAATTTAGCGCGATGAAATCCAAGTATTGTGATGCAAGGTATAATGCATTGAATAATTATGTAAATTTTCTGTTGCAACAAGTTGGTGAGGGATACACCCAAACAGAAGAGGCGAATGTGTCTCTGGCAGATCAGTTTAAGTAAGGGAGAGGAGAAGCATGGCATATATCAAAGTAGATCACAGTAAATTTGAGAGCACTGCATCTGCGGTGGACAACTATGTGACTCTTATGAAAAATAAGATGCGCAGTGCGCAAGGCGAAGTTGCAGCGTTGTCTTCGTCCTGGCAGGGATCAGATTTTACTCAATTTAGGACTGAGTTCGACAAAGTTGATAATGATGATTCTGCTCATGCCCAGATGGTAAAAGCACTTGAGTCATACGCAAGGTATCTAAGATATGCGGCAAATAAATATAAAGAAGCTCAGGCAAAAGCTGTTAATAGAGCAAGCGGATTGCCGAAATATTAATACATAATAAGAGATGATTATACATCGCATAGTTTCCGGAGGTTAAGATGAATTACGGCATTTATTGTATGAACGAAATGGAAGGCACATATTGTAAGCATTGCGGAAGAAATCCGCAGGAATATATTCCCGCCGCACATCATTTGAAGCCGGGCAGCCTTCTGAATGGAAAATATCTGGTAGGTGCCCTTCTGGGTGAAGGTGGTTTTGGCATTACATATATCGGCCGGGATATCAACCTCGATATGAAGATTGCCATTAAGGAATATTATCCTTCAGGAGTGGTGAACAGGAACACCATGTCTACCGTTGACGTAACTACCAGCATCGGTCAAGATGAGCAGCTTTTTGAGAAAGGAAAGAAAAACTTTCTGGGAGAAGCCAGAACGCTTGCGAAGTTTGCACATGAAGTAAATGTAGTGACGGTACGCGACTTCTTTGAAGAAAATAATACCGCATATATAATCATGGATTATTTAGAGGGAGAGGACTTAAAGGCATATTTGGGAAGACATGAGATCCTGTCATTTTCAGAGGCTTATGCAATACTGTCACCGGTGATGACTGTTTTGAGTAAAATTCATGCCCAGGGATTGATCCACAGGGATATCAGCCCGTCAAATATTATGATCTTAAGTGATGGAACGGTGAAGCTGTTGGATTTTGGCGCTGCAAGAAACGTAGGCAGAAACGACGAGAAGAGTCTTTCGATCATGCTTAAGCCGGGCTTTGCACCGGAGGAGCAATATCGCAGCAAGGGGAATCAGGGACCCTGGACGGACGTTTATGCTTTAAGTGCAACCCTCTACAAGATGGTGACAGGTGTAACACCGGATGATGCCATGAACCGTTTGTTTTCGGATGAAGTAAAGAAGCCTTCGGAGTTAAATCCCCGGATAACAAAAGCGCAGGCGGATGTAATATTGAAGGGAATGTCGGTTTATCAGAAAGACCGCTATCAAAGTGTGGAAGAGCTTCAAGAGGCCTGTGCCAGGAGCTTAGCCGCTGCTTCCGCTGTCAGAAATGCAGATAATACATACGTTGAAGGCGAGAAAACAATTACAGCAGCAGATCTTGCAAATAACAGGCAGGGAATGCCGAACGAGCGAACCATTGCCCCGGCGCAGGGAATGCCAAACGAGCGTACCATTGCCCCGGTGCAGGGAATGCCGAACGAGCGTACCATTGCCCCGGCGCAGGGAATGCCGAACGCCCAGACCATCGCTCCGGCGCAGAGAACACCGAATGTTCAGCCTGCGTCCATGAACAGAGAAAATAAGAAGAGCAGACCGAAGAAGAGGAAAAGGCTTCTTAAGATTTTCGGTGGAATCCTGGCGGCAATCATTGCAGTTGTTGTGATATATACCGTATTTGTTGCGTTGAGCACGGTTTCTGTCGGCGATCAGAAGATTAAGAGAAGTGCAGAACAGGTTCAGATTTTTGCAGATGAATTGTCCGAAGCAGATCTTAAGAGATTGTCTCAACTTAAGAATCTTAAGGTGCTTTCTATTACAGGCTGCGCTCTGGACGACGCTGATGTGAAGATCATTGGTGGGATGACCAGCCTGGAAGAATTAAGCCTGAGAGGAAATATAGATATCAAGGATATTACACCCTTGAGTAATCTTACAGGGCTTACGCATTTGTATCTGAGTGCTACAGGCGTAGAAGATATTTCCTGTCTCTCCGGGCTTACCAAATTGACCTGGCTTTCTATCTCGGAAACAAAGGTTGCAGATGTTTCGCCTGTTGAGAAGCTGACGGTACTTAAGACCTTAGAAATGAGCAATCTTTTAAACCTGGACAGGACAACAATCCATCTGCCGATAACGTTGACCTCATTTCAATGCAATAATAACGGCTTAACGGATGTAGAGTTTTTAAATGAGCTGACCGAATTGTCGTATGTCGAACTCTCCGGCAACAGCCTTACCGATATTTCGCCATTAGCGACAAAGCAGTTAATACGTGTAGATATAAGTGATAATCAGATCTCGGATATAACACCTGTTTCAAGTGCAGGTAGTGAGCTTTATGCCAACAATAATCAGATCACTGATATTTCCTGTCTGAAGGGAACGAAAGCATCTGATATACGACTCTCCGGCAACCGGATCTCGGATATAAGCGCATTGGAAGGGGATGACAGGATCAGTGTACTTGAACTTGGAAACAATGTTATTTCGGATATCTCTGCATTGAAGGACTGTTTTAAGATACGTAGTCTTACACTGAACAATAATCAGATATCGGATATCACTGCGATTGCAACCATTGATAAGCTTAAGTCTTTGGATCTGAGCTTTAATCAGATTTCTGATATCTCGCCGTTGGCACAGAATCAGAACTTGGTGAATACGAATGAATACTTGCATTTGGAGAACAATGAGATAAAGGATGTGTCTCCACTTTCTGACTTTAAAAGCTGTAAAAGTATGTATCTCGAAAATAATCAGATTGAAGATATCGCACCCTTGGCCGGCTGTACGGCACTGAAATCTCTGTATATGAATAATAATATGATCTCCGATATCTCACCGCTTGCAGGTTTGCCAATGCTGGGATCGGTTGAGGTTGTGGGAAATCCTGTTACGACGATCGGCGGATTATACCTAAACAGAGAAGGGAGCGCTTCGAGGAAATCATTTCTGATCATTAGCTATACAGAAGAGATTGATTGGCAGCAGATAAAGAATCTGGACATAGATTTTGTCTGCGTCTACGATATTCCTCCTCGTGAGAAGGAGGCTATGGGAAAACTGGGATATAGAACGGATTATGATTCTGCTGCTCTGGAGGAAGAGGATGAATAAGACGGTTTTGTATAGTGAGAACAATCAGACAAGAAGGGCAGTTATAACTGTAATAGACAAAAGCGGCAGTGCATGGAGTCAGCCGGTTGAGAATCGTGTCAGTATAGGAAGGGCGAGTGGAGGAAGTACCTGTGAGCTGCAGATTGCTTCTGCTATTGTTTCCAGAAATCACGGAGAAATCTTCATTGCGGACGGGAAGTTTTATTATCGTGACCTCAACAGTACCAACGGTACATATATAAATAACACGTGGTACGGTGCTGAATCGGGAAGAACGACTTGTGAGCTTCATGAGGGTGATGTAATATCCTTTGAAATAAGACAGGGGGAAGTACGCCATTCGGAATCGGCATTTTGTGTATTTTCACTGTCCGGGAACTCCTTCGGGAAGGTGAATGAGATACCGCTTTCCGAACATATTGCGGAGCTGCAGATTGGACGTATGGTGGAGAGCGGGTTAAAGCTTGACAGTCCGATGATTTCCCAGCGCCATGCATCCTTCTTTCAGACACAAAACGGGTGGGCGATTATCGATCACAAGAGTACGAATGGTGTGTATCTGAACGGAAAGCGAATCTCTTCACCGAAATACCTTGCGCTATATGATGTGGTGCGGATCGTAAATACCATATTTATATTTTGCGGCAGTAAGATTATCTGCGTAGGCGGCGAGATCCTGAATAGTGCGCCTGCGTATCCGAACGAGAGCGTTGCCGGGAGCATTGCCGGGAGAGTGCCATCGAGAAAGACATCCGATCTTGTAATCGATATTGTTGAGAGGAGCGTTGTTCAGCGATTTAAGAAGCTGATGCTTCTGCAGAATATCAACATATCCATCTCGAACGGCGAAATGGTTCTGATCTTAGGTGGATCAGGTGCAGGCAAAACAACCTTTATCAATGCCGTTATGGGTTATGAGAAGGCGAACGGAAGAATCGTATACAATGACACAGATATATATGAAGAGTATGAGCAGATGAAATACGAGATCGGCTTCGTTCCGCAGCAGGATTTGTTGCGAGCAAGCGATGCCGTCTACGATACACTTGCGAACGCTGCTGAAATGAAGCTTCCGAAGAGTATACGAGAGGAAGAGCGGGAAGCCAGGATTATTGATGTGCTAAATCGCTTCGGACTGTCGAGAGAGAAGGAATCTCTTGTTTCGAAGCTGTCAGGAGGACAGAGAAAGCGTCTCAGTATTGCAGTAGAGTTTATCGCGAATCCGAGCCTGTTCTTCTTGGATGAGCCGGATTCCGGTATTGATGATGTAATGGGCAGAGGCCTTATGGAAACGCTGCGCGGAATTGCGGATCTGGGGAAGATTGTTATGGTAATTACCCATAGTCCTGAGAGAGCTTTTGATCTGTTTGATAAAGTGATCGTGCTGGCGAAGAGTACGAAGGATAATTGCGGTCATCTTGCTTTCTTCGGCGGTGTACAGCAGGCTTTTGATTTCTTCAATGTAGGTTCATTCCGTGAGATTGTCAAGAAGATCAATCGTCCGGACGAGAATGGAGAGGGCTTATCAGATTACTTTATCGAGAAATACCAGGCAGAGCAGGGAGGGATGAGAGTATGAGTGAATCACGGATCGGAAGGATCGGTCAGATCAAGATCTATGTGGGGAAGTGCTACCGCTCCTTTATAAATGAAAAAGGATGGAAGAACCTGATCAGCACCGTTATTATCTCGATAATTCTGGCATGGGTAATCGGCGATAATACCTTTCGTGTAAACGAGAGTACGAAAACTGGTGTATTTGCGATGATCTGCGGCTGTGTATGGACAGGCCTTTTCAATTCAATCCAGCTAATATGCCGTGAGCGAGCCATCATTAAGCGCGAGCACCGTACAGGGCTTCACATTTCTTCTTATGTGATTGCGAGAATGATTTTTGACTTTGGGCTGTGCGCGGCGGAGGCGCTTATTCTGACAATTATTTTTGGCCTGTTTCGGGATTTCCCATCTCACGGTGTTATATTTCACTGGACGGGATTTGAATTCTTTATAGCCTTTACACTAATTATTTTCTGTGCCGATGCGCTTGGAATATTGGTGTCCTGTATCGTGAAGACCGAAAACGCTGCAATGACGGTAATGCCCTTTGTGCTTATTATTCAGCTTGTTATGTCGGGAATGATGTTTACACTGCCCGAAGAAGCAGAGCCGATAAAGGAGCTTACGATCAGCAAATGGGGGTTGACGGCAATCTGTTCCTCGGCAGATTTAAATGAGATCCCTACGGCCGACACCCTGCAGAGTCTAAGTATGGGGGAGCAGCCCGATTTGGATACAACACAGGCCTACGATATGGAATATGATGCTTCTGTACCCCATGTTATGCAGACCTGGATGGTGCTTATTCTTTACAGTGGGATCTACGGATTTGTCGGAATACTGTTTTTGAAACGGATAGATAAGGATAAACGATAAGGAACAAAATTAATTTATATAAAACATAGAGGGAGGATGATTTATGTACTCTTCAAAAAAAACGACAAATGAAGCAATATGCGCGAATTGCGGCACCGTATTCCAGAGGGAATTTGGGGTCTGTCCGAATTGCGGGACGCCTATTGACGAAACACCGGTCAATTCGACACCGGTTAATCCGACACCGGTTAATCCGACGCCGGTCAATCCAACGTCCGTTAATGAAACACCGGTCAATGCGACACCAGTCAATGCTACACCAGTTAATGAAACACCGGTCAATGAAACACCAGTCAATGTTACACCAGTCAACGAAACACCGGTCAATCCGACGCCAGTTAACGAGGCACATTATGCGGAACCGACCAGCAAGACGCCTTCCGGTGGAACACTCGATAACGTGCGAGAAGCATTGCTTAACTATATCTACGGCGGTTCCATGTCAGGCCTGCTGAGTGGATCTGCTATTATGATGTTCCTGTATCCGCTTTGGTGTGTGATGAATATCTGCTTTTACGAGAGCGATTTTGTTGACAATTTATATGTGATAACGGATTTGCTGAAGATAATTTCGTTAGTCGGAGTAGTCTTTTGCTTTGCCAGGAAGCAAAGCGGCCTGATCGCGATTGCGAGCGGCGTGGTGTCACTCGAATATATGGTTGAAGCAATCCGGGATGAGACATTAACCCTTAATTACTTTGTGAGCATCCTGTTTTTTGCAGCAATTTGTATCTGGGCGATCAAAAATCACATCGGTTCTGCAAACAATCCGCAGAGCTCAGACAGTGCAGTTAGAAGTCATAATATGGAACGGAAAACCCTGCCCCTTAAGTGGATCGCACTTATAGTGTTTATCGTGCTTGCTGTTATCATAATAATCATAATATTCAGCAATGTAGAGAAATGCACTGAATGCGGAAAGTTGATCTTTGGCAAGTATTATCGGTTCGGAGAACATATTATGTGTGAAGATTGCTTTTATAACAACTAGAAATACCTTAATTTAAGATAATATAATAATTTTTAGGAGGCTTCCATGAACAAACAATGTACAAGATGCGGAGCAATTATTCCGGAATCCGCGAGATTCTGTCAGGAGTGCGGCATGCCAGCGGATACTTCTCAGGCGATAATGAATCCGCTTCAAACATCAAATGAAGCAGTGTATGAGAATGCAAATGAAGTAACATGCCCGAATTGCGGCAAGCTGTTCAAGCGGGAATTGGGTGTCTGCCCGAATTGCGGGACACTCGTTAAAGATAATCAGAATCAATACGGTCAAAAGCCGTTTGAACAAAATCAATACAATCAGCAGATGAATGGCGGGAATACCTACAGCCAGCCTTCATATGGAGGAAATGTGGGAGGGCAGTATGCACAACAACAGAATGTGGCTTATAACCAACAAAATGGTCAGTACGCACAGCAACAGTATAATCAGCAAAACAAACCAAAGAAAAAGAAAACCGGATTAATTGTTGCGCTTGTGATTCTGGCGGTACTTGTAATGGCCGGGATTGGCAAAGGAGCAGAAATATTATTTCGGAGTCAGGGTTTTGGATTATACGACGGATTGGAGGATCTGGAATACACAAAAGGCAGTTTTGACGGAACGGTTTATACAAATGAGTGGGCCGATATCAAGCTGAAGCTTCCAGACGGCTTCTCAAATGCAGATTCTGCGACATATGCAACTGCGGAGGATGTGAATCTGGAGTGTGGCGTGTATTTTACGTCAGATGATGGAATGAGCATATTTTATGTTTGCTATGAGAAAATGCCGTCTGTTCCTGATTACGATGAGGAAGAGTATATGGATATTGTCCTGAATAACGTGAAAGAAGAGCTGGAGGAAGCAGGACTCAGCTATCAGCTTGCGACGCGGTATACAACAGAAACAGTGGCCGGATATACTTACACCAAAGCAGAGAATTCCTTTAATAATGGCTATGGCGATTTTGTGCAAACGATTTACGTCCGAAAAATCGGAAATTATATGGTGTTTATTTGTGCTATTGGAACTTCGGCAGAATCAAATGATACTTTGATCAAGTCAATTACAACTGTTTACTAAGGAGGAATCAATATGTTTTGTCAACAATGTGGAAACCAAATTGGAGAAGGAGTGATCTTCTGCCCGAATTGCGGCGCACGCCAAGAGAAAGTAAATCCTAACGCCGCACAGCAGCAGTATAATCAGCAGAACGGCCAGTACGCACAGCAGCAGTATAATCAGCAGAACGGCCAGTATGCACAGCAACAGTATAATTGGCAGGACGGTCAGTACGCACAGCAGCAGTATAATCAGCAGAATAGGCAGTATAGCCAGCAACAGTATAATCAACAGGGGTATGCAGGAGGGGGCTATGCGCAACCAAACATTTATGCAGGACAGAATTCCTCCGGTTCTCCGAAAAATGTTTCCTTCGGAGAAGCAATTAAGCTGTACTTTGTAAATTACGTTAATTTTGAAGGACGTTCTACAGCGGGAGAATACTGGTGGATCGTTTTATGTAATGTGATTCTTAGTTCGTTTTTTAGAGTCCTCTCTGAGATCCCGATGTTTTACATAATCAGCGCTATTGTGTCGCTTGGGTTGTTATTGCCAAGCCTTGCACTTTCGGTAAGAAGACTTCATGATACCGGGAAGTCTTGGGTGTACCTGCTTATGGGGCTGATTCCGTTAGCAGGAATCATTATCCTCATTATTCAGTTTAGCAAAAAGAGTGATGGAGACAATAAGTGGGGACCGGCACCAAGAAACTAAGTATTTATTGGGAAGGTAGGAAGATCTTGGAAAGGGAAAGGAGCTTACCATATGGAAATACATTCTGTGGAATGTCCCTCATGCAAAAAATATTTTAATTCCGAATTGGGTGTCTGCCCGTTCTGCGGGAACATATATACCGAAGAGGTACAGCAGCCGACGAAGTCCGGGCCGGAGAGAAGGAAAAAGGGCAGGACAACGGCGATCATTGTTGGGGCTGTCGCAGCTGCTATTTTAGTATCTGTTATATCGATAGTAGCGATTAAGAGTTCCTTTTTTGGAATCTTGAAGCAACGGGGGATGGAGACATCCTCCGATGATCCTGTAGATTCGCATGAATTATCCTCTGATGCTGCCATAACTCAACATGCAAATCTTATAAACTGGGGATTTGCATGTGAGATTGAAGGCGAAATGTACTATTCCGATTGGGAAACGGGAATCTATATTGATAAACAATCCGGTGCAGAAAAGTTTATGGACGGATGTTATAGTGATCTGTGTTTACTGGATGGTAAACTGTTTTGCGTTGAATACTATGAACAATATGATCAAGATGATATGTCGGGATATTATCAACTGGTTATGATCGATGTGAAAACCAAGGATATGAAAGTGGCCTTCGAAGCGCCAACGGATAGTGACATGATTGCGCTTTGCAATTGTGTCAATGGGAAGATATATTTTACAGTCGATAACGACCTTTTATACACAGTAGATAAGGCAGGGAAGGTAACAAATACCGGGATTCGGAATGTAAGAGGTGTAACGAATAACGGAATTTATACCACTAGGTATGCCGAGAAGGGATTAGTGCTGTGTGAACTTCCAGAGATTTTACAACTAAATCTGGATTATATCCACTCATCAGCAT
>CAVGED010000109.1:0-9574 GCA_963628035.1 Paludibacteraceae bacterium
ACATTATATCATAGGTTGATTATATAGTCGAGTTATTTAAAATCATTTATACTAGAGAGCATTTTTATACTTATTTTTCTGCAAAAGTCAGGTTATAAAACTCTTTTATTGCAAGTATAAAATATTGATTTCATCCATATAAACAGAATTCATATGTCATTAGGAAAAACAATACCTTTTGCCGTGTAAAAATCAACCAATCTACTTATAACATTGTCAATTCCTTCAATGCCGATACCAAGTTCCAAAATCTTTAATAAGTTTTCACGCTTCTTCTGTTTTGAATGGTTGGTAATTCCCCAGTACAACTCATTTGGAATATCTTTTCCTTGTTTGAGGTAAAAGGCAGAGAACTTGCATATTGCACTATCGACATCATCTGAACCAGCACCTATTTTTAATACTTTCAATAATCGTTCATAACTCGCTGTTTCTAATTCGTTTTGTCGAAGTTTGCTATAAATATTTCCATAGCAGTCCTCAATCAGTAAATTGTGTGAATTATATGCCCACGCAAATGCTTCTTCGTTGTATTGCAGAATTTTAACACTGCTTTTGTATACGTTTTTTAGCCACCAACTAACAACCCAAGAATTAAACAACCAACTCAATGCCAATATCAGAACAGACAAAGGAACTTTGACCAAGAACAAGCCGCATACAATAACAATTCCCGAAACAAGCCACGTCTTCATTTTAAAGTTATGCAACAAGTAAATAGCAAATGAAAAAACACACTCTGCGAGCAATAATAACAAAAGTAGATAATTCTCAGAATATATTGCAAAGACAACCGTCATAATTGCTGACGGAATGAATCCAAAATGTATTCCCAAATTAGCAAAAATAGGTTTTTCTATCTGTGCAATCTGTCTGTACGCATAGTTAGAAAGTTTAATATTCGCTTTATTTCCATATATCGCGCCAAACAAATCATCATAGGAATTATATGGTGTGTATTTGAGTATTTTTTCAGTTTCCTTTTTCATTGCGCTAACCTTGTCATTCG
The DNA here is from genome assembly GCA_963628035.1 of Paludibacteraceae bacterium. GTDB lineage: Bacteria > Bacillota > Clostridia > Lachnospirales > Lachnospiraceae > 14-2. The sequence goes on from CAVGED010000109.1 coordinate 1,010, forward strand.
TGTTTTCTTCTCTTTTATTTCACTATTTTGATATCATTTGTTAGATTGGAAACCATTCCGTATAACAATCGCATATTATTTTCTGCAACATCCATTTTACCGATATCAATCGTAGTAGAGTCGTACAAGTCACTTAAGTAAAATACTGCCATACCCATAAATGGATTGTCTTTCAAATCCTTCATTGCATATTGTAGATTAGCAGAGGAATTGTTTGCCATTATTCTAATTTTGTCCCCAAAATCATTAAATGCAGGCTTGCCCTTTATAGCGTTTTCGAGATTAATAATTGATTGATTAATAATTGTGTTTGCCGTATCTAAATCTGCTATGCTATTTAAGTGCATTTTTAAAAAGCCATAAAAATACCCCATACTAACTGCCATAGATTGTGTGTCGTCCAAATCGTCAAAACCTCGAAGTTTTCCAACTACATCGCTTGCGGCAAGCATCATCTGCATAGACACCTCATCTACGGTAACTTTTTTCTTTTTGCTAAACAATCCCATATGTATACCTCACTTTGTTTTATAGTGAAAAAGTAATTTTTTTGTATTTTTGATTATATCAAACTTCTTTTGCTTTTAAAATAGTTTTTACAAAATTGAAATACAAATACAAAAAAAGCGGAAATGCCGATTTTAAGTACTTCCGCTTTTTTACGAATGAAGCATCGGGGATTCTGATAAGAAAACATATTATACTTATACCAGACATAAAATAGACAAAAACGGAGTTCATTCCGCCCATGAAAAAAAGAAAAATTCTCCGACTGGCGCTCCTTTTGTGCTTCGGCGCAGCGCTTCTTATCACCAGTCTCGGAGTCCATGATTATCTGAAATCGCATTCGGATGGAACCCCCGCGCACAGCGATTCCCGGGAAAAATACCAGGAGAAATTTGATACATATCTGGAAAGCCTTTTCTCTCAGGAGGTGACTGCCAGCACCATCAATCTCCATTATACCTTGAAAAATCCGGAGAACTATGGAATTGACAACTACACAGTGACCTATGGCGATGTCAGCAGGGACAGCTATCAGGCGTCTTTTCTTGCGTTGGAGAATGTCAAGAAGGTATTGGAGAGCTATGACCCGGGGAAGCTTGATACTCCAAGGCGATTGACCTACGATATCCTGTATGCGGAGACGGAGGTGGATCTGACAGCTGCGGATCTATACCTGTATCAGGAGATGCTGCGTCCATCCACCGGAGTGCAGGCGGAGCTGCCGGTGCTGATGGCGGAGTATGCCTTCTATGATGAGGGGGATGTGCAGGACTATCTGGCGCTGCTGGGTAAGACGCAGGATTATTTCCGGCAGATTCTTCTCTTTCAGATGGAAAAGGCGAATCATGGCCTGTTCATGTCCCAATTTGCCGCGGAGGACATCATCAGCCAGTGCCGGAACTTCATTGCAGATAAGGAAAATAATTATCTCATAGAGACCTTTGCGGATAAGATCGATGCCATGGAGGGACTGACGGAGGAGCAGAAGCAGTCCTATAAGGAGCAGAACAGTCAGGCGGTCGCGGACAGTGTGATTCCGGCTTATGAGATGATGGCCCATGGCCTGGAGAAGCTGAAGCTGTCCGGGAAGAATCAGCAGGGGCTTTGTTATCTGCCGGAGGGAAAGGCCTACTATGAATATCTGGTGAAATCTTACACAGGCTCGGACCGGACTGTTGAACAGATGCAGGAGGCTGCCACCCAAAAGCGTGCTCAGGATATGTCACAGGCGGCAAAGCTTCTGTCAGAGAATCCCGATCTCCTGACACAGACAGCTTCTTATGCCTTCGCCCAGCAGGATCCTACGGCGATTCTGACGGAGCTTTTAGGAAAAATGAAGCAGGACTTTCCGGCGCCGCCGGATACCAATTTTACGGTGAAGTATGTACATCCGTCTCTGGAGGAGTTTATGGCGCCGGCCTTCTATCTGGCGGTACCCATTGACGATATCACGCAGAATTCCATCTATATCAATGGCTCAAACAACTATCAGAAGCTGAAGCTGTATACGACCCTGGCACATGAGGGATATCCCGGCCATCTGTATCAGAATGTAATGGAGCGCAGCCAGAAATTCCCTACGATCCGCAGCCTTCTGGGAACCAGCGGGTATTCCGAGGGCTGGGCGACCTATGTGGAGATGATCGCTTATCAATATGCGGATATGGATCATAAGCTGGCACAGCTCTTCCAACTGGATCAGTCAGCGCTTTTAAGCCTGTATGCCACGGCGGATATGGGAATCCATTACGATGGATGGAGTCTTGCCAGGATGAAGGAATTTTTCGGGGAGTATCAGATCACCAATGAGGAAGCGTTGACGGATGTTTATCAGTTGATCGTGGAGGAACCGGCCCACTATCTGAAGTACTATATCGGATATCTGGAATTCCTGGATCTTAAGGAGTATGCAAAGAAGCTGTATGGGGAGGCGTACAGTGATTATCGGTTCCATGAGGCACTGATGCGGATGGGACCGGCGCAGTTTCCGGTCTTGCGGGAGTATCTGGAAGCGTTTTATGGAGGCAAAACGCCATAGAGAGGCAGAACGCCATAGAAACGCCGCAGGGATATCTCGCGGCATGCGGCAGGTTTACAGGAGTGCGTTGTAGATATCGCGCTTGGAGACGCCGCGATCCTTAGCCACCAGCTTCATGGCATCCTTCCGGGGGATACCCTGTTCTTCGTAAAAGGCCATGTGCTCCTTAAGCGACATGGCTTCAAAGGACTGCCGGGCTTCTTCTGCCAGCGCTTCCATACTCTTGCCTTCGAGGACTAACACATATTCGCCGCGGGGTTCGTTTTCCTCATAGTAAGCGACGGCTTCAGAGAGGGTAGTGACCTTTACGGTTTCGTGCTTTTTGGTGAGTTCACGGCACAGGGTGAGCTTCCGGTCGCCGAGTGTTTCCAATAGCTCTGCCAGTGTTTTCTTCAGGTGGTGTGGGGCTTCGTATAGGATGATGGTGCGGGTCTCTGTCTTTAAGGCATCAAGGACAGCGGCCCGTTCCTTCTTCTCATGGGGAAGAAAGGCTTCGAAGCAGAAGCGCCGGGTGGGGAGCCCGGACAGGGTCAGGGCAGTGACGCAGGCACAGGCGCCGGGCAGGGAGGTGACTTCGATTCCGGACTCGTAGCAGATGCGCACCAGATCCTCGCCGGGATCGGAGATTCCGGGGGTTCCGGCGTCGGTGATGAGCGCGATATTCTGTCCGGCCTTCAGCTTCTCCACCAGCTGATAAGCCTTGTCAATTTTATTGTATTCGTGATAGCTGGTCATGGGGGTTTTGATCTCAAAATGATTCAGCAGCTTGATGGAATTGCGGGTGTCCTCGGCGGCGATCAGGTCTACCTCCTTCAACGTGCGCAATACACGAAAGGTGATGTCCTCCAGATTGCCGATGGGAGTGGCGCATAAGTATAATTTTCCTGGCATGTCCAGTACCTCCATGTTTCTATGTCAATACCCATAAATATCATAAATCTCTCTGGTATACACTCCGGGCCGTTCATACACGATCAGCGGCTTCTCCACAGTCATCCGCGGCCGTCCGCCCCGCAGACCTTCCAGGAGCACCATGTTGGGCTCCTTGTCCACAAAGGGATATACAAGCTTCATACGCTTGGGTTCGATACCGTATCGGCTCATGGTGCACAGGATCTCTGCCAGCCGGAAGGGGCGATGCACCAGGTAGAACCGCCCTTTGGGCGGCAGCAGCTTCGCAGCTTCCCGGATCACATCCTCCAGGGTGCAGAGAAGCTCATGGCGTGCGATGGCCTTGGCTTCGTTGGGATTCGTCAGTCCGTGGTGACCGGTCATATAAGGCGGATTGGAGGTGACTACATGAAAAGAAGATGCTCCGAACAGCCTGGAAGCATCCTTAATGTCGCCCTGGACGACGGATATTTTATGTTCCAAATGGTTTAAGGCAACGCTGCGGCGTGCCATATCTACGTTTCTTTCCTGGATCTCCAGCCCGGTGAAGTGTTCCCCTTCTGTCTTGGCTTCCAGCAGGATGGGGATGATGCCGTTCCCCGTTCCGAGATCCAGGGCGCGCTCCCCCGGCTTCACCGCGGCGAAGCCGGACAACAGCACAGCATCCATGCCGAAGCAGAAGAGGTCTGGGTTCTGGATGATATGGTAGCCGTTCCGGTGAAGCTCGTCCAGCCGTTCTCCCGGCAGGAGCAGGGGATTATTAGTTTGCATCGTCGATCTGGGATGCGGCATCTCCCTTGTCCTCCAGGGCTTCCAGTTCCTTGATCTCCTTTAACTCCTGCGCAGACAGTTTATGGCGATCCTTCCGCTTTCGGGGTTTGAAGCGCAGTTGATCTACATGGTATTCCCGGATCTCCTTCTCGTCATCCACTTCCACCACGACCTTCACCAACTGCCGAAGTACGTTGACGCTCTGCACTTCACCCTTTAGACGATCATCTGTGGTTACATGGTCACCGACAGCCGGAAGACGGCTGTTTAAGTATTCGTACGTATCTTCTTCGTTTTTCAGACAGCACATGAGCCGCCCGCATACCCCGGAGATCTTGGTGGGGTTCAGGGAGAGGTTCTGCTCCTTGGCCATCTTGATGGATACGGGGGCGAATTCCGATAGGTAGGAGTGGCAGCACAGAGGACGCCCGCATATACCGATGCCTCCTAAGATCTTAGTCTCATCCCGGACGCCGATCTGACGAAGCTCAATACGGGTGCGGAACACGGATGCCAGATCCTTCACCAGCTCCCGGAAGTCGATTCTTCCGTCAGCGGTAAAATAGAACAGCAGTTTATTGTTGTCAAAGGTATATTCTGCATCCACCAGCTTCATCATCAATCCGTGCTTCTGGATCTTCTCCTGGCAGATCTTGTAGGCGTTTCGTTCCTTTTCCTTATTCCTGGCCTCGTTCTTCTCGTCCTCCTTGGTAGCGATGCGCAGCACCGGCTTTAGGGGCTGGACGACCTGCTTCTCATTTACCTCCTTGGGCCCCATCATGACCGTACCGAACTCCATGCCGCGGGCGGTCTCCACGATCACGTGGCTTCCCCGGCTGATCGCAAGGTTCTGGGGATTGAAGTAATAGATCTTTCCGGCGGGACGAAACCGGACACCAACAACTTTTATCATGATTAATTCTCCTTCATAGTCAGTAGCAGCAGCTCCATGGTAAGATCGAAGTTCACGTTGGCGTTAAGACGAAGCTTTGCCTTGTCCAGTGCCTCCAGAATATGCTCGATCCCGGCATAAGAGCTCTTGCCTGCCTGTTTTTTTATAGCATAGATCTCATCCTTGAAAATGAGACCGTCAATGTCTGCAGTTGCCTTATATAATAACACATCACGATACCAGATCGTCAGAAGATCAAAGTAATCGCTGATGGTCAGTTTGTATTCGCTGATTTCTTTGATGACTTCCGTCATCTCATACAGCTCGATATCGCCGATCCGTTTTACCAACTGGAGCGCGGAATCCTTCAGCTCATTGAAATCCTCATTGGAAGCCAGCCGGATGGCCTTACCGACGTTCCCCTGGGCAAAGGCGGTGCAGATGTCGGCCTTGTAATCGGGTATCTGGCAATGATGCATCAGATAGTCCCTGATCTCCTGATCCGGGATCACCTTCAGGTTCAGTGTGATACAGCGGGATAGGATGGTTGGCAGGAAAGCATCCGCATTGGTAGTCAGAAGCAGGATCACCCCGTAGGGCGGCGGCTCCTCAATGGTCTTAAGGAGTGCGTTCTGCGCCTGCTGGTTCATCTTCTCAGCCTCGTCCACGATGTAGATCTTGTAGGGACTGGCATAGGGCTTAATGCCGATATCGTTGTTGATCTGCCTGCGGATATCGTCCACGGAGATGGTGGCAGGCTTCTCGTGGGTGAGGTAGATGATATCGGGCTGGTTCCTGCTTATGGCCTGACGGCAGGAGTGGCAGACGCCGCAGGGCTCCGTGCCCTTCTTCTCGCACTGCAGAGTCATGGCGAAGGCATCGGCCAGCATCATTTTCCCGGACAGTTCCGGTCCGTTTAAGATATAGGCATGGGAGACCTTGCCATAGGAAATGGCCTTTTTAAAGTGCTCAATGATCTGTCTGTGCCCGATAATATCTGAAAATCCGGCCATTTCTTACCTCCCTTGATTGTATGGAGCGTGTTGTTCCTGCGTGTATAACAAAATGGATATGATTCGGCAAGGGCAATCGTCCGGTTTACCCAAGTAGCTCCAGATGTCCTTTACGAAGCGCTCGGATCCAGCCGTTCCCATATATAAGCAGAGATCTCTGCAACGGTATTCGCCAGATCTTCATTGGAGAATTGCTTCTCAATTCCGGCTTCCGTCAGCTTCTCCGGCGAAAAATCCTGCTCGTCTGCCAGAAAGCGGCGGCACATCTCCGCATATTTCGGTGTCTCCTGGCTGCGCTCCCGGTCTAAGGCCCGCTGGAGGCGGATGCCGTCGTCCACGCAGACATAGATGGGAACCAGCTTCCCGGCACCGAAGTAATCCTGCATTTTCCGGTAGGATTCCAGTGTGCCGATGATCAGATAGTCGTGCCTGTCAAGATCGATCTGGCCGTCGTCCGCGGTGAAGTACTTCCACACGCCGTGGACGGTATTGTAAGCCCGCAGCTCAATGATCTTGCCGGACTGCTCCAGCCCGGCAAGAGCGTCCTCCGTGTAAAAGTAATATTCCACACCGTCCGTCTCTCCGTGCCGGATGGGCCGGGTGGTACAGGGGACAATGGTGTCGAGAGGAAGCTTCTGTTCCAGTAGCTTCTTATATATTGTATCTTTTCCCGATGAGCTCTTTCCCATCAGACAAAATATCTTTCCCATGGGGCCTCCTGGTGATTTCAATGAAAAAAGTATACCACAATCTCAGCGGCAGGGCAAGGAGATTCCATGTACAACCAGTATCTCTGTATTTGCAGTATCCGCAAGACCCTCCAGGGTGAGCCCGGTATCTTCTATCTGCTTGATATGGCTAAGCAGTGTCTCGTCAATCACTTCTCCCGGGGCCAGCAGGGGAATTCCCGGCGGGTAGAGATAGAGATATTCCTGGCTGACGGCTCCGGCTGCGTCCTCTAGGCGGACAGTTGTGCCGGAATGTTCTACAGCTTCCGTGATGGTCATGACTTGTTGCGGCAGCCGGTAAAGCACGCTGGGCGGGGGAGTCATCTTCTGCTGCGGAATGCGGTGCCAGGTACTGCTGGGACAGGGCGATATTATGTGGGAAGCCTCATCGGGATTGCAATACTGCTGCTCAATCTCCAGCAGGGCAGCAAACAACCGTTCAAAGCCTTCCGGCCGATCCATCAGGCTGGTAAGGGCCAGCGCGTAATGGCCGGAGGCCATTTCGAATTGCAGGTGATAGCGTTCCAGCAATATATCATACAGTGCCTGGCCGGACAGCCCTAAGGCGGCTGCTGATACCAAAATCTTGGAGTCATCCCAGGCGTAGACTGCAGGATCCGTCCGACAGGAGGCTTGAACCTGCTGTCGGACGGAAGTCCCGGCGCGGGAAGATGGGAGCCTGTCGGTGGTTCCTCCCCGGAATACCCGGATATATCGCAAGGCTTCACAGCTTTGGTAAAAAGAATCCAGATTCCTACGAAAATCGGCAAAGAGCTGCTGCCCGCATTCCTTAAGGATCCGAAAACACTGATCCATGGAAGCCATCAGCAGGTAGGAGGGGGAGCTGCTCTGGTAAATGCCAAGGAAACGCCGGACAACTGCCTCGTCCACAAGATCGGAGTTGATATGCAGGAGCGCCGTCTGCGTAAAGGCGGGCAGTGTCTTGTGAAGACTGTGGATCACGATGTCTGCACCGCAGGTCAGAGCCGACGTAGGAAGCGTCTTCACCAGCGGAAGATGTGCGCCGTGGGCCTCATCGACGATCAGGGGAATCCCATGCGCATGTACGATCTTTGCAATGCTTTCCATATCAGAGACAATGCCGTCGTAGGTGGGTGACACCACGAGCACAGCCTGTATGTCCGGGTGCTCCTCCAGGGCATGAGCCACCGTGTCCGGGGAGAGAGAACCCATGATGCCGAAGTCGGTTATCTCAGGCATGGCATATATGGGTGTGATATTCCGAAGATATACAGCGTGATAGGCTGACTTATGACAGTTCCGGGACATGAGCAGCTTGCCGCCGGGCTTTACGCAGGCGCTGACGGCGGCCAGGATCCCGCAGGTGCTGCCATTCACGAGGCAGAAGGACTGCTTGGCACCGAACAGCCGGGCGGTCTGCTCCTGGAGATCCTTTAGGATCCCCTCTGCATGGTGCAGGTTGTCGAAGCCGTCGATCTCCGTGATGTCGATGGACCAGGGATTCGGAAAGTCCAGCGGCGCACGCTTGTGCCCCGGCATGTGGAAGGGGTAGTAGTCCGAGTGACTGTATGAAGTTAAGCTTTCCAGCAGGGATTGATCTTTTGTGGAAGGATTCATTGGGACCTCTTTTCTCTTATGGGGGTGGATTGAAACGGTGCAGTGCTTTCGGGAAACCCGAACTCCGCTTTGCGTCTCCGTTCCACTCCGGTCCGTGCTAAACGGACATCCGCTGGATGTCCAGCA
>CAVGED010000110.1:0-22493 GCA_963628035.1 Paludibacteraceae bacterium
GCGTTTCCTTTACCGTGAAGCCATACTGGGTAACCAAGGATGGAACAAGAGTATACGGCACTGTCGATACATTTGCGGTCAATGATCTGCTGGATTATGATAATGGCGTTTCGTTTGAGAATTACAGCACAGAGTCAGTACTGTTTGTCAACGATTTTTCGGAGGATGCGGACAAGGGCGTGACAGCGTCATGGCATAAGAGCGCATTCTTTGGAAGCGCAGCGGCATTGGAAGACGGCTGGGCGCGTGTAACTTCCGATGAGCATGTGTTTGTATATGGAAAACACACGTGGGGCGCATATGGCGGAGTAGATCTGGGGAAGGGGATTTATGTGAAGGTATCCTTTGATTTACAGATCGGTGATGCTGCGACCAATCATATATTTAACCTGTATGTGATGAAAGAAGCCGCTGAGAATGATGAGGTGAAAGACCCGCGATTTGGCGACATATTAAAAACCTTGACATTGAACTTTGGGACGCTTGAGGACTTTGTGACAACGAATACGGATGAGTTTGCTCATGTCACATATACCGCAGGCACAGAGACAGCGCATGTAGAAGCGGTGTTTAAGACCGATGGCACTGCTGATACATTGCTTGTGTCCAAAGGCGGAAAAGGCCAGGTATGGATTCTTGACAACATGAAGATGAAGGCGGTATCCTATACGGGGAAAGCGGACGTCAGCCTCTCTTCCTTTGATTACGGAGAAGTGACCTTGTCGAGCGGGTTGTTCAAAACTACGTATGATGCATGCATGACATATTATGATACATTGACTGCTGACGACATCTTATATTCGTGGCGTACAACGCTTGGCATGGACACGGGGAATGCCACTGTGACGAATTGGGATGAGAAGGATCTGAAGTCCTGCTGCCAGGCACAGCTTATTTCTGCGAAAGCAAGGCGATATGCGATCACAAAAGCGGAAAATGACCTGGAAACGGTAAAGGAGATCTTGTCAGGGTGTCAGGAGATCATCAAAAAAGGTACGGAAATGCAAAATCCATATCCGTGCGTTTACAGTGCATATTTTTTTGAAAAACAGCTTAGAGCTTATATGGATATGTTTGAGTATTGCGGCTTGACGGAAGCTTATGATATAGCAAAGGATTTTGTTGAATGGGGAATGACACAGGAGCAGTATTCAGAACCGACAAGACTGCTGGGAGATAAGAAAACCGAGTGGTACAATATGAGCGAAGCCCTGTATTTGTTCGCCGGGCTTGCGAAGGAACAGGGAGAATCCGCTTCGGATATACAGAGATACAGGGCATTTGCACAGCTCTATCATTATACGACTTTTTGGAATTATTTTTTGAATGATACAGACGTATTTGACAACAAGCCTACAGCACAGGAGGGAGTTTCCTACCTTGACTATTTTCATGCGTATTCGCATGCTGATTCCTTTGTCAGTGCTCTGGAGGCTTATAAACAGACCGGAGAAGCGGATTATCTCACATTGACGAAGAAGTTCTACGAGTGGATGCAGACGACACAGGTATTTGCAACCGGAGGATATGGACCCCAATGGGAGTATCTGATGCCGAGAAGCGAACAAATAAGCTGGCTGATCCAAAGCAATGAGCGTAGCTGCGAGACACAGTGTACGGCATATGCGCTTGCAGGTATGTGTGAAAAGCTGATAAATTATACAGGCAGTGCGGCTTATGGTCAGTGGATAGAAGAGGCTTTTTATAATATGACGATCGCATCTCTGGAAACATCTGACGGTAAGGCAATGTACTACTCTAAGTATGGCGTGACCGGAAATAAATACCTCCGTGACGATTGGCTTTGGCCTTGCTGTGCAGGCACCAGACCATTGGTTGTGATGGAATATTTAAAAAACATTTATTTCCATGATGATATGAACCTGTATGTAAACCTGTATACAAATTCCTCTGTGACTTTTGTAAATGATAATGGGGTTAAGATCGACTTATCCCAGACTTCCGCTTTCCCGGAAACGGATACTGTGACTTTCACGGTGAAGTCGGATGCGGCTGACACCTATAGCCTGTGCTTCAGAAAACCGGATTGGTTGAGCGGAAGTGCGACTGTGAAGGTGAACGGAAGTGCAGTTGCCTATGCGGAGAAGGACGGATGGCTGATCGTGAATCGCACATGGAGTACAAGTGACACGGTGACACTGCAGCTCCCGATGGATCTTTATTATGATTCCATTACAAGCGAGAAATCTTCCGGTGAGAGCCTGCGTGCGGTGAAATATGGCCCGGTTGTTCTTGTATGCGGCGGATACAGAGAAAACGCAGATGATATCACAAGCTATCTCGATAAAAATAAGGATCCGAATACGCTGTTTACCGTATCGGGAATGACTTTTACCATAAAAGGCCATGAGGATTATAAATTTAAACCATATTATTCGTATGGGAATATGGAGTATTACACCATGTATTTTAAATAAACTCTGGATTCCCGGAGACGTATCGGCGGCGGACACTTTTGTTTAAAATGTTAAAAAAAGCATAGAAAAAGAAAGAAAAAAGAGAGACATGACGAAAAAAAGATTTTATACTATAAGAAAAACAGAAAGAGACATGATGAGATGACGAAAATGAGAGACTTAGGTCGTCTGAAATCAACGAATTACTCAGATACGGTGATTCGTGATGAAAAATTAAAAAAAAAGCTTCGGACGATTGGAGAATTTTACCTGTCAATTCCGGCAGATGATGTTTTTTATGAAATGAGAAAAAAGGCAGGGCTTGATACGAAAGACGGAAAAAGCCTGGTATATGGAGACAGTTGGTTCGAAGAAGGCGGCATTGTATTCGGACAGTGGCTGCAGGCATTCTGTCGCTTTTATGTTGCCACGAAGGACAAGCGATACTATGAACGCGCCAGAGAGTATGTGGATGGACTGGCGGAGATGCAGAAGGTTGTGCCTGACTGTTATATATGCCGCACGGCATACATGGCTGAGAAGGTTTTTCATGGCCTGATGGATGCGGTTGAGTTATGCGGCATTTCAGAAGCATACCCTTTATGCAAAGCATTGATCGATCATTTCAGAGATACTCCGGTCATGAAGAATGCTTTATGCCGCCTGGGGGACAATGGCACACAGCAGGGAGAACACAGCGAGGAGATAGAGTGGTATACGCTTTCGGAAGCGATTTATCGTTTCGCAGATATGGCATCGGCACAGAAGGAGTCAGAGGATTATGTGGCTGAGATCGAAGCGTTCGGGAAACGGTTTGAGTATGATCGGTTCTGGAATATATTCCTGAATGGAGAAAGTATTTTTGATTATTCTCCGGAAGCGGGAGTGAATACGGATTTCTTCCATGCATATTCGCATCTGAATTCATTCAACAGTGCGGCATATATTTATAATCGTACCGGGGAAGAGAGATACTTGGAAGCGGCAAAGAATTTTAATGCTTTTATGACAAGGACGCAAATGGTGGCCACCGGCGGATACGGCGTGATCTTAGAATGGCTGTTGCCGAAGGATCGTATTGTGGATGCGCTGCTTCACTGCCATTGCACATTTGAAAATCAATGCAATACATATGCCAGCCTGCGCCAGAATCGCTTTTTGGCAACAGCTACGGGTGATCTGAAATACGGAAACCAGAGCGAACTTCTGTATTATAACTCCTTTTTGGCGAGCCTTGAGACGGATTCGAAAGGACATGCATTCTATTATTCGGACTATTGTGCAGACGGAGGAACGAAGTGGCTGCATACAACTTCGTGGACCTGCTGCTCCGGGACGCGTCCGTTGGCAGCGTTGGAGATCTTGAGAAGCATTTACTTTATGGGAAGAGATGATTCCCTGTATGTGAATCTGTTTATCTCGTCAGAGATCCAATGCCGGGATGCACGGGTTGTCATGGACAGCGATTACACCGGAAGCGGGAAGGTGGTTATCAGGATCGTGCCCAAAGAGGAATTCGCGGAGCAGGCGCTTCATATCCGAAGGCCGTCGTATCTGTCCGATGACGACATCATCCGGATCGAAGGGGCGGAATATACAGAAAACAATGGTATGCTGGATATCGTAGTGAAGGGGAAAGGCGAACAGGAAGTCGTATTGCATTTCCCGCGACCATTGTATCAGAAGGATATTGTGGCGGAAAAGGAAGGCGCAAGAGCGTTCCTTATCGGACCGGTCGTATTAGCGGCGGAAGGCGCAGAGCAGACGGAGACGCCGGAACTGGAAGACTTCATCCGTGACGAGGAAGGAAGGGTGAGCGCAGGAAGTAATATATTTAAGCCGTTTGAGGATTACAAAGAGCATGAAGAATATCGTATGCACTTTAGAATCGACGGAACGGACAGCGAGAAATAGAATCACCGTGATTCGGTGAAGAAGGAGGATGGAATTCATGAGAAAAATTACAAAGATCACGGCTTTGATGCTTGCGGCGACAATGCTGTGCGCCTGCGGCGAGAGTGCAGGTACTTCGAAGCAGGGGGATGATAACAGCCCCGCCGCAGAGCAGACGGTAGATGCGAACAATCCGCTCGGCGGAGACAGAGAGAAGCTGATATCCTTTGACTATGCGGATGTGACGCTTTCGGATGGCTTGTTTAAAGATACCTATGATGCCTGTATGGCGTATTACGATTCGCTGACCGCTGATGATATTCTTTATCGTTGGAGAATGCATTCGGATATGGATACAAAAACAGGGAGAGATTTGGGCTGGGAAGCCGGCATAACGAATCCGGAATGTTGTATCGCACAGCTGATCTCCGCCAAGGCGAGGCGTTACGCTGTCACACAGAGCGAGGCGGATCTGCAGCTTGTTTCCGATATTCTGACCGGATATCAGGAGATCATTGATAAGACAGGAAGCTATCCGTTAATGTACAGTGCCTATTTCTATGAGAAGACACTGAGAGCGTTTATTGATATCTATGAATGCTGCCATCTCGAACCGGCTTATGATATGGCAAAGGATTTTATGTCTTACGGTATGTCGAATGTGCCTTTCAAGGAGCCGGAGACACTGCTGGGAGATAATGGCACAGAGTGGTATACCATGAGCGAAGCGATCTATATGTTTGCGGAACTTGCGAAGGAAAAAGGAGAATCGGCTGCACTGATCAGACAATATACAGATTGGGGAAAGAAGTATGAATATACGGAATTCTGGGATATTTTCTACAATGACGAAGATCTGTTTGATTATAAAGTCCAGGTAGACAGACCTTATAACCAGTATTTTCATGCATACTCACATTTGAATTCATTCAACAGCGCACTGGAGGCATACAAGAATACAGGTAAATCATACTATCTGGATGCAACTAAGAAGTTCTACGATTGGGCTGAAAAAACACAGAAGCTTGCAACCGGCGGATACGGCGCGGAGTGGGAGTGGCTGCTTCCGAGTGATTATCTTGTTTCCAGCTTAAGAACTACGAGCAGGTCTACGGAGACACAATGTAACGCATACGCAATCGTTAATCTGGATAATCGGCTGATGGCATATACGGCAGACGGATATTATGGAGAGTGGATGGAAGACGACTTTTATAATATGACGATAGCCTCACTGGAGACGGAAAACGGAGAGCCGACCTACTATTCCGATTATTCGTCGGATGGCGGAACGAAATATCTTCGTGAAGATTGGCCCTGGGCGTGCTGCGCAGGAACCAGACCATTGGTTGTGATGGAATACCTGAGAAATATTTATTATAACGATACAAAGAATTTATATGTAAACTTGTACACAAATTCTTCGATTGCATTTAAGAACTGTGATGATAATGAGATCAGACTGACCCAGGATTCTTCCTATCCGGAAGAAAGCGATGTGAATTTCACAGTCAATACTACCAAGGAATCAGAGTTTGCATTATATTTCCGTGAACCCACGTGGCTTGCGGGTGATGCAGTGATCACGGTGAATGGAGAACAGACGGAATATACGAATGCGAACGGCTGGATGGTCGTGAAACGCACATGGAAAGACGGAGATACGGTTACCGTAAGCCTGCCGATGAATCTGTATTACAGCATAGTACAGAATGCGGATGATGAGACAGATGCCGTGTACGCTGTGAAATACGGACCGGTGACGTTGGCATGTGACGGAGTGGTAAGCGGTTTGTCGTCTGTGTTGCCTGTTGACGGAGATGTTAATTCGTTATTGACAAGGCAGGATGGTTCGATGGATTTTGTGGCAAATGATAATGACTCTATTGTATTCAGGCCGTATTATACATATGAAAAAGGCAAAACATATATATTGTACATAAGTACGAAATAAAGGCTGACAAAGGGGAACGACTGTAATGAACAGAGAAAGAAAAGGGTTTGAGAAATTCAAATACAGCATAAAGAATTACTGGTTCATTTATTTGCTTATACTGCCGGGATTGATATCGATGATCGTATATGCCTATGGACCGATGGTTTTGCAGTTTGTTTTGGCATTTGTAGATTACAATTTTGCAGATGGCATTTTTGGAAGTAAATTTGTCGGTTTTGAGAATTTCAGATATATATTTATGTCGATGCCGGATTTTTGGACAATCTTTGGTAATACCATGTTGTTCAGCTTGCTGGACTTTATATTCGGATTTATTCCGCCGATCATCCTGGCTATTATTTTGTTTCATTTGACAAATGAAAGATTCAGAAGATTTTCGCAGGGCGTTTTGTATATACCTCATTTTTTCTCATGGGTCATTGTTTACAGTATTGCCTACGGAATGTTGTCAAATACAGGCTTTGTCAACTCTATCCTGACACAGTGTTTTGGCGTATCGTATGATTTCCTGACATCTCCGAAGGCAGTGCGGGTGATCCTTTATGTATTCTCTGTGTGGAAAGGTATCGGATGGGGTTCTCTTATGTATCTTGCAGCTATGCAGAATATCGACACATCGTTGTACGAAGCTGCTAAGATCGACGGCTGCGGCCCATGGAGAAGAATCTTCGCGATTACGCTTCCGGGAATCAGAGGAATCCTGTTGTATCAGTTTATCTTTGTTATTGGTGGTATCTTCGTCGGAGGTAATACAGAAGAGATCCTGCTGTTCTATTCTCCGGCAGTGCGTAACAGCATCGAAACTGTCAATACATGGCTGTATAACTATGGCTTAATGTCCTTTGAATATAGTCCTGGCGCCGCATTATCCTTGGTTCAGTCGCTATTGGGAATGATTCTTGTTCTGTTTGCCAATAAGTGGATGACTAAGAAGTTTGGCGTGAGTATATGGTAGTTCGGAGACGATTATATGAAAGGCGGTATGAAAATGACAGGTTTAAAGAGAAAGATCAAGGGTGAATTCGGATATCAGCTTATCACGGGAACGATCTTGTTTGTTCTGCTGGTCTGCTGCTTGTATCCTTTGATCTATGTGTTGAGCGCATCTTTTATGACTGAGTCGGAATGGATCGAGCGTGGAGGCGTATTCCTTATTCCGCATCATCCGACGATAGAAGCGTACAAAGAGGTTCTGATCCAGCCGGGACTTTACAAAGCGATAGGCGTGTCCGTTGCCAGAACGATCATGGGACCTTTGTTTTCGGTCATTACATGTATGGTTTTTGGTTATGCCTTGTCCGTTGAGAATTTCTGGGGGAAAAGGGTATTATCCTTTGTCGTATTTTTTACAATGGTATTTGGCGGCGGAACCATTCCGCAATACCTGATACGAGATTATACAGGGATGCTTGATAATTTCTGGGTATATGTAATACCGGGTATGTTATCGGGATGGACAGCATTGCTTTTCAAACAGACCTTTATGGGTACTCCCGATTCGATCATTGAGGCGGCAAAGATAGACGGCGCGTCAGAGTTCTCTATACTGACACGTATTCTCGTACCTTGTAACAAGGCGACGATTGCGGTTATGGCATTTATGGGAGCGGTGGGAGCCTGGAACTCATGGTTCGACTCTTTCCTGTATGTCAGCTCGAATAATTCTTCGCTGATCCCGCTGCAGCTGTATCTGAAGAATTATTTTTCATTCAATTCGATCAGCGGTACGGCGGCGGTTATGAATGCTGAAGCCAAGAAGATGGTGGTTGCCGTAGTAGGTATCCTGCCGATCATGTTGTTATATCCATTCTTCTTAAAGTATTTTACGAAGGGGGTGTATATGGGAGCTGTAAAAGAATAACTTTTCGCGGTTTACATAATAAAAGAAGGGAGAATCAAAGTGAAGAGAAAGATTGTAAAAGAAGTAATGTCAAAGACAGCCTGTGTAGTACTTGCACTTGGGATGACATTCTCCGCTTTCGGCTGCGGAGGCAGTAAAGGGGCTTCCACAGCGCAGGATGAGAATACGATCAAGGTACTCTATGAAGGCTGGGTGAATGGCTCCGTGCCGACGGACTACAACGAGAATCCATATAAGGAGGTGATCGATGAAACCTATGGCGTAGATTGGCAGTTGAATCTGACAACGGATATGGATAATGAGATCCTGAAGAGATTTTCGTCAACGAGCGGAGATAAGCCGGATGTAATTATCTTTAAGGATTTCAACAAATTAAAGAGCCTGTATAACCAGGGCTTCTTGGTAGATGATTACACACCATATCTGGATGCAATGCCCAATGTTACGGAATATTATGAAACGAACCGTGATAAGATCGGAAGCCTGTATACGGATGACGGTAAGCTGCTGTGTGTAATGTATCCGAACAGTGGTTATGATTGGAATTACCGGATCCGTAAGGACTGGGTAGAGGCCTGGAACAAGGATACCGGCACATCGGGAAATCCGACAACGGTTGATCAGCTTCTGGACATGGCTCGTTGGGTGAAGAAAACAAAGGGTGAGGGATATTATCTGTTTACTTCCGCAGGTGAGAATGAAGGAATCGGATTCCTTGAGAACTTCTTATACATGTTCACGGAATATAACAACTGGTATGTGAACGATGCGGGAGAAGTGACACATCCGTTCCTGGATGGAAGCTATGAAGAATTTCTTGACTTTATGAGAATTATCGTGGCGGAAGGTCTTGTGGATCCGGACTGGTATACACAGAGCTGGGGAAATCACAAGAACAGACTTTATGCAGGTCAGATCGGAATTGACTGGTATTCTCCTGCAATTGCAAATGAATATGCCGAGGGAACAACAACCGGTGAAACCGGTGGGATCTGGACAAGCCTGGATATGCCTACCAGTGAGGAAGGTGTTGTAAGGCAGGGAGCAAACTGGTCCAGAATAGGCGCTATGATAGTGATTAACAAGAATTGTTCGGAAACGAAGATTCGAAAGATTCTGTCTATTTTCAACGATATGATGTTTGAAGAGACGGACGATATCAGCTCAAGTCTCTACTATCAGCTGCGTTGGGGAACGAAAATAGATAATTACACCTTTGATTCGGAAGAGAAAGAGAACGAATTCGAGAAGATCCTGACGGCTGATGGAACGGATACGGGGTATTATGCTTATTATGTACAGATAAACAAAGAAAATCATGCAAAGGCCAAATACGGTTCCCTGTGGGATTACGGAGTGCCGATCCAGAATGCGCTTGATAATGTCATAGAATATGGGAAGAAAACGAAATATGATGACTCGGCGTATGACTATATTACATTATTCAATGAAACGCATGAATATTACGCACGTCAGACAAAATTGAACTATACCGACATGCTTCGTCCGATCGATTCAAAGATCAAGACAAAGATGGAGGCTTTGGAAGAAGAGTTCACGATTAACTATATTCAGAAGAAGAATACAATGACGTACGAGCAATTTGTTGAAAAGTGGTTGTCGACCGGAGGAAACCAGGAACAGAAGAGTGTAACGCAGCAGCTGAAAGATTTGGGCTATGCGAAATAAATGAACTTGATGACAGAGGTGACATAGAATGAAGAAGAGAATAAATAGAGTGATCTTTTGGTTAATGGCATGTATATGTTTCTGCCTGATCGGATGTGGTGATTCAGGTACAAATCCATCTGTGAAGAAGGCGCCGGCGGAATATGATTTTGATTCCGGAGAGGATTATACGTTTAAGATGGATCTGAAAGGATATACGGATTATTCCGTATATATCGGGGATACACGTTTGGACAAAACGGAATACACATGTGATGAGGAAAGCGGTGAATTCCGTATTTCTTCCTATTCTCTGATGTATCTGACACTTGATGAGACTTATGAGTTTAAGGTGCAGACAGGCGGAGGTAGTGCAGCATTTTCCGTAAAGATGGTTTCGAAGAGCAACCTTTCAATGGATACGCAGGATGTTGACTTTGATTATGCAGATCCGAAAGAGATCGTAATAAATGCTGATTTTGGCGACCAGGCGATCGCCGATATCCGTCTTGGCGCGAAAGATTATGCGGATGCAGATAGTTACACCTATTCCGAGAAGGATAAAACACTCACATTTTCCGTGGATTTGCTGAAGAGTCTTTCCGGAACTACCAATGTCCTGGTACGTTTGGAAAACGGAAAAGAATTTTCCTTCAATATTAACAGTACATTGCTTGCTTTGGCGGATTTTGAAAACGAAGACGACAATACGCTGCTTACCGGGCAATACGGCATGTTCTGGGGAGCAAGCATTACGCAGTCTGATGACGGTAAGGACGGTAAAGCAGGGCTTGTGAAGCCGGAATACGATCATTTGTTTGTATTTGGTGGCCACTACTGGGGAACCATGGGTGGCGTGGCTTTTGAAAAGGGTGAAAGTTATCAGGTCGAATTTGACGTAAAACCGGAGGCTTCTTCTACGGAGAAAACATTGGATCTTTACATGAGAAAAGCTTTTGACAGTTATGATCCAAGATGCGGCATTGATCCTGCCGGTGACGGCGACGATGTTCAGAAGTATTATACGCTTGATCTTAGCGGCGGAGATTGCAAAGGAGACGGTTCGGCGGATTTTGTCGAATATGAGTATGATGCAAAGACAGGATATACACATGTGACCGTTACATTTAAGGCATCGTCTTCCTATGATGTGATTTTGAATCTGAATACGGGAAGCAATTATTACGACGGAGATCGTCCCGGGGAAAGCGGAGCGTCAGGAGACCCAACCAATGCTGAGAATATCAAGGCGAGAGAGGCTGCAAAAAGTGTCGCGTGGC
This sequence comes from Paludibacteraceae bacterium, assembly GCA_963628035.1. Lineage (GTDB taxonomy): Bacteria > Bacillota > Clostridia > Lachnospirales > Lachnospiraceae > 14-2. Next base: position 11,077 of record CAVGED010000110.1, read on the forward strand.
TTTTTGACAACATATCAGTTATCAAGCTGGATAAATAAAAATAATGGGGGATGAAGATGAAGATGAAGATGAAGATATTTAAGGATAGTAAGAAAATGATCGTGATAGCCGTCTGTGCTATCCTGGTATTAGGGTGTGCCGGAGCAGTGGCAGCGAAACTGCTCCGATCGGAATCGAAGCCTGTTGAAAAGCAACAGGAAAAAGAGAAAGAAGAGAAAAAGGAGAAAGTCGAGAAAAAAACAGTTACAGAATTTGATAACGAGGTGGAACGACAAAAAACGACTGTTAATAAAGTTTTGTACGAGAATGATTTCTCAAAGACTTTGGATCCATATGTAGATGATGAATGGGATAAAAGTTCATTTTTTGGATGCACGGCGGAACTGACCGAAGATGGATGGCTACATATTACATCAACGGATCATATATTTGTTTTTGGCCAACATACGTGGGGCATGTATGGCGGCATCAGCTTTGAAACAGGTAAAACATATACGATGTCCTTTGACTTAAAAAAAGGCAAAGAGAATGCCAATAATGTATTTACCCTGAATTTGGCTGAAGAAGTGGAAGGACAAGATCCGAGATATGGGAATCAGTTGAAACAGTTAGTGTTGGATTTTTCCGACATTGAGAATTTTGTTGCTTTTAACTCTGACAAAGGTTCTTTTGGTGCAGTTACATACAAAGATGGCGTAGCTCATATTGAGATACGCTTTACGAAGGACAGAGGCTCGAATAATTATTTGGTGAACTCTCGGGATAGCACGTTGCTGAACGATTGGCTGATTGACAACATGTATATTGCGGAGATCACGGAAGAAAATTCGGATTTCCAATGGCTTGTAGAGGACACACAGCCGACCTATGATTTCTCGCTGAATACGAAGCGGTCATCTTACACAGCCAGAAGAGTGTTGCTGGATGAGAACTTTGATACGGAAGCGAGTCTGGTATTGGAGAAGAGTCTGATGATGGAAACCGGCGGCGCATCTGTATTCTTTGGCCCGACTAAAATGGTGTGGGATAACAAGGCGGCACGTCTGACGACAGGCCAGCATCTGTTTACGTTCGGACGTTTTGCAGCATGGGGGAGATACTTTGGAGGTATCGAGTTCCTGAGTGATCACCAGTATGTGATGTCCTTCGATATGAAGCTGGGTGATGCAAGAACACAGAAGGTATTCAATCTGTATCTGATGCAGGAGGATGACCCGGATCCGAGATTCGGAACTGCATTGAAGACGCTGACCTTGGATTTCAATGATCTGTATCAGAAGAAACAGAGCGGTGACAGCACCTACTTTGTGAAAGAGAATACGGATAATTGGGCCTCTGTCGTATATAACAGCAAGACGAGAACTGCCCATGTTGAGATCCGATTCAGTCGGAATGTTGAACCGGATATTCAGGTGGTTTCGAAAGGAACCGGTGATAATGAATGGGTATTTGACAATTTCTATGTTGCGGATATCACGCCGTCGGTAAACGTATCCAAGTGTAATTATTCGAATGGCGTTGATTTCTCAGCATATCGTGCGAGACTTACGGTATTTACGAATGATTTTTCTACGAGTGTTGATGCAGGTGTGACTCAGTCATGGCAAAAGAGTGCATACTTCGATAGCAAAGCAGAACTCCTTGACGGAATGGCACACCTGACCTCAAGTGAACATCTCTTTGTATATGGTATGCATACTTGGGGACAGTACGGCGGAGTAAGGTTCGAGAAAGGCTCTACCTATAAAATGTCCTTTGATCTGAAACTGGGGGACAATGATGCAAACAGAACATTTAATCTGTACACGATGACTGAGAATGGTGACCCGAGATTCGGGAATGTTCAGAAGACACTGACCCTTAATTTTATGGATTATCAAAACCTTGTAACGACGAACACGGACAATTTTGCCTCTGTGAACTACAACAAGGATACGGATGTGGCTCATATAGAGATCTTATTCACCGCAGATACAGTAAGGGATACCTGTGTTGTGTCAAAGAGTCGCGGAGAAAACAATTGGTTGATTGACAATGTTGTGGTTGAAGAAGTTGTTTATGTCTGTGATGTACATGTGGATGACAATGGCGATGGCGTATGTGACCGCTGTGGTCAGCAGATCGTTGCGGAAAAGGATTATTCAAACGGAATTTCCTTTGAAAATTACAGTACAGTATCGACACTGTTTGAAAATGACTTTTCGGAGGATGCAAACAAGGGCGTAACAGCTGCATGGCATAAGAGTGCATTCTTTGATAGTACGGCAACATTGGAGGATGGATGGGCACGTGTAACTTCCAGCGAACATGTATTTGTATTCGGCGGACATAGCTGGGGTCTTTACGGCGGAATTGCAATGAGCAAGAATACGCTGTATAGAGCATCTTTTGACCTGAAACTGGGTGATGACCTTGCTACGCACACATTCAATTTCTATGTTATGAATGAAAATAATCCGGATAGCCAAGATCCGAGATTCGGAACAGCAGCGTACACTCTTACTTTGAATTTTGCAGACTTTACGAATTTTGTAACTCAGAATACCAATAATTTTGCTTCAGTAACTTATAATGCTGCTACACATACGGCGCATGTTGAGGCCATCTTTAAAACAGATGCCGAGGTTAATACACAACTGGTTGCGAGGAACAAGGATGTCAACAACTGGTATCTTGATAATTTGAAGATCGATCAGGTTAAATATGTATGCCAGAACCATGTGGATCTTGATTCGGACGGCAAGTGTGATGTGTGCGGAGAAGCCGTGATTGTCGAGAAGGATTATGATAACGGCGTTGATCTGAGCAAGTATGCAGTGTCCGGTGTGACATTTGAGAATGATTTTTCAGAGGATGCCAACAAGGGTGTGACGGCTGCATGGCATAAGAGCGCATTCTTTGACAGCACAGCGACATTAGAGGACGGCTGGGTACGAATTACCTCTAACGAACATGCGTTTGTGTATGGCATGCATGCCTGGGGACAGTACGGCGGAGTCAAACTTGACATGAATCAGCTCTACAAAACCACATTTGATCTGAAGCTGGGAGAGGAAAGCGCCAATAAGACATTTACACTGTATGTAACTACGGAAAATGGTGACCCTCGATACGGAACGGTCAGCAAGGAACTGACTTTGAATTTCGAGAATTTTGATAATTTTGTTACGGTGAATACAGACAATTTCGCAAAGGTTACTTACAGCAAAGCGACGCATACCGCTCATATTGAGGTGGTGTACACGACGGACAGCAGCAAGAATACCTTGTTGGTATCCAGATGCTCCGGGACGAACAACTGGCTGTTGGACAACATGAAGTTCGAAGAAGTGGTTGAGGAAAAGGATTATGATAATGGCGTAGACTTGAGTAAGTATAAGACAAAGAACGTGGTGTTCGAGAATGATTTTTCGGAGAATGCCGACAAGGGCGTAACAGCTGCATGGCATAAGAGCGCATTCTTTGATAGTACGGCAACATTGGAGGATGGATGGGCACGTGTAACTTCCAGCGAACATGTATTTGTATTCGGCGGACATAACTGGGGCCTTTATGGCGGATTTGGACTTTCCAAAGATCAACTTTACAAAGTTTCTTTCGACTTGAAGCTGGGTGCTGAAGATGCGAATAAGGAATTTCAATTGTATGTGATGACAGAGAATGGAGATCCGAGATTTGGAGACGTTGTAAAGACTTTAACTTTGAATTTTGCGGACATTGCGAATTTCGTCAAAACGAACACCGATAATTTTGCAAGTGTCACATATACCGGGCAGACGAAGACTGCGCATGTAGAGATGGTGTTTCAAACAGATCAAAGCAAAAATACGCAGGTTGTATCAAAATGCTCCGGAACGAACAACTGGCTTCTGGACAATCTGAAATTTGAAAAGGTGACTGCACCATAGGCTGAGTAAGCATTAAAACAGCGGAGATCGTTCCAGCGATCTCCGCTGTTTTGCTGGTGCGAAATGATCGCATGCCTCCTACTCGATTATGAGAGGTTCAAGGGAATCTTCGGCTTGACATTCTGTGCAAAAAACAATACACTTATGGATATAGACAGGGGGAAGACCTATGTATTTAAACAGTGGCTATTATGACAGTCGGCGGGAGGAAGCGGTAAGTGCGGAAACCGATTTTTTTGTTCATTGCTGCGGGCATTACCGACTGGTGAGCCAGGAATGCTTTATAACGGATCGGAGAAACGGAACGCCGAATTACCAACTGCTCTATGTGGCGGATGGCAGGACAAAGTTTCAGATACAAGGAAAAATGCACACGGTTTCACGTGGGTGCTGCGTGCTGTATCGCCCGTATGAGCCACAATATTATGAATATCATCTTTCCGATCATGCGGATGTTTACTGGGTTCATTTTTCCTGTGATGACAGACACCCTCTGTTGAAGCAGACCGGAATGGATATGGGGGCTGTTTATGAAGTGGGCAGTCATTCCGATTATGTACGGCTGTTTGAGCGGATCATTCTGGAACTGCAGTTGAAGAAGGAGTATTTTTCGGAATCCAATACCATGCGGCTTCAGGAGTTGCTGCTGATGATGGCGAGGAACCGGGACAGGCATAGTGATCCTGATTTTTACACCTATTATCCTCAGGTGGAGGAGGCAATCCGGCGGTTTCAGCAATCCCCGGAAGCAAACTTTACCATCAAGGAATATGCGAAGGAAAATAAGCTGAATTACTATCGCTTTATCGATAGTTTTACCGGAATCACGGGGATGGCGCCACGTCAGTATATTATTTCCATACGCATGAGCAAAGCCAGGGAACTGTTGGGCAATAAAGCATTCTCCGTTGCGGACGTTGCCCAACTGGTGGGATATGAGAACCCATTGTATTTTTCCCGGATATTCAAGAAGGCGGTGGGAATGCCGCCCACGGAGTACCGGAGCATTAACAATCATTGTCATAAATAGAGAACAAAGGAGTGAGGACTATGAAACTGGAATTTTTAGGGGCCGCCCATGAGGTGACCGGAAGCTGTCATTATCTCAGGCTGGGAGAGAAGCATATCCTTGTCGACTGCGGTATGGAGCAGGGACCGGATATTTACGAGAATCAGGAGATTCCCGTGAATGCATCACAGATTGATCTCGTGCTGGTGACGCACGCGCACATTGACCATTCGGGACTGCTGCCGTTGTTGTACAGCCGTGGATTCCGGGGCAAGGTTTACGCCACAAGAGCCACCTGTGAGTTGTGCAATATCATGTTGAAGGACTCCGCCCACATCCAGGAGTTTGAGGCAGAGTGGAAGAACCGGAAGGCGAAGCGTGCCGGGCGTCCTGAGGTGGAACCAATGTACACCATGGATGACGCACAGGGGGTTCTTGACCATTTCATTCCATGTGAATATGAGAAAGTATTGGAGCTTGATGAGGATCTGCGGATCCGCTTTGTGGATGCGGGCCATCTTCTTGGGTCTGCCAGCATCGAGGTGTGGGGCAGGGAAGATGGAAAGGAGGTCAAGATTGTATTTTCCGGTGATATCGGACACGGCAATAAGCCGTTGATCAAGGATCCTACCTATCTGAAGGACGCGGATTATGTGGTGATGGAATCCACTTATGGCGACCGCCTGCAGCCCAGCCCGCCGGATTATGCCGTGGAGCTTACCCGGGTACTTAAGGAGACCTTTGACCGGGGCGGCAATCTTGTGATACCGGCTTTTTCCGTGGGAAGAACCCAGGAGATGCTGTATTTCTTGCGGAAGATCAAGACGGAGCATCTGCTGCCGGAATATGAGAATTTTATTGCTTACATCGATAGCCCGCTGGCGGTGGAGGCCACGCATATCTTTCACGACAGTGTCGCGGACTGCTTTGATGAGGAGGCGAAGGCACTGGTATCCCAGGACATTAACCCCATCAGCTTTCCGGGGCTTCGGACCTCCGTTACCAGCGACGAGTCCAAGATGATCAATTTCATCAAGGAACCCAAGGTGATCCTTTCCGCTTCCGGTATGTGTGAGGCGGGTCGGATCCGGCACCATCTGAAGCACAACCTGTGGCGGCCGGAGTCCACCATTCTCTTTGTGGGCTACCAGGTTCCGGGAACCATGGGCTACAACCTCCTAAATGGTGCAAAGGAGGTTCGTCTGTTCGGTGAGACCATCGAGGTGAAGGCGCACATCGAGAACCTGCCGGGGATCAGCGGTCACGCAGATCAGGAGCATCTGCTTGCGTGGATCGGAGCATTTGAGCAGAAGCCAAAGCGCGTGTTTGTGGTTCATGGGGAAGATAAAGTGACGGATTCCTTTGCGGCACTGGTGACAGAGAAGGTTGGGATTCCGGCAGTCGCTCCTTACAGCGGCGATGCCTATGACCTTATGACGAACGCTCTTGTCAAGGAGGGCAGCCGTGCATTGAAGCCGAAGAAGGTGAAGGAAGCAGGCGCGGTATCCAATGTATTTGCAAGACTTCTGGCGGCAGGCCAGCGCCTGCTGGCAGTTATTCGCAAGAATGAGGACGGAGCCAGCAAGGATCTGGCGAAGTTTGCAGATCAGGTGAATGCGCTATGCGATAAGTGGGATCGGTAGCATGTGCGTGGAGATGGATATGAATCGTAGCTGTCTACCGCGTCAGCGAAAGGTAGTTCCGCATGTTTTTCAGTGCTGACTTCTCAAGCCGGCTGACCTGTGCCTGGGAGATCTGGATCTCCTCCGCCACCTCCATCTGGGTTTTGCCCTGGAAAAAGCGGAGCTGGATAATGTAGTGTTCCCGTTCTCCCAGGCGCTTCATTGCATCGCTTAGGGAGAGCTCCTCCACCCAGGTCTCTTCCCGGCTCTTCTTATCACTAATCTGATCCATGACATAGAGCGTGTCGCCGCCATCGGTGTAGACCGGCTCGTAGAGGCTCACCGGACTCTGAATGGCATCCAGGGCGAAGACGATCTCTTCCTTGGTGAGCCCGGTCTCTGCGGCAATCTCCGGGATCGTGGGTTCCTGAAGATTCTGCTTCATCAGAAGCTCTCTGGCGTGGATGGCCTTGTAGGCGGTGTCCCGAAGGGAGCGGCTGACCCGGATGGCATTGTTATCCCTTAGGTAGCGGCGGATCTCCCCGATAATCATGGGAACACTATGCGTAAAGGGGAAAAACAAAGGAAACAACGGAAAATGGCTAGGTTTTACATCTTTTGTGCATGATATTTGATTATAAAGGGCAGTTAAGGCTCTTTTTTTTATGCCATAATTTAGGCATAAGGAGATGATGATATGTTTTCGGATGAAATTTTGGAGAAAATTTTTGCAGACAAAGAAATGCAAAAAATACCAATTGGAGCCCAGTCAACAGCAGTAAGTGTAATTGAAAGAGTCTTAGAAGAAATGGGGGTAGACTTAAATGCAACCATACGTGAATCCTAATTACTTTATGCAAGGACAGCAACCACAAATGAATCCATATTTTGAAAGAATGAACTTTTTGCAGAATTATCAGCAGGGTTTACAACAGCCGGTGGCAGGGACACAAATGTCCTTAGCAAATCAACAGATGACTTCTGTCGGAAAAATGGTTGACAGTATAGATGTTGTTAAGGCAACGGATATCCCAATGGATGGGAATATGTATTATTTTCCCAAGGCTGATGGAACAGAAATTTTTGGAAAACAATGGCAGGCAAATGGCACAACGCGTATTTTGACCTATAAGCCGGTTTTAGAACCAGAGTCTGACAAGTTATCACAGAAGGATGAAAAATTGAAATTTGACCTATCAGACGATGTTACAGAGGCATTTATGAAAAGGTTTGATGACATAGAAAAGCGGTTGGATGATTTTGTTGGTAAAAAAACAACGCAAAGGTCTAAGAAGGATGGTGAATCAGAATGATGAATCCAATTCAGATAATGCAGGCAATGAAAAACCCACAAGCTTTTATGCAACAAATCATGGGAAACCAGCAGATAATGAACAATCCTATGGCTAAAAATGCCATGAGCATGTTTCAAAAGGGCGATATGAACGGATTACAAGACATGGCCAAGAATCTCGCAAATGAAAGAGGAACAACAGTTGATGAGGTTAAAAACAACATTATGAAGCAATTCGGGATGAAATAGTTACTAATTTCTTGCAAGAATTAAGTAATAAAAACAAAAAAATATGGAGGTAAAAACTATGTTTAACTCAAATTGTGCTTCCGTGCCATTGGTGGCAAACGTTGATGGAAACGGAAACAACGGATGGGGAGCCGATGGTGGCTGGCTCTGGATCATCGTAGTATTTGCTCTGCTTTTTGGGTGGGGCGGAAATGGTTTCGGTGGTTTCGGCGGAAATCGCGACAGCGTACCGTGTGCCACGCAGGCAGATGTTAGGGCGGCAGTAGACCAGCAGACGCTTATCAGCAAGCTGGATCAGCAGACTTACGGACTTGCGGACACGTTTACCGCGCTTAACAACACCCTGAATAGTAATTTCCGTGGTATTGACAATGCAATCTGTACTCTTGGTTTCCAGAATCAGCAGGGATTCAATGATGTATCACATCAGATATCCGATTGCTGCTGCACAACCCAGAGAGCCATTGATGGTGTAAACTACAACATGGCTACGCAGGCAAATGCAATTCAGAATGCAATGTGCAACAACACCAGGGACATTATTGATAACCAGAACGCAAACACCAGAAGCATTCTCGATTTCCTCGTAAACGACAAATTGTCGACTTTGCAGGCAGAAAATCAGAATCTTAAGCTGGCGGCTTCACAGGCTGAACAGAACCAGTATCTGGTAAGCCAGTTAAGACCTACAGCCGTACCAGCTTACATCACTTGTTCACCGTACCAATCCGCTTATGGAGTGGGACTCAACAACGGTTGCGGTTGCTTATAAAACCGAATAAGAAACTCGCCAAATTAGGCTGATAACTATGCTCTGTGGGATGTGCCTATGCGGTATGTCCCACATCGACTTTATGGAGGTAAAATATTATGGCATGTAAAAATATATGCAAATTATGCGACAAGCTTATACTGTCGCAAGCAGTAACCTACAATGCACCGAATTTGCAGATTTCTATTCCAGAGGGAAGTTACTACGACAACTGCAAGTATTGTATCGTGATTGCACAGAACATTCCAGCAGAAACACCAGTTGACGCACCGGTTGTAATCAGTGTTGTAAATGGCACACAGGTATATCCACTTACTTCCTGTGATTGTATGCCGCTTACAGCAAGGGCAATTAGAAGCAGGACAAAATATTCAACGGTAGTTAAAACAGACGCTACTACAGGAGTATTTAGGCTACTTGGCAATTTATGCAAATGCAATATGTCAAGCAGCAGAAGCGCCTTAAACGGCGATGTGCCGACAGCGTAGAAAAGAGGTGGATGGAGATGGATATCAAGAGAATGCATGATATGATTGAAAAATTGTCAGAATGCGCCAAAAACGAATTTGACGGTGGGATCGAGAACGTAGATACATGCGAAATGGGAAAGGTTACAGATATGCTGAAAGACCTTGCAGAGGCAATGTACTACCGCACGCTTACGAAAGCTATGGACGAGGCTGAAGATGATGAAATCATGGAAATGTTTGATCGGTACGGAGATGATAGGAGATATTACGATCACTATCGTTATAAGAGTGGCCGGTTTGCACCAAAGGGCAAAGGTACATACCGAAGGGGATATGAGGAACCGCCATACTACCACATGACACCGGACATGTACAAAGAACATGATGCAGAGTATTATCGCGATATGGACAAGCGAAGCAGAAATGTAATGTACTATAGCGAGCCTCTTGTGAATATGCCGGCACATGGTGATTCAGAGAGCGGATATGACCGGGCAAAGAGAATGTATACTGAAACAAGAAATATGCATAAGTCGGATTCGGCGGAAGATAAGCAGCATAAGATGAAAAGTCTTGAAAACTACACGCGGGAATTGGCTGATGATTTAACTGAATTAATCACGGACATGTCCGCGGAAGAAAAGAGCTTGCTTCGCAGCAAGATGCAGACATTGGCGCAGAAGATTCAGTAAACTTGAAAGGGGTCGATTTAGACCCCTTTTGTTTGAGGTGATATATAAAATGTTTAAAGTTAATGGAACAGAATGGAATATAAGCGTTGTAGCGCCTTACAGTGACAAGTTAAAGCGCTCCGATAATGTTTACACGCTTGGCGTTACAGACAACAGCCTAAAGACAATATTTTTAAGCAATAAACTTCGAGGCAGAATGCTTGACAAAGTGCTGTGCCACGAAATCACCCATGTATATTCATTCGAAAATGGCTGTAATTTTGACATCCAAACGGAAGAGGTTATTGCAGATTTCATGAGCCTATTCGGGAGGGATATTATATACTTGTTGGATGATTTGATGAAAATTATCGAAAAGTCTCACAAAATTTCCAAGCAAAAAATTTAATATCCCCCCGGGGTATAACCACAACAGAAAAATACTTACGCAAGGCACAGGTGCTTGCTTATGGCATCCTCAACACGCTTTTCGCTGATTCCGATGTACTTCTGCGTTATCGCGGAAGAAGAGTGCTGGAGCAGGTGGCGGACAAGCTCTATGTCATAATCATTGTTCATATAGATTTCTGTTGCATAAAACTTTCGGAAACTGTGAGTTGATACGCTTTCAATTCCGAGGTAATCTGCAACAATCTTCAGTTGTTTCTGGACGGCTCTTTCGGAAACCGGAAATAGTTTGGCGGTTGACATGATCCGGTTGTGTTGCGCATAATCCTTCAGATAGGCGAACAACTGCGCCGGCACCGTGAATGTCCTTGCCTTTCCCGTTTTCTGCTCCACGATGTCCAGATGATATCTGCCGTTTTCATATACAATATCATTAAGTGTCAGTTTCAAGATGTCGGAGATTCGAACTCCGATATTCGCCTGCACAACAAGCATGGTTGCAAGTCGGTTGTTTGGCTTGAATGCATGTCCTTCATGCTCAAAACCGTTTCTAATCGCATGGATGATCTGCTCATACTGTTCTTTGTCTACTGCTTTTGTTTTCTTGTTCATAATACATACCTCTTTCTTTTGATAGTTGACATCCGGCAAGAGATATGATATAAATAATACGCATATCCCTTGTGGATGGTTGATAAAAAGTAGTAGTTTGCTGTGGTTGGTTTGCTACTGCTTTTTATTTTGAAAAATATAATGCAAAAATTTTGATACCCCCCGGGGTAACTTGCCGGAACTTGAAGGCGACAAGGCATGGGGTGACCGAAGAACAGACGTTCGCAAACAATAGTTCGAAACACCAGTTCGGTTTGAGGCGGTCGGAAATCCTCCGGAATCCGTGCGCTCGTATTGGTGAAATTATACACCAAACCACAGCAGAGCGCAAGAAGAAAGGCGGACTTAATCCACCCTTTCCGGCACGGCTCCAATTGCCGCGCAGAATTCCGCATAGCCATC
>CAVGED010000111.1:0-104938 GCA_963628035.1 Paludibacteraceae bacterium
GACAGTAGCCTAAATAACGATTCTTCATTCAGCCCCTCACAGCAGTGAGGGGCTGAATTTCAAGTACGGTTTGCTTCTGTAATGCGATTGACAAGTACATGCAGTGTCGACATCTGCCGCAAAAGTCTATACCAAAATACCGCAAATCTGTTTGTCACCAGTCTGGTTGAGAACAACAAAACGCACCCCTTATTTTGAGGGGTTTTTCTTGTTGACAAACCCTTAAAATAGGGGTATTATAAAATGCAAAGATATAGGAAAAGGAAAAGGTAAAGGAGGGAGATTCTTTGAAGGAAAAACAATTTGCATTGGCGAATACTTTGACAGGGAATGATATAAAGGATATCCGCAGAAAATTGAAGCTGACTCAGGGAGAATTTGCGGAACTGGTGAATGTTTCTGTTAAGACCATTGAACGGTGGGAGGAGGGAAAGAATCCGATTTCCGGTCCGGTAGTGACGCTGGTGAAGGTGTTAAAGGAACGTCCAACACTTTCGGAGGATCTTCGGATTCCGGTCATGGCCTATGCAGTGCGGTTGTGGTATATGTATAAGAATGAAATATGTACGATTATAGATGTGGATGATCGGAACAAGAGAGTTCTTGTACACAATTATACAGATCACTATATGTTCCGGGCTTTTGGCAGAAATGAGAAACCTACATTTGAGGAATATGAGGAATTTCTGGAATCCAGGTGTTTTCCGCGAACAAGGGATAAGATGAAGCTGATTCTTAAGGATCTCGACCTGCCCTTCTATGATCCGATGATGATTATTGAGAAGACACAGGGGAAGATGGCGGAAGATGATTTCTGGATCCGGATTGAGAGGCGCAGGAATGATTGAATTATTGAACAGGATATTCGAACAGAAAATAGACAGTTTTCTTGCATTCACAGATTAAACATATTTCCATGTTATAAAAGAAGAAGATTGGAGGCGGCTAAGATGGATAAATTAAAAATTTTAGTGGTGGACGATGAGAGCAGAATGCGGAAGCTGGTGCGGGATTTTCTTGTCCGGCAGAATTATGACGTCATCGAAGCGGGAGACGGGGAAGAAGCCCTGGATATTTTCTATGCCAACAAGGATATTGCACTGGTGATTCTGGACGTGATGATGCCCAAGATGAACGGCTGGGATGTGTGCCGGGAGATTCGGGAGAATTCCAAGGTGCCGGTGATCATGCTGACGGCCAAGAGCGATGAGAGCGATGAGCTTCTGGGCTTTGAGCTGGGAGTGGACGAGTATATTTCCAAGCCCTTCAGTCCCAAGATCCTGGTGGCACGGGTGGAAGCGATCCTGCGTCGCACCAACAAGCTGGATCGCAGCGAGAATATCGAGATTGGCGGTATCGTAGTCAATGAGCAGGCGCACCTGGTGACGGTGGACGGCCAGCGGGTGGACTTAAGCTTCAAGGAGTTCGAGCTGCTGCTGTATTTTATTGAAAATAACGGCATTGCCCTGTCGCGGGAAAAGATATTGAATCACGTATGGAACTACGACTATTACGGAGATGCCAGAACCATAGATACCCATGTGAAAAAGCTTCGGAGCAAGCTTGGCAGCAAGGGTGATTATATCAAGACTATCTGGGGCATGGGATATAAGTTTGAGGTAGAAGCATGAGACATTCCATCACAAAACGGATCTCTTTTATCATCATAAGCCTGGTGGCAGGTACTGTGCTGGTGTGTTGGATTCTGAATGCAACACTGCTGGAGCGGTACTATATCAGCAATAAACAGAAGAGCCTGTGGGAGGCTCTCTCCGCAGCGTCCCTTGCCAGTGAGGAGGGGACGCTGTTTGATGAGGACAGCAAGATCAAGCTGGAGCAGATCACTTCAGCCGGAAATATCACCATGACCATCATCAATCCGGACTGGCGGGTTATTATGATGGTTGGCGGCGGAAGCGATGAGGAATCTGCCGTATGGCAGGTCTCCCAGATCATGTTTGCAACCCAGGATGAGGGAACGGAGCTCCTGGAGGAGAAGGACGGCTATAAAGTAGGAAAATACGAGGATAGCCGCCTGCATACGGAATATCTGATCCTCTGGGGGGTGTTGGATGACGGACGGCTGATCTACTTGCGGACAGCGCTGGAAAGTATCCGTGAGAGCGTTGCCATCTCCAACCGTTTTCTGGCATATCTTGGCCTGATCAGCATTGTGGTCAGTGCCGTTATCAGTTATATCGTTACCCGAAGGATCACCAATCCCATCCTGGAGCTGGCAGATCTGTCCCAGCATATGGCAAATCTGGAATTCGATGTCAAGTTTGAAGGCAAAGGAAAGGATGAGATCAATTTCCTGGGAGAGCATATGAATGAACTTTCCCAGACGCTGGAACGGACGATCTCGGAGCTTAAGACAGCCAACAACGAGCTGCAGATCGATATTGAGAAAAAGAATCAGATCGACGATATGCGCAAGGAGTTTCTCTCCAATGTGTCTCACGAACTGAAAACACCGCTGGCGCTGATCCAGGGCTATGCGGAAGGTCTGAAGGAATGTATCAACGACGATGCCGAGAGCCGGGAATTTTACTGTGATGTGATCATGGACGAGGCGGACAAGATGAACCGCATGGTGAAGCAGCTTCTGACTTTGAATCAGCTGGAATTCGGGAACGATACGGTAACTATGGAGCGGTTCGACGTGACGGAAGTGATCCTGGGCGTGGTACATGCCACTGCTATCCTGCGGGAACAGAGCGGCATTTCCCTGGAATATGACCGTAAGGAGCCGGTATTCGTGTGGGCGGATGAGTTCAAGACGGAAGAGGTGCTCACCAACTTCATGAGCAATGCCATCCATTATGCGGCCGGAGAGAAACGAATCACCATCAGCCTGGAGCCCATGGGAGAGGTGGTACGGATCAGTGTGTTCAACACCGGTTCTCAGATACCGGAGGAAGAACTGGAAGCTATCTGGACCAAATTTTATAAGGTGGATAAGGCCAGAACCAGGGAATATGGTGGAAGCGGTATCGGACTGTCTATCGTGAAGGCTATCATGGAATCCTTCCACCGGGAGTGCGGTGTTATCAATCACCAGGATGGCGTAGAGTTCTGGTTTGAGCTGGACTGCAGCATGGAACTGCCGGAAAAGGATGCGTGTTCGGAAATCTGATTTATTATGTATTTTAATAAAAAAGAGAAAATAATTTAATAAGACTAATGAGATGCCTTGTGGTATACTGAAGGAAAGTGCAAAGCATTTCCCGACAAACAAGGAGGAACGAAAATGGAACTGTTATCATTGGAGCAGGAGTTAAGATCGAATGCATATCCGGGGAGAGGGATCGTGATCGGCAAGTCTCCCAACGGAAAGTATGCCGTAACCGCGTATTTTATCATGGGAAGAAGTGAGAACAGCCGCAATCGTGTGTTTGTGGAGGATGGGGAAGGAATCCGTACACAGGCCTTTGACCCGTCGAAGCTGGTGGATCCAAGTCTTATCATCTATGCGCCGGTGCGGGTGCTGGGTAACAAGACCATCGTTACCAACGGGGATCAGACCGATACGATCTACGAGCTGATGGACAAGCAGCAGACATTTGAGCAAGCGCTGCGTACCCGTGAATTTGAGCCGGATGCGCCTAATTATACGCCGCGGATCTCCGGGATCCTGCATGTGGAAAACGGACGATACAACTATGCCATGTCTATCTTAAAGAGCAATCAGGGCGATCCGGAAGGCTGCTGCCGTTATACCTTCGCCTATGAGAATCCGACAGCCGGAGAGGGACATTTCATCCACACCTATCGGTGCGACGGCAATCCGCTTCCAAGCTTTGAAGGGGAACCGAAGCGGGTAGAGATCACCGATGATATGGAGCAGTTTACGGATATGCTGTGGAGCAGCCTGAATGAGGACAATAAGGTGTCCCTGTTTGTACGGTATATCGATATTGTCACAGGAGCTTATGAAAGTCGGATAGTGAATAAGAATAAATAATCAGTACACGATCACGCAGGAGGATATAGAACATGCAGGAATTAGAATTAAAATACGGATGCAACCCCAATCAGAAGCCGTCCAGAATCTATAGGAAGGAAGGTGAGCTGCCCATCCGGGTGCTGAACGGCAAGCCGGGCTATATCAACTTCCTGGACGCCTTTAACGGCTGGCAGTTGGTAAGTGAGTTGAAGCGGGCCACAGGCCTGCCGGCAGCTACCTCCTTCAAGCATGTGTCGCCGGCCGGTGCGGCGGTGGGATTGCCGCTGACGGATGTGGAAGCGAAGATTTACTGGGTGGATGACCTGGGTGAGCTATCATCGCTGGCCTGCGCCTATGCCAGAGCCAGAGGGGCGGATCGTATGTCCTCCTTCGGCGATTTCATCTCCCTGTCGGATGTGTGTGATGTGGACACTGCCAGACTTATCAAGCGGGAGGTGTCCGACGGCGTCATCGCTCCGGGCTATGAACCGGAAGCACTGGAGATCTTAAAGAGTAAGAAAAAGGGCGGTTATAATGTCATAGAGATCGATCCGAATTACGTTCCTGCCCCCATTGAACATAAGGAGGTCTTCGGTGTGACCTTCGAGCAGGGGAGGAACGAGCTTGTGATCGATAAGGACTTCCTTACCAACATTGTGACTGAGAACAAGGAACTGCCCGAACAGGCCAGAATCGATCTGATCATTTCCCTGATCACCTTGAAATATACACAGTCCAATTCCGTCTGCTATGCCAAGGGCGGCCAGGCCATCGGTATCGGCGCCGGTCAGCAGTCCCGCATCCATTGTACAAGGCTGGCGGGAACCAAGGCAGACAACTGGTTCCTGCGTCAGAATCCCAAGGTTCTGAACCTTCCCTTCGTAGAAAAAATCGGTCGTGCAGATCGTGACAATGCCATCGATCTTTACATCGGTGAGGATTACATGGATGTGCTCGCAGACGGCGCCTGGGAGAAGATCTTCACGGAGAAGCCAGAGGTCTTCACCAGAGAGGAGAAGCGGGCCTGGCTTGACCGGATGCAGGATGTGGCTCTTGGATCTGACGCCTTCTTTCCCTTCGGAGACAACATTGAGCGGGCGCACAGAAGCGGCGTGAAGTATGTGGCCCAGCCCGGCGGTTCCATCCGGGACGACAATGTGATCGAGACCTGCAATAAGTACGGGATGGTCATGTGCTTTACCGGGATCCGGCTGTTCCATCATTGATCTGGCTGTGCCGGGTGCTACATGGAAAGCGGAAATGTTTGATAACGAGTGTGATATATGATAGAGAAGTCCCAGAGATAAGGTATGGTGTTGCCTTTCTTCTGGGACTTTCTTTGGAAACAATAGATGAAAGATAGGATTCAGCAGGAATGGAAGGACTGGAGTCATTTCACGTTTTGGGAAAAACATATTTCCCCTTGTTTTTTCGATATTTCAAGGGTGACTGTCCCATATATTTTTTGAAGCATCTGGACATATATTTCACATCGCTGTAGGACAGATATTCCGCGATCTCGTTTAGGGAATAGTTGGTATCAAGGAGCAGCGCTGCGGCATGCTGGGCTTTTGCCTGCGCGAAATATTGCAGCGGACTGATGGCATATGTGTTTGTAAAAATGCGCTCCACATGGGATTTGCTTAAATGGCAGTCCTGGCAGATCGTTTCCAGGGTGAGCTTGTTTGTAAGATTCGAATCTAGGTAGTTCTTAATGATCTCGGCAAAATTTTCAGAAGGCGACTCCGATCCAGGATTTATGTCACGTAAAAATTGAAAAAGCTGCAGGATCTTCACTGACAGTTCATCATAAGGCAGGTTTTGGTCGGTATCCATCATGTCGAGAAGCTGCATCATAAGATCATGGGCATCGAACTGCCGGACGATGACGCTCTCGTGGATCTGGTACGCACTTACAAGCGCGTCGATAAAACGGCCTTTGAGCACAATGAAGATTTTTTTAAAAGGGTCTTCCGCATCGGAATAGTAAGTGTGTTGCTTCAATTTATTGAGAAAATATAAATCGCCGGATCGTACGGTAATCTTGTCATGTTTTGTCTCGATGTATCCTTTACCGCTGACGACGTATTCGAATACATAGTAGTCATAGAGAAACTGCGGCGAGATATTGTGGATAATGCGGTAGTTGGGATTCGGATACGTGATCCCTGCCAACTGGATGTCTAAAAATGAGTTCAGTTTTGTGCTCTGTCGGATAATTTTTTCTCCTTTTGAGTTGTAATAAGGCATATTCTTCCTCCATCTTATTTATAGATCACAGGAAACAGATACGGAAATATCTTATGTGAAATATGATATACTATTTCGGAATACATGTAAAGAATTTTGTGATAATCCTAATAATTTGATCTTAATGCCTAGGTGAATTTGGTGAATCAAAACGTGATGAGACGGGATAGATTTCCTGGGAAAAAGAGCATATTTTGAACTTTTGTGAGACGATGTTCGGTTTCAATGAGATTGCCTGGATGTTATAATTAGGAAAAAGTTGCATTGGAGGCTAAGGAGCGAAAGAATAGGAGGGTAAAAATGAAGCTTCAAAAGAAAGGAAAAAGATGTAAAGCGTTGGCATATATTATGGCGTTGGTACTCTTATTGTCGACGATGCCGGCCGATAGTCTACTGGCAGATGATGGAAGCAATAACGATCCAGATCAGACTGAAACAGCAGATGTCTCTACACCTAGTCCAGATGTATATGTCAACTATACAGGGGGAACTGTTACAAATAGTGGAACGGATAGTACGATCATAGTAGGTTCCTATGTAATGAATGCCCCAAAGAACGCCACAAGCTTTGAGGCAACCAGTGAAGTTGCTTACACAACAGGTATAGGGCAGGATGCCAACGGCGCGATCATCACAAATCACAATAAGGGACCATATACTGTGGTCAAGGATTATGCTTTTGGGACAGATGACTTTACCATCTCATCATGGTTCAATGTACCGGATGATGCTGAAGTGAGCACAGGTTCCGGTACTTATCTATTTGGTATAGACCATCCGGATACGAAAACAAAATTTGCTGTAAGCCTTAAGTCTGGCGAATTGCGTTTCCGATTGGAAGGCGTGACCAAATTTATATCTGTCACTTATGAAAGAGGTAGCTGGTACAACCTGACGCTCTGCAGGAAAGGTACCAATATGAAGATATACTTTGATGGTTCTTTAGTAGGAACATACACTGTGTCAGAGGGCTGTGATCTTGGAACGTCAGATATTGCCTTTGGCGCGTATTATGGAGTCTCTTATGCATATCAAGATGCCAATATGTATTATGATGAAATCAAGATCTATAAGGAGGCATTGTCAGAGGAAACAATCATAGCTGCTGCGAATAGAGATTTGGGAAGCACAGTCCTTACATATACTGACCAGTCCACTATGATCACTGACAGTGATCTGTTTTATACGAACGATCTGACGACTTCAGGCGCCGATCCAGGATGTATCTATATAACAGAGGGAGCACATGCAGGTTGGTTTTTTGTGTATTTTAGTTTTAACAATAGTACCCAGGTGAAATGCATGAAGAGTAAGGATCTTGTTACTTGGGTAACAGCAGATAGTGCAGAAAACAGATGTTTTACACCTGACACAGACTCCTGGGGAGTTTCGGAATTGTGGGCACCGGAGGTGATATATGATAAGACAGACGGAAAGTATTATATGTTCTACAGTGCAACAAATCGAGACAGCGATCATGTGACAGGATATAAGTATTTAGGATTGGCTGTTTCCGATAGTCCTGTCGGACCTTTTCGCCAGTATGTGGGAACGAATTCTGATGGAGCTGCTATTGGAATAGGAGATCCGATCTTCGATGGAGAAAAATTACCAGATGCATATTACAAGGAGGGCGGAACGGGCTTTATTGACGCAAGTCCGTTTGTGGATCCGATAACCGGTGATAAGTATCTGTATATGGCACGTAACAGAGATAATCATGACAGCAATATTGTCTGCGTGGTGAAGATGAAAGACTGGGCAACGCCTGATTATTCGACCTACACGGAACTGACTACCGTAAATAAAATTACGTATAATGGAAGTACAGAAACAGAACGGGGGGAAGGGGTGATCAATGAAGCGCCTCAGATGTTGTATCATGAAGGCGTTTATTATCTTACAATGTCCATCAATGGTACTGCAGAAAGTGAATATTCTGTAATTCAGGCTACAGGTACCAGCCCAATGGGACCTTTTACAAAGGTGCAGCAATCGGACGGTGGCCTTGTCCTTGGAATTGAATTGCAAGATGGTTATAAATGGAATCACATTTCATGCTGCGGAAGTCATAGCTTTGTGTATGCTGGTGAAGAACTGTTTGTTCTCTATCACGAACACACAGATCCGACGGATATAGGGGGTGGTAGAATAAGAAGCCTGGCTTTGGATCGTGTGACATGGGCAGAAAACGCGGAAGGTCAAACGGTGCTGAAGGCAATTGGACCTACGAGATCTGTTCAACCCAAGCCAGCTGTTTATTCCGGCTATACAAACTTGGCGACAACAGCTACGGTGACGGCTACAAATACAGCAACTGGTTCAGATGCGGGTTATCTGAATGACGGGCTGGTTCGCTTTCATTATTCTGACTGCGTAGAGCAGTTTGAAGGAAGCGGTGATGTTACGGTTACGATGACCTTTGATGATCCTGTGACTGCCAGAGCGTTGCTTCTTTATAATAGTTGGAATTACGCAGATGCTTTTGAAAAAGTGAAAAGTGTAGAATTCAAATATTGTAAGATGGTGGATGGAATAGCGTGGACTGGAACAGCCAGAATATCGGAGCTGGATTATGATCTTACATCATATTCTTATACGAACGAGAGTGGAAATACTGTTATGGTTCCAGGCGCCCCGATGGTTCTGGAATTTGACGATATGGATATTATCGAGGTCTCCATCGTGATCGCCTGTCCGGAAGGAAAGGATATTGTTGCTGTTTCGGAAATCATGTTATTAGGGAAAGCAACCATGGACGAGACAGACGTGATCGGTGGACCTGATGTATATATAAACTATAATAACGGAACGCTCAATTATACCGCTTTTGATCGTGGAGTTACCGTGGGTGCATATCAGCTTAGTGCATCACAAGGTTCAGATACAACATTTGTGGAATACGATGGTACCGTGGAATATACAACAGGTATCGATGAAGATACGAATGGCGCGATCATCACAAATCACAATAAGGGACCATATACTGTGATCAAGGATTATGATTTTGGGACAGATGACTTTACGATCTCTGTTTGGTTTAAGGTGCCGGATGGTGCAGCAATGTCAGCGGCTGGAAGCTATATATTTGGGATTTCTAATCCAGACGCGTCGGTGGGATTTTCCGCCTGCATCAAATATGATTCTGGGCAGAAAGCTTATCAGCTTCGATTCAGGAATGCTGGCAAAAATGCACCTTTTTACACAATTACGGATTTCGCACGGGATACATGGTATCATCTGACATTATGCCGGGACGGCGTCAACATGAAATGGTATAAGGACAATACGTTGATAACGACGCAGACAGCCACGGAAGTTATCGACTATGGGACTGCGGATCTTGCTTTTGGCGCGTATACAGGCTGGTCATCTCAGTATAAAGATGCCAATATGTACTTTGATGATATCCTGGTATATGGGAAAGCCCTGACAGGGGATGAGATCTCCTATGCCGCGCAGATGATGGAACGCAGAGCGGATTGGCGGACAAAGGGCAGCAACGGGAAAACAACGCTGTTTATCGGTGATTCATTCTTCAGCTATGGGTTTTGGAGTGATTTCTATGAGACCTATAATGGAAAGGATGTTCTGCGGGCTGGTATTTCAAGTACTACGACGGAGGACTGGGATATCTTTGTCGATACCTACCTTGCGTATACAAGCCCGAAGAATATCGTTATGCATTTAGGAACGAACGACATCCATGTGGATAGCAATGACCAGGAAACGGTCATTCAGGCTCTGCAGACACTTTTTACCAGGATGCATGGGCTGGAGAATCTAAAGGATACCAGGATCTATTATTTTGGAATCCCCTACAAGAAGTCCACAGCATACAGCGACGAAAGCTATAAAGCGACAGTAGACGGCGTTAATGAGGCCATGAAGGCATGGTGCAAAGAACGAGAGTGGATCACATACATTGACAGTTTAACTGGAGGTAAGATCGCGGATGACCAGTTTCGGGATAATACACATCTGACCTTGGAGGCTTATAGCCTGATCGTGAATGCGCTTGCCGAAACGAATATTGATATTGAAGATATTGAGGAGAGGAAAGAGATAGATATTTATCTTATCGCCGGGCAATCGAATGCGGCCGGATATACGGTTTATGACAGTGATAAGCTCCAAGCGATGGATGAAAGATATGTGAATGGATTCAGCAATATCTATTACACAGGCGCAGTGGCTGCAGTGAGAGACATCGACAGTACGCTACGGGAGTTTTCCATACAAAATGTGAAAGCGGGACTTGGCATATACGAGAACAGGATCGGACCGGAGCTTGGGCTGGCGGAGGAATTATCTTCTGTTTATAATGAGGAGACCGGTGCATATGCCGGTTTTATCAAGTATGCGGTAGGCGGGTCTTCCCTGCTGACAGACAGCGGAAAGGAGACATGGGCTTCGCCCTCCTACAAGGCGGGTCTGACCCTGGAAGCAGACGACACAGGAACAGGAGCACTGTATGAGAGCTTTCTGAAAGAGGTGGAGAATGGGCTGGAAGCATACAGGGAGGCAGGATTTTATCCGGTCATTAAGGGGATATACTGGATGCAGGGAGAAGCAGATCGATACAATGTGAGCGAATACATCAAGGCGTTTCCTGCGCTGATGTCGGATATGAGAAACGATCTGACGGAACGTACCGGGCAGAATCTGAAGAAAATGCCTGTTATAGTGGGAGAAATCTCCAGGACGTTTGATGGATGGACGGGAACGACATGGAATGCCAACAATGAATTCATTGCCATGCAGAGACTTCTACCCTCGCTGGTTTCTTACTGCACTGTTGTTGAAAGCTCCGTATTTGATATCACAGCCTGTGATCCAGAGGATACGGCGAATACGACGGGAATCATTCTTGGCTCAGATAGTTACCATTGGAATCAGGCGGATCAGATCGCCATCGGACAGCTGGTGGGACAGGCTTTGAAGGAGCCTGGCTTGACGGAACGGGAACAGGGCGATATCAATGGGAACGGGGTAGCAGAGAACAGCGATCTGAGCATGATGAGGCAGATGCTGCTGCGGGAATACAGGGATACGTCCATGGTGGTTTCCCCTGAGGTGTACGTGAGCTTTGATGATGGGAAAGTGGCCAACAGCGGCGCGGATGAAATGATCACAGCGGAGCTCTGTCAGTTTGACCAGAATTCCAGCCCAACAACTTTTGTAAGCGCTGATGGAGCGTCTTACACGGCGGATAGGATTGGTAACGCAGACGGGGCGATCGTTACAAACCATTATTCAGGACCGTACACGGTAATCCGAGATCATGCGTTTGGAGCGGATGATTTTACGGTTTCCGTATGGTTCCAGGTTCCGGAAGCTGCAAAATTGTCTTCCGGTTCCGGAAGCTATCTGTTTGGTAACGATGAGCCGGACGGCACGGAAGGATTTTCCTTTACGCTGAAGGAAGGGATACTTCGTTTCCGTCTGCGGTCGGTCACAAGATTCTTATCTTTTTCCTGCTCCAGGGATACCTGGCATAATCTTACCTTCTGCCGGGAAAACACCGTGGTAAAGGTATACGCTGACGGCAGCTTACTATATACCGATCGTGTGGCAGAGAATCAGGATTTCGGAAGAAGGGATCTGGCCTTCGGGGCATACGTAGGGCTTCAAGGGGCTTACATGAATGCGCAGATGCATTTTGATGATGTGCAGGTGTACGACACGGCGTTGACCAGTGAGGAGATAAAAGCGCTTGTCGGCAGCAGCGCACTTATTCCGGTGATTTATGATGTCAATGGCGATATGGAATGGAACATCAAGGATCTGGTCGCCTTGAAAAAGCTTGTGGGGAGCAGTTCAGATATATTTGATGCGGAAACATCGGCTGTATGGGTGAACTTTGATGATGGTACCGTGGAAAACAGAGGAACAAAAAGCAGCGTTACAGCTGGCGCTTACGTACTTGACGCAGTGAAAAATTCTACTTCTTTTATTGCCACATCGGATGTAACCTATGGAATCGGGCTGGACGGCAGCGAGGGAAGCGCCATTGTCACAAATAACAAGAGCGGTGCATATACGGTGCTTGACGGTCTGGAACTGGGAACCGGGGACTTTGCAGTATCGGCCTGGTTTATGGTACCCGAAGGTCAGACGCTGAGCACGGGCAACAGCTCCTATCTGTTTGGTACAAGTCGTGTGGATAATACGGCGGAAGGATTCCGAGTGACGATGCGAAAGGATACTTCCGGGTACCGGTTGAGCTTCCGGTCAGCGGGAAATGCCCAGGAGCTCTATACACTGACGGACTTCGAATACGGCCAATGGCACAATGTCGCTGTCGCCCGTATCGGGACTGCGCTGTACCTTTATTTTGATGGTGAATTGAGGCTTATCCAGCTGGTGACGGAGGACTTTGATATGGGAGACCGCGTACTTGCCTTCGGAGCGTATGTGGGTGAGACATGGTCCTACAACGATAAGAACATCCTGTTTGACGATATCCGTGTGTATGATGGGACAGTGGATGCTTCTGCGGTGAAAGAGATAGCCAGATAGCGGCAGATGGCAAGGCCGCATCATGACGTGACATAAAGATAAGGAAAATGGAGTAAACAGGATTATAAGAAAGGAAAACAACATCGATATGAGAAAAATCAACGATATGAGAAAAAATCGGAAAATGATAACAGCACTATTGGTAGCAGCGATGCTGATGGCAACAGTTGCGGGGATGGCTGGCTGTGGAGGCAGCTCCGGTGGCAATGCGAAGCCAGTCTCCAACAGCGGCGCCACGGTGGTAAATTTCTGGGGCTGGGGCGGCGACGAAGAGACTGCCGCATTTGAAAGGATTGTAGAGGCATTTAATAAAAAGTATGAAGGGAAGATCGAGGTAAAATATACGCAGCGCCCGTCCAGCTCCTACAGCACTTCTCTTTTGCAGGTGCTGGCAAGCGCAAAAGGTCCGGATGTGTTTTATGTAGAAGATAAGTATTTCAAGCAGTACGCCAGTATGGGATACCTGATGGATATCACGGATTTTTACAATTCAAGCGAAATTTTCGATGAGGACGATATGTTCCCGAATACCATTGGACGTTATCGTTATGATACGGTATCCACAACGTCAGATTCGGATGACCCGCTGTATGCGCTTCCGAAGGATCTGGCGCCTACAGGGATCTACTACAATGCAACGAAGCTTCAGGCAGCAGGAGTGACGATCATCAGTATGACGGAAGAAGAAGCGCTTGCTGCGGGATATACCGTTAGGGGATATGACCCGGTGAAAAAGGTATTTAACAACAAGATTGCAATGAGCTGGTCAGATTGTGTGGAGCTGTCCAAGCTTTTGATGGATACAGGCGTCACCGAGTATGGCTTTTTCACAGAGTGGTGGTTTAACTATGGATGGTCTGTGGGTGGAGACTGCATCGAATATGTTACCACGGATGATCCCTCTTATAATGGCGGACGGTATCTGTTCACGCTGGACGATTCTACTAAGAATTACATCGTAAAAGACGAGTTTACAGGAACGATCACCATCGGTGAAAAGAGCTATTCTGCCGGTGAGATCATTTCTTACACAGATAAAGCAGATTTAACAGAAGAACAAAAGGCAAACTGCAATGAACTTCCCAGCCAGCGAGAAGCGTTTACAGAATTTGTTCGTCTGTCACAGCCGGTAACACAGGTTGTGGACAACGTAAAGGGAGTATATGACAGTACGAGCGAATTTTATGGCGCAAATGCAGATGGAAATCTGTATGGTTATGGTATAACGCCAAGTCCTTCGCAGGTTTCTTCTGATGGAAAGAACGGATATTTTTCCTCCGGTAAAGTGGCAATGCTGGTCAGTACGTCGTCTGCCTCTATCCAGTTTGCAGAAAACATGAAGGATGAGTGGGACGTTGCTCCCATGTTGGTCTACAAAGAATACAGTGATGACGGAAAAGCTGTTTTGGTCCATGGTGTAGAAGCTGCTCACAGCGGCTCTGTGGCAATGTCTGTTAATGCAAAAACAAAGGTTGCCAAAGAAGCGTATCTGTTTGCAGAATTTGTAGCAAGTGAAGAAGGACAGCTCATTCAGGCGGAGGAGGGAATTGCCATTCCGATGCAGATCAGTCTGGCAACTTCCGATGCATATCTTACAAATGAGTTGTCTTACAATAAACAAGTATTTATTGACGCATGTTATGTTCAGACGCCTGGGGACTGGTGGTATCTGAGAGATAAAGAGTGGATCGATGATTGGGCAAATGTACTGAACGGAGATGTACGGAATGGCGTATTGACGCTGACACAATTCTATAAACACGATCGCTATAAAGAGACGCAAAGCCTGTTGGACGAGTATACGAAAAAATAATGGAGAATAATAGAAGGAGAGGCTATGATCAGAGCAGATGCTGCAAAAAAACATGATAGCAGAAGAAAGCGAAGAGATAACATCGAAGGTTTTTTGTTTGCCTTTCCCCCGGTGTTGAGGTTTCTGTTATTTAATTTGGTACCTTTAGCGGTGGGGCTCATAGTGGTGTTTTTGGATACGAACCGCACGTATGATATTTTTTCGGGTGTATTTTGTGGACTCAATAATTTTAAGAAGGTATTGACGGACTCTGTATTTTGGCAATCTATTGGAAATACATTATACCTTGGGATGGCGTGGCCGATTTCTATGGTGATCGCGTTGATCATTGCTGTATTTTTAACCCAAAAGATACGTGGAAGATCATTTTTTAGGCTGGTTTACTTTCTTCCGTTTGTATGCTCAACGGTTGCGATTACGCTTATATGGCAGGTGCTTCTCGACTATAATTACGGAGTAGTCAACACGATTATCGAATTTTTTAACGGTGCCAGGATCAATTTTAAGGGAGATGCCAGCTGGTATCTCCCAGGGCTCATCATTATGACGGTATGGAGCACAACGGGCTACAAGATCGTTATATTAACGGCAGCACTTACGAATGTGAATCGCAGTTATTACGAGGCTGCATCGTTAGATGGCGCAAACGCATGGCAGAAGTTCGTACATGTTACGATGCCGGCAATCTCTCCTACCGTATTTTATCTGGCAGTAACCGGTCTTATCAATGTTCTGCAGGAATTTACCCGTTCGCAGGTGTGGTCTGCGGATGGCGGACCCAATGGAAAGGGCATCACGATCGTATTCTATCTCTACAGAGAAGCGTTTACCTATACAAATATGGGAACGGCTTCGGCTGTCGCATGGATACTTTCGATCATGATAGTTCTTATTACGATCCTAAATTTCAAGTTGAGTAAGAAGTGGGTGAAATATGATTAGTGAAAAGAGAACCGAAGATTTAAAATGGAAGTTGAGGTTAGGTACATTCGGAGTTTATGCCGTATTGATCTTTGCTGTAGGGTTAGTCCTCGGCCCTTTGTATATCGTCCTGGTGACATCCTTTATGGATAAAAGCCAGGCGATGAGCCCGACCTTTGCGTTATGGCCGGATGATTTCAATCTTCATGGGTACATAGAGGTATTTACTTATACTTCCGGTGGAGGAGATACGATCCCAACGGTTGTCAGAGGATTTATAAATACGATGATAACTGTAATTCCAACAACTGTGGTGGGGACGCTCATATCAGCACTTTCGGCGTATGCTTTTGCGAAGATAAGATTTAATGGAAGCCGTTTTTTGTTTTCTGTACTGATCGGAACGATGATGATCCCGGGAACGATCACCCTGATCCCGTCTTATATTATTTTTGATAGGATCGGATGGACAGATACATTCCTTCCCTTGGTTGTTCCTGGACTTTTGGGTTCTGCAAGTACAGTGTTCTTTTTGCGCCAGTTTTATTATGCGATACCGGATGATCTTCTGGAAGCTTCCAGGGTGGATGGGCTTTCCAATATAGGCGCATTTTTCAAGATCATCCTGCCCCTGTCTGTTCCAGCCTTAGTCTCACAGTTGATCTTAAATTTTGTTACGGGATATAATGCTTACCTTGGGCCATTATTGTATTTGTTTTCACCGGAAAAGTATACCTTGCAGATCGCATTGAATTTCTTCCGGGGAACTTATCAGACAGACTATGCGGTTATTATGGCCGGAGCGATCGTGTCATTGCTGCCGACAACGCTGATGTATCTGATTGGCCAGAGATATTTTCTGGAAGGGATTGCAACTTCCGGTATGAAGCTGTAATGGAAGGAGATTTTAACTATGAAAAAGAGAAGTGGGATCGTGGTGGCAATAGTTTCGGTGCTGGGAATGCTGTTGTCAGGATGCAGTTCTCAAGCTACGGGTACGGAACTTGGGGTTGCCGAACTTTCTTATTATGATGAAACGGGAGAAGAGGGGATCAATACGGACCTGTTTTATCGCAACGATCTGCTTACCACAGGTGCAGATCCGGGGGTTATTTATATTACGGAAGGTGCGTATGAAGGCTACTTTTTTCTGTATAACAGCGACCAATTGAGCAGCCGTGGCATTATGTGCATGAAAAGCAAAGATCTGGATACATGGGAATTTGTAAGTAACTGTTTTGTGCCGGAAGATGCTTCTTGGGGAACTGAGAATATATGGGCGCCTGAAGTATCGTATGACGAAGAGAACGGGAAATATTATATGTTTTACAGTGCGACAAATGCAAATACGGAAGCCGGGTATGTAAATTGCAAATACCTGGGCATGGCAGTCTCAGATACTCCGGACGGGCCGTTTGTACAATATACGGGAACAAATGGGAACGGAACGGAGATTGGAATCGGAGATCCCATTTTTGATATTGAATTATTAGGTTATGACCATCCGCTGTACAAGAGAGGAACCAGCTTTATTGATGCAAGTCCCTTCGTAGATCCTGTGACAGGTGACAAATATTTGTATATGTGCCGCAACCGGAATGTACATGATACAAATATCATATGTGTGGTGAAGATGAAAGACTGGGCGACGCCTGATTACAGCACTTACACGGAGCTCACCACAGTAAACAGGACTACTTATCATGGAAAAACAGCGACGGAGCGGACAGAAGGGGAGATCAATGAAGCGCCTCAGATGTTGTATCATGAAGGAGTGTATTATCTGACCATGTCTATCAATGCTACAACAGAAAAGGAATACTCAGTCATTCAAGCGATTGGGGACAGTCCCATGGGACCTTTTGAAAAGATACAGGAATCAAAAGGAGGTCTTGTGTTGGGTACAGATCTGGATTGGGATCATGTTTCCTGTACTGGAAGCCACTGCTTTGTCTATGCAGGGGAAGAATTATTTATTGTTTACCACCAAAACAAAGATCGGGAGATGGGGGGTGACATGAAGCGCGGTATTGCCATGGATCGTGTGGAATGGGCGATAAACGAAGATGGTCAGACCTTATTGAAGGCGATCGGCCCGACGAATTCCATTCAGCCAAAGCCGGCAAGCTACACAGGATACAGCAATCTGGCCAGGAAGGCTGATGTGACAGCGACCAATGTGGCGGAAGGTTCTGATGCAAGCTATCTGAACGATGGGCTTGTCCGTCTGCAGCAGGTGGATTGTGTAGAACAGTTTTATGGAGAAAAGACAGTAAAAATCACTTTGGATTTTGATGAGTATGTCACAGCGAGAGCGTTATTGATCTATAATAGCTATGATTATGGGGATGCTTTTTATCAGATTGAAAAGATCGATTTTTCATTCCGGGAAACGGTAGACGGAGAGGTATCTACCGGTATAGCGAGAGTAGAAGACATTTACTATGATTTTGAAAGCAATGCCATGATAAATTATGGATTGATGCGCCCGGGGGCCCCATTGATCTTAGAATTCGATGAATTGGAGATTGATAAAGTTACCATTACGCTGACATGTCCGGATGGACAGGATGTGCTGGGTATTTCCGAGATCATGTTATTGGGAAAGGAGGCTGAGTAAATATGAATGAGCAAAAAAGCAGGCGGCGGATCCTTCTGGAACTTTGCGTGTGCGTTGCTATTTTCGTTCTCATCGGATGTAAGGGCAGAGCAGATTTTTCCTTTGCCCCTTATGAGATGGAGATCACCAAAGACGCAGCCCATTTGGAAAAAGACCCAGAGATCACACTGGACGGTTATCTGGACGAGGAGATTTGGACGGAGACAGCTGCAAATGAGATCGTGGTGACAAGTGACGTTTCAGAGAATGTCTACATGAAGTCTCGCTGTTATATTACGAAAAAGGGCGTTTACTTTGGCGTTATCGTGTATGATTTTTCCATTTATTATAATGCCAATCGGAAGGCCTCCCGAAATACCTCTGCGGAGATCTATTTTAAGGGTCTGAAGGCGGAGAATGCATATAGTCTTCGGCTTGTTCCCACAGGAGAAGAGGGGGGGATCGCCACAGAATCGGTGGAATATGTCTGGAAATCGTCCTTGGGAGAATGGGTAAACTGGAAGTTCAAATGGGAAGGTGCGGCTAACATACAGGGAACGATGAATACCAGCGACTGTGTCGGATATACGGCAGAGGCATTTGTGCCTTGGGAGGCTATTGGGGATGAACCTTCTGACTATATTTCATACATGCCTGCATTCAACCATGTAGAGACCAGCAGCGAGAGCGACAGCTCAAGAGTCTGGTCTGGATATGCCGGAAAAGCAAGTAAAACATCTACATATGTGATCGTGAGCAATACTGGTATCTATGATTATACGGAAGCTATGGACAGCTTCATTGTTCTTGATGACGGAATGAGCATGGACGGCGTATTGAATGAAAGCGCATGGTCGGGCGGCCAAGATATGAAATACGGCTACACGACGAAAAGCGGCGCGGAGGTTTCGCTTGTCGGAAAATATTATGCTACAGAGAAGGGGGCATATTTCGGATTTGTGGTGGAAGATCCATATCTGTATTATTCCGACAGTGATGTGCGTGCAATCGGTTTGAATACCGGATTGGAATTGTATTTTGCACAGGTAGGAGCAACTGAATTAGATGCCAATGCATTGGAGTTGCGTATTACGGCAACAAATGTTACCGCCCGTTACCGGGCAACCAATACGGAAGGAGATCCATGGGTAAAGGATTATTTTCCGCTATTGTCCGGTACAACGATCCAGGGAAGTTTAAACAGTTCAGATGTTTCACAAAATACAGGATATACGGTTGAGCTATTTATTCCATGGGAGGCATTCGGCCTTTCCGGGAAACAAGAGGGTGTTTTGCTCTATCCGGTGCTCATCCATTCAGAAGAGATGGAAAATAGTGCGAAGAAGGCGCCTGTGTGGCAGTATTGTAGATTTTGTCCATTATCGGTATCTGTCGCGCATGATCCTTCTGAGAACTATTTGGAGTTTACGGATAATGGTGTGCTATATCGAGATCTGAATGTTCCATCTGTCATCGTGAGCGAGAAATATTTAGAGGGAGAGTATTATTATAAAACGGTTTCTTTTACAGCCGCGCTCAGTCGGTTGACAGAGAAGGCTACCTGTGAAAAGAAAAATGTTATACCTTCTCTGCATTTTTCGAATGGTATTACTTACAGCGTAAACGCGGATCAGACGATCACATTGAAGATTCCAAAGGCAGCAGCGCAAAGCTTGAAAAAAGGCTCGACTTATAAAGCAACATACAACGGCATAAGCATAGAAGGAACCATTACCTACACTACATTTGATGAAGCATCACCGGATGTTTGTGTGAGCTTCGGCAACGGTGTGATAAAGAATAGCGGGAACAGAACTTCCGTGACCGCCGGGGCATATGTCTTGGACAGCAAAAAGAATTCTACAGCATTTGTTCCCACAGACGCGGTGAATTATGTGACAGGTCTTAATGGCGATAAAAACGGTGCGATCTCCACAAACCATTACAAGGGTCCATATACCGTGCTGAATGATGTGGATCTCCTGAAAAATGAATTTACGATATCTACCTGGTTTTATGTTCCGAAAGGACAGACTCTAAGCACCGGAAACAGCTCTTATATACTGGGTACAAGTAAAGTAGATGATACGACGGATGGATTCCGTGTGACCATTAGGGAAGAGGACGGCGCTTTTGTATTAGCTGCCAGCACTGCCGGAAACACACAGACAAAAGCCAGAATTTCCGGTTTTGGTTACGGCGAGTGGCATAATCTTACGGTGGTTCGGGAGAAGACTGTGATAAAATACTATATGGATGGAGAATTAGTTATTGCAGAAACGATTCCGGCGAACTTTAGTTTTGGAACAAATGCACTTTCTTTCGGAGCTTACATCGGAGAGACATGGGCATATAGGGATGCCAAGATTGTATATGACGAGATACGTATGTACTATACGGCAGTCGATGGAGCGCTGATTCAGGATATCATCGCCGATAGCAGGCAATGAGAAAACAGAGAGGAGTGGCAAAATGAAAAAGATAACAAAAAAGATCTGGATCCCTATTTTCGTAACGTTTGTTTTGCTGTGTCTCATCCTTCTGTTCGCGCTGCGGGGGTGCATTTCATGCGCGGGAGGGCATAGCTGGGGAGAATGGACGGTTACCCGGGAAGCCACCTGTTCGGAAACCGGTTCCCGGACACATACCTGCAGTGTGTGCCATAAAACAGAAACAGAGAAGATTCCCACCCTAGAGCATAAATTTCAGACGGTATGGGATTCCGGCGAGACAAGGCATTGGCAGGAATGCATTGTATGCAGCTATAAGGGAAATGCAGAATATCATACGCCCGGCGAGTGGAAGGTGCTGTCGGAACCGACGTGCGAGACCTCTGGCTATAAAAAGCGTTCCTGTACGGTGTGCGATAAGGAAGAGATTATGGCAATTCCATCTACGGGACATACATATTCCGATTCCTGGAGCGCTAACAGTATCAATCATTATCATAAATGTACTGTTTGCAGCGGCAAGACGGAGGCGGAAGCGCATTGCTATGAGACCTGGGTAACGGTGAGGGAAGCCACTTATCAGTCGGAAGGCATGAGAGAGAGCGTCTGTACAGTCTGCGGACATAAATGCTCTGCGACCATCGCGAGGCTTGGGGCGGAATCTGTTGCCATCAGCGGCGGTAATGGACTTACCGTCGGAAGTACCCTGCAGCTGTCCGCTGCTTTGACGCCGGATACCCTGGCGGATAAAACAGTCACCTGGAGCAGTTCGGACGAAAAAGTGGCAACGGTGAGCAGTGACGGGATGGTTACAGGGCTCAGCCTGGGCAATACGGTGATCACCGCCGCTGCCGCCAATGGGAAAAAGGCAGCTGTCTCTGTCTGGGTCACAGAGACAGCCATTGACGGAACTCTGGGTGATAGGCTTTATGCGGAGCTGGCCCCGTTCATATGGAACCAGACTGAATATAATATTGGCGAGAATATCAGATTGTATTTGGGGATTGATGGCCTTTATATCGCGGATCAGGTGATGGATGCAGGAGCGAAAGGGAATGGTGACAAATCTCACATAGAATCGTTCCTTACACTGTCCGACGAGTTTTCGGGATCAGATTCGATCGGCCTGCGGTTCTATCCAAACGGATATAGCGCGACCGGAAGTATTTACCGTACCTATGAATATGACTACAAGGGATCTTCTGAAACATATCGCTGGTCAGAACGGAAGGGGACGGATATTCTGGATATGTGCGCAGCCGTGCAGTATACAGAGACGGGATATAATATAGAAGCCTTTATTCCATGGAGTACGTTGGGTAAGGATGAAGCACCGGATTCCATCCGTTATATGTCGGTGGTAACGGCTATGTACGGAAGTCAGCAAAAGATGCGTTACGGAACCTATCAGGATGATGTTATAAGCTATAAGCAGATCCATGCGTATGATACCGCTAATTATATAGAGTATGATAGTAAGGGCTTTGTCCATAAAGAGGTTGGCATAGATAATGAGACGATCGTGTTGAACAATGCTGATCTGACTGACCAGAACTATACGGCCGAATTCACGCTACATAAGTTGAATTCTTTGAATCCGCTGACATGTGCGACTTTTAAGGGAACAGGCGCGGAGTATATCACGGAAGTCGGCGGCGGGGTTTACCGGATCCGCATTCCTTACGCGAAGCGGAAGGATTTTGCGGTGGAGCAGAGTATTACGATCGCAGATGGGAGAAATCTCGGCAGGACTTTCACGCTGCAGGTGATCGACGCGAAGATGGTAAGAGATCTTGCCGTTACCTATGACGGGGGAACCGCGGCTCCTGTACTGTATCGGGCAGGCGATACGCTGGATATGACGAAGTTTGCGGCTCGCACAGCGGAGGACGCAACCCTGGATTATCAGTGGTCGATGACTTATAACGATTCTGTGGTTATGAAACCTGATATGGATACAGGGTATGCTTTCTCAAAGATCGGGACTTATGTTCTGACAGCAGAGATTATTTCTGAGGGTTACATAGGAAGCGCGGACATGACGATTTATGTGCTGGATCCGGCAATCTATGTGAACTATAATGGAGGAATCGTTGTCAACAGCGGCTCTGACATAGAGGCGGTTGTGGGAACGTATAAGCTGAATGCGGAGAACAACGCAACCGCTTTCGAGGCAGTGGAAAATACTGCGGTGACTTATACCACAGGCATAGGCGGGGACGAGAAAGGGGCTATTGTCACAAATCATCGCAGGGGAGCCTATACCGTAGTGAAGGACTATTCGTTCGGAACGGATGATTTCTCGGTTTCCGTATGGTTCCATATGCCGGAGGGTGAGAATATATCCAAGGGCTCTGCAACGTACCTGTTTGGTGTTGCTGAGCCGGACAGGACAGACAGCGGTTTTGCAGTTTCGCTGAAAGCGGACAGGCTTCGCATTAAGCTGCTGGGCACCATGTATGATCCGGAGATTTCTTATGAGCAGGGCGCCTGGTATAACATAACGCTTTGCCGGGAAGGCAATGCGGTTAAGGTATATTTCGACGGAGAGCTGTTGGCCACATATAAGATTGACACGTTCAGCAATTTCGGGACGGTGGATCTTTCCTTCGGCGGATATATCAATCGGGCAGAGAAATATCAGGACAATAAAATGTACTTTGATAATGTGCAGGTATATGACACCGCGCTTGCAGCGGAACAGATCCGAGCGATTTCCCTGACAGACTCGATCGCTGCGGATAATGTAGGGATAAGCCCGAAGGTATATATTGATTTCGCAGGCGGGACGGCAGAGAACAGCGGAACCGACCGTACAGTTACAGCAGGGGCTTATGTGATGGATGCCATGAAGAATGCGACAAAATTTGAACCTGCGGCCGACGTTTCCTATACAACCGGTATTGATGGGGATGAGAATGGAGCTCTCATCACAAATCATTATAAGGGCCCTTATACTGTGGTCAAGGATTATGTTTTGGGAACAGATGACTTTACCATCTCATCATGGTTCAATGTGCCGAAGGACGCTGAAGTGAGCACCGGATCAAGCACCTATGTGATGGGCATTGACCATCCAGATACGAAGACAAAATTCGCTGTGAGCCTGAAAAGCAGGGAACTGCGTTTCCGATTGGAAGGCGCGACCAAATCGATACCCATCTCTTATGAGAAGGATACCTGGTACAACCTGACAATCTGCAGGGAAGGAACCAATATGAAGATATACTTTGATGGTTCTTTAGTAGGAACATACACTGTGTCAGAGAACTGTGATTTTGGAACGTCAGATATTGCCTTTGGCGCGTACTATGGAGTCTCTTATGCATATAAAAATGCCAATATGTACTATGATGAGATTAAGATATATGGCGCTTCATTGACGCAGGAGCAAATTTCTTTGATTACTGCTGCGTATAAAGAATAAACGAGTGAAATAATGTGAGGAAAGAAGTATGACAAAAAAAAGAATTCCGGCTTACCCGCTGTTTGTGAACGACCCTTATTTTTCCATATGGTCGCCAAGCGATAAGTTAAATGATTCAGATACTATTTTTTGGACAGGGATGAAGCGCCGGACCTACGGTATCGTTTACGCCAATGGGAGATCCTACTCATTTATGGGGATTGTGGACAACACAATCCCTTTAGAACAGACGGATGTTACCGTCGGCGCGTTTTCCACAGATTACACGTTCGTATGCGAGGAATTTGTATTGGAAGTGTCTTTTATCTCTCCGGTGGTTCCAACGGATCCGGAGCTTATGGCACGTCCGGTCTGTTATCTCGCGTATAAGATAACGGCGAAAAAGCCGCTGCATGATGTAAAGGTATCCCTTGCATTGCATCAGGAACATTGTTATAATCAATCAGAGGACTATGTAATCGGCGGTGGATTTCCTTTTCCAGACTATGAAATTGCATACTTTGGATTGAATAGACAACATCCGATGTCACATTCCTTTGACAGCACGGCAGCTGATTGGGGCTATACCTATCTTGCGGCTGAGGAATGTTTCTTTACCACAGCGACTGCAATGGATAATTTTATTGCAACAGGAAAGGCAGAGTATTTATATTCTGCTGAAGAAAAGAAGTATCTGCTTGCCTTAAATCAGGAAGGAGAAGTAGAGAACATGGCAGAAGGCAAGATCCTATTTGCCTTTGATGATCTGTGTTCTATTTTCTATTTTGGAGAATGGCTGAAGGGATATTATTTCCGCGACGGGAAGACCATTTTTGACGCTATCGAAGACGCTTACCGCAATTATGAGGACGCGCGGTGCAAGATGGAGGAGTTCCGGGAAGATCTTTATGGGAGGTTGGCGGATTATGACGAGGACTACCGCCTGCTCTGCATCACGGCGCTGCGCCAGACCGTGGCTGCCCACAAGCTTGTGGAAAATAATAAGGGTGAACTGTTATTTTTATCAAAAGAGTGTCACAGCAACGGTTGTATTGCGACGGTAGATATCACATATCCGTCTATGCCGCTGTTTTTATTATATCAGCCGCAGTTTGTTTCGGCTATGGTCAGGCCGGTATTTGCGTTTGCCAGGATGCCTGTCTGGAAATATGATTTCGCGCCTCATGATGTGGGAACCTATCCCTACTGTTTGGGACAGATCTATGCGGTTCGCCGCAAACCTGAAGAGAATGATAAATATGTCGCGAATATGTTCCAGCGCAACAGATGGAATGGCATTATCGTATCCCATCCTATGATCTATCAGTTTCCGAAGCAGGCGGAGATCTATCATTTTGAAGGCCAGATGCCCATCGAAGAGTGCAGTAATATGCTGGTGGTCTCGTATTCCGCCATGTGGGCCGGAGCGGATGACACGCTTTACCGGGAGAATTATGATCTGCTCAGAACCTGGTTTCAATACTTGGAAAAAAGTGGACTTATCCCGGAAACCCAGGTTTGCACAGATGACTTTTTCACGAAGGTGGAAGCGAATGTCAACTTATCCATCAAGGCGATGGTGGGCGTTAAATGCTTCGCGCGGATCGCGGAACGTTTCGGATATACGGAAGACGCGGCGGAAGCGGAGCATTGCCTGGCGATGTTCAGAAAGGAATTTTACAGTTGTTTTGAGAACTGTGAACATCTGCCGCTCTCTTATCATTCTGGGGAAGATACCTATTCACTGAAGTATAATATGGCATACGATGTGCTGCTGGATCTTGGTATTTTTTCGGAGGAAACGCGGCAAAAGGAAGTGGAGTGTTACCTTAAGAAGATCAGGCATTTGGGCCTGCCGTTGGACGATCGATCCGATCTGACCAAGACAGACTGGATCTTATATGTCTGTACCCTGACGGATGATAGGGAAAAGCAGAGGGCGCTTTACAGCGGGGTTGTGAATTTCTTAAATGAATCCGCAGACAGGGTGCCGTTTAGTGATCTGTATCATGCGGATACAGGCGCGATAAAGGAGTTTCAGAACAGGACGGTGCAGGGAGGAATTTTTATACTGCTGTTAAAAGACAAATGGAAGAGGAGTTCCCATGAGCGATTTCTTCAGGAAGGTTTTATTCGGGAGTGAGAAAAATAAGGATTTTACGAAGGAGGATTTTCCGGCAACACGGCAGGAACAATTTTTCTATGTGATCAGAACAAGGTGGCGGAAATTATTTGTCATCAACTTTTGGGTGCTTTTATTTTTCCTGCCGACCTTGATATGGCATTTGTTCTGTATGTCTTATGAATCTTCTTTCGGAGCCATTTCAGCTGAAAATGTTTCTGAATATATGCAATATGTGATTGCTTACCGATCTCTTCCGGCAGCGATCGGTATGGGCGTTGCAGCTTTGGGGATTGCGGGCGGTTTCCATGCGGTCAGGATGATCGTCTGGGGAGAGCCTGTCGAGGTGTGTCGCGCTTTCTTCCGGGGAATTCGGTATTCCGGCGGGCCGTATTTTGGGGGCGGACTTTTTTATGGGATATTTTCCGCTATATGGGAAGTGGCGGGAGCGATGATCGCTGGCAGTATCATTTCGGACCGTACGATGGAAAGCCTTGCGCAGGGCAGTCTGGCGGTTTCGAAATGTTTGCTGGTGTCGGTGGGGATGTTTGCGATGGCGCTGCTGTCGAATTACAATATGAAACTCCTGCATTGCATCAAAAGCAGTATCCTGCTTGTGTTCCAGACATTCTTTAAGACAGCTGCGTTCCTTTTCGTGAGTCTTTTTCCGACAGCCCTGTGGTTTCTGACGGGAAATGTGTATGGGGAGGTTGTTGGGCTGCTGCTGTTGCTGTTGGGCGGATTCGCGTACAGCATGCTGGTGTGGTGCCTTTATACGAACAGTGTTTTTGACCGCTATATCAATCTGAGATCGTATCCAGATTATTACCGGAAGGGACTTCGGAAGAGAGAGGAAGATCATGCCTGAGATTCAGTTGAAAAATGTGCGCAAGGTATACAGAAATGGCGTCTATGCGCTGGACGGCGTCAGTATCAGTATTGAACAGGGGGATTTTGTGAGTGTGGCGGGCGCCTCCGGCTGCGGAAAGACGACGCTGCTCAAATGTATCGCGGGTCTCGAGCCGATCACGGCGGGTGAGCTTTTGATCGCGGGGGAGATCGCCAATGGCACGAGAGTTCAGGAGAGAAAAGTCGGCATTGTGTTTCAGGAGTTCACACTGTATCCGCATATGTCTGTTTTTGAGAATATTGCGTTTGCGCTGAAAAAGCAAAAGCTTCCATACGATGAGATGGTAATGCAGACCAGGGATATCATGGACAGAATGGGGCTTGCGGACATTTCGGCACAGATACCCAGGGAATTGTCCTATGGGCAGAAGCAGAAGGTGGCCCTTGCGCGGGCTTTGGTGAAAGAACCGGATATTATCCTGTTTGATGAGCCGCTTTCCAATATTGATGAAGTACTGAAACGTGAATATCGGCAGTTCATTGTCCGCACGAAGGAATTGTTCCCGGATAGTACATTCCTGTACGTCACCCATAATATACAGGAAGCTATGAGCATGGGCAACAAGCTGGCAGTGATGGATAAAGGCAAGGTGATCCAGTATGGAGCAGTTCGACAGCTTTATGAATATCCCTGTAATCGTCTTGTGCTGGAAACATTGCACCAGAATGTGGTATACGCAGATTGCGTGGTCACAGAGAGGTGTGTTGTGGCAGAGGAGGAAAAGATAGAGCTTTCAACGCTCCAGCAGGTCGGCCTGCAGGGGGATGCGGATATTCCTGCGGTATGTGCGAAGTATGACGGATATATGAGCTGCTTTGACGCTGACGGGAATGCCATTCTGGGGGTACCGGATAAGGTGTGTTTCCCCATTGAAGTGGACGCGGACAGTATTTCCATCTGCGGCAGACGGTTTCCGGCGGATCCAATTGCAGATGGATTGCTGGGCATAGGCAGCGGGACAGCAGTGCTGGCACAGCAAAGCTTCCGGTTTTCCGGTATCCCTAACAGCATAGAGCTGGCTGGGACGGTTTTATTTTATGACAGCCCGTATCTCTGCGCGGAGGTTTCCGGAACAAGGATGGTACTGGCCGTCGCGGAAAATTATCGTGCGGGGGATAAGATTCTTTTATATTATCCGCTCACGGAAATGGAACTCTATGATAAAGCCGGAAACCGGATGCTGGCGCAGTATGCGCTGACGGATAATGTGATAGAGGCAAAGGTGCTTTCAGCGCGAAAAGGAATCGTGAAGATTGGCGGCCGTAAGCTGAGATTCGGTCAGGAGCTGCCGCAGAAAAAAGTTCGTCTGCAGTTTTCAAGGGATGCTTTTTTGCTGACTTCGGATCGGAAACGCGGTCTAGAAATATCTGTGCTGAATGAAGAATACTGGAATGGACGTACGCTGGTCTATGCGGAAATAAAGGGGGGCCAAAGCTATCTTGTCATGGAACTGGAAGGCAGGGTCAGAAGCTTTGCGCGGGGAAAAGTTTATGTGGTGGTGGATATGGAAAAAGCAGCGGTTGTGGGATGAAGCTGAAAGTGATATTACGTTATCACCTTCCAGGGCTATGTACGAGAGCAATATGTTGAAGGGACGACGTAACGCAGGGGCTTCGCTTTCAGAATGGAAAAATCCTCTTGACGCAGCCAAAGAAAACCCTTATCCTATAGGTAAATTGGAACTGCGATAACGAGAGGAGAAAAGAACATGGAACACGTGGAAGAACAGGAAATTATGTATAAGGAACGGAAGAGGATTCTATTTCTGGGGCTGCCCTGGACATTTACCAGGTACATCATTACCGAAGATCTGATCACCACCAAGGTGGGATTCTTCAGGGTGGAGGAGAATGACTGCTACATGTACAAAGTGCAGGATGTGAAGCTGACGGTTACGCTGATAGAGCGCATACTCCGGCTGGGCACCATCACCTGCTACACCGGTGATGTGACCAATCCGCAGCTGATCCTTAAGCATGTGCGGAAAGCCAGAGAGATTAAGAATTATCTGCTGAAGGCATCCGAGGAGGCGCGCATGAAGCGCCGTACCCTGAATACCCTGAACATCGGGGCAGAGGATCTGGATGATATGATGGATCGGGATTGATTAAGGTTCAAGCTTTGCACCGGTAAGCTGTCGGAGACAGCCCGGTGCTTTTTATGTCATAGTCAAGCGCGCTTCGTGCGCCCGGCGATAAGGCGCTCGAAGATCAATCCCGCGACCATCCAGAAGGGCGTATAATCAAGGCGGATCACGCCATTTATGTTGCTTTTCGCTTCGCTGTAATCCCAGGGGCAGGCGCCCTGCCTTTTTAAGAAGGAACCGCAGAGAAATTCAAAGAGAAAGATTCCGGCAGAGTATATCACGCTTCGCAGAAGTGCAGGAAGCCGCCGGATCAGGGAATAGAGCGGCCCGATCAGGGCAGCCATACCGTAGATGGGGAACATCCAGAGCGAGGTGTTCCCCATTAATTTCATTTCCCGGCGGCGGAAGGAGTTCAATGCGGTAAACAGGATCTCCATGCACCATCCGGCCAGGCCGCAGATGAAAAAGTTTTTTCTTATCGTTGTTATTGTTTTCATAGGGCTAGTGTGCGCAGAAATAGCGTTACTATTCACAGCCACAGATAAATCCGCCATCAGAATCGTCGAGCTTGCTCGTAAGAGGCTGATTGGCGATTTAGCTGTGACTGGAATCAGGAACCTCCACCCACATAAGCAAAACAGAACGCTGCACAGCAGCAACAGACAGCTCTGCTGGCTGGTTTTGCGCATGCAGGTGGAGGTGGCTGTGAATAGTAACGAAATAGCGAAGCTATGCAGGGAGAAATCGCACGCTGGCTTGACAAGTCTCATACCTTCGCGTACAATGTGGATGATAAGGTTACAATAAAAGCCCAGTCTCCATGGAGGGACGCGGTGGGTGCTTGCACACACAAGCGTACAAACATGAGAGACGCTAACCTGTATGAGCAAGTAGACCGATAGGTCGGATTGTGAATGCAGGTAGGATTGCAAGAATGCGAAGCATGGAGCAATCCGTGGGCTTTTATTCATAGTGGTGTCTGTGTTAGCAGACATGGAGGTTTAGTAGCAAAGTATTCATTATAAACGGAGGTATGACAATGAGCAGAAAGAATTACGGAGCAAAGGCATGGAGCTATCCGCAGCCGGTGTGGATCATCGCCACCTATGATGAGAACGGAGTGCCCGATGCGATGAATGCGGCATGGGGCGGCATCAGTGAGGAGAGAGAGATATCTGTCTGCCTCTCACCCGGTCATAAGACCTGTAAGAACTTCGCAGTTACCGGAGCATTTACCATCAGCATGGCAGATGCTGCACATGTGGCAGGATGCGATTACGTGGGAATGGCAAGTGGAAATACGACGAAGGATAAGTTTGCGAGAGCCGGATTTACTGCGACAAAGAGCGAATTGGTGAACGCACCGATCATCAATGAACTGGCTGTCTGCATGGAGTGCAAGGTGATCAGCTACGATAAGGAAACCTGCATCTTGAAGGGTGAGATCGTGAATGTGAGTGTTGACGAGACAGCTCTGACAGACGGAAAGGTTGATGTGAGCAAGGTGGCTCCGATCTGCTTTGATCCCTTCAATAATGCATATCATGTGATCGGAGAGAAGGTTGGAGGCGCCTGGGAATGTGGCAAGAAGCTGATGTGATGTGCCAAGAGGTTCAGAATTATTGAATTTCACATCAGAGCCTGTCGGAACTGTCGGAAAAAGAAATTCATTGCAAAAATGAAATGCTGACTATATAATGTATATAAAGAATATTGTGAGTGTGCATGAGCCATATTATAGAAGGAGGTGTTGGATATGGCCACTTCAAGTATTACAAAGAACTTTGTCGTTTCTGGTGAAAAACAAGTAGAGAAATTTGCTAATGCCATTGAAGCGTCTTATCAAGAATCTCTTTGCAGAAAGTCTGAGCCTGATTTGAGGATAACCTATCTACGAGGCTCGGCTGAAGTGAAAAAATTTATGGCAAAAAGGAAGAAGGCAAATGCTTAATGACATAACAGTCTTTAACATTCGTGAATACTTGTCTGTCAAAGACGATAAAGATCTCGGAGAGGATGAGTTACGACAGCTCTTCTCCGAGTTTTCATGTGACAAGAATTCAGATGTAGAAAGATTTTTAAAAGAGCAATCAATAGAATTTACCAAAAAGAATCAATCCGTCACCTTTCTGGTGTTTTCGAATAATGATGCTTCGCTGGTTGGGTATTTTACACTTGCAATTAAGCCAATCACCATAAGTGCGGAACATTTCAGTAATACAATGAAACGTAAAATTGCCAGAGTGAGCGAGTTGGACGAAACAAATGGTACATATACTCTTTCAGCATACCTTGTGGCACAGCTTGGAAAAAACTATTGGAATAACGCAAATGAGAAAATTACCGGAGAACAATTACTTCAGGCTGCCATAGATACCATTAGGGAATTGCAGTATATGGCGGGTGGTATGGTGGTCTTTCTTGAGGCAGAGGAAGAAGAGAAGTTGATGCATTTTTATGAGGATAAGAATGGCTTCAAGAGATTTGATACAAAGAAAGTGAAGGTTGGAAGTGAGAATGCACATACATTAATCCAGCTTTTAAAGATATTGTAAAGGTGATCGAAAAAAGTTAAAGAGGATTAAGAACCTACAGGCGGTGAGCAGATGGCAGAGTACGCCAACATTATCATAGATATTACACAGGAAAAGCTGGATCGGACCTTCCAGTACCGGATCCCGGAGCAGCTGCGAGATCGGCTGGCACCGGGGATGCAGGTGCAGGTGCCCTTCGGGAACGGGAACCGTACCATCAAGGGCTATGTGATAGAGCTGACGGACAAGGCAGAGTTCGATCCGAAGAAGCAGAAGGAGATACTGGCCATCGATGGGGAAGGCGTGCCGGTGGAGGCACAGTTGATCACGCTGGCTGCGTGGATCCGGGAGAATTATGGAGGCACCATGAGCCAGGCACTTAAAACGGTGCTCCCGGTGAAGCAGAAGCAGAAGCAGCAGGAGAAAAGAAGTGTGGTGCTTCTGGCTTCCGAGGAAGAAGCCGGAAAGCAGCTGGAGCAGTTTGAGAGAAAGAACAGCACGGCCCGCGCCCGCCTGCTATCAGCGCTCATAGCGGAGCGAGAGATTCCTTACGAGGTGGTGACCGGGAAGCTGAATATCACAGCCGCAGTCATCCGTGTTCTGGAGGAAATGGGGCTGCTTTTCGTACGCAGAGAGACAACGTATCGAGATCCGCTGCATTTTATGAAAGGTCTGGCCGAAGATCGGTCACAGGACCTGAACGCATCCATTCAGAGCAAAGAAAGTCAGCCTCCCGGTATGAAAGCGGGGGAAGATATCACTTTGAATGAAGGGCAGCAGCAGATCGTAGACCGGATCACAGCCGACCAGGCAGAAGACCATCCGGCAACCTACCTAATCCACGGCGTCACCGGCAGCGGCAAGACTGCCGTGTACATCGAACTGATTGCAAGGGCGGCGGCACAGGGAAAGCAGTCCATCGTGCTGATCCCGGAGATTGCGCTGACTTTTCAGACCGTGATGCGCTTCTACAAGCGCTTTGGTGGACGTGTGTCCATCCTGAATTCCCGGATGTCGCCGGGCGAACGCTACGATCAGTTTCTTCGGGCGAAAAATGGTGAGCTGGATGTGATGATCGGTCCAAGATCGGCATTGTTCACACCTTTTTCAAATTTAGGGTTTATTATCATAGATGAAGAACATGAGACTTCCTATAAGAGTGAGACGGTTCCGCGGTATCACGCCAGAGAGACAGCCATCATGCGGGCGCAGATGTGTGGGGCCAGTGTGGTACTAGGCTCAGCAACACCTTCCGTCGAAAGCTATTATAGAGCCAGACAGGGAGAATATAAGCTGCTTACGCTGGATAAGAGAGTGGAAGAGCGTCCCCTGCCGGATTGCGAGATCGTGGATCTTCGGGAGGAATTAAGTCACGGCAACCGTTCGATCTTAAGTGATCGACTTCAGGAGCTGATGGAGGAACGATTAAAGGAGAACCAGCAGATCATGCTGTTCCTGAACCGCCGGGGCGTGTCAGGCTTTGTATCCTGCCGGGCATGCGGTCATGTGTTCAAGTGTCCGCACTGCGATGTTTCCTTAAGCTGGCATAACAATGGCAAGCTGGTCTGCCACTACTGCGGTTACCAGGAGCCTGCGGCAAAGCTCTGTCCCAAGTGTGGATCGAAGTATGTGGGCGGCTTTAAGGCCGGAACCCAGAAGATCGAGCAGGTGGTAAAGGAACGTTTTCCGGAGGCGCGGGTGCTGCGCATGGACTTCGACACTACGCGCAGTAAGGAAGGGCATGAGAAGATCCTGTCTGCTTTTGCCAACCATGAGGCGGATATTCTGGTGGGGACCCAGATGATCGTGAAGGGTCACGATTTCCCGGAGGTCACACTGGTAGGTATCCTGGCAGCGGATCTGTCTCTGTACGTCAGCGACTACCACGGTGCGGAAAGAACCTTTCAGCTCTTGACCCAGGCGGCCGGA
Organism: Paludibacteraceae bacterium; assembly: GCA_963628035.1. Classification (GTDB taxonomy): domain Bacteria; phylum Bacillota; class Clostridia; order Lachnospirales; family Lachnospiraceae; genus 14-2. The sequence goes on from CAVGED010000111.1 coordinate 33,489, forward strand.
CGGGCGGGACGCGGCAACAAGAAGGGGCAAGTGGTGATACAGACCTACAGCCCGGATCATTACAGCATTGAGCTGGCTGCAAGACAGGATTATCAGGGGTTCTTTGAACAGGAGATGGCATATCGCAGGCTGATGAAATACCCGCCGATATGGCATATGATGGTGATGCTGGTGGCCTCGGCGGAGCAGGAGAGCGCCGAGCGGCTGGCAGGACTGCTGGGGGATAAGCTACGTAAGTCCCAGGAAAATGGACAGATAACGGGGCTTGTCATGATCGGCCCGGCAGATGCAGCGGTGGCTAAGGTCAATGATATTTATAAAAAGGTAATTTATCTGAAGCATGAGGATCACGCCGTACTGGTGCGGATCAAGGATGTACTGGAAGAATTTATTGGAAAACACCGGGAATTTGAAACGGTTGCAATACAATTTGACATTGACCCGATGAACGGGTTTTAGGAGGAAAAACAATGGCTTTGAGAACGATTCGTATTATGGGAGACGAAGTATTGACAAAAAAATGTCGGGAGATTCCGCTGATGACCCCGCGCATCAAACAGTTGATCGGCGATATGCAGGATACCATGTATGAGGCGGGCGGTGTAGGGCTGGCTGCGCCTCAGGTAGGCATCTTAAAGCGCCTGGTGGTTATCGACGTGGGAGAAGGCCCTATCGTGCTGATCAACCCACAGATCCTTGAGACCTCCGGGGAGCAGACCGGGGACGAGGGCTGCTTAAGCCTTCCGGGCAAGGCAGGTCAGGTCACAAGACCGAATTATGTAAAGGTCAGGGCTTTGGATGAGAAGATGCAGGAATTCGAACTGGAGGGCACAGAGCTTCTGGCTCGTGCCATCTGCCACGAGCTGGATCACCTGGATGGCCATATGTATGTGGAAAAGGTAGAGGGTGAGCTTCACGATGTGGTATATGACGAGGATGAGGATGAAGAGTAGATGAAGATTATTTTTATGGGAACCCCGGATTTCTCCGTGGGGACAATGGAAGCACTGATTAAGGCAGGTCATGAAGTGGTGCTGGCAGTGACACAGCCGGATAAGCCCAAGGGCCGCGGAAAGGCCATGCAGTATCCTCCGGTGAAGGAGGCTGCCCTGGCACACGGTATCCCGGTCTATCAGCCCCGGCGCGTCCGTGAGCCGGAATGTGTGGAATATCTGAAAAGCTTTGCACCGGATATGATCGTGGTGGTGGCCTTCGGCCAGATCCTTCCAAAGGAGATCCTTGAACTGCCGCGTTATTGCTGTGTGAATGTGCATGCGTCCCTGCTGCCGAAGTACCGGGGTGCGGCGCCCATCCAGTGGGCCGTTATAAACGGTGAGGCTGTGACGGGGGTTACCACCATGCGCATGGACGAGGGCATGGATACCGGCGATATGATCGCAAAGACGGAGCTTACCCTGACCGCCGACGAGACAGGAGGAAGCCTCTTCGATCGGCTGGCTGTGGCCGGGGCAGAGCTCTGTGTAAAGACGGTGGCGGATATTGCGGCAGGAACAGCCACTTATACGCCCCAGGATCATGCGAAGGCAACCTACACAACCATGATAAAAAAGCAGTTGGGAGAGATTGACTTCACAAAGTCAGCCATTGAGATCGAACGTCTTATCCGTGGACTTGATCCATGGCCCAGCGCGTATACCCACCTGGGGGATAAAACATTAAAGATTTGGAAAGCCTCTGTGATAGAGCAGGAGAATGCTGAGAAACGAACGACAGACGCTGCCCAGTCGGCCGATGCAAGTGCCGAGGCGGTTACCAGTCAGCCGGGCACAGTCATAAGCGTCAGCCGGGACAGCCTCATCGTCCAGACCGGGCAGGGTGCATTGTCTCTGGAAGAAGTCCAATTGGAAGGCAAGAAACGCATGGACATCGCCTCCTTCCTCCGGGGCTGTCCGGTGGAGGTCGGAACGGTACTAAACACTCATGCCTGCTAACACAGATACATGCTTGCGCGTGCAGGCACTCGCCGCGTCCCACCATGGAGACTGGGCTTTTATAGTAAATGAAAAGGAGTTGATATCATATGCCATTATATTATAGTTTTTGGGATCCAACCTACGTCCTGGTCATTATCGGGGCAATCATCTGTCTGGCGGCTTCCGCCAAAGTGCAGAGTACCTTCAAGAAGTATTCCAGGGTGCGCAGCATGTCGGGAATGACAGGCGCCCAGGCGGCACAGCGTATCCTGAATGCCGCCGGGATTCACGATGTAATAATCCAGCCCATTCATGGGAACTTAACCGACCATTACGATCCGAGAAATAAGACCTTAAGTTTGTCTGACAGCGTATACGGCTCCGCCTCCGTGGCGGCGGTGGGCGTGGCAGCGCACGAGTGCGGTCATGCTATCCAGCACAGCAAGTCCTACGCGCCCCTCAGTATCCGCGGCGCGCTGGTGCCTGTGGCAAACCTGGGTTCTACCCTGGCCTGGCCGTTAATTATCATCGGACTGCTTTTTTCCAGAAACAGCGGGAGTGTACTGATCACCGCGGGGATCATCTGCTTCTCACTGGCGGTGCTGTTTCAGCTTGTGACGCTGCCGGTGGAATTCAACGCCTCCAGACGGGCGCTGAGCATGCTGGGCGATACCGGAATCCTGGGTAGTGATGAGATCAGGGACACCAGGAAGGTACTGTCGGCTGCGGCCTTGACTTATGTGGCAAGTGCGGCGTCGGCAATCCTCCAACTGCTGCGTCTGATCATTCTGTTCGGCGGACGGGGAAGACGAGATGACTGACAAGGTGAATAGCAGAGAGCTGGTGCTTGGTGTGCTTCTCTCTGTGACCAGGGACGGGGAGTACAGCCACATTGCCCTCAAGAATACCCTGGACAAATATCAGTATCTTGAGAAGCAGGAGCGGAGCTTTCTCACCAGGGTCTGCCAGGGCACGCTGGAGAACATGATCTGGATCGATTATTGTATCAACCAGTTCTCCACGGTAAAAGTAAATAAGATGAAGCCGGTTATCCGCACCATCCTGCGCAGCAGCGTCTATGAACTGCGGTTCATGGACAGTGTGCCGGAGAGTGCCACTGTAAATGAGGCGGTGAAGCTGGCGGAGAAGAAGGGGTTTCGGAACCTGAAGGGCTTTGTAAACGGTGTTCTTCGGAATATCAGCCGGAATCTGACGAATATAAAGCTGCCGGATCCGGCGGCGGATCTCCCCGGATATCTGTCTGTGCGCTATTCTATGCCGGAATGGATCGTGGAAGAACTGCTGGGGCAGTATGGGGCAGAGCAGACGGAGCAGATACTTGCCGCGTTTCTGACGGATATGCCAACCAGCATCCGGTTTAATCCGACCCGCATCAGCCGCGAGGAGCTGACAAAGCGTCTTACAGAGGAAGGCGCATTGGTTCGGGAGATACCAGGGATTCCATGTGGGCTTTTTATCTCCGGTTACGATTACCTGGAGAGCCTTCCAAGCTTCCGGCAGGGGTTGTTCTATGTGCAGGATATAAGCTCTATGCAGGTGGCACTCAACTCCGGTGTAAAGGAAGGGGATCATGTGCTGGATGTCTGCGCGGCTCCCGGCGGCAAGAGCATCCATATGGCGGAGCTGCTTAACGGTACCGGGATGGTGGAAGCCAGAGATCTGACACCGGGGAAGGTGGCGCTGATTGAGGAGAATATCGAACGTGTTGGCCTTGTGAATATACGGGCTGCCTGTGGAGATGCCAGGAAGCTTCGCCATGAGGATGAAGAGACGGCAGATATTGTGATCGCGGATCTGCCCTGCTCCGGTCTTGGCGTCATCGGCAAGAAGGCCGATATCAAATATAAGATAACACCGCAGAAGCAAAAGGAGCTTGTCCTTTTGCAGCGTGAAATCCTAAATGTTGTATCCCGATATGTGAAGGCAGGCGGCACATTGATGTACAGCACCTGCACCATCAACCGGGAAGAAAATGAAGAGAATGTCCGTTGGTTTTTGCAGGAGCATAAGGATTTTTATCTGGAAAATGAGAAGCTGCTGCTGCCGCGTGCCGGGTGGCAGGACGGATTCTACCTTGCCCGGATCAAGAAGGAGGAGCATGAATAAGACAGATATCAAGTCTATGGATCAGGAGGAACTGAAGGGACTTTTGAGCGCTATGGGAGAGAAGCCCTTTCGGAGCAGACAGATCTACACCTGGCTGCACCAGCGGCTGGTCACCTCATTTGCGGAGATGACAGACCTCTCCAAAGAACTTCGGGAGAAGCTTGCCGGGACTTGTGAGATTACGGCGCTGGAGCAGAAGAAACTGCAGATTTCAGCCATTGACGGTACAAGAAAGTACCTGTTTGCACTGGCGGACGGGAATATGATCGAAAGTGTTCTCATGCGCTATAAGCATGGAAACAGCGTCTGTATCTCCTCGCAGGCCGGCTGCCGCATGGGCTGTAGGTTCTGTGCCTCCACCCTGGACGGACTGGTGCGTAGCCTGACACCCGGAGAGATGCTGGACCAGATCTACCGGATTCAGGCAGAGACGGGGGAGCGCGTCTCTAACGTGGTGGTGATGGGAACCGGAGAGCCGTTGGACAATTATGACAACCTGCTGAAATTCATCCATATGCTCTCCGATGAGGGCGGATTACATATCAGTCAGAGAAATATTACAGTTTCGACTTGCGGAATTGTGCCAAATATGAGAAAATTAGCAGAAGAGAAGCTTCAGATCACATTGGCATTGTCACTGCATGCCCCGAACCAGGAGAAGCGGCGGGAGCTGATGCCGGTGGCGAATAAGTATGAGATCCATGAAGTTATCGAGGCTTGCCGTTATTACTTTGAGCAGACCGGGCGCAGGATCACCTTCGAATATGCCCTGGTAGGCGGCGAGAATGACAGCGAGCAGGACGCAAGGGAACTGGCCGGGCTTGTCCGGGATATGAACTGCCACATCAATCTGATCCCCGTGAACCCCATAAAAGAGCGGGATTTTGTGCAGTCAGAGCCGGAAATTATCCAAAAATTTAAAAATAGGGTTGAAAAATACGGGATAAATGTTACTATAAGAAGAGAAATGGGTCGTGATATTGACGGGGCCTGTGGACAGTTACGAAAGCGTTATTCGGAAAGGTAGGCGATAACAGATGAGAACTTTTTCCATGACAGACAAAGGAAGAACACGTGATATGAACCAGGATTACGTGTTCACCTCTGAGACGCCTGTGGGAAATCTGCCGAACCTGTTTATTGTTGCCGATGGCATGGGCGGTCATAATGCGGGCGATTACGCCTCCCGGTATGCAGTAGAGATCATGGTCCAGACGATTCGGGAATGTAAGAAGGAGGAGCCGGCAGCAATCTTTGCCCAGGCGGTGGAAGTGGCGAATCAGAAGCTTCTTGAGAAGGCGGCGGAAGATATTCACCTGTCGGGCATGGGAACTACGGCAGTGCTGGCCAGTGTCTATAGGGACTGCCTGTGGACGGCCAATGTGGGGGACAGCAGGCTGTATGTGTTAAGCGACGGCATCCGGCAGGTGACCAGGGATCATTCTCTGGTAGAGGAGATGGTTCGCCTGGGCGAGCTTGAGAAGGAAGAAGCCAGAGTGCATCCAGACAAAAATATCATAACCAGAGCCATCGGCGCTGCCGACGAGGTGGACGCGGATATTTTTGAGGTGGATATCGGGGATAAGGACGAGATCCTGATGTGCTCGGACGGGCTGACCAATATGATCGAGGATGAACAGATCTTAGAGATCGTAAAGGGGCAGAAGACCATTGAAGAGAAGGTAGAAAAGCTGGTGGAGACAGCCAATCATAACGGCGGAAAGGATAATATCACGGTGATCGTGATAGAACCATTTCAAGGTGAGGTGACGACATGTTAGCAGAAGGAATGTTTATAGCAGACAGGTATGAGATTGTTGAAAAGATCGGTTCAGGCGGAATGTCTGACGTGTACAAGGCAAAGGATCATGTGCTGGGAAGATTCGTAGCCATCAAGGTGCTGAAGAAGGAATTCTCAGAGGATGTGAACTTCGTGACGAAGTTCCGCACCGAGGCGCAGTCCGCAGCACGTCTGGAACATCCCAACATTGTAAATATCTATGATGTTGGAAGCGAGTACGGCATGTACTATATCGTGATGGAGTATGTGGAAGGAATCACATTGAAGTCCTATATCGAGAAGAAGGGACGGCTTTCCTACAAGGAGGCGGTCAGCATTGCCATACAGGTGGGCCGGGGCATTGAGGCAGCCCACAACAAGCACATCGTGCACCGGGACATCAAGCCCCAGAACATCATTATCTCCACAGATGGAAAGGTGAAGGTGACAGACTTCGGTATCGCCCGTGCTGCCAACAACAACACCATTCACGCGGATGTGATGGGATCTGTGCATTATACTTCCCCGGAGCAGGCCAGAAACGGCTTTGTGGATGGCAAGAGTGACATCTACTCTCTGGGTATCGTTATGTACGAGATGGTGACCGGCAGGGTACCCTTTGACGGAGACAGCACGGTGGCCATCGCGATCCAGCATCTGCAGGATGAGATGACACCGCCCAGCGCCTATGCACCGGATCTGCCCATCAGCATGGAGAAGATCATTTTAAAATGTACCCAGAAGAACCCGGATCGTCGCTATGAGAGCATCAGCGACCTGCTGGTGGATCTGAAGAAGGTGCTGATCAGCCCAGATGAGGATTTTGTTATCATTGCACCTGTCGGGCAGGATAAGACCAGAATCATCCAGAAGGAGGACGTTGCGGCCATCCAGCAGGAGACCGGGAAGGCCTATTACGGCGATGACGAGGATCCGGAGGATGGCAACGAGGATGACGATGAGGATGGTGACGAGGATGACGATGAGGATGGCGGCTTTTTGAATCCCAAGATGGAGAAGGCCGTTACCATCATGGGTATTGTGGCTGCCGTTATTATCGTGGCAATCATCGTGGTGATCATCGGAAGTGTCAGCGGCCTGTTCAAGTTTGGCGGCAATTCAAATAAGAATCCGAATAATACGACACAGGAAACTCCGAATACTAACGAGGATGAACCTATTAAGATGATCAAGGTGATCGGCATGACCGAGAAGGAAGCGCGTGATGCCCTGAATAAGCTTGGTCTTGGTTTGAAGGTAAATGGAAGCGTTGCCTCGGATGATGTGGAGAAAAACCAGATTGCCACACAGAGTATCGAAGAGGGCAAGGAAGTCGAGAAGAATACCACCGTTTATGTCGAGATCTGCAGCGGACCGGGCGATGTTGAGGTGCCGTCAGTGACCGGACTTACGGAGGATCAGGCAGAGAAGAAGATCAAGGATAAGGGCTTTGAGGCAGTTCGCGATTATGCTTACAGTGACACCGTGCCGGAGGGACAGGTGGTTTCCCAGTCACCGGAAGCGGGCAAGAAGGCCAAGAAGGGCGACAAGATTACTTATTATCTCAGCCGCGGCGTGGAGACAGTGAAGGTTCCGGATGTTACCAACAAGTCGGAAGAGGATGCCAAGAAGGAGCTGGAGAAGGCCGGATTTACCGTGCCGGAGGTTACCAGCGAGTATAACGATACGATTCCGGAGGGCTATGTCATCCGCCAGACCAACAGCGGGGAATATAAGGCCAAGGGGACATCGATCTTCCTGGTAATAAGCCTTGGAAAGCAGAAGACGTACTATTCCTATAGCGTAACGGTTACGCCAACGATCAGTGGAGATATTCCGTCGGATATCGATATCAAGGACGTTGTGATCAAAAAAGCCGGAGGAAGCAGCGAGAAGCTTCAGGTGAACTGGAGCTACCAGAAGAGAGGAAATTCCTTTGTTATAAAAGTATCCGATATTGAAGGTGTTGATCGCGGAACGATAACGATCATATGGAAGGGTACATCGTCAAGTGGCTCAACAGAGGAGATAACAGATGAGTATTATAATGAGTATTCTGTTTATTTCCAAAAGCAGTAAGTCACACCACAATGCAGAAAGAACACAGCAGAATGCAGGACAATAACAATATATTGCATGGAAAGATCGTCAAGGGGATCGCGGGCTTCTATTACGTCCACGTCCCCGGCGACGGTGTGTTTGAATGCAAGGCCAAGGGGATCTTCCGCAAGGATAAGGTCAAGCCGCTGGTGGGCGACGATGTGGAGCTTACGGTACTGGATCCGGAAGCAAGAACCGGGAATATCGCTAAGATACAGGAGCGGAGCAGCCAGTTGATCCGGCCGGCGGTGGCAAATATCGATCAGGCACTTGTAATCTTTGCCGCGGTCAGTCCGAAGCCCAATTTCAATCTCCTGGACAAGTTTCTTGTTATGATGGAGGCGCAGCAGATCGATACCATTATCTGCTTCAACAAGCAGGATCTCGCATCGGAGGAGGAACTTCGTGAACTTTCCGACCGCTATGGCAAGTGCGGAAGCAGCGTATTTTTCACCAGCGCGAAGGAAGGGCTTGGCATGGAGCGGCTGGAGGAGCAGTTGGCGAATAAGACCACTGCGGTGGCCGGACCATCCGGCGTAGGAAAGTCATCTCTTATCAATCGGCTGCAGTCCGATGTGGAGATGGAGACGGGAGCCATCAGCGAGAAGATTGAGCGCGGCAGACATACTACACGCCATTCCCAACTGATCTATATCCGGGAAAAGACGTATATCATGGATACGCCGGGCTTCACCTCCCTCTACCTGGATATCCCAAAGGAGGAATTGCAGGAATATTTTTATGAGTTCGCACCCTATGAGCAGAAGTGCCGTTTTCAGGGATGCAGCCATATCCATGAGCCGGACTGCGGTGTGAAGGAGGCTCTGGCCCAGGGAGAGATTCCGGCCGGACGCTATGAGAATTATGTTTCGATTTACCAAGAATTAAAAGAGATCAAGAGGTATTGACATTATGAATTATTATCTGGCGCCCTCTATACTGTCGGCAGATTTCGCCCGGCTGGGAGAGCAGGTGCAGCTTATCGACCGGGCCGGTGCCCAATATGTGCATATCGATGTGATGGACGGGCAGTTTGTGCCCAGCATCAGCTTCGGATTTCCCATCATCTCATCCATCCGTCCGGTGAGCAGCCGTGTGTTTGATGTGCATCTGATGATCGACGAGCCGGTACGCTATGTGAAGGAATTTGCGAAGGCCGGAGCGGATATTATAACCGTGCATGCGGAGGCATGCATGCACCTGGACCGGACGGTGGCGGCGATCAAGGAGCAGGGAAAGAAGGCGGCGGTGGCGTTGAATCCGGCTACGGACTTAAGCTGTCTGTCCTATCTTCTTCCAGAGCTCGATATGGTGCTCCTTATGACAGTAAATCCGGGCTTTGGCGGTCAGAAGTTCATTCCCTACTGTATGGACAAGATCCGGGATCTGCGCAGCCTGGCCGATCGCCGTGGGTTAGCGCTTGATATTGAGGTGGATGGCGGCATCAACCTTCAGAATGTCCGTGAGGTGACAGCGGCCGGTGCGAATGTTATCGTTGCGGGAAGTGCAGTGTTTGGCGGCGATGTGGAAGCGAACGTGAAGGGCTTCCTGGAGAATATGAGAAAATGAGAGCATTGCTTATATCAGGTGGATTTGTCGATGATGAATTCACCTTAAATTATATCAAACAGGAAATTTATGATGTGGTTTTTGCTGTGGATCGTGGGCTTGGCTTTTTTGCCCGGACCGGACTTCGGCCGGATTATATCGTAGGAGACTTCGATTCGGTGGAGAAGTCGGTTCTGGAGGAGTATTGGCCGGAGGATGAGTCGAAGGAGAAACGTCTGGATCATAAGGAGAGAGCCCCGGAGGAGGTTTGCCAGGAACCGCCGGAGGATGAACCCAAGGAGAATTGGCTGAATCATAAAGGGAAAGCCCCGAAAGTAGTTCGCCTAAACCCGGAGAAGGATGACACAGACACCGGACATGCCATCCAGATGGCGCTGGATATGGGCTGTGACAGCATTCATATATTGGGCGCTACAGGCACCAGGCTGGATCATGTGCTGGGCAACCTGCAGCTTCTGGGACTGGCTTTACAGCGGCAGGTGGAGTGCTTTATAGTAGATCCATGGAACCGGATCCGGCTCATTGACCGTAAGACGGTGGAACCGGGTGGCCTGATCCTAAGGCGCAGCGAACAGTTCGGAAAATATGTTTCCTTGATCCCATACACGCCCAGGGTTACCGGACTGACGCTGACGGGCTTTAAATATCCGTTGGAGCGCCATACCATGGGAAGCTTCTATCTTGCGGATGCAGCGCCGATAAGCGGTGTCAGCAATGAGATTACAGAGGATGAGGCCAGGATTACACTGGATGACGGGATCCTGGTGTTAGTGGAATCAAGGGATGAAAAATAGAAAGAGAAGAAAGGATAGGTAGGTGACGATTATGATCAAAGGTTTTAAGATGAAGCTTTACCCCGGAATGGCAGAGGAGTACGAGAAGCGCCACAATCAGTTGTGGCCGGAAATGCAGGACATGATCCATGAATACGGCGGGAAGAACTACACCATTTTCCTGGATGAGGAGACCCTCACACTTTTTGGCTATATCGAGATTGCGGATGAGGAGCTCTGGGCCAAGGGTGCGGACACAGCCATCAACCGGAAGTGGTGGGATTTCATGGCAGATATCATGGAGACCAATCCGGACAACAGCCCGGTGAGCGTGGATCTGCGGAAGGTATTCCATTTGGATTGAGAAAATATCTGCGAAGCGTTAAAAAGCGCCCTCAGGAAATCCTGAGGGCGCAAAGTATTATTTACAGTGTTCAAACTCGGTTGGTTCTTCAATCAGGGTGGCCACCTGGAATTTATGCTTGTGCCCATCCGCTTCCTCAGTGACAGATTTGAGAAAATGCACATGCTTTCCTTCGCCTACCGGTATGGCCGGGCCGGTCTTTCCACAGAATTCATGGAAATGCTCATCAGCAGTATCTGTGCGGAACTTCACTTCATGGATATGGCTGTTCCCCTTCTCTATGGCTTCGTCGGAAACGGTGCAGAAACGGTGGTTATGGCATTCGCCGCACTCTGTAAAAAATCCGGTGCTCCCGGTAAGCTCGTGGACATGCTTCTGTTTCTTCCATTCATCGCAGTTTGAATCGTACATAAAAATCCTCCTTTTAATAACGGTTTATTTTTTTATATCCTGGGACACCTGCAACGTCTTTCACGAGTGTCAATTTATAGTATGACGCTGGTGAAAAATGATGTATGGACTTTTTTACAGTGGATATTGAAAAAACGAAATTCTTATGCTATCATGAACAAGGCGATTCATAATAGCTTAAGCCTTGGTGAAAGAGGCGGAATGAATAGAAGGCGCATTCACATTATGTGCGGACTTGTGTAGAAGAAAAATATAGAAAGGCGGAAGTGCTTGAAAGCAGAGCATTTTCGAATGGGTAGAATAAATTATGAAACTTGGTATCGTCGGTTTACCGAATGTGGGAAAGAGCACGCTGTTTAACTCTCTGACGAAGGCGGGAGCGGAGTCGGCCAACTATCCGTTTTGTACCATAGATCCCAACGTGGGAATCGTGACCGTGCCGGATGCACGTTTGAAGAAGCTGGGGGATCTGTATCATTCCAAAAAGGTGACGCCTGCGGTTATTGAATTTGTGGATATTGCAGGACTCGTCAAGGGGGCCAGCAAGGGCGAAGGTCTGGGCAACCAGTTCTTAGCCAATATCCGTGAGGTGGATGCCATTGTTCACGTGGTGCGCTGCTTTGAAGATGAAAATGTGGTGCATGTGGACGGCAGTATCGATCCGGTCCGCGATATCGAAACCATCAATCTGGAACTGATCTTTTCTGATCTGGAGATCCTGGAGCGCAGAATATCCAAGGTTACCAGAGCAGCCAGAAACGACAAGGTACAGGCGAAGGAGCTGGCGCTTCTTACGCGCATCAAGGAGCACCTGGAGGAAGGCAAGCCTGCGAAGACCTTCGTGACGGAGGATGAGGATGAGATTCTCTGGTTTAAGGGCTATAACCTGCTGACAGCCAAGAAGGTGATCTATGCCGCCAATGTGGCAGAGGATGATCTGGCAGATGACGGCGCTTCCAACCAGTATGTGCAGCAGGTTCGGAAGCTGGCAGAGGAAGAAGGGGCAGAGGTATTCGTGATCTGCGCTCAGATCGAAGAGGAGATCGCAGAGCTTGAGGACGATGAGAAGGCCATGTTCCTGGAGGAACTGGGGCTTGCAGAGTCCGGTCTGGAGAAGCTTATTAAGGCCAGCTATCACCTGCTGGGACTGATCAGTTATCTGACCTCCGGCGAAGACGAGACCAGGGCATGGACGATCACGAAGGGAACCAAGGCTCCCCAGGCGGCCGGGAAGATCCATTCCGATTTCGAGCGTGGCTTCATCCGTGCCGAGGTAGTCAACTATCAGGATCTTCTGGACTGTGGCTCTCTGGCCGCCGCCAAGGAAAAGGGCCTGGTGGGACTGGAAGGCAAGGATTACGTCGTGAAGGACGGCGATGTGATACTATTTAGGTTCAATGTGTAAAGCATTGAGCCGTGCAAAAATACAGAAAAACAGCTCGCCGTGCTTGCACGAAAAGAGCTGTTTTTCTGTATTTTTATAGGGCGAAAGCCCTCAGCGAGATGAAGCGAAGCGAAATCGAGCTGGCACGGCGTGAATCGAGCTGGCACGGCGGAGTTGCTGCGATAAGCTGGCACGGCGTGAATCGAGCTGGCACGACAAAGTCACCATCCACCCCCTCCTGCATACCATAATGCAGGAGGGGTTTTTTATGCGTATTTGTGAGTTAAGGGAAAAGGAAGTTATCAACGTCTGTACCTGCAAATGCATTGGCTTCGTCATGGATGTGGAGATCGATGAGTGTAACGGCTGCGTCAAGGCTCTGATCATCCCCGGACCATGCAAAATGTGGGGGCTGTTTGGGCGGGAATACGAAATTATCATTCCCTGGTGTAATATTGTGAAGATCGGACCTGATATTATTCTGGTGGAATTGAAGGAGGAAGAGAGGAAGAAACTCTGAAATCTGGTTGACAATGTCTTCCAAATTAAATATACTGAAAAAAGAGGAAGCGATAGCTCATGGCGCTGGAATGTATGTGTCAGCAATCAGAAAGCTTCCGTTCGTATACGATATGGAGGAAATGAGATGAAGTGTCCGTTTTGCAGCAGTGACAATACCAGGGTGATTGATTCAAGACCGGCTGATGACAACAATTCCATCCGCCGCAGAAGGCTCTGTGATGAGTGCGGGAAGCGCTTTACCACCTATGAGAAGGTAGAGACCATCCCGCTGATCGTGATCAAGAAGGACAATAACCGGGAGCAGTATGACCGTGCCAAAATCGAGGCCGGAGTGTTGCGGGCCTGCCACAAGCGTCCGGTCTCTGCCAACCAGATCAACAAGCTGGTGGACGAGGTGGAGACAGAGATATTCAACCGTGAGGAGAAGGAGATCCCCAGCGCTATTATCGGCGAGATGGTGATGGACAAGCTGAAGGATCTGGAGGCTGTCGCCTATGTGAGATTTGCTTCCGTATACCGGGAATTCAAGGACGTGAACACCTTCATGAATGAATTGAAGAAGATGTTGGATAAATAACAGCGAATGGGCGTGTACTGAACTGTTATTTGGCCAGACAAAGAAAGGAATCATTATGCGTATATCAGTGGAAGATACATCATGTCTCGTTATCGACTACCAGGAGAGGATCGTTCCTGCCATGACGAAGTGGGAGGAGCTTATTGCCAATTCCGTGAAGCTTCTGGAGGGGCTTAGAATCCTGGGGGTTCCCATGATCATTACCGGGCAGTACACGAAGGGGCTTGGCCTGAACCTGCCGGAGATCTTCGCGGCGGCCGGTACAGAGGAGTATGTCGACAAGCTGACGTTTAGTTCTTATGAGGTGCCGGAAGTACAGGATTTTTTGCATCATAGGATGCAGGAAGCGTCTGGGGTGCTGCGTACCGATGGTACTTCATCAGCAACGATAGCGCAGGCAGACGGAAAGGGCAGGAATGTCCTCCTATGCGGCATAGAGGCTCATGTCTGTGTGCTGCAGACAGCCATAGACCTGAAGGAAGCAGGTTTTACGCCAATCCTTGTGACAGACTGCATTTCCTCCCGGAAGGCCGGAGACAAGGAGATGGCACTGATTCGTGCCAGGCAGGAGGGTGTGCTGCTTACCACCAGCGAGGCGATCCTGTTTGAATTGACAAGAAAGGCCGGCACGGATGTGTTTAAGCAGATTTCGAAGCTGGTGAAGTAAGGAGCAGTTATGTTTCAGAGATTTTATCCGGGCGAGTATCTGGATTCCACTTACAGCATTGACTTTGAAAGGCTGTATCGGGACGGATACCGTGGAATCATTTTTGACATCGACAACACGCTGGTACCCCATGGGGCTCCGGCGGATGACCGTGCCAAGGCGCTGTTTGCCCGGCTGAAGGAGCTGGGCTTTCGCTGCTGCCTGCTGTCCAACAATAAAGAACCGCGCGTAAAAATGTTCAATGATGACGTGGGTGTGCTCTATATCCATGACGCACATAAACCTTCTGTTCGGAATTACATGCAGGCCATGGAACGGATGCAGACAGATGTATCCAACACGATCTTTGTGGGAGACCAGATTTTTACCGATGTGTACGGAGCGAACCGGGCAGGAATACGAACTATTCTGGTGAAGCCCATCCATCCGAAGGAGGAGATCCAGATCGTGTTGAAGCGTTATCTGGAGAAGATCGTTTTGTTTTTTTATCGGAAAAAGAAGAAAAGAGAGGAGAAAAAATATGAAAGTAGCCATCGGAAATGACCATGCCGCTACGGCATTAAAAATGGAGATCATGGAATATGTCAAGGAGCTGGGGCATGAGGTGATCAATTTCGGCACGGATTCCAATGAGAGCTGCAATTACCCGGAATATGGGGAGAAGGTAGGACGTGCCGTGGTGAGTGGCCAGGCAGACTGCGGGATCCTTATCTGCGGAACCGGCGTGGGAATCTCCATCGCGGCCAACAAGGTACACGGCGTGCGTGCCGGCGTGTGCTCAGATGCCACTACCGCGCGTCTGATCAAGGAGCATAACAATGCCAATATACTGGCTTTCGGAGCGAGGATCGTGGGGCCGGAGCTGGCCAAGGATATGGTGAAAGCGTACCTGGATGCAGAGTTTTTAGGGGGACGTCATCAGACCAGAGTGGACATGTTTGCGGAAATTGAGGCCAGGAATTAAAAAAAGGTTGAAAAATTCGGAATTTTATAATAGAATAGAAAAAGCATCAGGGCAAGGCGTGTCCTGAATAGTTTAAGGAGGAAGATGAAATGATTTCAGCAGGTGATTTCAGGAATGGTATAACAATCGAATTAGATAATAATATATACCAGATCATTGAGTTCCAGCATGTAAAACCAGGAAAGGGCGCAGCCTTTGTAAGAACGAAACTGAAGAATATCAAGAACGGCGGTGTGGTTGAGAAAACCTTCCGTCCTACTGAGAAATGTCCTCAGGCACGTATTGACCGGGCAGATATGCAGTATCTGTATTCTGACGGAGATTTGTACCACTTCATGGACGTAGAGACCTACGAGCAGATCGCATTGGACAAGGAGTCCATCGGTGACGCTCTGAAGTTCGTCAAGGAGAATGAGATGGTGAAGATGCTGTCCCATAACGGAAGCGTATTTGCTGTGGAGCCGCCACTGTTCGTGGAGCTTCAGATTACTGACACAGAGCCTGGCTTCAAGGGAGATACCGCTACAGGCGCTACCAAGCCGGCTGTTGTAGAGACAGGAGCAACTGTGTATGTGCCACTGTTCGTAGATCAGGATGATGTCATCAAGATCGATACCCGTACAGGAGAATATCTGTCGAGAGTATAAGTAAAATAGCCGATGAAGCCCGGAAGGTTGGATTTCCGGGCTTTTTCAAGTATCATCATTGTAAATAAAGGAGGAAATCATTATGAAACAATCAATCAATGCAAACAACGCACCGGCGGCAGTGGGACCCTATGTACATGCAGTTACGGCCGGAGAACTGATATTTACATCCGGGCAGTTGGGACTGATCCCGGAAAGCGGGCAGCTCCCGGAAGGTGTTGAGGCACAGACCCATCAGGCATTAAAGAACCTGTCCGCTGTTCTTGCGGCAGCAGGGTCCGACTTTGATCATGTGGTAAAGACCACAGTATTTCTTGACGACATCAATGATTTTGGAGCAGTGAACGCTATCTATGCCGAGTATTTTAAGGGAGAGGTTCCCGCACGTTCCTGCGTGGAGGTGGCGAAGCTTCCCAAGGGCGGCCTTGTTGAGATCGAGGCGATTGCTGTGAAGAAGGCATAAGGAGAGAGCGGAAAGGCCTTAGCCGGATTGTAAAACAGGAATATATAGGTGAGAATTATGAATAATTTTCAAAGGAAGATTTCCTGGAAGAGGATTTCCAGAACACTCTGGTCCATTCTGCTGGCCGTGTGCCTGCTTACAGCAGCTACAAGCTGCGGGACAGAGCCGACAGCTTCGCAGGGGACGGATCTGCGAGGGCAGGTGGAGAATGGAGATTCGTCAGAGCGCACAGATGGCTCCGGGGAGGCCTCAGGTGTCGGAACGGAGGAGCTGACGGTGCAGATCCTGGATGTGGGACAGGGAAGCGCCGCACTCATCAGGCAGGGAGATTCTTTTCTCCTGATGGATGG
This sequence comes from Paludibacteraceae bacterium, assembly GCA_963628035.1. Classification (GTDB taxonomy): domain Bacteria; phylum Bacillota; class Clostridia; order Lachnospirales; family Lachnospiraceae; genus 14-2. The sequence goes on from CAVGED010000111.1 coordinate 50,121, forward strand.
CGGTGATAAGGACTATTCCTCCTATGTGGTGAGCTATCTGAAGAAGGAGGGCGTGGAGCGTCTGGATTATGTGATCGTATCCCACTATGATGCCGATCATCTCAATGGAGTGGTAGGTGTACTGAATGCCTTTGAATGTAAACAGGTGCTGGCGCCGGACTACAAGACGGATACCAAGGTCTATCAATCTTATTTGAAGGTGATCGAGGAGAAGAATATTCCGGTGGAGCATCCCAGGCTGGGTGACACCTATACCTTTGCAGACAGCAGCTTTCGGGTGGTCTGTCCTGCTTCCTACAGCTATCAGGACGCCAATTCCAATTCGCTGGGAATCCGCCTGTCTTATGGAGATAACAGCTTTCTGATCTGCGGAGACTGCACGGAGGAGAGCGAGCAGGATGTCCTGTACAAGGGAACGGACGTGCACAGCGATGTATATGTGGCCAATCATCATGGAAGCAAATATTCCAACAGCGAGGAATTTCTGCAGGCTGTGTCACCCTCCTATGTTATCATAAGCTGCGGCAGGGACAACAGCTACGGCCATCCGGGCGCCTCTGTGATGCTGTCCATCCAGAAGCTGGGCGCGTCCTTGTTTCGGACGGACCTACAGGGCGTGATCACCGCTGTAAGTGATGGAAGTAATATCCGCTTTGCCAACGAAGTCTGCATGGATTACCGAAGCGGCGAAGAGATCGCTGAGGCGGACAGCGCAGGCAACGGGAATAGTCAGGGCGGCGGTTCTGGCACAGAAACCGGAAACGGAAACGACGGCAATACCGGCACAAGCAACGGGAATGCCGGCGATGGCAGCTCCGGTCAGGATACTACCACCACCTACATACTCAATACGAACACGAAGAAATTCCACCGTCCGGATTGCGGCAGTGTGAAGAAGATGAAGGAAGAAAGTAAGGCGACCTCGTCAGACAGCCGGGAGAGCCTGATCAGTCAGGGGTATGAACCCTGTAAAAACTGTCGTCCATAGAGCGAAAAAACGGATGCCTTTCAGCAGGGCATCCGTTTTCTTCAGATTGAGCCTGGCAGCGCACGTTTCCAAGCTCTTAGGCAGTAGTATTGCTCTTTTTAATCTTTCTTATGGCATAGCGGTAAAGAATAGCTGCCGCCGCAGCGCTTGTGAGCTCTGCGATCCAGAAGGCATGCCATACACCGACAGCTCCAAAGAAGCGGCTCAGTATCCATGCGGCCGGAAGTATGACCACAACATACCGAAGCAGCGAGATGACGAAGGACTGGAATCCAAAGCCAAGTCCTTCCAGGGTTCCACTGACGACCACCGATATGGAGGACACCAGGAATCCGGCACAGATGATCCTAAGTGCGGCAGCTCCTGCGTGGATGGTGTCTGCATTCGATGAGAACATTCCGATGAGTTGTTGTGGGATGAGCAGACACAATAAGGTTCCCACAGCCATCACACAGAGGGCGGTACAGAGTGCAGTTCGGAAGATTTGCTGTACACGCCGGGGAATCCCGGCACCGTAATTATATGCGACCAATGGGCGGATTCCCTGGACAATGCCGTTTGCGGTAAGGTAAATGAAGGTCTGAAGCTTGTAATAAACGCCCAGGATCAACACGTCTGTCTGGGAAAATGCGGCAAGTACAGCGTTCAGGGCCGCAATCAGAAGAGAGGGCAAGGCCTGGTTTAAGATCGCCGGAATCCCGATGCCGTAGAGCCGTCCTGCCAGTCGGCGGAAACGCCATCCCTCCGGCAGAGAGAGGTGCAGCTGCAAAAGCCCCTTCCACCACGCAACGAGATAGAATAAGAGCGAAACACCCTGCCCGATCACGGTGGCGATGGCTGCTCCCTCGATCCCCATGGCCGGGCAGGGACCCAGGCCAAAGATCATGATCGGATCAAGAATGATGTTTGTAACACAGCCGGCGATCATGCTGATCATCGTAATGCGGACACGTCCAACTGCCTGGAACAGCTTCTCATAGACCAGGCTGATCTGACTGATAAAAAGGAATCCGAATACAATACGCCCATACCGCAGGCCGTAGTCGAGAACCTTCTGCTCTCCGGTAAAGCCCTGAAGAAAGGGAGCCGTAACAGAACAGAGGACTCCTGTCAGAATAGCCGAATGTACCAGAGACAGCAGAATACTGAGGGAGGCTGCCCCGTTGGCACGTTTCTGATCACCTTCCCCAAGGAAAAAGGCTGTGAGCGCATTTGCACCTACACCGAAGCCGATGCTGACAGCGGCAGCGAAGTTCTGAAGCGGAAAAACCAGCGAGATCGCCGTCATGGCATCCTCGCTGATCTTAGCGATAAAGAAGCTGTCCACAATATTGTACAGGGAATTGATCAACATGGACAATACCATCGGTATCGCCATGGACATTACAAGGGGGAATACTTTTTTCGTTTTCATGTATGTCTGATCCATCATTGACTGTATCTCCGTTTCTGATCATAATAAAAGCCACCGTATTCAGCAGGGAATAACTATCCCTGCAAAATACCGTGGCGAAAAAAGATTACTCTGAAAAAATCCACTCTCAGCATAAACTGAGTTTTTATAAGGTATGAATAATGTCCTATTCGGAAAGCAATGTTAGATACTGCTTTTTCAATGCATAGGACATAGTAGCATATATACTTGTGATATGTCAATAAAAAGTAGATTTTTAAAGAAAAGAGTGATATACTTCATGACAGAGCATTATGAAAGGAAAGGACGGAACGATCATGATAAACGAAAGGATAGCGGCGCTGCGCCGTGAGATGGAGCAGCGGGGAATTGACATGTACATCATCCCTACCTCGGATTTTCACGAGTCCGAATACGTGGGAGATTATTTCAAGGCCAGGAAGTTTATAACCGGATTCACAGGTTCCGCGGGAACTGCTGTGATCACCAGGGAGGAAGCCGGGCTCTGGACGGATGGCCGTTACTTCATCCAGGCGGAACAGCAGCTTACGGGAAGCTGTGTGAAGCTCTTTAAGTCGGGAGAGGAAGGCGTTCCCAAGGTGAAGGAATATGTAGAGCAGAACCTGAAGGAGGGACAGTGCCTCGGCTTCGATGGCAGGGTCATCAACGGGAAGAGTGGCGATGAATATCAGGAGATCGCGGAGAAGAAGAATGGCAGACTCTATGTGTCTGAGGATCTGGTAGATCTCATCTGGACAGACCGCCCGGCGCTTCCGGCGGAGCCGGTCTGGGTAGTGGCACCGGAGTATGCGGGCGAGAGCCTTGAACAGAAGCTGGCGCGGCTTCGGGAGCATATGAAGGAAGAGGGTGCGACGGTACACATTCTGACATCCCTCTACGATATTGCATGGCTATTAAACATCCGGGGGAATGATATCGACCATGTTCCGGTGGTACTGTCCTTCCTGCTGGTTACCGGGCAGGAATGCCGCTGGTATGTAAATGAGAAGGTTCTGAATGATGAGGTAAGGGCTTACCTTAAGGAAAATAAGATCACCGTAAAGGATTACAATGCGATCTATGAGGACGTGAAGGCGCTGTCTGAAGAGGAAGTGGTACTCCTTCATAAGGGGACTGTGAATTTCCGAATCTGCCATTGCTTAAATCCAAAGATCCGGGTGGTGGACAAGGAGAACCCCACGGAGCTTATGAAGTCCGTGAAGAATGCAGTGGAGCTTGAAAATACCAGAAAGGCCCACATCAAGGACGGCGTGGCCGTCACGAAGTTTATGTACTGGCTGAAGCAGAATATCGGCAAGCAGGAGATCACGGAGATCTCAGCCTCCGACTATCTGGAGAATCTGCGGAGGCAGCAGGAGCATTTCTTAGATTTAAGCTTTGATACCATCAGCGCCTATGGGCCGAATGCGGCCATGATGCATTACTGCGCCAACGCAGAGTCCAATGCAGTATTAAAGCCGGAAGGCTTCCTGCTGGTGGATTCCGGCGGACATTACCTGGAGGGAACCACCGACATCACAAGAACCATTGCTTTGGGTGAGCTGACGGAGGAGGAGAAGCAGCATTTTACTGCGGTGTGCCGTGGCAACATGAATCTGGCAAACGCAAGATTCCTCTATGGCTGCCGGGGGATCAATCTGGACATTCTGGCCAGAGGGCCTCTCTGGGATCAGGATCTTGACTATAAGTGCGGTACCGGTCACGGTGTGGGCCACATCCTCAATGTCCACGAGGGACCCAATGGCATTCGCTGGAGGATCGTTCCGGAGCGGAGCGACAGCTGTGTGCTGGAGGAAGGTATGATCACCACGGATGAGCCGGGTGTATACCTGGAGGGCAAGTACGGAATCCGTACCGAGAACGAGCTGATCTGCCGTAAGGGCGAGAAGAATGAGTACGGGCAGTTTATGTATTTTGAAAATATTACCTTTGCCCCCATCGACCTGGATGCGATCCTGCCGGAGGAGATGAGCCGGACGGAGAGACGCAGGCTCAACGATTACCACAAGCAGGTGTATGAGACGCTGGCACCGTATCTGACAGATGCGGAACGTGAATGGCTTAAGGAGTATACCAGGGAGATCTGAGACGAATGTAGTATAGCATGTCCTTTGAGATGAATACTTTACGTATAAGAGCCCGCGGATTATTCCGTGGGCTCACAGTAAATAAAGAGCAGATCGGCATTGCACGATCATGACGAGTTTCGTTTAAATTGGGCGGCCGTATGGCCGCCCTGCTTTCGTTAAAGCTCAAATCCAAAGTACTTCACTGCATTCTCATAGCAGATCCCTTCCACAATCTCCTTGAGTGTCTCATAGTCTGCCGGGAATTCGCCATTTTCTACCCAGCTACCAATGAGGTTGCACAGAATCCGGCGGAAGTAATCGTGGCGTGTGTAGGACAGGAAGCTTCTGGAGTCTGTCAACATGCCGACGAAGCCGGACAGGTTGCCAAGGTTAGCCAGCGAGGTCAACTGTTCCTGCATGCCGGTCTTGTGATCGTTGAACCACCAGGCGGAGCCATGCTGGATCTTGGATATGGCGGTGGAATCCTGGAAGCAGCCGAGGATCGTGCCGATGGCCGCGTTGTCGTTGGGGTTCAGGCTGTAGAGGATGGTCTTCGGCAGCGCATTGCTCTTGTTCAAGGCGTTGAGGTAGTCCGCCAACTGGTCAGCGGGAGCTCCGGTGCCGATGCAGTCGTATCCGGTATCCGGGCCGAGAAGGTCGAACATCCGGGTGTTGTTGTCACGTTTGCAGCCGTAGTGGAGCTGCATGACCCAATTTCTCTTTGCATATTCTGCACCGACAAACAGCAGGAAGGCGGTCTTAAACTTCATTTCCTCCTGGCGGGTGATCGAACCGCCGGCAAGGCGTTTCGCAAAGATCTCCTCAATCTCCTGATCCGAGGCAGGAGCATACATGACATATTCCAGGCCATGGTCGGATACGCAGCAACCCATGGAAGCGAAGAAGTCCATGCGCAGAGACAGAGCGTGGCACAGATTGGTAAAGGAAGCAATCCTTACCCCGGAGACCTGGGCCAGTGTATCAAGGTATTCCAGGTAGGTGGGCTTCTCCAGATTCATGGCTTTGTCGGGCCGCCACGCCGGGAGTACCTGTACGTCAAAGCTATTATCCTCCGAAAGCTTCTTGTGCCAGATCAGGGAGTCTGCAGGATCATCGGTGGTGCAGATGAGCCGGACATTGGACTGGCGGATGATGTTGCGGACGCTCATGGAGGGATCAGCCAGCTTACGGTTGCAGAGTTCCCACACTTCATCAGCGGTGTTCTTATTTAAGGCGCCTGTATAGCCAAAGTATTTGCGCAGCTCCAGATGGCTCCAGTGGTATAGCGGATTACCGATGGCTTTACCAAGGCATTCCGCCCACTTGCGGAACTTCTCCTGATCCGGGGCATCGCCGGTGATGTAGGACTCATCTACGCCGCAGGAGCGCATAAAACGCCATTTGTAATGGTCGCCGCCCAGCCATACCTGGGTGATATTCTCAAACTGGCGGTCTTCGTAGATCTCCTGGGGGTTGATATGGCAGTGATAGTCGATGATCGGCATATCCTTGGCATAGTCAAAGTACAGTTTCTTTGCAGCTTCGTTGGAAAGCAGAAAGCTTTCGTCCATGAATGGTTTCATTGTCTTCTTATCTCCTTTTTATTTAAATTTCGTTGTTCCGCGCTGAATCATTTTTCCGGAAAAAACAGTTTTTTTCGGCATTTCCTTGCCGGCGAGGACGCCGAGCAGTGTCTCGGTCAGCTGATGGCACAGGGGCTTTAGCTGGTTGTCCACGGAGGTGAGCTCAGGATTTGAACTCCCCGCGAGCATGGAGTTGTTGTAGCCGATGATGGACAGCTCCTCCGGGATCTTAAGTCCCACTCTGTCGGCATATTTCATGACGCCAAGCGCCAGTATATCGTCGGATGTGATGACTCCGTGGAACGAATGATTTTCCGCAAGAGTATGCACGAAATCGGCGATTTCGCCAAAGTTGTCCCGGTCGCCGGGGTAGCGGTGTATCAGCTTCTGGTAGTCCGTGATCCCACGGGACTCCATGGCAGCCTGAAAGCCGCTCAGCTTATTGCGTCCGCTGTAAGTGCTCACGTCATACAGGTAAAGGATGTCCGTAATTCCTGCATCCAGCATGGCGGTGGCAGCCTCGTACATGGCGGACTGATCGTCACACAGGGTGCTGTACACATTGGGATGATCAAAGGCGGCGTTCAGCAGCATCACCGGAATCTTGCCGGAGGCGTCGCGGATGTATTGGTTTTCTTCTTTGGTAGTACCGATGAAGTTGGAACCTAAAAGGATCAGGCTGTCCACTTTTTTGGAGAGGATCAGGTCTACATAATTCTTGCGGATCTCCAGGTTGTAGCCGGTGCAGCAGAGCAGGGCTTCATAGCCGTTATCCTTTAACTCCTGCTCCAGATAGTACACAGCCTTTGCAAAAAACAGATCCGATGAGTCTGCGCACAGGATGCCGACAGTCTTCAGAGAGTGCAGTCCCATGCCCCGGGCAAAGGCGTTGGGGGTATAGTCGTATTGCCGGATGATATCCAGAACCTTTTGCCGTGTGTCGGGACGGACGTTTTCATTTCCGTTCAGCACGCGGGAAACGGTGGCAATAGAGACCCCGGCTTTTTGTGAGATATCGTAAATGGTCAGAGACATAAGCTTCTCCTTCTTATAATGGTCAGGGGAGTATGCTTTCACAAAATGAAAGCGCTTTCTTAAAACTTGGATGCGGAAGGGATTTGATTCCGAACCTCATCTTTTCTTATTATAGCGCATTGCCAAAATAAATGCAAGGAAAAAAGTGGTTGACGAATCTGGAAAAATGGTGTATGTATATTATGAAAGCGCTTTCAAGAATTGGGCATAATCAATGCTGTTTTGGATGGCGCAGATGAACTGTTACGAATAAATATTTATGTGGGAAGGAAGGACAATGAGATGGAGAGCTTGAACAGAGCGAAAACAGGAAAAGTGGAGCGGCCGGTGCGGGTACTGCAGTTTGGAGAAGGAAATTTTCTTCGGGCATTTGTGGATTACATGATCGACATCGCCAATGAGCGTGGCGTGTTTGATGGAGATATTGTGCTGGTGAAGCCCATTGAGTATGGGAGCCTTGAACATATGAAGGAGCAGGAGTGCCAGTATACGGTTCAGCTTCGGGGAATCGTGGACGGAGAGGCCAGGAAGATCAACCGGATCGTGACAAGTGTTGCGGATGCGGTGGATGCATATAGTGAATATGAGAAGTACGCGGCGTTTGCGAAGCTTGACACCCTGCGGTTTATTGTTTCCAATACCACGGAGGCGGGAATTGTCTATGATGAGGAGGATCGGCTGGAATTTACGCCGCCCAGGTCTTATCCGGGAAAGCTGACGAAGCTTTTGTATGAGCGGTATCAGTATTTTAAAGGAGCTTTGGATAAGGGAGTGATCATTCTTCCGGTGGAACTTATCGATGATAATGGTATACATCTGAAGGAGTGTGTACACAAGCTCTCCAGGCTCTGGGGACTGGAGGAAGGGTTTGAACACTGGCTTGAGGAGGCCTGTGTGTTCACCTCCACCCTGGTAGATCGCATTGTGACGGGATATCCCAGAGAGGAAGCCGAGCAGATCTTTGAGGAGCTGGGATACCGGGACAGCATGCTGGTGACCGGAGAGCCGTTTGCACTGTGGGTGATCGAGAGTGACCGGGATATCAGTGGGGAGCTGCCGCTTCCGGCGGCGGGACTACCGGTAATCTTTACGGACAATCAGAAGCCATATAAGCAGCGGAAGGTCCGGATCCTAAACGGAGCACATACTTCCTTCGTGCTGGCTTCCTATCTCTGCGGAAATGATATCGTGCTGGAGTCCATGGAGGATGAGTTGATCTTCCGTTTTATGAAGGATACGGTGTTTGGAGAGATCATTCCTACGCTGACCCTGCCGAAGGAGGAACTGGTGGATTTCGCCAATGCAGTCATCACACGTTTCAAGAATCCGTATGTGAAGCATGCGTTGTTGTCCATTTCCCTGAATTCTGTGTCCAAGTGGCGGGCACGTTGTATGCCAAGCTTCCTGGGATATCTGGAAAAAGAAGGGAAGCTGCCGGAGCACCTGACATTTTCACTGGCTGCGCTCATGGCTTTCTATACGGGCAGTGAGATCCGGGACAATGCGTTGATCGGGCATCGGAGCGGGGAGGAATACCGGATTCTTGATGATGAGGCTGTGCTGGAATTCTTCAAGGAGAACAGCGGAAAGGAAGCCGCAGACTATGCACATGCTGTGCTTGCCAATGTGGATTTCTGGGGGCAGGACTTAAGCGTGCTGCCAGGCGTCCAGGCGGCGATTACTTCCTATCTTGCTGATATCCGTGCGCTGGGAATGCGGGGAGCCATGGAGAAGATTTTTGGATAAAGCGGAGAATGATGATGAGAGATTTTGTGAAGATCCATGAAAATGATAACGTGGCTGTGGCTTTAAGAGAGATTCAAAAGGGCGAAAAGCTGTTGGATATCCAGGCACTTGATACAATTCCGGCCGGCCACAAGATGGCACTGTATGATATCCCGGCGGGCAGCGGCGTGATTAAGTATGGTGCGCAGATCGGAACGGCCAGTGTGGATATAAAGGCCGGGCAGTGGGTGCATACCCACAATGTGAAGACGGGACTGGGGGATCTATTGACCTACACGTATCAGCCGGTGAAAAGTGAGGCGGAGGATGCAGCGACAGGGCAATCTGGAACTCTGGCAACGTCCGGCGAGAATGGGGCAAAGGTGCCGGAAGGGAAGAAAATGCCGGGTTCCCGTGTCTTTCAGGGATATCGCCGGACGGACGGCAAGGTAGGCATCCGTAACGATGTCTGGATCATTCCGACGGTCGGCTGTGTCAGCAAGATCGGGGAGGTCATGGCGAAGGCGGCCAATGCAAGGAATCACTTTCAGGGCAAGGTGATAGCCTTTCAGCATCCCTACGGTTGTTCACAGATGGGAGAGGATCAGGAGCACACCAGGACGATCCTTTCAGATCTTGTGAACCATCCCAATGCAGGAGGCGTCCTGGTTCTGGGACTTGGCTGCGAGAACAGCGGTGTTGAGGTGCTGAAAAAATACATCGGTGATTACGATGAGAAGCGTGTCCGTTTTCTTGTATGCCAGGAAGTGGAGGACGAATTAGAAGAAGGGGCCGGGATTCTGGATGAGCTCATAGCTTATGCTTCCGGCTTTGAGCGGGAGCCGATTGACGCTTCCGAGCTGGTGGTGGGATTAAAATGCGGCGGAAGCGACGGCTTCTCCGGTATCACAGCCAATCCGCTGGTGGGGCGCTTCTCCGATCTGCTGGTGGCCAGTGGAGGAACCACGATCCTCACGGAAGTGCCGGAAATGTTCGGTGCGGAGACCTTCCTGATGAACCGTTGTGCGAACCGGGAGCTGTTTGAGGAGACGGTAAGCCTTATCAATGATTTTAAGAAATATTATCAGGACAACCATCAGACTATCTATGAGAATCCTTCTCCCGGAAATAAGGCAGGCGGGATCACCACGCTGGAGGATAAATCCCTGGGCTGTATCCAGAAGTCCGGCAGTGCCGCGGTGAAGGGAGTACTTGCCTATGGGGAGACGGTGACAAATCATGGATTGAATCTCTTGAGCGCACCCGGAAACGACCTGGTGGCGGCTACGGCACTTGCCGCCAGCGGCGCACATCTGGTGCTGTTTACCACCGGGCGTGGAACGCCCTTCGCGGCTCCGGTTCCCACGGTGAAGATTGCCAGCAATTGTTCCCTGGCGGAGCATAAACAGAACTGGATCGATTTTGATGCAGGTGTGCTGGCGGAGGATGCCGGGATGGAGGAGGCGGCAGCGCGGCTGTTTGCTTATGTGATTGCGGTTGCGTCCGGAAGAGAGGTTCTCAGTGAGAAGGCGGGACTCCAGGATATGGCGATCTTCAAGCAGGGAGTGACGCTGTAAACCTTAAGAAAAATTTGTGTAAATGCTTGACAAGCGGAATAAAGTGGTTTAAAGTAGTAACGACATCAGGGGCGGCGAAAGCCTGAGAAAAACTGTAAGTTTAGTCCCTTATTACCTGATCCGGGTAATGCCGGCGTAGGGAGAATGTGTTTCCTATTTTGAGATCATAGTGAACATGTTGACCCTGCGCGGAATGCGCAGGGTCTTCTTACGTGGAGCAATCTGTGGTCTGCTTATTCGCATAATCCGCATAAGCAGAGAAAGGGAGGAGTGACCTATGAATTTTAAACGAGAACATTTGACCCTATATGCCGTCACAGATCGCCATTGGCTGAGAGGTGATACATTAGCTCATCAGGTGGAGCAGGCCCTGCGGGGTGGGGCTACCATGATACAGCTTCGGGAAAAGGAGCTTGGCGAGGCGGAGTTTTTGCGCGAGGCATTGGAAATCCAGACTATATGCAGAAGGTATCGGGTTCCCTTCCTTATCAATGATAACGTGGCGCTGGCCAGGGAGATCGACGCGGACGGTGTCCATGTAGGGCAGAGCGATATGGAGGCAGGCAATGTCCGAAAGCTCCTTGGACCGGACAAGATCATAGGCGTTACGGCCAAGACCGTGGAGCAGGCCATGCGAGCAGAGGCAGCAGGTGCGGATTATCTGGGAAGCGGTGCTGTGTTCGGTACCGGAACCAAGACAGACACCAGCAGGCTTTCACATGATGTTTTACAACAAATTTGTGAGAACGTCCGGATTCCGGTGGCGGCCATCGGAGGGATTACAGCAGAGAATGTTTTAAAGCTGCGGGGCAGGAAGATCGCCGGAGTCGCGGTGGTGAGCGGGATCTTTGCTGCAGAGGATATTGAAGAAGCAGCCAGAACCATGAAGGAACGGGTTCTTACAATACTATAATTGCAACAGTTCAGCCAGACTGTAGGCGTGGCCTGAACTGTTACTTATAATCAGCATACAGAAGGGACTGTATTCACAGCCCTTGTATGAATATATTACAGCGGCAGGCCGGGGGCACCACTTTCTGTCGCTATACAAAATTAATGCGAAGGAGATCAGATATGAAGACAGCATTAACAATCGCTGGAAGTGATTCCAGCGGAGGCGCCGGCATCCAGGCAGATATCAAGACGATGATGGCAAATGGCGTGTACGCCATGAGCGCCGTCACGGCTCTGACTGCCCAGAATACGACCGGCGTAACAGACATTATGGAGGTAACTCCGAAGTTTTTGGCAGAGCAGCTGGATTGTATTTTTGAGGATATATATCCGGATGCGGTAAAGACAGGGATGGTAGCCTCATCGGAACTCATTGAGACGATCGCGGCGAAGCTTAAGGAATACGAGGCGAAAAACCTTGTGATCGACCCTGTCATGGTGGCAACCAGCGGAGCGAAGCTCATCAGCGACGGAGCCATCAGCACCTTGAAAAAAGAATTATTACCTCTTGCAACCGTGATTACACCAAATATACCGGAGACGGAAGTGCTTTCCGGCATGCGTGTGCAGACGGAGGAGGATATGCTTGCGGCGGCAAAGCTCATCTATGAGACTTATGGCTGCGCGGTTCTTGTGAAGGGTGGCCATCAGCTCAACGACGCCAACGATCTGCTGTACCAAAGAAACGGTTATCGTTGGTTTTACGGGAAGCGCATCGACAATCCCAACACCCATGGGACCGGATGTACCCTGTCCAGCGCCATTGCGTCCAATCTGGCCAAGGGCTATGACCTGGAGACGTCTGTGGCCTATGCCAAGAACTATATTTCCGGGGCGCTGGCAGCCATGCTGGATCTTGGAAAAGGAAGCGGCCCGATGAACCATGGATTTCAAATTATCGGAGAGTACAAGGAGAGATGAGATGAATACGAAAAAGACTTCAGTTTTCAGTAACGGATTGATCTGGTTCGGTGCGGGCGTTTCCATTGCGGAGATCCTGACAGGAACCTATTTTGCACCCCTGGGCTTCACAAAGGGTCTGGCGGCCATACTTCTGGGTCACCTGATCGGGGGACTTCTGATGTTTGCAGCCGGCATGATCGGCGCACGGGAAGAAAAGAGTGCTATGGAGACAGTGAAAATGAGCTTCGGCGGGAAGGGAGGCCTTCTTTTCTCCATACTGAACATCCTGCAGCTTGTGGGCTGGACCGCTATCATGATCTACGACGGCGCCCTGGCAGCCAATGGAATCTTTCATACAGGAAAATGGGTTTGGGCGCTGGTGATCGGCGTGCTGATCCTGCTGTGGATCCTGGTGGGCCTGACCAACCTAGGAAAAGTCAACACCATTGCCATGGCGGCGCTTTTTATCCTGACCCTGGTGCTTTTTAAGGTGGTCTTTATCGGCGGAAACGGCGCAGCGGCCATCGTCAGTGACGAGCTGAGCTTCGGTGCTGCCGTAGAGCTGGCTGTGGCTATGCCCCTGTCCTGGCTGCCGCTTATCAGCGACTATACCAGAGAGGCGGAGAAGCCCTTTGCGGCAACGCTGACCAGTGTTGTGGTCTATGGTGTTGTCAGTTGCTTCATGTACATCATCGGAATGGGCGCCTCCATCTACACAGGGGAATCCGACATCGCACAAATCATGGTGAAGGCCGGTCTGGGTGTGGCAGGACTTCTGATTATCCTGCTGGCTACCGTAACCACCACGTTCCTGGATGCTTATTCCGCGGGCGTGTCCTGCGTATCTATTTCCGAGAAGATCCCGGAGAAATGGGCGGCTGTTGTAGTGACGGTCATCGGCACCATCGGTGCGATCGTGTATCCCATGGACAATATCACCGATTTCCTGTACCTCATCGGTTCCGTGTTTGCACCCATGATCGCGGTACAGATCGCAGACTATTTTATCCTGAAAAAAAGAGGGAGCAAGGCTTCCTTCAATATACGGAATCTGGTGATCTGGCTCATTGGCTTTGTGCTCTACCGTCTGCTGAATGCGCGGCTTGATACGCCGGTGGGCGTGACATTTCCGGTTATGGTTGTGACTGTTGTGCTCTGCCTGGTTGTGGAACTGTTGTTTAGAGGTAAGAAAAAAGCGAATTGATGGTTCTCATTCTCTTCTTGTTCGGAGGATGAGAACAAGAGGAGGATGACATGAAAAAAACAAATTTAAAGAAATTAACGTTGACAGCAATCTTTGCGGCGGTGGCCGTGGTGGGATCTCTATTTTCATTTCCGGTGCTTGATTCAAAATGCGCGCCTGTGCAGCATCTGGTGAATATTCTGTGCGCTGTATTTGTAGGCCCCTGGTGGGGACTGGCAGCAGCCTTTATCTCCAGTCTGATCCGGAATCTCATCGGCTGGGGGACGCTTCTGGCCTTTCCGGGGAGCATGTGCGGCGCACTGCTGGCGGGACTTTTGTACAAGTATGGAAAGAAGCTGCCCTTCGCCTATGTGGGAGAAGTGGTAGGAACCGGGCTCATCGGCGGTATGCTGGCTTATCCGGTGGCTGCACTGATCATGGGGAATAAAGCCGCAGCACTGTTTACCTTTGTGGTGCCGTTTCTTATAAGCACCTGCGGAGGAACACTGATCGCCATCGTGATCACGGCAGCCCTTAAGAAGACCGGGCAGTTGGACAAGATGAAGGAAGAGTTGGATTCGTAGGTGGACAACAAATAGCTGCATATGCTAAAATGTATGACAATCAGGAATCATTTGGAAAAGTGAGGGAGCCCTTATGCATGCTGATAAAGCTTGGCAATTATATCAGAGAGTAAGACAGGAGAGACCGTTGGTACACTGCATTACAAATGTGGTGACTGTAACGGACTGCGCCAATATTCTGCTGGCTGCCGGGGCTTCCCCCACCATGGCGCATCATCCCATGGAAGCTGCCGAGGTGACAGGCGGCTGCAGAAGTCTGGTGTGCAATCTTGGTGCAACGGAATCGTTGGAGGCTATGGTGAATGCGGGAAGAGCGGCCGCCGGGCTTTCCCATCCGATCGTGCTGGATCCGGTGGGAGTGTCCGGTTCCGGCTTTCGCAGAGCGAAATGCTTCGAACTTCTGGAAGAATTCCCGGTGACTTGTATCCGGGGAAACCTGTCGGAAATCCGTGCCCTGATGGAGAATGCAGGGACTGTGGCCGGTGTGGATGCAGATGTGCGCGATGGCGTGACGGAAGAGAATCTCTCACGTATCAGCCGGGAGATCATGGAATTTGCCGGGGAGCGGCACTGCATGGTGATCGCTTCCGGGAGAATCGATATCGTCACAGATGGCCGAACCGTTTACAGTGTCCGAAACGGAGATCCCATGATGGCACAGATCACAGGCAGCGGCTGCATGTCTTCGGCGCTATTGGGCGCATACCTGGGCGTAGAAAACTCCGTAGAGGCGGCAGCATCGGCCTGCGCAGTGATGGGAATCTGCGGTGAGATCGCCGGAGCCAAAACCAGAGCGCAGGGCGGCGGAACCATGACCTTTCATCAGTTGCTCATTGATGCATGCTCTGTCTTGTGCGAGGAGGATGTGCAGAAGCGGATACTGGTACAGAAAGAGATGTAGTGGAATTGGTGGAAAAAAGAAAGTGAGATATGATAGGAACCTCTTCGAGAACCCTATAATCATATATCATTACATGCTTTGAAATTTTGGACTGCAGGAGATATCTGCGGTCTTTTTTTGTACATACTTGACATTATACTCCTGTGGGAGTACAATATGAATGGAGGTATGCATAATCATGACAAAGAGGATTTATCACGGTTCAAAGGATATTATCGAAAAGCCGATATTCGGATATGGAAGGAAGTATAATGATTACGGCTTGGGCTTTTATTGTACGGATATTCTCGATATGGCAAAGGAATGGGGAGTAGACAATAGCCGGGATGGATATGCAAATTGCTATTCTATCGACTGCGACGGTCTGTCAATTCTTGATCTTAACAGCGACGAGTATAGTATACTGCATTGGCTTGCAATCCTTTTGGAGAACAGAGAGTTTGATGTACCGTCAGCGCTTGCTCTTGAAGCAAAGGAGTATATTCAAAAGGAATTTGCAGTAAATTATAAGAGCTATGACATTATGATAGGGTATCGTGCCGATGACAGTTATTTTTCCTTTGCGCAGGATTTTCTAAACGGAACCATATCTTATCGTCAACTGAACAATGCAATGCACCTCGGCAAGCTTGGCCAGCAATTTGTGTTAAAAAGTGAAAAGGCCTTTGAGAGAATTGTTTTTGAAGGATATGAAATAGCCGAGTCAAAAGAATGGTATATGAAAAAAATGCAGCGCGATAAGTCCGCAAGGCGTGAATATTTCAGCACGGAACGAAATAAACGACAAAAGGGCGATATCTATATCACGCAGATTCTTGATGAGGAGATGAGAGAGGATGATCAACGCTTACGATAATGTTTATCTGGAAAAAGCGCAGACAGTGCTTGGCAGGATGATGGACTATGCCGTCTATGACCTGGAGTATTCTGCGGACCGTTTTTTTGATTTGTTTATCGTTTCAGGATATGCGGACAGATTCGGCACCGGCGATTATCTGCTTATTGTGGGGAAATCGGGTGTGGAGCTTGCACGAATGATACTGGAGAAAACCACCGGATGTGTTGTGGAGGATAAGCCGAAGTATACTGTGAATCGCAGTCGCGAATATTGGGCTGGCTGGGCATTGGCGTATTATCAATGGTACACGTCACTGTCCTTCCGCGAGATTACAGAAGCAGTGACTCTGGATGAGATCATCGGGTTGTACTCTCCGTATCACGAGATGGATATTCGTCAGTTTTGTGATAAGATGACAGGACTGTACAGGCATAAACATCCCGAAACAAATCTGAAGCGCTTGCGGCAGGTGGCGCGGCTAACTCAGAATGAACTCGCGGAACAAAGCCAAATACCGCTCAGGACGATTCAGCAGTATGAACAGCGGCAAAAGGATATCAATAAGGCACAGGTACAATACCTGATCATGCTGTCGCGGGTGTTGTGCTGCGAACCGGATGATCTTGTGGAAAAAGTGTAAAATATTTTCTTATCTTGAGTAAATCTTATGCTTATGCTAAGATAGTACTGCGATTTACTGTTGTAAGACAACAGACTGGATAGCAAAATCAGCAGTGGAGGATAACTATGGTTTTTCTATACGATCTTGACGGAACGATCATTAACAGCCAGGAGGGTGTGACAAAGTGCGTTCAGTATGCCTTGCGGCATTTTGGCATAGACGTGCCGGATCTGGCGAAGTTGCTGCCCTTCATCGGGCCGCCTCTTCGGCAGCAGTTCATGGGACTGTACGGCTTGAGCCGGGAGCAGGCAGACGAGGCGGTGGAAAAGTACCGGGAACGCTACAGCGTGAAGGGAATGTATGAATGTGAGGTCTATCCTTATGTGGAAGAGTCCTTAAAGGAACTGAAGGAAAAGGGCTGCGTACTGGCAGTGGCTTCCTCGAAAAATGAGGCTGCCTGCGTGGATGTTCTGAAAAACCTGGGAATTGACAAGTATTTTGATCTGATATGCGGGGCGACTGATGATGGGAAGATCAGTGCCAAAGCGGACGTGCTGAAGCTGGCTATGCGTCGGATCGGTTCCGGGAACCCGAAGGACTATGTCCTGGTGGGAGATACGAAGTATGATGCGGCAGGTGCGAAGGCGGTAGATATGGACTGTATAGGTGTCTCCTATGGATTTGGCACAAGAGAAGAGCTGATAGCAGAAGGCGTCATCTGTATCTGCGATAGCGCGAGGGAAGTGGCGGAGTATATAGAACGACGCTATTTGTAAAAGCATTATTTATAAAAGCCCGGCCTCCATGGTTAGATGCAGCAGGTGCTTGCAGACGCAGACATGGAGCCGATCAGAAAGGTGAGAAATATTTTGAAGAACAACGGTTTCATAAAAACGTGGAACATACTCTATCCCATATTCATTTATTATGTGGTCTCCAACGTGGTGATCTATCTGGCAGCGCTGCTTCTTGGCGTCTCCCGGGAGAACTATGTTGAGCGCTACACGATGCTCCAGACCATCGCCACGGCGGTGGCTTTGCCTATTCTTTACCGATTTTACCGGGCAGATCAGATGCTGTTCACGGTGTTTCAGCAGCGCACAGCAGGAGCGTTCCGGGAACTGACGCGGAATAGAAAGCTTATAAATGCGTTGCGCTGCTTCTTAAGCGGTGCGCTGGCAGGCATTGTCTTAAACAATATCATCGGTGCCACCGGCCTTGCACAGCTATCAGCAGGCTATCAGGAGGTGACGGAGCATTTCTGGTCCGGCAGTGTAGTCTTCGAGATCCTGGGCCCGGGGCTTTTGATTCCTCTGGAAGAGGAACTTTTGTATCGGGGGATTGTCTACGGACGGCTTTCGGACTGGCTGGGGATCCCTGTGGCAGCGGTGGTGTCTGCATTGATCTTCGGAGCCCTTCATTTTAATATTGTGCAGTTTATCTATGCCTTTTTCATTGGCCTGCTCCTTGTATTTTTCCTGGAAAAATCACATAATCTCATAGGCGCGGTGCTAGGGCATATGGGAGCCAACCTGCTTGCGGTGCTGCGGATGGAGAGCGGCGCACTGGACTGGATGGAAAGCAGTGCGGCAGTGTACTGGGTAAGTACAGCCGTGATGGCGCTGGTGTGCGCGGGACTCCTGTTCCTGCTGGCGGGGAAGAAGCGGGGCGGAGAGAAATCTTAGCGTGTGCTTTGAAGAGAGAACCGAAATAGGAACATAGAAGGGAGTTGGAAGGGGATTTATGCAGGAAGCTACAAGGAAGTATTACTTTTTGATGGAGGAATTAAAGCAGCAGATATTGAAAGGCTCCATCAAGCCGGGGGACAAGTTGCCTTCGGAGCATCAACTGGCTGCCCAGTACCAGGTGAGCCGTCATACCGTTCGCAAGGCCCTTTCTATCCTGGAGAGTGAAGGCTATGTCTCGCCCCAGCATGGAAGGGGCACTTTTTGTTCCAAGGCCATGCTCCATACAGGAACCTCCAGGACGGTTGCGGTGATCACCACTTACCTGGACAGCTATATTTTCACAGATGTCATCCGGGGGATCGACCGGGTGCTGACCGGAGCCGGTTACAGCATCATTTTGAAAAATACAAAGAATTCACGGAACCTGGAGGCAAGATATCTGGAGGAGCTCCTGGAGAGGGACATTGACGGCCTGATCATCGAACCCAGCAAGAGCCAGATCTTCTGTCGTCATCTGCACCTGTATGAGAAGCTGGAGGAATATCGGATTCCTTATGTTTTTATCCAGGGGTGTTTTCAACAACTGGCACATAAACCGCACGTGCTGTTGGATGACTGCGGTGGGGGCCGTGAAGTGACCAGATATCTGATCAGCCAGGGGTGCAGAAATATCGTAGGAATATTCAAGGCAGATGACGCTCAGGGACAGAATCGTCACAAGGGCTATGTGAAGGCGCTGCAGGAGGCAGGAATCCTGTACGACCCGGACAAGGTGGTGTGGTTCTATACGGAGGACCGGACGATACAGCCATATCAGCAGGTGCGTGAGATGGCCAGACGGAGGCAGGAAAACTATTTTGACGCGATCGTATGCTACAATGATCAGATTGCCATCGAGGCCATACGTGCGCTGCAGGAGGAGGGGCTTTCTGTGCCGGGAGATGTATTGGTGACCGGGTTTGACAATTCTTATCTGGCGGTAAACGGCAGAGTACCCTTGACGACCATTGAGCATCCGAAGGAGAAACTGGGCGAGATGGCGGCCGGGATGCTGCTGGAGCTGATAGAGGAACGGAAGAACGGAGGAAAACCGGAAGGAGATGAATCATCTTCCCGTACAATCGTTATTCCGCCGAAGCTGATCGTGCGGGAGTCTGCAAGTTTTTATTTCCATTCACCAAAACATCTGTTATAATCTATATGAGCGGAACTCACGGAAAGGCTCTTGCCAATATCAATCAACCAGAAGGAGGAGTAACAGAATGGAAACTTATCAAAACGCAGGCTCAGGCCTCAGGAAAATGTTTATCGCTGAGGTGGGAGCCATCGTCTGCACAGTTCTTATGTTCATTCCAATCGTGAATATTTTTGCCGCTATCGGCGCACTTGTATTCATGATCATAAGCTTGTTGGGGCTGAATGCGGCAGGACAGGACATTGAGGGTTGCAAAACAGCATTTACATTCACCATCGTAAATCTTGTCGTCAACGTGCTGTCTTCATTCCTGAAGAATGTTGCCGTGATCGGAACAATTCTCAGCATTGCTCAGAGTATAATCTCACTGCTGATCATCTATTATGTATGCACATCTGTGTCGGATGTTATGAACAAGACCGGACATGCGGATGTGGCGCAGCAGGGTGACACGATCTGGAAGATTAATCTGGTGTGCTATATCGTGGAAATTGCAATCACAATTCTTGCATTGATCCCGGTTCTCAGTGTTCTGGCTGGCATTACAGGCGCTGTGATCGGCATCGTTTCCCTGGTAGCAGGTATCCTGTACATGATCTTCTTGAACAAGAGCGCCCAGGCGCTTGGGGCGTAGCCATACAAGTTGTAAAGACAAGGGTACAAGTAGTAAAATGATGGTAAGAAAACATAATCTGACACTGCAAAGTAAAGCAAGTCAGGAACAAGGAGGATTCTTACCATGAAATTACAAAAAAATTACAAGTTCTGGTTTTGTACCGGTTCCCAGGATCTATATGGCGTGGAGTGCCTGCACAAAGTAGCAGAGCACTCCGCTGTCATTGTGGAGCGCTTGAACCAGAGCGGTCTGCTTCCCTATGAGATTGTGTTGAAGCCCACATTGATCACCAATGAAGTCATCCGCAGAACCTTCAACGAGGCGAATCTTGATGATACCTGTGCCGGCGTTATTGTCTGGTGCCATACCTTTTCTCCGGCCAAGTCCTGGATCCTGGGGCTTAAGGAGAATCGCAAGCCGCTGCTGCATTTACATACCCAGTTTAACGAGGAGATTCCTTACGATACCATCGACATGGACTTTATGAATGAAAACCAGTCTGCCCACGGCGATCGGGAGTGGGGTCACATGGTGACCCGTATGGGAATCGAGCGTAAGGTAGTGGTAGGTCACTGGAGCGACAGAAGAGTGCAGGAGAAGATCGCCTCCTTTATGCGGACTGCTATCGGGATCGTTGAGAGCAGCCATATCCGTGTGATGCGGGTGGCCGACAATATGCGTAATGTGGCCGTCACCGAGGGTGACAAGGTGGAAGCTCAGATGAAGTTTGGCTGGGAGATCGATGCTTATCCTGTAAACGAGATCGCAGAGTCTGTGGCAGCAGTCTCCCAGGCAGATACAGAGGCGCTGGTAGAGGAATATTACGATAAGTACGAGATTCTGTTGGAGGGCCGCTCACCGGAAGAGTTTCGCCGTCATGTGGCTGTGCAGGCACAGATCGAGCTGGGCTTCGAACGCTTCCTGCAGGAGAAGAATTATCAGGCCATCGTCACGCATTTTGATGATCTGGGAGCTTTAAAACAGCTGCCGGGTCTTGCTATTCAGCGCCTGATGGAAAAGGGCTATGGTTTCGGCGCCGAGGGCGACTGGAAGGTGGCTGCCATGGTGCGTCTGATGAAGGTGATGACTGCGGGGATGAAGAATGCCAAAGGCACCTCTATGCTGGAGGACTATACCTATAATCTGGTACCCGGAAAAGAAGGAATCCTCCAGGCGCATATGCTGGAAATCTGTCCTTCCATCTCGGAAGGCCCCATCAGTATCAAATGCCAGCCGCTCTCCATGGGAAATCGGGAGGATCCGGCCCGTCTGGTATTCACATCCAAGGAGGGGCCGGGAATCGCAGCTTCTCTGGTAGATCTGGGTGATCGCTTCCGCCTGCTGATCAACACGGTGGACTGCAAGCATGTGGAGAAGCCCATGCCAAAGCTTCCGGTAGCCACCAACTTCTGGACACCGAGACCGGACTTCTATACCGGCTGCGAAGCATGGATTCTGGCTGGCGGCGCCCATCATACGGCCTTCACCTACGACCTCACCGCCGAGCAACTTGGCGATTGGGCGGCGGCTATGGGAATCGAAGCTATCTATATTGACGAAAATACAACAATTTCCAATTTAAAGCGTGACATAATGCTGGGGAATGTGGTATATTCAAGGTAAGAAATGAGCAGTGCTAAAACAGGCAGGAAGAAATCGTATGCTTGCAGACGGATTTCTTCATGACTGTTTTAATAGTGCAAATGCACGTGAACGAGCGAGCTTGCTCGCGAGTTCGCACTGCGGAGTGAACTCTAGGAGGATACATATCATGGATGCAATAACAGCCATCAAAACAGCCCGGACAGCCATCGGCATCGAACTGGGCTCCACCAGGATCAAGGCTGTCCTGGTAGATGAGACCGGAAAACCTCTGGCTTCCGGCAGCTACGATTGGGAGAATCAGTTGGAAGACGGGATCTGGACCTACAGTCTGGATGCGGTCTGGCAGGGCTTGGCTGAGAGCTACCGAAGCCTCAAGGAGAATGTGAAGGAAGCATACGATCTCACGCTCACAACCGTGGGATCCCTGGGAATCAGTGCCATGATGCACGGATATCTGGCATTTGATGAAATTGATTGTCAGTTGGTACCCTTCCGTACCTGGCGTAATACCATGACGGAAGAAGCGGCAGGCGCGTTGACGGAGCTCTTCTCCTACAATATCCCGCAGCGCTGGAGTATCGCACATCTATATCAGGCAATCTTAAATAAAGAGCCTCATGTGAAGGACGTAAGCTTTCTCACCACGTTGGCTGGCTACGTTCACTGGAAGCTGACAGGACGTAAGGTTCTGGGGATCGGCGACGCTTCCGGTATGTTCCCCATCGATCCGGCCACCAAGGATTACAATCAGCATATGATGGCACAGTTTGATGCACTTACAGCACCGGAGCACTTTGACTGGAAGCTGGAAGAGCTGCTTCCGAAGGTGCTTGTGGCAGGAGAGGAAGCGGGACAACTGACGGAAGAGGGAGCATGGCTTCTGGATAAGTCCGGCGACTTAAAACCCGGCATTCCCCTTTGCCCGCCGGAAGGAGACGGGGATACCGGAATGGTTGCAACCAACAGTGTGGCACCAAGAACCGGAAATGTGTCTGCCGGAACCTCTGTTTTTGCCATGGTAGTCATGGAACGAGAGCTTTCCAGTGTGTATCCGCAGATCGATATCGTGACTACCCCGGACGGAAGTCCGGTGGCTATGGCGCACTGCAACAACTGTACCTCGGATCTGAATGCCTGGGTATCCCTGTTTGAAGAATGTCTGAAAGCCTTTGGAGTCACTCCGGATAAGGATCAACTGTACGGGACGCTGTATCGACAGGCCTTCCTGGGAGATAGTGACTGTGGTGGCCTTCTGGCTTACAATTATTTCTCCGGGGAGCATATCACAGGGCTTGCAGAGGGCAGACCGCTCTTCGTGCGGCGGCCGGACAGCAATATGAACCTGGCGAATTTCATGCGGACACACCTATATACCTCACTGGGTGCCCTAAAGACAGGTCTTGATATCCTGAAAAAGGAACAGGTTGCCATTGACCGGATGATGGGACACGGCGGCTTCTTCAAGACCAGAGAAGTGGGACAGCGGGTGATGGCGGCAGCCGTCGGAGCACCGGTTTCCTGCATGGAGACGGCAGGCGAGGGCGGTGCATGGGGAATCGCGCTTCTGGCCTCCTATATGCGCTGGAAGAAAGAGGACGAAGCTCTGGGCGATTATCTGAACCAGAAGGTATTCGCCGGACAGCAGGGAACTACTGTCAACCCGGATCCGGAGGACATGGCGGGCTTTGCAGCCTTCATGCAGCGGTATCATGCAGGACTACCCATTGAGCAGAAGGCAGTGGATGCTTTACGCTAGTATTTGGGATAGAGACTGGAGAAACATATATGGAAAAAACTGGAATAAATCCAAAGGTAATAATGGAAATTCGGGAATTGGCATACAAATATCATATGAAGAAGGTGGTTTTGTTCGGTTCCAGGGCTCGCGGAGATTTTAGAGAGAAAAGTGATATTGATTTGGCCGCCATAGGTGATGATTTCACACATTTTGCATTGGCAGTGGATAATGAAACATCTACCCTGCTGGAATTTGATATTGTGAATCTGAATAAAAAAGTGTCAGAAGAGTTGCTGGAATCAATAGAAAAGGAGGGGATTACATTATATGAAGAAATTTCATAATTATGTATCGAATCTGGCAGTGCTATCGAGAGCAGAAAACGAGGATTTGACGAATGAGTTTATCGTTAGTGGGATAATTGACAAATTCTCAATTCAATTTGAGCTTGGATGGAAGGTCTTAAAAGAATGCCTGCAATATGAAGGAAGAACGGAAGCATCTAGTGGTTCACCAAGAAGCATCATAAAAACGGCATATGCGGTCTATGATTTTATGAACGAAGAAATATGGCTGGAAATGTTACAGGCAAGAAATGATATGTCTCACATATATGACGGAGAAGCAGCAAAAGAGTTGGTGGAAAAAATATTAGAAGTATATATTCCGGAATTCGAGAAGCTACAGGTGGAATTGCAGAAACGATATGGTGAAAAATTTTAAAGACAATTCCATACACATAATAAAAAAGCAAGGTTTCTACAGAAAAATTTTAGCGACATCAGAACGAAAAAGAAGCTAAAATGTGTGTAGAACCTTCTTTTTTTATCCAAAATTAAAAATAAAATCAGACAAAATAAATAATTTAAGTAAATTGACAAATAATCAGACAATAACAAGAAAAAAAGGTATTTACAAATGAGAAAAAAAGTAGTACACTGTGAAAAAAGCAAAGAACCTGCTATCATAATGATGATGTGACAAAGGCGTTACAGATGATTTAGAATTGTCCATATGGATATGTTCTGAATGTTTGTGGCGTCTCTTTTTTTGAAACCAGCAAAGAAAGGAAGATACTATGCAAGCACAAAAACAAATGACAGGTGGTCTCTATGACCCGATCTTTGAACACGACAACTGCGGCATAGGAGCCGTAGTCAATATCAAAGGAAAGAAGAGCCATGAGACTGTGGCAAATGCCCTTAAGATCGTAGAGAACTTAAAGCACCGCGCCGGGAAGGACGCCGAAGGCAAGACCGGAGACGGCGTAGGAATTCTGCTTCAGGTCTCCCATAACTTTTTCTCCAAGGTCATGAAGGAGCAGGGGATCGAGCCTTTAGAGGAGCGCGATTATGGCGTGGGAATGTTCTTCTTCCCTCAGGATGAGCTGAAGCGCAATCAGGCCAAGAAGATGTTCGAGATCATTGTGGAGAAGGAGGGCATGGAATTCTTAGGCTGGCGTGAAGTACCCACAGATCCGACAACGCTGGGGCAGAAGGCTATCGACTGCATGCCATGCATCCTTCAGGCTTTTGTGAAGCGTCCGGCGCAGGTGGAGAAGGGGCTTCCCTTCGACCGTAGGCTGTATGTGGCGCGCAGGGTATTTGAACAGAGCAATGACGATACCTATGTGGTATCGCTGTCCAGCCGTACGATTGTATATAAGGGTATGTTCCTGGTTAATCAGCTGCGTCTGTTTTTTGCAGATCTGCAGGATCCCGACTACGTCTCAGCGATTGCGCTGGTGCATTCCCGTTTCAGTACCAACACGAATCCCAGCTGGGAGCGCGCCCATCCCAACCGCTTCATCGTACATAACGGCGAGATCAACACCATCCGTGGCAATGCCGACAAGATGCTGGCCCGGGAGGAGACCATGGAGTCCGATCACCTAAAGGGCGAGCTCTCCAAGGTGCTTCCGGTGGTAAATACCGCGGGCAGCGATTCTGCCATGCTGGACAACACCCTGGAATTCCTGGTGATGAGCGGTATGGAGCTGCCGCTGGCTGTGATGATCACCATCCCGGAGCCCTGGGCCAATAACCGGATCATGAGCCAGAAGAAGAAGGATTTCTACCAATATTATGCAACGATGATGGAGCCTTGGGACGGCCCGGCCTCCATCCTGTTCAGCGATGGCGACCAGTTGGGAGCGATCCTGGACCGGAACGGTCTTCGTCCCTCCCGCTATTATATCACCAAGGATGATCAGTTGATTCTGTCCTCCGAGGTGGGGGTTCTTAAGATCGATCCTGCCAACATCAAGGTGAAGGAGCGCCTTCATCCCGGCAAGATGCTGCTGGTTGATACGGTGAAGGGCGTTGTTGTGGACGATGATGAGCTGAAGGAGCGGTATGCTTCCCGTCAGCCCTACGGCGAATGGCTGGATCGCTATCTGGTGTCCTTAAAGGACTTGAAGATTCCCAACGAGCGTGTCCAGGAGTACACCAGTGAAGAACGTTCCCGGATGCAGAAGGCCTTTGGCTATACCTACGAGTCACTGAAAACAGCCATTCTTCCCATGGCGAAAAACGGCAGTGAGTCCATTGCGGCAATGGGAGTTGACATTCCTCTTCCTGTTTTGAGTGACGATCATCAGCCGTTGTTCAACTATTTTAAGCAGCTTTTTGCCCAGGTAACCAACCCGCCCATCGATTCCATCCGTGAGGAGGTGGTGACTTCCACCACCACTTATATCGGCGAGGACGGCAACCTCTTGGAAGAAGTGGCTAAGAACTGCCAGGTGTTGAAGGTCAACAATCCCATCCTCACCAACACGGATCTGCTGAAGATCAAGAATATGAAGGTGGAGGGCTTCAAGGTACAGGAGATTCCGATTACCTATTATAAGAACACCAGTCTGGAGAAGGCCATCGAGCGTCTGTTCATGGAGGCAGACCGGGCATATAGAGACGGTGCAAATATCTTGATCCTGTCTGATCGGGGCATTGATGAGAACCACGTGTACATTCCCTCCCTGTTGGCAGTATCGGCTCTGCAGCAGTATCTTATCAAGACGAAAAAAAGGACGGCTGTTTCCATCATCTTAGAGAGCGGAGAACCCAGGGAGGTACACCATTTTGCGACGCTTCTGGGCTTTGGCGCATGTGCCATCAACCCGTATCTGGCGCAGGATTCTATCCGGCAGCTCATCGAAGAGAACATGCTGGATAAGGATTACTATGCAGCAGTGGACGACTACAACAACGCTGTTTTACACGGAATCGTGAAGATCGCTTCCAAGATGGGTATTTCCACTATCCAGTCCTACCAGGGGTCCAAGATCTTCGAGGCCATCGGCATCGATTCCTCGGTTATTGACAAGTATTTTACTAATACGGTCAGCCGTGTGGGCGGAATCACCCTGAGTGATATCCAGAAGGATGTGGATGTGCTCCACAGTGCAGCTTATGACCCGCTGGGACTTGAGACGGATCTGACACTGGACAGCAAGGGACGCCACAAGATGCGGAGCGGTGCGGAGGAGCATCTGTACAATCCGCAGACCATCCATCTCCTGCAGGAAGCGACCAAGCGAGGCGATTATACCTTATTTAAAGAATATACAAAGCTCATTGATGGAGAGCGCAAGCCCATGAATCTCCGTGGACTGATGGATTTTAACTATCCGAAAAAAGGAATTTCCATCGATGAGGTGGAGAGTGTGGACTCTATCGTGACACGCTTTAAGACGGGAGCCATGTCCTACGGTTCTATCTCCCAGGAGGCTCACGAGACATTGGCTATCGCCATGAACCGCCTGCACGGAAAATCCAATTCCGGCGAGGGTGGCGAGAGTCTGGAACGGCTTAGCGTAGGGCCGGACGGCGTAAACCGCTGCTCTGCCATCAAGCAGGTTGCTTCGGGACGATTTGGCGTCACCAGCCGATATCTGGTCAGTGCTCAGGAGATCCAGATCAAGATGGCACAGGGAGCCAAGCCCGGCGAGGGCGGTCATCTGCCCGGCGGCAAAGTATATCCTTGGGTGGCTAAGACGAGACATTCCACACCGGGTGTCAGCCTGATCTCCCCGCCGCCACACCATGACATTTACTCCATCGAGGATCTGGAGCAACTGATCTTTGACCTGAAGAATTCCAACAAGGACGCCAGGATCTCGGTGAAGCTGGTATCGGAGGCTGGTGTTGGAACGGTGGCAGCAGGCGTGGCTAAGGCAGGTGCACAGGTAGTGCTGATCTCCGGCTATGACGGAGGTACCGGAGCCGCACCCGCCAGCTCCATCCACAATGCAGGACTTCCCTGGGAGCTGGGTCTGGCGGAGACACACCAGACACTTATCATGAATGGACTTCGAAACAAAGTACGCATCGAGACGGATGGTAAGCTTATGAGCGGCCGGGACGTGGCAATCGCAGCGCTTCTTGGAGCAGAGGAGTTTGGCTTTGCCACAGCGCCCCTGGTGAGCATGGGCTGTGTGATGATGCGTGTCTGCAACCTGGATACCTGCCCGGTGGGAATTGCAACCCAGAATCCGGAGCTTCGGAAACGCTTTGCAGGAAAGCCGGAGTACGTGATGAATTTCATGCGTTTTGTCGCACAGGAATTACGGGAATATATGGCGAAGCTGGGAGTACGCACGGTAGATGAGCTGGTGGGAAGAAGCGATCTCTTAAAGGAGCGTGAAGGCATTACCGGTCGAGCCAGCCGTGTGGATCTAAGCAAGATCCTCAACAATCCTTATGCATCGCCCAGACAGAAGGTGACCTTCGATCCCAAGCAGGTCTATGATTTCGAACTGGAGAAGACAGCGGACGAGCGGATCCTGATGAAGCAACTGAAAAACGCCCTGGAGCACAAGCAGAAGCGCAGCATCGATGTGGAGGTGACCAACACGGATCGTTCCTTCGGTACCATCTTCGGTTCGGAGATCACAAAGCGTTATCAGGATAGTCTGGATGAGGATACCTTCCTGGTAAAATGCACCGGTGCTGGCGGCCAGAGCTTTGGCGCTTTCATACCTAAGGGTCTGACACTGGAGCTTGTGGGCGACAGCAACGATTACTTCGGCAAGGGGCTCTCCGGCGGCAAGCTCATCGTGTATCCGCCTGCAGGAGTTACCTACAAGCAGGATGAAAACATTATTATCGGAAACGTGGCGCTGTATGGAGCTACCAGCGGAAAAGCCTTTGTATGCGGTGTGGCCGGTGAGCGGTTCTGTGTCCGCAATTCCGGTGCCAGAGCCGTCGTGGAGGGCGTTGGTGACCACGGCTGTGAGTACATGACCGGAGGCTGCGTGGTTGTCTTAGGAAAGACTGGAAAGAACTTTGCGGCAGGTATGAGCGGCGGTATCGCCTATGTGCTGGATGAAGACAGCGACCTGTACACCAGAGTGAACAAAGAAATGGTGTTCACCGAGGAAGTCACCAGCAAGTATGATGTGATGGAATTGAAGGAGATGATCGGGGAGCATGTGGCTCTTACCAACTCCGTCAAGGGAAAGGAGATCCTGAACAATTTCGGGGAATATCTTCCGAAGTTCAAGAAGATCATTCCTTATGATTACAACCGCATGATGATGGCCATCGTGCAGATGGAGGAAAAGGGATTAAGTTCAGAACAGGCGCAGATCGAGGCGTTTTACGCCAGCAAGGCGCGGTAGGAGGAAATCATGGGTAAACCAACAGGATTTATGGAATATAAAAGAGAGACCAGCAAGACCATCGAACCCAAGGAGCGGATCCGGAATTTTGATGAATTTCACATCCCGCTTTCCCGGGAAAAACAGCAGATACAGGGTGCTCGCTGCATGGAATGCGGCGTGCCCTTCTGCCAGTCCGGTATGACACTGATGGGAATGACTACCGGGTGTCCGCTGCATAATCTGGTGCCGGAGTGGAACGATCTGGTATATACCGGTAACTGGGAGCAGGCATTTCTGCGTTTGAAGAAGACCAACAACTTTCCGGAGTTTACGGCGCGGGTGTGTCCGGCTCTCTGTGAGGCAGCCTGCACCTGCGGACTCCATGGAGACCCGGTTTCGGTCAAGGAGAACGAGTACGGTATCATAGAAAATGCCTACGAGAAGGGATATGCGGATCCCAGACCGCCCAAGGTGCGTACCGGCAAGAAGGTGGCTGTGGTAGGTTCCGGCCCTTCGGGACTGGCGGCAGCGGATCAATTGAATAAGCGCGGCCACAGCGTCACTGTTTTCGAGCGTGAGGATCGGATCGGCGGACTTCTGATGTACGGGATCCCCAATATGAAGCTGGATAAGCGCATCGTGGATCGTAAGGTGGCGGTGATGAAGGCCGAGGGTGTGGAATTCGTCACCGGTGTAAATGTGGGAAAGGATGTCAAGGCAGCGAAGCTCTTAAAAGAATACGACCGGGTAGTTCTGGCCTGCGGTTCCTCGAATCCCAGAGATATCAAGGCACCCGGACGGGAAGCCAATGGGATTTATTTCGCTGTGGATTTCTTAAAATCCACCACGAAGAGTCTGCTGAATTCCGGCCTGAAAGACAAGGATTATATCTCTGCCAAGGGCAAGCATGTGGTCATCATCGGAGGCGGTGACACCGGAAATGACTGTGTCGGAACCTGTATCCGTCACGGTGCGCTCAGCGTAACGCAGTTAGAGATGATGCCGAAGCAGCCGGATAAGCGGACGGCTGAGAATCCATGGCCGGAATGGCCGAAGGTGTGCAAGACCGATTATGGCCAGGAAGAGGCCATTGCGTTGTTCGGACATGACCCAAGGATCTATGAGACTACGGTGAAGGAATTCGTGAAGGATAAGAACGGGAACTTAAGCGGTGTCAAGACGGTGAAGCTGGCCTGGACGAAGGATGAAGCCACCGGGCGTATGAGCATGAGCGAGGTCGAAGGCAGCGAGGCAGTTCTGGACGCAGAACTGGTGCTGATCGCAGCGGGATTCCTTGGCAGTGAGAAGTATGTCACGGATGCCTTTGGCGTGAAGGTCAATGAGCGGACCAATGTAGCTACCGCAGCCGGGGCCTATCAGACCAGCGTGGAGAATGTCTTTGCCGCCGGGGATATGCACCGGGGACAGTCGCTGGTGGTATGGGCCATACGGGAGGGCCGTGAGGTCGCCAGGGATGTGGATGAGAGCTTGATGGGGTATACAAACCTACGTAATTAGTTCAGCCAGACCAATAGTATTCCGGAAAATCGTGCTTGCACGAATTTAACGGAATGCTATTGGTCTGAGGGAACGCCCGTTCATGAGCAAAGTTAGCTGCGGAGCAGCGGGAAAGAACCGAAGGTTCCTTTGCGAATGGGCGTGGGCTGAACTGTTCAGCCAGGCTGGCAGGCAGACATTATCGCCGCATTTTGGCTCGAAGAATAAGCTTTGCGATGAGGCATATTGCAAGAACGATCAGGGTTAATATGCCATATAGTAAGAGGCTGCTGTACCATGGGGCGGATTGCATGGCATAGAGGCCGGGGTGTGTTTTATAATCCCAGAATGCGTATATTCCGTACCCGATAAAAAAGCCGATGAAGCAGTACATTATAATATTCAGAAGTTGGTTTATTCGTTTCAGCATATCTTTGGTTCCTCCATATTAAAATTCTTGTTTCCGTAGGTTCTTGCGTATATTCGTTATGCTTTTACCATATGCTTTCTTTTGGTAGTTGTCAAGTGGTAGGTGAAGAAGGTTTATGGAAATTTTAGATTTAATTCATTGACACGATAATTTCATAATAGTAATATAAAATCCTGTATATCGACGGAACAGGAATTGAAGAATGGAGTGGAACAGGATGGGCAAGATATTCAAGTACCTTTGGGAATACAAGGGAGCGGTAGTATTGACTGTACTGCTGTTGATCCTTCAGGCTCTCTGCGATCTGTCCCTGCCCCAATATACCTCGGATATTGTGGATATTGGGATTCAGCAGGGCGGGATCGAGCATGTGGCTATGGAGGAGATGCGGCCGGAGACGTTTGAAAGCATTTGTCTTTTTCTGAACGAAGAAGATGAGAAAGTACTGAAAAGCAGCTATGAAGTGAATGCAGAGGGCAATTACGAGCGGACGGTGAATGAGCGAAAGGAGCTGGAGAAGCTGGACGAATTGCTGGGCATGCCGCTGGTGATGCTCTCCGGTATCCGGGAATCCCAGGAGATTGATTCAGACGCCCTACGGCAGATGATTGACAGTGGTGCCATGAGCCGGGAGCAGCTTCAGGAGATGGAGAACACTGCAAGGGAGCAGATGGGTGATATGAGCGAATCCATCATCCAGCAGAAGGCGGTTCTGGTGGTGAAGAGTGAGTACGAGGCGCTGGGCGTTGATCTTGGCACTTATCAGATGCATTATCTGTTGCTGACCGGTGCCAAAATGCTTGGTATCACCATCGCCATGATGGCTGCTGCCATTCTGACGGGGTTAATCGCTTCCTATACATCAGCAGGGATTGGCAGGAATCTGCGGAGCCGGATCTTTCAGAAGGTGGTATCCTTCTCTCATGGAGAGATGGATCAGTTCTCCACAGCATCCCTGATTACCAGGAGTACCAACGATATCCAGCAGATCCAGATGGTGTCTGTCTTGCTGCTTCGGATGGTGCTGTATGCACCAATCTTAGGCATTGGTGGTGTGATCAAGGTTGTCAATACCCGGACAGGAATGGGATGGATTATCGGGCTGGCAGTGGGTATTATCCTGGTACTGGTGGCAGTATTGATGAAGGTGGCCATGCCGAAATTCAAAAAAATGCAGGTGCTGGTGGATAATCTGAATCTGGTGTCCCGTGAGATCCTTACCGGTGTTCCGGTGATTCGGGCTTTCTCCAGGGAGAAGCATGAGGAGGAACGGTTTGCGGGTGCTAATCGGGATCTGATGAAAAATCAACTGTTTACCAATCGCGTGATGACCATCATGATGCCGGCTATGATGCTGATCATGAACGGGATCACCGTGCTGATCGTCTGGTCAGGAGCCCATGGCATTGAGCTGGGGAATCTTCAGGTAGGCGATATGATGGCGTTTATCACATATACCATGCAGATCGTCATGTCCTTCCTGATGATCACCATGATCTCTGTTATGCTGCCAAGAGCAGGTGTGGCGGCAAACCGGATTGATGAGGTGCTTAAGGTGGAGCCTGCAATCCATGATAAAGAGACCGTTTTGGATGATGCGAAGCAGGATTTCCAGGGGGTGGTATCCTTTGAGGATGTTTCCTTCCGGTATCCGGGCGCTGATGAGGATGCTTTGCGGCATATTTCCTTTACCGCTCAACCGGGAAAGACGACAGCTATCATCGGAAGCACCGGCTGCGGGAAATCTACACTGCTTCATCTGATCCCGCGATTTTATGATGTGACAGACGGGAGAATTACCATGGACGGTATTGATATCCGGGATCTCTCTCAGCATAAGCTTCGAAGCCTCCTGGGGTTTGTGCCGCAGAAGGCGGTATTGTTTTCCGGGACAATCGCTTCCAATGTGAAGTTTGCCGGGGAGCAGGTGACAGATGATAAGATGATTGAGGCAGCAGGGATCGCCCAGGCCATGGAGTTCATTGAACAGAAAGAGGAGAAGTTCGACAGTCCCATTGCCCAGGGCGGAACCAATGTGTCCGGCGGGCAGAAACAGCGGTTGTCTATCGCAAGAGCCATTGCCAGGCAGCCAAAGGTATTCCTGTTTGATGACAGCTTCTCGGCACTTGACTATAAGACAGATGCCGTGCTGCGGAAGGCTCTGAATGAGAAGATCTCCGATGCCACGGTGATCATTGTGGCACAGCGGATCAGCACGATCCTGCATGCAGACCAGATCATTGTGCTGGAGGATGGAGCGATCGCTGGTATCGGCACGCATGAAGAATTGCTTGCGGACTGTGAGACATATCGTGAGATCGCCAGATCCCAGCTATCAGAGGAAGAGCTTGCAGGGAAAGGAGACGCTTATAATGAGTGATGAGAGAAGAACGGAAACGCAGCCTACCATGCGCCACAGAGGGCCGGGCGGCCCGGGAGGACGGATGATGCCGGGGGAGAAGGCCAAGGATTTTAAGGGGACTCTGTCCAAATTACTGGCGTACATCGGGCGGTATAAGATCGGTATCCTTTTTGTTATCCTGTTTGCCATAGGTTCTACGGTATTTAATATTTTCGGACCGAAGATATTAGGAAAAGCAACCACGGAGATATTTAACGGTCTGATCGGCAAGCTGTCCGGCGGAAGCGGCATTGATTTCGGGAAAATCGGACAGATCCTTCTGTTTTTACTTGGAATGTATGTGTTGAGCGCTCTGTTTAACTTCATTCAGGGCCTGATTATGACCGGGATCATCCAGAAGATCTGCTACCGCTTCCGGGACGATATCTCTAAGAAGATTAACCGGATGCCCATGAAATATTTTGAGTCCAGGACAGTCGGTGAGGTGCTTTCCCGTATCACCAATGACGTGGATACTCTGGGACAGGGCTTAAACCAGAGTGTGACCCAACTGGTCAGTTCTGTCGCTACGCTCATCGGTGTTCTGATCATGATGCTGTCCATCAGTCCGATGATGACATTGATCGCCCTGGTGATCCTGCCGATCTCTGCCATACTGATCGGGTTGGTGATAAAGCATTCTCAGAAGTATTTCGTGAGTCAGCAGAAGTATCTGGGAGAGGTGAACGGCCAGGTGGAGGAGGTCTACAGCGGACAGAATATCGTCAAGGCCTTCAACAAGGAAGAGGATATGCTGAAGGTGTTTAACGATACCAACGACAAGCTCTTTTCCTCCGCATGGAAATCCCAGTTCCTGTCCGGGCTTATGCAGCCGGTCATGAACTTTGTGGGAAATCTGGGTTACGTGGCTGTGGCTGTGGTAGGTGGTGTGCTCACTGTCAAGGGAAGCATTGAGGTGGGGGATATCCAGTCCTTTATCCAGTATGTGAGGAACTTTACGCAGCCCATTATCCAGATAGCCCAGGTGTCTAACATGCTTCAGTCCACAGCGGCGGCAGCCGAGCGTGTATTCGAGTTCCTGAACGAGGAAGAGGAAGATCAGACCGTGGAACATCCGGTGAAGCTTGAGAAGATGGAAGGCCGTGTGGAATTTGAACATGTACAGTTCGGTTATGACCCGGAGAAGGTCATCATCCACGATTTCAACTGCCAGGTGCAGCCGGGCCAGATGGTGGCTATAGTAGGACCCACCGGTGCAGGCAAGACCACCATGGTGAAGCTGCTGATGCGCTTCTATGATGTGAATGCAGGGTGTATCAAGGTCGACGGCTATAATGTCAAGGATTTCAACCGCAGTGAGCTTCGGGAGAATTTTGGCATGGTCTTACAGGATACCTGGCTGTTTAAGGGCACAATTATGGAAAATATCCGCTATGGCAGGCTTGACGCTACCGATGAGGAGGTCATTGCGGCAGCTAAGGCGGCTCATGCCCATCACTTTATCCAGACGTTGCCCGGCGGCTATCAGATGGAACTCAATGAGGACGCCAGCAATGTATCTCAGGGTCAGCGACAGCTCCTAACCATTGCCAGAGCGATTCTGGCCGACAATCCGATCCTGATCCTGGACGAAGCCACCAGCTCCGTGGATACCAGAACCGAGGAACGGATCCAGAAGGCCATGAACAATCTGATGAAGGGCAGAACCAGCTTCGTCATCGCGCACCGTCTCTCGACCATCAAGGATGCCGACGTGATTCTGGTGATGAAGGATGGGGATATCATCGAGCAGGGGAATCACGAGACGCTGCTTAAGAAGAACGGATTCTATGCGAGTTTGTATAACTCACAATTTGAAATTGCCTGAGCGGGAGCTCAGGCAATTTCATGAGCAAGTAGCGAAGCGGATTGCGAATGTCCCGTAAGCCTGAGCGGGAGCTCAGGCAATTTCATGAGCAAGTAGCAAAGCGGATTGCGAATTTCTAAAAAAAGTGTAAAATATAAAAAAGCATATTGACAAAGAATGCCAAGAGTGCTAAATTAACTTACATAGGTAATTAGCACTCAAAACAAATGAGTGCTAACAATAGAAAAACATGTATCAACAAGGAGGCAATGATCATGAAATTAGTTCCATTAGCAGACAGAGTTGTATTGAAGCAGTGTGAAGCGGAGGAGACTACCAAGTCCGGTATCATCCTTGCAAGTTCTGCACAGGAGAAGCCACAGGAGGCAGAGGTTATCGCAGTAGGTCCTGGCGGAAATGTAGATGGAAAAGAAGTTACCATGCATGTGAAGGCTGGAGATAAGGTTATCTATTCCAAATATGCCGGAACAGAAGTGAAGCTGGACGGCGAAGAGTATATCATTGTGAAGCAGAGTGATATATTAGCAATTGTAGAGTAACAAATAATAGGTAGGAAAAGGAGATAGATTATCATGGCAAAGGAATTAAAGTATGGATCAGAAGCAAGAAAAGCTCTGGAAGCAGGTGTAGATAAATTAGCGGACACCGTAAGAGTGACCTTAGGACCGAAGGGAAGGAACGTCGTACTTGACAAATCCTTCGGAGCTCCCCTTATTACCAACGATGGCGTTACCATCGCTAAGGAGATCGAGCTGGAGGATGCTTTCGAGAATATGGGAGCACAACTGGTGAAGGAAGTTGCCACTAAGACCAATGATGTAGCCGGAGACGGTACCACAACCGCAACAGTTCTGGCGCAGGCAATGGTTAAGGAAGGAATGAAGAACCTGGAAGCAGGTGCAAACCCCATTATCTTAAGAAAGGGTATGAAGAAGGCTACTGACAAGGCTGTAGAAGCACTGGCAGCAATGAGCCAGAAGGTTGACGGCAAGAATCATATCGCCAAAGTAGCTGCCATCTCCGCAGGAGATGAGACAGTCGGCAATCTGGTAGCAGATGCCATGGAGAAGGTTTCCAACGATGGCGTGATCACCATCGAGGAATCCAAGACGATGATGACAGAACTGGACCTGGTAGAAGGTATGCAGTTTGACCGCGGATACATTTCCGCATATATGGCAACCGATATGGATAAAATGGAAGCCGTTCTGGACGATCCTTATATCCTGATCACCGATAAGAAGCTTAGCAATATCCAGGAACTTCTGCCGATCTTAGAGCAGATCGTACAGTCCGGTAAAAAGCTTCTCATCATTGCAGAGGATGTAGAGGGCGAAGCATTAACCACTCTGATCGTTAACAAGCTGCGTGGAACCTTCAATGTTGTAGCAGTTAAGGCACCGGGCTACGGCGACAGAAGAAAAGCTATGCTGGAGGATATCGCTATCCTGACCGGAGGCCAGGTGATCTCCGACGAGCTCGGCCTTGACCTGAAGGAAGCAACTCTGGATATGCTGGGTCGTGCGAAGTCTGTGAAGGTTCAGAAGGAGACCACTGTGATCGTTGACGGCGAAGGCGATAAGGATGCCATCCAGGCCAGAATCAATCAGATCAAGGGACAGATTGAGGAGACCACCTCTGACTTTGATCGTGAGAAATTGCAGGAGCGTCTTGCCAAGCTGGCTGGCGGCGTAGCCGTTATCCGCGTAGGAGCTGCTACCGAGACCGAGATGAAGGAGAGCAAGCTTCGTATGGAGGATGCACTTGCAGCCACCAGAGCGGCTGTGGAAGAGGGAATCATCGCAGGCGGCGGTTCTGCATATATCCACGCAGCCAAGGAAGTTGCTAAGCTGGCCGATCAGCTGGAAGGCGATGAGAAGACCGGTGCCAAGGTTATCCTGAAAGCACTGGAAGCTCCGTTGCATTACATTGTTGCCAATGCCGGTATGGAAGCGGCTGTTGTTATCAATAAAGTACGTGAGTCCGCACCAGGAATCGGTTTTGACGCTCTGAAGGAAGAATATGTAGACATGGTAGAGGCTGGTATTTTGGATCCGGTTAAGGTTACCAGAAGCGCTCTGCAGAACGCTACCAGCGTAGCAGCTACCCTGTTGACTACGGAATCCGTAGTAGCAAACATCAAAGAAGACACCCCAGCAATGCCGGCAGGCGGCGCCGGAATGGGCGGAATGATGTAATATGAAAGCCCAGTCTCCATGTCTGGACGTAGCGGGTGCTTGCACACGCAAGCGTCCAGGCATGAGAGACGCTAACCTATATGAGCAAGAAGCGCGATAGCGCGGATTGCGAATATAGGTAGGAGTGCGAGAATGCGAAGCATGGAGCAATCCGTAGGCTTTCATATGATAGCGAATGGGCGTGTGCTGAACTATTAATAAGACAAACACAAAATCCCAGGAACTGTGATTATTCACGGCTTCTGGGATTTTGTGTTTGCGGATTATGTGAGACTGTGATACAATGTGCATATGCAATGAGCAGTACCAGATGAAAGGTTTGCTGGGCGTGCACAACGGCAACTCTTGACGCCTATACATAGAGGAGAAAGCACGAAAATGAAGATCCGGTTTTTAGGAACGGGAGCAGCGGATTGGAATGCCGCTGTTGATGGAAATAACAAAGAATACCGCAGAAACGCCTCTGCACTGGTTGACGGGTGGCTGTTGATCGACCCCGGTCCCTGTGTCCCGGAGGCACTTCAAACATTCGGAATCGATCCGGTCGGGATTAAGCGGGTGATCAATACACACCGTCATTCCGATCATTATTGCCAGAAAACAATGGATTTCCTGCAGGAGACAGGTGCGCGCTTTGTTTCGTTTGCGGCGGGGGAGCGAAAGAAGATCCGCGGCTATACCGTGTCAGCATATGCCGCAAATCACGGTACATGTACCGGAGCGGTGCACTTTATGATCGATGACGGCACAAGCCGTCTGTTTTACGGACTGGATGGAGCATGGCTTCTTTATAATGAGATTCAGGCAATCCGCAGGAAGCACGTTGATCTTGCGGTGTTGGATGCAACGGTTGGTGAAGTTTCCGGGGATTACCGGATCTTTGAGCACAATGATCTTAAAATGGTTCGGGAAATGAAGAGTTCGCTTGAGCCATATGTGGATCGCTTTGTTATTAGTCATATGGCGAAAACGTTACATACCGGGCATGAGAAGTTATCGATCAGGATGGAGAAGGATGGAATCGTGACGGCATATGACGGGCTGGAGATTTGTTTCTGAGAAGCCGTTAGAAATACTAATGAAACTACCGCAAAAGGGCAGGGAAAGCTTATACGTGTTGGAAACCAGTCGGCAGGGAACCTGGAAGGTGTTATAACATCGGGGAGGAACGGAACAGGAACGCTTGCTATTCCAGGCAAATAGCGAAATAGTAATAATATACGAGGGAGATAGAGAAAATGAAGCAAAACAATACAGAATTAGTAGAGAAATTCAGAACAAGACATCCTCAGTTAAATGACGCAGTAGATCAGTTGCTGGAAGCAGCGGATATGCTGGTTGATACGTACAAAAAAGGCGGTAAAGTGCTCGTATGCGGAAATGGCGGGAGTGCATCTGATGCGGAAAACATATTGTAGGAGAACTGATGAAAGGATTTTGCTTGAAGAGAGAACTGCCAGAGAAAATCAGAGGCAGGATTAAAGCACAGAATCCCGACGAAGCACAGTTCTTGTGTGATAATCTGCAGCAGGCACTTCCTGCAATCTCATTGGTAAGCCATTCGGCATTAATAACTGCGTTTATGAATGATGTTGAACCTTCCATGGTGTTCGCACAGCAGGTATTGGGGTATGGAAAATCGGAGGATACACTTATCGGACTGAGCACTTCCGGAAATTCAGAAAATGTTATAAATGCAATTCGTGTAGCCAATAGTATTGGATTGCATACGGTGGGGTTTACCGGAGCGTGCGCCAGTAAGATGTCTGAACTCTGTGATGTGACCATTCAAGCACCGCAGAAAGAAACCTATTTGATTCAGGAAGAGCACATTAAACTCTATCATTTGTTATGCCTGATTATTGAAAATGAATTTTTTGGATAAGATAATAGTAGGAAGGGATAAGAGTATGGACAAGAGATATCTTGGAATAGACATAGGCGGCACAAAATGTGCGGTGTCACTTGCAGATTCAGAAATAAAAATTCTGGATAAAATCGTATTTCCTACCAAGGTGGAAAGAGGATGGCAGGCAATCATCTGTGAGATTATAGAGCAATGTGAAATCATCATGGAAAAACATGACTTGAAGGGGAATATAAGAACCATCGGAATCAGCTGCGGAGATCCATTGGATGACAAAAAAGGTGTTATTTATTCACCGCCAAATCTTCCGGATTGGGATCGTGTTCCAATCGTGCAGATATTAGAAGAAAGGTTTGAAATTCCGACATATATCCAAAATGATGCAAATGCGTGTGCGATGGCAGAGTGGAAATATGGAGCCGGAAAAGGAACCGATAACATGATCTTCTTAACCTTCGGAACAGGACTTGGCGCAGGTCTGATCTTGGATGGAAAACTGTATTCCGGAACGAATGGTATGGCGGGAGAAGTTGGACACATCCGTCTGTCAGAAGAAGGACCGGTTGGATTTGGGAAAGAGGGGTCTTTTGAAGGATTCTGCAGTGGCGGTGGAATTAAAAAACTGTGTGAACTGATGGCAAAAGAAGCCGAACAAAAGGAAGCGTTGGAAGTCATGACAGGTATAACGGCTGCGGATGTTTTTAGAAAGGCTACTGAAGGGAATCCGTTTGCCCTTTCTGT
Source organism: Paludibacteraceae bacterium (assembly GCA_963628035.1). Classification (GTDB taxonomy): domain Bacteria; phylum Bacillota; class Clostridia; order Lachnospirales; family Lachnospiraceae; genus 14-2. Next base: position 89,924 of record CAVGED010000111.1, read on the forward strand.
TGTGGAACGGTGTGCAAAATATCTGGGACGTGGTCTGGCAATTCTTGTTGATATTCTGAATCCCGAAAGAATTGTAATTGGAAGTATATTTGTACGAGGAGAACATCTTCTTCGTGAAAAAATGCAGGAAGTATTACAAGAAGAGGCGATTGCCCAGAGTATTGCTGTGTGTGAAATAGTGCCGGCACAGCTTGGCGAAAGCGTTGGAGATATGGCAGCACTTACGGTAGCAATTTATAATGACTATGAAAACGGAGCGAGGAGAAAACGCGAATACCCCAAACTATGTTGATAATATCACATCATCGGAATATCGAAAAGAACACAAAAAAGCAGAAAATGATTGACTCCTATCGGTCAATCATTTTCTGCTTTTTGGGATATCATAAGAAGATTGAAGAATGGCGCAGGGAAAGCAATCCTGGACGGTCTTATAATTTTTCTGGCTTGCACGGGAGCAACGAATATTTCTTGCGGTATTGGCTGGGAGTCATACCGGTAGAATTCTTAAAAATACGATTGAAGTGAGTAATATTATCGCAGCCTATGGAGACGCCTATGTCGATGATCTTCATGTTTGACTGCGAGAGATAGTCTTTTGCACGTGATATCCGCTGCGCGGTAATGTACTGATTGATGGTGCAGCCCATATATTTTTTGAACATGCTACTCAATCTGGAATAGCTATAGCCATATTTTTTGGGCAGTTCTGATTTGATGGAGCAGCTCTGGAAAGAAGAAGTAGAGAGATCCAGCAGCATTTGGGTGAGCCAGGCAGGATAATGTTGGGTGACAGTGTTTTGCAATAACAGTTCAGATAATAGTTGAACAAACAGGATACGGCAATGATCTACCTTGTCTGCAAGCGGAATATTCTCTGCAAATTGTAAAAACTGAGTATCCGTAATACATCTGTTGAGGATATTTGTACTGATGGGAAAAAACAGAGTATTGTGCAAAAATAGCTTTTGCAGCAAATTTTCACTGTAGGTAGAGGTTACCCGGTGCATATATTCCGGAGTGATATAAAAATTCAGGCCTATGATCTGATCACAGTTGCAGGTAATAAAGGAATGGTGATCGTCCGGGCAAAGAAAACAAGCCTGCCCGGCATTCATTATGGTAGTGTTGCCGTTGATGTTATGGTATAAAGTACCCTGAACAAGGATAAATAATTCAAAATGGCTGTGAAAATGATACAACGGATAGTCAAAGTTTGTCCAGGTAAAGGAAATATCAGCATCAGGCCAAGGACTGGCACTGGCAATGTCAGACCGTAAGGCGGCAGTATCCAGATCTCCGCGAACAGAAAATACAGGATGTATCTCTTGAAACATGTTATCATTCCTCCCTAAGTAAGCAACAGCAAAATTTATGAAATTTGTGCTTCTCTGCAAATCAACGCAACATTTTTCTTTTCCACAAGAAAATGACTACATGCATTATACGTTAAAAAGTACAAAATATCAACTTAAAAACATATGTATTTTTGGAAAATGTTGCTTGTAAATGTTTTGAGACTATTTGCTAAGAAACCAATTTGGAAGCATTTTGTATATATGAAAAATAAAAAGCAGCTGCAAAATAATCAATTGGTTGTCAATTTGAAAAAAATATTGGACTTTTTGTAAAGAACTTGGTGCTATTTGCTTAGAAAATAATCTGGAAAGAATGTATACTAAAAAAAATAGCTGAAGGGTCAAAAGAAGGTAGAGAAAATTATGTTATTACAGAATTGGAATTTGCAGGTGGAAAGTGAAAATCCCTATTTGGAAAGAGAAGTTTGTGTGCAGGCACATGTTCCGGGGGATATTACTTCTGATCTGTACCAGGCAGGATTGATCGAAAATCCATATTATGGCTTGAATCATAAAGAACTCTTGTGGATCAGCCGTCAGGACTTTACCTATAAAACAGTTTTTGATACAGATTCAGAGCTCCTGCAGCAGGAGAATGTATTACTGAATTTTGAAAGCATAGATCTGTTTGCGGATATTTATCTGAATGGGAAATTGCTGGGCAGAACGCAGAATATGTTTCTGAAATATACCTTTGAGGTCAAAGGATTGCTGAGAGAGAAGGACAATGTTCTGCAGGTAAAGCTGCATTCCACCCTTGAGGCAATGGACAGATTAGACGATATGGGATATTTTGGAACCTTTAATACACCGCGTATTTTTCTGCGTACCGTGCAGTGCCATTTCGGCTGGGACTGGGCACCGAATCTGCCCGGGTACGGTATCTGCGGGGAAGTATCTCTGGAAGGGGTCAGTGCCACGCGGATCGAAGATGTAACATACCGTGCCGGTGCGGACGGCAGGATAACCTTTATTGCCGAGGTAAACTATAATATTGAGCCAACCATGGATGATTATGGTGTGCCGATCGCAGATACCAGTATTCCAAAGAATGAGGATAAACTGGAATTTTATCTGGAGACGAAGCCTGAGAGCGGTAAGTTTGTGGGAAAGACCATTGAGGTGGACGGTATTCGGAATTTTGTGAACTTTACATTGGAAGATGTCGAACTCTGGTGGCCGAACGGTTATGGGAAGCAGTCTTTGTACAACTATCGTGTGGTTCTGTACAGAGGCGGCAGGGCAGTTTCGGAGAAGAAGGGCAGATGTGCCTTCCGGGAAGTGAAACTGGTACAGGAAGTCAAGGATGAGCAGTTGACAGGTTTTGAATTTTACATAAATGGAGTAAAGGTATTTGCAAAGGGGTCTAACTGGATCCCTGCGGACTGTTTTACAGGCTGTGTTACGAAGGAACGGTACGGAGAACTTCTGCGCCTTGCAAAAGACGGTAATATGAATATGCTCCGTGTATGGGGTGGCGGTCTGTATGAACACGATGCGTTCTATGATTTTTGTGATGAGATGGGGATCATGATATTCCAGGACTTTATGTTTGCCTGTTCTGATCTGCCGGAAGACAATCCCGGGTGGCAGGAAAATGCACTGGCAGACTGTGAGTATCAGATCAAGCGTCTGCGTAATCATCCCTGCATTGTTTATTGGAGCGGCGGAAATGAGAAGACGGGCAGCTGTCTGAGACAGATTCCAAGGGGCGATTTCTTCATAGACTATCTTTTGATGGGACTGATCAGAAGAATGGATCCAACAAGACCGTTTGGCAGGCAGAGTCCCTGCAGCCTGACGGAAGTCGGCAATGATCTCCGGTCAGGAGACTGTCATTACGGTTCTCTGGGAGCGACAATGGAATCCTGGGAGAAGATAGGTAAGACAACGATCACCGATTACAGGAAGCTGGTTGCCCGGCAAGTCATAGGCTTTCTGTCGGAGGTGAACGGCTTAAGCCCTGACAGCCTGCAGACGATGCAGAAATCCTATCCGGCAGACAAGTTGTGGCCAATCAATGAGTATTGGGTGGAACGAATGACGAACAATCCCTATGACGGACGGGGAGGTGTACCATTTGCCACATGGCTGGAGCGATATGTGGCAGATCTGTACGGCAGAGCGGGGTCCGTGGAAAGCTTTATTGCCAAAGGGATGATGTTTTATGCAGAGACTATCCGGACAGAGATAGAATGGGCACGTGCCCATCAGCCTGTGACAGGCGGCATTCTCAACTGGATGTATAATGACATCTGGCCATGCGGTACATGGTCGGTAATTGATTATTATACCGAGCCGAAGCAGGTTTATTATCAGATGAAGCGTTCCTTCCGCCCAGTACTGGCTTCCTTTGTTGAGAATAAGGAGGGACAGACGGAGCTTGTGGTGATAAATGAGAGCGGACAGACTGCGGCACTGACGGTGGAATACGGATGCCGTACCCTCGATGGCAAAGTGCGTGCAGACAGCAGTCGGCAGATTGTTTTGCAGCATGGCATGGCTTACCGAGAAACAGTTGACTTTGCAGTAAATGAAAAGAATACATACTTATATACGAGCGTTGATGACGGTGAGCATACAGTACGGAATGTTTATTCTCCGAATTTTTGGCGGGATGCAGAGTTTCATGGAAGCTATGCGGTTCATGCAGAACTGGTAGAACCCTGCAGAGCATACATTACAGTTAGGGCCTCAGGTTTTGTGAAGGGGTTGTTTTTAAGTTTCCCGGATAATTTCCGTTATCATTACAGCGATAATTATCTGGATATAGAGGACGGTCAGGAAGTGACTGTAGAGGTGACCTCCGTAAGCCCGATTGATATAAAGCAACTGATGGTGATTGATTATGCCCATGCGGTGAAAGGAGAGTAAAACAGTGAAGAGAACGTATGAAATGCCAGAGATTTCGGTGATATTAGTGAATGATGAAGAAGATATTATCACATTGTCTGGTAGGGAGAACGGTAACGGGGAATCTGAGGATTTAATGGAAATGTTCTCTAATAATTAAACGGATAGGTAATTGTGAAACTCGCTAAGCTAAGCAGGTTCACAATTACCTACTTGTACCATATACAATAAGGAGCAAAGGAATATGAAAATTGTATGTCTTGGCGATAGTTTGACAGAAGGGGATTATGGAACAGATACTGCGGGTATTGGAGATGTGAGAGCAGAAAATTATCCATATTTCCTGGCAAAAATAACAGGAGATTGCAAAACAAGTTTATAATCTCAGTGCGGATTTGAGATTTTTCGCAGACACCTACCGACTGAAACGGATAAAGAGAGGAGAGACAGGTATAGATATGAATACCAACAGGATAACTGATATCTTGGACAGATACGGACAGGGAGAACAGGATTCTTTTAAATTTATTGCCTTCTGGTCTCCGCCAATTACGGATGAACACTACAGTTGGGTTAAGGAGTGCGGCTATACACACCTGATTATTGACCGCAAATACGATGCGGAGTATGGCTCAGCCAAAATGGGAGAAGCCGTCCATCTGGCCGGGAAATATGGTCTGAAGGCGATTTTGTCTACCGGTGATTTCTTGACGGCAGAACACCCATATGCTGACGAACCAAGCTTTGACGGAGCATATGAGGACGAGCCTTTGAGTATTGGCGATCTGGAAAAACACAGCAAAGGACTTTATGAATTCCAAAAAAAATATCCCGGAAAATGCTTCTATGTGAATCTTGTAAGGCTCAATGGAAGAAGTTGGGATGTATACAGCGAGTATTTCAAGAAACTTTTTTTAATCGAAGCGGACAGAAAAACCGTATCTGGTGACATCTATCCGCTGCGAGAGCCGGATGCTTCGGGGAACACAATGGTTCCCTTTCTGGATTATATCCGCCGGATCGGCAAGCTTGCGGCAGAGACGGACAGTGAGATGTACTTCTTTGTACAGACCATTGCAATGCATGGCAACGGTTGGGGACATCCGGCACGCCGTCCCACATGGGAGGATATCCGGTTTCTACAGTATGTGATCCTATCCTGCGGCGCCAGGGGATTTCAGCATTTCTGCTATATGAGTCCGGGGCTTCCGCCATATACAGGGGAATTCAGGGAAGAAGATTATGCCTGCGTTCATCCGAAGGGGTACCGCACGGAGATTTGGTATGCGGCACAAAAGGTAATTGCGGAATTTAAACAGTTTGAAAATATATTTCTGAAATTCAGCTGGAAGGGGATCATGCCCGTATATGGAAGCACAGGAGAGCAGTGTGAAAACTTTGATGAACTTGGCGAATATGTAAAAGGTCATTCTTATGTGAAAGATGTAAAGGCAGAAAAGGCATTGCTGATCGGATGCTTTGAGGATGCTGACGGCAATGTGGGATTTTCCCTGGTGAATTTTACCGACCCATATGCCGGGCAGAACAACCAGATATCCATAACCTTTCGCTGTATGGAAGAAATTGCGGTTATTAAGAACGGTCAGGTACGGACGCAACAACTCGAAGATGGCGTATATTCTGTCACGCTTGACCCGGGTGAAGGACAGTTTGTGATCCTGCCGAAGCAGGATGAGGCAATGCTTTCGGTCATTACAAAGAAAGAAGAGAAGCCTTCCTATCTGTCCGCACCAGAAGGCTGTCTGTGGAAAGAAGATTTTTCCATTGGCAACCAGCTGGATACCTACAATGTATACGGAAGCGGGAACAGTCATTTTGAGTTTCTGGAAAAGGGTTATCCCGAAGGGGGATGTGGCCGTGTGGTACGGCTGTATACTTCCACCGGAAAAGAGAAGGACTGGTCAACTTACAAGATCAGCCTGCCTGACATCCCCTATGATGCAAACCAAAAGCTGGTATTTAAGATGTACTTTACCGAAAGTGCATTTACGATGTCTGTTTCCTACGATCATATGAAGAAGATGTGTCGTTCCGTGGAATGTAATACCCTGGAGCGATATGGAAGATGGACGTGGCTGGATGTTCCTTTGAAGGAAATCCGACAGGACGGTCTTTCAACCTTGTCAGAGGTAACAATTTGTATCGGCGCCGGTATTCCTTTTGGAACAGTGGCATATATGGATGAAATATTGCTCTGCGATATGTAGCTGTTCCGAGATTTTGTCTTTGAATAGCTACTGCAAAATAATATACAGGAGGTAATAAGAACGTGAAGAAGAGAAAAATTTGTCTGCTGCTGGCGGCTTTGCAGTTGATCTTATGTGTTACAGGCTGCAGTTGCGATCAGGGAGGAAAAACGCCCGGAGAAAAAGGAGAAGAGGAGGATACGGTGGTCTATACTTACCCCTCAGAGATTCCTGCCTATGAGGATACGCAGGAATTTGAAATGGTTGCTTTCTGGTCTCCGCCAAGTACGCTGGAACACTATCAGGATATGGTGGATTGTGGTTTTACATCTGTCGTTATCGATGCCAAATACGGAAACACCATTGGCTCTGGTACGCTGATGGACACACTGGGAATATGTGACCAGGTCGGTATCAAGGCATATCTTGCAGTAGAAAGGGATCAGAGCTTCAGCGATGTCCAGAGTTATGGAAAATATGAATCCTTTGCAGGTGTCAATACCGATGAGCCTCTGACGAAGAAACAACTGGATATCATTGCGTCAAACATAGACATCTTAAACAAAGTGTATCCGGATCAGAGCAAGAAATATCTGACTACATTAGTAAATGGTGCAACCCCAGAGATAGAACAGGATTTTGGAACATTTGAAGCCTATGTGGATTATTATTTTCAAAACGGCGGTGGTGAACAGAAGGCTTTTATGTACGATATTTATCCCCTGCAGGGATCAAATATAAAGGGAATTATTAACGGCAACTGGCTGAAATCTCTGGAGGTAATGGCAGCAGCTTCCAAAAAATATGATGTGGATCTTTATTCATATCTGGCTACGATGTCTATCAGAAGCCAGAGTACACGTCGGCCGGCTGAGGACGATATGCGTTATGTATCCTATGTCAATCTGGCATATGGTGTAAAGGGGTTTGCTTATTTCTGCTACATGTCTCCCGGAGGTCCGCCTTACGATGGAGAGTTTGAAGCAAATGATTGGGCACTGGTGAATTTTACGAACCAGGATGACATTTCTACTTATTATAAGACCCCGACATGGGAGATCGTACAGAAGGTTAATAACGAGATGAAGTTGCTTGACCACGTGATATTGTCTTATGAATGGGATGGTGTCATGAAGAGTGTTGGAAGCGAAGCTTCTACTACTGCAGGTCAGAACTGCTTCCGGGAAGCGAAGCAGTGGCTTAAGAGTCATGATGGAATCAGGAACTTTCAGAGCACCGAAGATGCCATTCTTGGAGTATTCAAGGATGCGGATGGTTATGACGGTTTCATGCTGGTTAATTTTGCCGATACCATGTATGACAAAGAGAATACGGTAACCCTGAAGCTTCGCGGCGCAACACGCGCAGTTGTTTATATCAAAGGAGAACCGCAGGTAGTCGAGCTGGTGGACGAAACCTATACAGTTACACTGAAACCGGGTGAAGGCCAGTTTATTATTCCGTTGTCATAGTGAGGAGTGGAAATGTCGAATGAAAAAATGAAAAAAATGAAGGAACGGTTTGTAAGGCGGTACAGCTCTGATATGCCTTATACATTTCAGAAGGGAAAATTTCTGTTTGCATTTCTGCTGTGCCTGCCTGCTGTGTTGGGGCTGGTAGTATGGTATTTTGGCGTGAACTTCCAGTCCATTGCCATGGCGTTTAAGGATCCTAATACGGATGCATGGTCACTTGTGAATTTTAAACGCCTGCTCAACGAGCTGGCAATGCCAGAGTCAGAAATGTATGTCTCGCTGATGAATACCTTTAAATATTTTGTTCTGTCAGCAGTTGTGATTCCGGTAACGACCTATTTCATTGCTTATTATATTTACAAACAGATAAGGTTTGCCAAGTTTTTTCTGGTGATGTTACATGTTCCCAGCATTATTTCGGCAGTTGTTGTCGCATCCATGATGAAGAATGTTCTTTCGCCGTTGGGACCGATCAGTCAGATCATGAACAAAATGGGGCTGGGGTTTCTGCCTAATCTTCTGGGGCAGAAGGAAACCGCTACCAAGACCCTGTTGCTGATCGTATTTATTCTGAGTTTGAATGCTAATCTGTTGTTATGGATCGGGACCTTCAAACGCATCCCGCAGGATGTGATCGATGCGGCGGCAATTGATGGTGCCAATGAGATGCAGGAGCTGTTTAGGGTTGTGACCCCCATGGTTTCCACCACGGCAGTTACTCTGTTCATTCTTGGCGCAACCGGTATATTTACAGCCTCCGGTCCGATTCTTTACTATACCAACGGAGGAGCAGATACAAGTACGTTGTCATTCTGGATATTTAATCAGACTTATAACAATTCCCAGCTTAATTATCCTGCGGCTGTGGGTATTTTCTTTACCTTTATTGGATTGCCGGTCGTGCTGTTTTTAAACTGGCTTGCAAACAGGATTGCCAAGCAGGTAGAGTATTAAGGAGGTGAAAAAGATGCACTCAAAAAAAAGAAAGAAAACAACTCCGGTGCGGGTTATTATGTGGACATTTCTGATGCTCTACGTCATTTTTTTTGGATTCTTGTTTTGCTGGACTTTTTTAAATTCTCTGAAAGGTCTGGTGGAATATAATCAGGACAGACTTTCACTGCCGACAAAATGGCTGTTTTCCAATTATAAGCTTGCCTGGGATACATTGTCGGCCGGTGGAAAACCGGTTATTGAAATGGTCTTTAATGCATTATGGCTGACGGTAGGAGGACTGGTAATTTCGCAGGTCTGTATTATTTGTTTTTCTTATGCCATGGCAAGACTGGATTTTCCGCTAAAGAGGTTTTTCAATGTGTTGAATATGGCGATCATCATGATTCCGATCATGGGGTCCATGCCTTCTTTTATGAAAATGTTGCTGAGACTGGGAATTTACAATTCACCGCTATATCTGCTTGTAAATATCGGAGGGTTTGGAGGCGGCATGATCATTTACCGTACGGCATTTAAGAATATTCCATGGGAATTTGCAGAAGCAGCCTATATGGATGGAGCCAGTCACTGGCAGGTGTTTGTAAAATTGATGATTCCGCAGATCAAGCCGTTGATTATAGCCAATGCGATCGGTTCCTTCATTGGAGTCTGGAACGATGCAATGACACCGCTTTTGTACTTGCCATCTTATCCCACGCTGTCAAGCGGTCTGTATGTCTATGAAATTGAAATGGCACGAAAGATCAACACCCCGGTGTTATTTGCTGGCTGTTTTCTGTGTGCCATTCCACCGCTTTTGATGTTCATCATTTTCAATAAGCATATGATGAACGTGGATCTGTCCGGCGGGCTGAAAGGTTAATTATGAGCAGAAGCTGCTCAAAAAATAAAGGAGGATTTTTATGAAAACAAAGAAACATTTGCGTAATGCAAAAAAAGTGATGGCATTTATGCTGACTGTGGTGATGCTACTGCCTGTGGCCGCCTGCGGCAATGGACAGACAGTCAATCAGGGAGACAGTGCTTCAGATTCCGGTCTGTCCGGTACGCTGAATATTGTTGTGGCAGACTTTGGCTATGGGATTAACTGGCTGAAGGCCGTTGCACAGGTTTATATGGCACAGAATAAAAATGTGTCCATTAAGGTCGAGGGAACCGTTGTTCCGCATCAGCTTCTGTCCCAGATTGAGGGTGGTCTGGATACCTATGATATTTTTCTGGGAACCAGCGGTCCGGAAGGTATGGGCAAAGGGGGTGGTTTTATATGTATTGATGATGTGATGGAAATGGTTGTTAAGGGAGAAGAAAAAACCGTAAGAGAAAAGCTCGGTTCATTTGCAGAGATGGCAGAGTATGAGGGACATTTCTATTCAATGCCATATGTAAATTCCCCCGTGGGCATGATTGCCAATCTTGATACGCTGCAGGAACTTTACGGGGATGATTATGTCCTGCCCAACACCACCGATGAATTGCTGGAAATGGGTAAAGACATTGCAGCCAAGGGAGCATATCCTTATATGGATAGCATTTCTTATACCGACATGTTGATGGAGACCTGGTGGGCACAGTATGATTACGAAGGTTACCAGAATTACTGGAAAGGCATTTATATCGATGAAAATGGTCAGGAGCAGACGGCACTGAATGGTGAATCTCTGGAGCAACCGGGTAAGCTGGCGGCCATGAAGCTGGCAGAGACACTGTTGAATCCCAAGTACGGTTATAACCATCAATACAGCACTACAATGGATTTTGCGGAGGCACAGCTTGCTTTCCTAGGGCAGGGGTACGGAGGTATTGACAATAAGAAGGTTGCTTTTATGCCGAATGGAGCATGGCTGGAAAATGAAATGGAAGCGGTTCTGACAGAATACCCCGCTGATTTTATTATGTTCAAGGTGCCTGTCATCAGCGAGATTATCGATTTGTTGCCCGATCAATCGGTTGCTGATGATGCAGAGCTTTCGGCCTTGATCACTGCAATTGACGAAGGAAGTACTGAATTGTCTGGCCCTGGATATGATGTTACTACAGGGGATTTTGAGAAAGTTAGGGTTGCAAGAAGCTATGTGGATAGTAATACCAACGCACATCAGCTAGGTATTACGGCAACATGTAAAAATGTGGAGCTGGCAAAGGACTTTTTACTGTTTATGACATCAGGGGCGGCAAGTTCTGTTGCTGGCAGAGAACTTGCCGGTCTGGCACTGCCCTATGGATATTTGCCAAGCACAGACGACGGCTATGAAATATCTACATTTATTCAGTCTGTAAATAAAATGTGTGATGGAGCCGTCTATATCGGATATAGTTCTACAACACTGACAAGAAATGGTCTCAGCTTCTCGAAGCTGATCGGAAGTGCTCTGAGTGCAGCCTTGCGTACGGGAGAGAAGACGGCGGAACAGATTTATCAGGATGATATTACATCCTTTAAGAATGACTGGAAGTTTTTGATTGAACAGGGTGAATAGATTAGGGAGGGTTTGGTATGAAGGAAAATAAAAAGATGTGGCGTATCATTGCAGCTCTGGGGATATTGATCTTGCTTGGAGTCGTACTGATCGTTATTGCAGCCCTGCGCGGATGGGGTTCAAAAGCTGAGATTCTTGTAGAACAGGAAAGTTATACTCATGAATATGGAGAAACCTTCGTGGTTCCTACAGCGACCTGTACCACAGGAGAAGAGGTGACGGTTCAGGCGTTTGATGCCGACGGTTATGAGGTGCCTGTGGAGTATGGTACGTGTTACTTTGAAAAAGGTGAGAATAAACTTGTATTTACGGCAGGTGAACTGACAAAGGAAGTACCGGTGATTTGTCAGGATACGCTTCCGCCGGAGATAAAAGTGCAGTTCTCTGCAACGGCGGTAGTCGGCCACTGGTATGTTCTGCCGGAATTTACCGCAGAGGACATCAGCGGTGTGGATACAGCAAAGAATGAGATTAAGTTGTACAAAGGTGATGAGACAACGCCCTTGCTGACAGTTCCGGGAGAACGCATTCGGGTGGAGACTGCTGATTCCTACACACTGAAGATCAGTGCGGTTGACTATGACGGGAATGAGGCACTTGTGGAAAAGGAGATCAAGGTCATTGAACGTCCGGAGACAGAAGTACTGCAGGATTTCACAGAGAAAGTAAGAGGCTATCACGAGCATACCTGGGGCGGCGGAGAACCTGTATTTACATGGTATGAAGAATATGAAGGAAGAAAAGGCGTCATAGGTCTGGGAAGCGCAGATGATGAATTTAACTATGTATGGTGGACCGACCTTGGAATGGATCATCTGAATCTTGCGGGATTAACAAAACTGACTTTTAAAGTGAAGGCAGATCTTTCCAGGTGCAGGCAGATATCCGTAAAGCCGTCTTTTAGCGGAACCGATATTGCTATTACGCCTTCTTCAGATAAAAGTAATGAATGGACAGAAGTAACCGTCAGTCTGGTCAATATGGATGATCTGAATCTGGATGATTTTACGATAGGTTTTGCGGTTGCAACCCATGGCGCAGGCGAATGCGTCTGGATCGATGAGGTCATTGCACACTATGTACCCTATCCGGAATACACCGTGACCGTAGAAGACGGTTCTGTGGATTATCCATATGATACCATTCCAGAGGGAAGGATTGTGGCCGTGATCCATGATGATTCCAAGACACCGGAAGGAAAGGCATTCCTGTATTATGAGGCAAACGGAAAACGGGTTTATGGCGGTTCTCTTACCGTAACGGAGGATATGACACTGAAAGCATTTTATACCAAGCTGGTGACAAAAGAACGCTCCATTCCGGCAGGAGCAGTCATGGTCAATGATTTTTCCAGTGCCGGAGAGGTTCTAAACGATTCGGTATGGGGATCTGGACAGATAGGTATTTCCGAGTGGTACCGGACTTATGACGGTGTTGCCGGTGTACGCTCCTTTGGTGCTTTGGAGAATGATGATTTTATCTATACACAATGGATCGGCGTGCTGCCGGAGAACTTTGATTATGACAGTTACACGCATCTGACATTCCGTATGAAGGTTGATATGGATGCGCTACGGTTTCTGGCACTTAGAAGTGACAAAGCCGACATAAATCTGCAGAACTATACCGAAAACAAAATGGAATGGACCGATGTTACGGTCAGAATAGATCAGATTCCAGGCTTTCTGCTGGCAATCGCCAATGTGAAGGGAGCTAGCGGGGAACTGGTCTGGATCGATCAGATTTATGCACAGAAGCTGCCGGATTACAGCAAGTATGAAGTGGCCATACCGGACGGAGCTGTGATGGTGGAGAATTTTGCGGATCGGATTGGACCGAATCCGGATGCACTGTGGGGATCCGACTGTGACGGTCTTACAAAATGGTATCAGAAGCTGGGGGACGTGTATGGAGTTCAGGCATTTGGATTCCCGGCAGATGTGAAGGAGATCTCCTACAAACGCTGGAGTAATGTGCTGCCGAAGAATTTTGATTACAGCAAGTACACGCATCTGACGTTCCGCATCAAAGCAAATAAGGAAGTACTGCGGATGCTCACTTTGGTAGATGGAAACAATAATGAAGCAAAGCTGCTGGATTTGCTTGAAGTCAGCAATGAATGGACGACCGTGAAGGTGAAGCTTGCGGGTCTTGATATGCAGAGCCTGACACTTGCCATCAGCAACGTAGAAGGAGCCAACGGCGAGATGGTGTGGATCGACCAGGTTTACGCTACGAATGAGCCGGATATGAACAAGTACGAACTGGCAATCCCTGATGGTGCAGTCATGGTAGAGGATTTCTCTGATGTAGTTGTTCCGGAGGAAGATAAAGTGTGGGGATCCGACTGTGACGGTCTTACAAAACGGTATCAGAAGCTGGGGGACGTGTATGGAGTTCAGGCATTTGGATTCCCGGCAGATGTGAAGGAGATCTCCTACAAACGCTGGAGTAATGTGCTGCCGAAGAATTTTGATTACAGCAAGTACACGCATCTGACGTTCCGCATCAAAGCAAATAAGGAAGTACTGCGGATGCTCACTTTGGTAGATGGAAACAATAATGAAGCAAAGCTGCTGGATTTGCTTGAAGTCAGCAATGAATGGACGACCGTGAAGGTGAAGCTTGCGGGTCTTGATATGCAGAGCCTGACACTTGCCATCAGCAACGTAGAAGGAGCCAACGGCGAGATGGTGTGGATCGACCAGGTTTACGCTACTGCTGAAGAAGAGGAGCCGGCTTTAGAGGAGCTGGCAATTCCAGAAGGAGCAAAGCTGCTGGCGGACTACAGCCAGACGATAACACCTTATATTCCTTCGACCTGGGGAAGCGGATCAGGTGCGGCGTACTATAAGAGCTATGATAAGTATGACGGAAGAGCCGGAGTGTTTGCAATGGGCTGCAACGGCGAGTGCTTTATGTGGTATACGGGCGTTGGTCTGGAAGCCATGGATCTGACGAATGCCACTTCTGTGGTATTCCGTATGAAAGTACGCGGAGACATACGTTCACTGGTTCTGTTGTACAACGACGGATACAACGAATATGAAATGCTACCCCTGATTGAGACTAAGGATGCGTGGACAGAGGTGAGGATAAATCTTGCAGATCTGGCGATCAATGATATCAGCAATGTCAGCTTCCAGTTCCGGTTTGGAACCTGGAACAACGGAGAATGCGAGTATGTCTGGTTCGACCAGGTATATGCCCGCTATGATGTAGAGGAGCTGGCAATTCCGGACGGAGCAAAGCTGCTGGCGGACTACAGCCAGACGATAACACCTTATATTCCTTCGACCTGGGGAAGCGGATCAGGTGCGGCGTACTATAAGAGCTATGATAAGTATGACGGAAGAGCCGGAGTGTTTGCGATGGGCTGCAACGGCGAGTGCTTCATGTGGTATACAGGCGTTGGCCTGGAATCCATGGATCTGACGGGCGCAACGTCAGTAACCTTCCGGATGAATGTAAGAGGCGATATCCGTATGCTGCAACTGTTATACAATGATGGAAACAGCGAATATGATATGCTGCCTCTGATTGAGACAAAATGGGAATGGACAGAGGTTACGGTAGCTCTTGCAGACCTTGCAATCAATGATATCAGCAATGTCAGCTTCCAGTTCCGGTTTGCAACCTGGGACTACGGAGAATGCGAGCATGTCTGGTTCGACCAGGTGTATGCTTC
>CAVGED010000112.1:0-11731 GCA_963628035.1 Paludibacteraceae bacterium
CTATCGGTAACTATTTTCAGTCTCTCGACCACCTCATCACCCTTCATCAGCGTAATTCAAAAAATCAAGAAAATTAGATTTTGAAGTAATCCGATAAATTGTCATTGACAATTACACTGATACCCTATTACCTTATCACAGCGTTTGTCTCAAACTTGCGCAAGAAATCTCCTCTCCTGAGAGATCGCGCTATGATAAACCATCCCTCTGTCTATCGTTTGCCAGTGAACAACCGGAGCTTCCTGCCGCTAAGTGCAGGTGCGACTTTCGCGAGCTGTGCAGGAACTTAGTCTTCCAGAGACTGAAATATCAGCAAAATTTCCGCATACCAGGCGGAAATTTTAGACGGGTAATTGTTTGAGGGAAATAGGCATCAAGCCTATTTTCCGAGTTGCCCGCGGCTGATATTTTCAGTTTTTGGAAACTTAGTTTCCTGCCAGCACAGCATCTGGAGCACCAGCGCTTACTGACAGGAAACTCCGGCGTCCACTCCAAACCACAGGCAGTTCAGCACACGCCCATTCCAAACTGCAGGCAGTTCAGCACACGCCCATTCGCAAAGGCACCGTGAATTCCGACCCCATCACCAGGATCACACTGTCCTTCAGCTCGAATCATCTGCACAGGGATCTCTCCCAGCCGGAGCTCATCATCCATTTCTATCCGTCTTCCATAATTACTTTCGATCTCCCGATCCGTATCTGCCTCACTCCCCGCCTCGGCAGCGGCAATATCCTCAAGCAGTGCATACTCTTTCAATGTCTCCCCTACCATGTCACGGCCACAGATGTACATATCCACACACAGATTCCAATCTTTGGGATCGGCATTCATCTTCTTGTATCCGGCAGCTATATATTCATAAGCGATCAGCATATGCTCTGGATTCTCAGAGATGGCTGTCCGCATCAGCTCTTTATTCTCATCCCATTCCTCCGACTCCTTCACCGACTCTTCCCGGCACGGAATACAGGAAAAAGAATACTTCTCCCTCAAACCAGCCCCGGATGGTAATGGTGTCACCCTCCCCGGAAGCCTTTATGGCATTATCTGTCAGGTTATATACCAGAGATTTCATCAATTCCTTGTCCATCCAGAGCTTTCCTTTTTCACAGGTACAGACCAGCGTCATATCATGACTTTGGGCAATAATGCTTACCGACGCTGCGATCTCAGAAAACACCTCCTGCACGTCAAGCTGCTGCCAGTCCACATTGCCCTCGCCCACCGTGATCAGCTCCATGAGCTTGCCGGAAAGGGTACGCGTGCGCCTGGCCTCCTCCTTGATAATCCCTACATACTCCGCCCGCTGCTCCTCCGTCAGATCCTTTTTGATCTGGAGCAGATCAGAAAAGCCCAGAATGGAAGTCAAAGGTGTCTTCATCTCATGGGAAAGATTATCAATTACTTCATGGTCTCTAACCGGTAACCCAGCTTGGGGATGGTCACCAGCCGGTCCTTCAGACCCAGCTTCTTCCGTAGCTACTGGATATGGATATCGATGGTTCTGCTCTCACCCTCGTGCTCGAATCCCCACACAGAGCTTAAGAGGCGTTCCCTGGATATTGCAACATCCTTATGCTGCAGAAAAAATACAAGTACATCGAATTCCTTCGGCGTTAAGCAGACCATCTGCTCTCCCCGCTTGCAGGTGTGTTCATCGACATTCACGGAGATATCCCCATATTCGTAAATCCGTGCCGTCTTTTGAACCCGCCGCAGGATGACTTCGATCCTGGCCAGAAGCTCCATGGCCTCGAAGGGCTTCACGATATAATCCTCCGCACCGAGCCGAAGTCCCCGAACCTTATCCGTAAGCTCCTGCCTGGCTGTGATGAAGATCACCGGAACGTTGGTTTTCGTGCGGTTTTCATGATCTCAAAGCCGTCCATGTCAGGAAGCATGACATCCAGAAGGATCAGGTCGTAGTCTCCATTCTCCATCTTCCGAAAGGCCTCTGCACCATTATCGCAGACTTCACCTTCGTAGCCGCCGATGGCAACGGTCGCTTCGATCAGCTTCGCTATATTGGGGTCATCTTCCACAATGAGGATTCGTATCATGACATCATCTCCACAATTATTTTTGATTCCGGTACTGTACCGGGGTCATTCCATACTTCTGCTTAAAGAGCCGGTTGAAATGCTCCACGTTCTGATATCCGACCTGCTCGGAGATTCTCTCTATGCTCTGACTGGTGCTGCGGATCAGCGCACGAGCCTTCTTCATGCGGACATCCTTCACGATCTCGCCAAAATTATCCCCGGACTTGTCTTTGATATATTTGGAGAGATAGGGCTTGGAGAGGTGAAAATGCTCCGCAAGCTCCTCCATATCCACCGTCTGGTAGTTGACCTGAATGTAATTCATGATCTCATTCAGGCGCTCATCCTTGCATTCCTCTTCCGCGGATAATTCCGGGATCTGATTCACAGCAGACGCCAGGGCATGGATGGAGGACGTGATGATATCCGGGTCGATGCCGGCGCCCCAGTACATCTTCTCCTTCCAGGTGATCCCCACGTAGGTGATAGCCTTGGAGGAGGAACCGCTGGTCATAGCATGCTCTTCGTAGGCAGACAGCTCATAACTGATGCCAAAATACTGCTTGATGGCATTGCTCACCGCATCCAGACGTCCGTTACCGACGCCTGTCACCACGCGCTTCCCGCCAGCCTGCTTCATGGTCACCTCTGCGATCATGCCGTCGCTTTTCTTGAAATGGCACTCCGGAATGCCAAACACCCGGTTGTTGCCAATGTATTTTTCTTCGAAAATCCGATAGATCCAGCTTGGTGTAAGCTCTCTGTGCTCCTTGTCGGACACATCCTTGACGGTATAGCCCACATCCTCCTTCATCTTATCGGGGATCACCATGCCGTAATTCTCCTTCAGCACGTAGCAGACGCCGCCCTTGCCGGACTGGCTGTTGATACGGATCACATCTGCGTCATAGGTACGTCCCACATCCATGGGATCAATGGGTAGGTAGGGCAGATTCCACTTGCTGTCCGGGTGCTGCTCACGGTATGCCATGCCCTTGGCAATGGCATCCTGGTGGGAGCCGGAAAATGCAGTAAACACCAGCTTTCCTCCATAAGGCTGGCGATCAGACACCTTCATTCTGGTAAGCTCCTCGTATTTCTCACAGATAGCGGGCATATCGGAGAAGTCCAGCTGCGGATCCACGCCATGGGAATACAGGTTCATCGCCAGGGTTATGATATCCACATTGCCCGTGCGCTCACCGTTGCCAAAGAGTGTGCCTTCGATGCGGTCCGCTCCGGCCAGCACTGCAAACTCCGCATCGGAGATACCACAGCCACGGTCATTGTGGGGATGCACATCCAGGATCACATGCTCTCTGTGGTAGAGGTGCTTGCTCATATATTCCACCTGGCAGGCAAAAACATGGGGCATGGCATTCTCAACCGTAGTCGGCAGATTGATGATAACCTTGTTATCCGCGGAAGGCTCCCAGACCTTCAGCACGGCATTGCAGACGTCAAGGGCGTAATCCACCTCGGTGCCGGGGAAACTCTCCGGGCTGTACTGGAAGGTGAAATTGCCGTTGGTCTCCTCTGCCAGCTGCTTTAAGAGCACGGCGCCGTCCACCGCAAGCTTCTTGACCTCCTCCTTGGACTTGTGGAAGACCTGCTCCCGCTGCGCCACAGAGGTTGAGTTATACAGATGGATCACCGCGTGCTTCGCGCCCTTCACAGCCTCGAAGGTCTTGCGGATAATATGCTCTCTCGCCTGAGTCAGTACCTGGATGGTCACATCGTCAGGAATCATATTCTTCTCAATAAGGGTACGGATGAAGGTGTACTCCGTCTCCGATGCTGCCGGGAATCCCACCTCGATCTCCTTAAAGCCAATCTTCACCAGCATACGGAAGAATTCCAGCTTTTCCTCCAGACTCATGGGCTCGATCAGCGCCTGGTTTCCATCACGCAGATCTACGCTGCACCAGATGGGCGCCTTGTCTATATAGTCCTTCTTCACCCAATCGTAGGTAACGATGGGCGGCATGAAATACTGTCTCTCATATTTTTCAAAATTCTTCATAATAATGAACCTCCAGATATTACTGTCGGGAAACCCGAAACGTAGCAGTGCGCTCATTATATCATGTTCCCATTCTGGTTTGTAGTGGTAAAATTAATCAATTTTCTTGATATTTTTTATTCTCCGCACATGCCGCCTATAACCACGGAAGAGAATAGCAAAGCAAAGTACACCTAAAAATGCACCGGCACTGTCAATGCAGACATCCACAAAGCTGCCGCTCCGCCCGTCTACAAAAAGCTGATGAACCTCGTCAGCGGCTGCGTAAGCGGCAGCGATAAGCCACGTCAGGAACAGACGCAGGCGCAGATTCTTCAAGCCAAAGGCGTAACAGCCCAGATGGAGCGCAAGAAGCACGGCAAGAACAGCATACTCCGTCATGTGTGCCAGCTTGCGAATCGGAAACTGCATGCTCTCTATCTTAACATCCCGTTCCTTGTCCGTATAGGTCTTCCCGGAAAGCTTCTCTTCGACACGGACTGCCTTCTTCGCCACACCTCTGCTCAGGCTGCCGGACTCCGCACCGGGCTGCGCAGAGAAGGAACCAATGACAAACATCCAGCAAAGGACAAGAAAACCGGTGACAAATCGGCGTACCCAGACGGCACGCCGGAATGCTTTCTCATTTTTATGATCCATTCTAACGATATTCATATCCGCTTGACTGCCCCAAAGGCAGATCCAGAAGTTCCGGATTTGCAAAAATGTGCTTGATGAGCTTTAAGCTTCTTGCAAAATAGAACCCGTCCGCAATACGTTCATCCAGGGTTGCCCCTATATCGACCATGTCGCGGATTTCCTTCGATCCATCCGGCATAAGAACCTCTTCCTTGTGAAGTGCTCCGATGGTGATCATGATGCTGTTGGTTCCGTAATTATTCAGGTGATGATAGACACTGGGACACTTAATACTCCCCAGATTGCTGCACAAAATGGTGGAATAATTGACATCCCCCGCAGTGATAAAGCTGGGATTCTTTCCCCAGAAGTCCAGCCAGCGGATCACACGGAGCAGCAGCATGAGAAGCGGCCGCGGGATCTTGGCAAAGGAATCCACAAGGGCATCAACGCCTCCAGTGGAATGCTCACTCTTTCTGGTCTCCTTCACATCGCCCACGATCTTTTTGCTGATGGAGTCAAGCGTATCCTCCTCCTTGGGCACCAGAAACATCAGCGCCTCCTCCGCATGATCGGCAAAACGGCGTTTACAGACAAAGCTTATGCTGATCTCATCCCGCTCGTAAAAGCGTCGTCCCTGAATGAAGCGGTTCATCAGCGGACGCTCCTTCACCATGCGGGCGAACCCGGTAACCATACAGTGAAAAATCGTAGTTTTATAATCCGGATGCTCCTGATTCTTCTGCTCCAGATACCGCAGAAGCTCCGTTGCATCGATGGAATCGTTAAGATATACCTCACAGTCCGTCCGGTTCGGCATAAGATGTGCCATAACCGTCTGCAGCCCCGACACATCCCGCACCAGACGTCCATCCCTGCGGTCGCCCCAGCGCCGCTTTTTTTTATTCTTGCTCATAGATATTTCCTCTCTATGCCATCATACTTTCTATTCCGCATTTGCTTCCTCTTCCAGCCGGCGGTAGGCAACCTTCCCTACCAGTGTCTTGGGAAGCTCCTTTCGGAATTCGATCTCCCGGGGCAGCGCATATTGCGCAACCTCGTGTCTCAGCTTATCCATGATCCTTTTCTTGCAGGCTTCATCGCCCGCGACACCGTCCTTTAAGACTATGTATGCCTTTACCTTCTGTATCCTCCGCGAATCCTTGACACCGATTACGCAGCTGTAGGATACCTCCGGGCAGCTATCAATAACATTTTCCAATTGATTGGGGTATACATTATAGCCATTGGTGATAATGAGCCGCTTCTGGCGTCGGTGAAAATAGACAAAGCCATCCTCGTCCATATGTCCCAGATCGCCGGTATAGAGCCACACCTTTCCGTCTGCAAGAACCCGGAGCGTATTGGCCGTATCCTCCGGCCTGTCCAGATAGCCCAGCATAACGGTTGGCCCCGTCAGGATGATCTCACCCTCCTCGCCCCGGGGCGCTTCATCGTCCGTTCCGGGCCGCACAATACAATATTCCGTATCCGCGAAGGGCAGTCCGATTCCGCCCTCACGATAGCTGTCCAAGGGGGTCAGGCAACTGGCTGTCACGCATTCCGTCAGGCCATAGCCTTCACGAATCTGGATGGTCGCATGATGCTCCGCAAGGAACGCATCCACCTTCCGCTTTAATTCCACAGACAGTGAATCCCCACCGCAGAACATTCCCCGAAGGAAGCTTAAGTCTGCTTTTTCCAGGATATCGATATGAAGCAATGCTTCAAAAATAGTGGGAACTCCGGCGATAAAATTCGGTTTCTTCTTCATCAGCATCTTGGCATACGACGCGCTGGAGAACATCGGCATCAGGATACAGCAGGCGCCGAAGCACAGGATCGTATGCAGATTGATCCCCAGACCGAAGCCGTGGAAGCATGGCATACAGCTGAGCATTTTCATTCCAACGCCGAGTTCTACTGCGATTGCATTCCTCGCCTGCAGTGCCAGGGCGTTAAAGTTCAGATCGGACAGGCAGATTCCCTTGGGCGTTCCGGTCGTTCCGCCGCTGTATAGGATAACGGCTGTCCGTTTTGGATCAAAGGTGATCTCCGGCAGATCAACATGCTTATCTG
The DNA here is from genome assembly GCA_963628035.1 of Paludibacteraceae bacterium. GTDB lineage: Bacteria > Bacillota > Clostridia > Lachnospirales > Lachnospiraceae > 14-2. The sequence continues at coordinate 6,766 of CAVGED010000112.1, forward strand.
CCTTCTTCTTAAAATCCTTCCAGAGCAGGGCATGATCCGTGTTGGGGAACTTCAGAAAGCCTCTGCCCTTGTTTACCGTATAGGCAGCCGCCATAACGGGATTCAGCTCCTCCTGCATCCGCGCCACCAGCACGGTTACCGGCTGTGCTACATCCTTTAAGGCCTCTTCCACCTTCTCGCAGAACATATCCAGGGTAAGAATGGCCTTGCTGCCGGAATAATTCAGGTAAAAGGATATCTCCGTGCAGGCCGAAAGGGGGTGGATCATGTTCGCCACCGCACCGATCCGGTTCAGCGCATAAAAGCTCTCCAGCATCTGGGGTACATTGGGCATGCAGATGGTGACTCTGTCACCTGCCGTGATTCCTAGTGCCAGAAATGCTCTGGCCGTCTGCTCGATCCTTCTTAAGAATGTGCGATAACTTGTTTTTTTCCCGTAAAATTCAAAGGCTGGCTCATCGGGATACTGTCCGGCGATCTTCTCGATCATCTGGAACATGGTCAGATTCGGATATTCCAGGTGACGCTGTGTGGTATAATCACTCATGATAGATTCTTCCTATTTGTTTTATAAATTTACTCCACCTTTAATAATACCAATGATTTGCCTTCTTTGCAACTGTTTTCTACGGATAACAACCTCTCTCCCACGTCCATAACCGAATAGGCAACATAAGAGGGAGCGGTTTACTCCGCTCCCTGTCTGATATTCCTGCTGTTCACTTCTATACGAACAGTAACTACTCCCGATATTCTCGCAAAAACACATCCTTCAGAGAAGCCTTAAGCGCCACGCCCAGCCCCCTAAGTGTCTGATCCAGCGCCTCCATGGTCTCGGTCATGTCGGGAAGATTGGCATTGCTCCCCATGTGGCCGATGCGGATGACCTGTCCCGCCAGTGTGTCGAAGGAACCTGCCAGCATGATATTATGCTCACGCTTCATGGTCTCTAAGATATCTTCGGCCGTGACGCCCTTTGGCACATCAAATACCGTCACCGTATTGGAGAAGCCGCTCTCTAAGTGGAGCTTCAGCCCGGCCTCCGTCACTGCCGCCCGGCAGGCCTTCGCGATGCGGCTGTGGCGTTCCAGCATATCGGTGTCAGCCTTGATGTTGTCGAAGGCCGCCCGCAGACCATAGATGTCGCTGATGGGCATCGTGTACGGGAACCACTTTTTTTCATAATAGCCCTCGAAGGCCTTAATATTGGCGTAGAAGGATGCGATGGGTGTTTTCCGCTCTGCCATGGCCTTCTTTGCGTCGGCACTGACGGTCACGAAGGTCAGTCCCGGAGGCGCGGACACTGCCTTCTGGGAACCGCCGCAGAGAATATCGATCCGATATTCATCTACCCGGACCTCCTCCCCGAACATGGCCGATACCGAGTCCACCACCGTCAGGATCCCATACTCCTTAAGCAGCGGGCACAGGATATGAATCGGATTCAGCATACCGCTGGGCGTATCGCAGTGCACCAGCGTCGCATATTTATAATCATGATTCTCCTTCAGGAAATCCCGCAGCTCTATGGGATCGATGGGATTCTTGTCATCCACCGTATAGAGCGTCGGCACGCCGCCGTACAGCGTGACAAAGTCCGCAAAGCCTTTTCCGAATATACCGTTGTCGAGCACCAGCACCTTATCCCCCGGCTCCGTCAGGGACGCGCAGGCGGCCTCAAGGCCGAGAATGCCCTCGCCGTCCATGATGATGGTCTCGTTCTCTGTGTGGAGCAGGCTGCTGATCAGCTCGCAGGTCTCCCTGTAAAAATCATAAAAGCTCTCGTCCAGATCCGGGTTGGTGCATACAAGGCTTCTGGCCGCACGCACATTTTCTTTTACCTGGGTAGGACCGGGTGTCATTATCTTGTACATAGCTCCTCCTTATTCCCCAAGCAGTGTCTTGTTGGCTGCTGCACGCAGCGGCACGATCACCACCAGAACGATCACCATCGCAGATACAACCTGTATCAGATTTCCGGGAATCGATGTCACCGGGGTCAGCCAGTTGCCGTAGATAACACCCTCGGCAATGTAATAACCGCCGATCTTGATGACCAGTGCCGCCAGCATGGCTACTACATACCAGCCGTAGCCCTTCTTTCTCTCCGTGATAAGTCCGACCACATAGCCCATGATACCCACGATAACCAGTGTGAAGGGTGCCCACAGCGTCCACCCGGATGTCAGATCGAACAATGCCATGCCGACACCTCCGGCGATGGATCCGGTCTTGCGGCCAAAGATAATCGCGAAGACAAACAGCGGGACATTGCCAAGATGGATCAGTCCGCCGTTTGGTGCGAAGGGCAGCCGGATATTTACAAACCTTGTGAAAACATAAGTCAGTGCCACGGCCAGTGCCGTCACCGTGAGAAATTTCACATGATCACTCTCATAGATTTTCTGTGCGCTTTTTACTGTTCCTGCTTCATTTGCCATTTTAATCAACGCTCCTTTTTCTTATGTTGGAGCTATGATAAAGCAAAACTGGATATATGAATATATCCAGTTTTAATGTTTTTTAGCATACCAGTTGTTCGTTTTCGCAGCAAGCGCCACTTATTGTAGGAAGATGAAGATCAAACCTTAGTTTGCGAACTCCGTCAATGATTTGAAGCTGTAGCCCATCTCCTCCCACTTGGTCAGGATCTCATCCATGATCTCGCCGTTGGTCTTGGAGGTGACGTGCAGAAGCACCACGGCTCCCGGATGCACCCGCCTGGTCAGCTTATCAAGTGCGTCCTCGCGGCTGGGCTGCTTATCTACATCCCAGTCCACATAGGCCAGACTCCAGAAGAAGGTCTGATACCCCAGCTCCTTCGCCAGCTTTAAGCTGCCTTCACTGAACTTTCCCTGGGGCGGACGATAGAGCTTCGGCATCTCCTTCCCGAAGGTCTCCAGATAGAGGCTCTCCAGATCCGTAAGCTCCTGTGCAAACTTATCCCGGCCCAGAGAAGACATATCCGGGTGATTGAAGCTGTGGTTTCCCACCAGGTGTCCCTCATCCACCATGCGGCGCACCAGATCCGGGCTGCTCTTAAGATAATGCCCCACAATAAAGAAGCAGGCCGGCGCATTGTGCTTCTTCAAGGCATCCAGGATGGCCGGTGTATTGCCATTCTCGTACCCTGCATCGAAGGTTAAGTACAGCACCTTGTCCTCCGTATCCTTTATGTACCAGGCATTCCATTTTTCAAGCTCCTTCGCGGATACATCCGCCACCGGAGGCTTCCCGTCCTCCCGAAAGCTCAAGCCCCAGTTTCCCGCTGCCTCTGCAAGCTTTCCGCTGCTTCCTGTACCTCCACCTGCAAGAATCCTGCTGCTTATAGCCTCCTTGGCCATACCCGTGCCTGCCCCCAGGAGGAAGGCAGCAGCAAACAGCAGGACCAGTTTTAATCCGATGGATAGTTTTATTTTTTTGATCACATGCGCTCCTGATGATGTCCTTATATCCAGTATATGCGCGGGAGGGCGGAACTATGACTAGATAATTTCGCCCGTCCCTGCCACAGAATTCCTATTATTCACTCCTGCCTCATCAGAAACAGGATGCCTCCGAAAAAGCCAAAAGCCACCGTGATCCACCCGGACAGCACGGCAATGAGATCCGGCATTGTCAATCCTATTATATTCGCAAAGCAGCTTACTAACACCGCTGCTGCCAGCGACAGCACAAAGACGGCCAGCGTCCGAAAGAACAGGTATATGGCATTTTTCGAAAGGGAAGTGCGGCTGCTGAGCATCCCGGAAAACAGATATATGCGCTTCATAATATTTGCCTCTCTTCTTGTACGTTTTTCTTTTGCTGTCTTGAGCGTATCACAGGTTTGTAAAAGTAATAAGCGTATCTTTGTAAAGCACCTGTAAAATATTATGAGCGTGGGCTGAACTGTTACTATGAGTGATTTTCTGTGTTTTCACTCCTTATAATCCGAGCGCACCGTATCCTGGAATTCTCCCGGCGACATGCCGTATTCCTTTCGGAATGCCCGGTAAAAACTGGAGTAATCCTTAAAGCCATATCTCAGATACACCCGGCTGATCTTCCCCGGCCCCGCGATGGCGTCCCGGCACGCCGCCAGCCGCTTCTTTCGGATAAACTGATGGATGGAAAGCCCCATATTGTCCTTAAAAAGATGAGCGATATAATACTTGCTCACAAAGAATTCCTTCGCCAGCCGTTCCAGGGACAGATCCTCCTCCAGATGCTCCTCCAGATACAGCAGCAGATTCTGATACAGGCTCTGTTCCTCGCTCCTGCTGACGGGATGATCCTGCGCATAGGCTACCCGGTTCAGATACAGGATCAGGTCGTTGACGCACAGCGAAACCTGCGCCTCCTTGCCGAACTGCTCTCCATGAACCTCCTCCAAGAGCCGGATCACCTTAGACTGTATTGCATTAAATGTAACCACATCATTATGAAACGAGAATTCATCGGTACTCTCCACATGCCGGATCAGATATCCGTATGCCGAAGACAGCTCCAGCAGCTGACTTAAGTATTCCCTGCTGATCCAGAATACAAATCGGCGGTAGGGCTTCTCCTGGCTGTGGATCACCGCCCGGTGCCGCCTTCCCGGCGGGATCAGCACCACGTCCCCATACCTGGACGGATACAGCTCCCCATCGATCTCCATGGAGATGTCCCCCTCCAGGAAAAAATAAAACTCGTAATAATCATGCGTATGGCTCTCCACTCTGGAAAGTGTCGAATCACTATAGTAAAATATCTCAAAATCCCGAGACAGCATGTACTGTCGGTTGCTGAACGTTGTCTGCAGATTCTTCTTCATGAGATATGTCCCGCCTCTCTTACTTGTGTTTCCTTTATAGTACCATGAAACCGCAACTTTTGCAATGTATACAACAATCATGCCAATAGGAATTTTCTCTCTTTTTTTATAAAACCTGACTTCCGTCGTTTCTCTCAAAACCTAGTACTTTCAGCTGTCAATCAGCAT
>CAVGED010000113.1:0-45413 GCA_963628035.1 Paludibacteraceae bacterium
TCAACTCTTTAATGACCGCTTCCTGCATCTTGTCGATAAACGTATCACAATGAGACTCCTGAAATAAAAACTGCTGCACATCCAACCGGATCACATTGTGCTGGTTCAAGTGTGTTTTAAACGATTTCTCGCCTTCTATCTTCCGTCCGGCAAACAGGCTACTGGAATCGCAGCCCTTGCTATAATAGGCAACAAGCATATCTGCCGCCATGGATTTTCCGAAACGGCGCGGACGGCACACACATATATTCTCCCGTGTTGTGTTTAGAACGCGGTTTGTGTATGCAATCAGTTCAGTCTTATCTACATAGATCATGGAATTTACTGCTTCTCTGAACGCTGTATTCTCCGGATTAACATAGATACCCATATATTGCTGCCCCCTTCTGCACTGTACTTTGTATGAACAAATACTAACACGTACAGCTTGAAATAGCAATACGAAAAATTGCTGCCTCTCTCATTCCTCTCTCATTATACTTCTTATCATACCGTCACACCTTCTCAATTATTTGCCTGCTGCATTCTCCGGAGTTCTTCTCTTAAGCGTTGCACTTCCTCTTCGGCGGCAACTGCCCGCTGACGTTCGCGTTCTGTATTCGCACGTTCGCGCTCTGCATTTGCACGCTCACGCTCTGTATTCGCACGCTCTTCCGCTCTCGCCTTTTTCACTGCTGCATCTAATTCAGGTCTCATTAATTCTACCAAAGCCTCACACATGCTTGTTGTTCCCTCCTTTCTCAATGCCTCAAATAGATGACGGTTTTCTTTTAATGAAACATCAAACACAGAGTCCGCATATTCTTTATCATCCTTTTCTGTCAAAGCCCGGATATCAAATACCAGTTCTTGTGCTTCTGCCTGATCCATATTGCTGGTTAGTGCGGTAAGCCATCGATGGGATTCTCTGTCAAGTTCCCTCGATACAATGATCTGTGTCTGCGGAAAACCATTCTTTTCTACATAATATACGCCAGAATAAGGATGACTGATCTTATATTCATTTTCTTCCAGATATCGCAATAATTCCCGTGGCTTTCTCTCTCGCACCAGAGATATCGTAATATCATCTGTTTTGATTACATCCACTTTCTCGCCGTTTGCCTTATATAAATACGAATATGCAAGCGTCTTGTAATAGGTGTCCACATTCATCGCATCTTCCGGCGACTTATACTCTAAAATATTGTGTCCCCTGAATATCTTCCCAATCTCATTCTGAAGCACTGCCCCCGCTGGCTTCTTGATTACAAGAAGATCAATCTGAATTGGCTTTGCGTTCAGGTTATACTCGTTGGTATACTGCAGTTTCTGCTTGTCTGCACGCAACTCCAAACGCACTGCCGAGCAAAAAGCCGGATGCCACTGCGTCTTTCGGTTCTTCATCTGTTTCCATTCCCCCATTTAATTTAGTTTTTGCTGCTCCCCTTCTCGAAATTATCTTACCATATTGCAGTGGCATTTTCAATATTTTTGTTTGGAGCCCTGTTAAACCTGTTAAAGTGCCGATCCAGTTCCTTACAAATTCAGGACGCTACTATATATACCTTCCACAAGCTTTGCACTTACCTTTTCTTCGCAAGCAAACCTTGCTTCCACACATCCCTTAAATCCGTGATTATCCACTTTCAACATAACTGTCTCTCCATCCCGCTTCCATGAAACCCGAATATGTCCATACTCGTTGTGATATTCTGCTTCCGCCCATTCAAGTCCACAATCTAAGCATGGCGCTATCTTTAGTTCCGTTGCCGAGATGACAAAAAGTCCGGCGATTCTCTGATAGAACCATGCGGAAACACTGCCAAAGAAATGGTGGTTGAAGGATGTGATATGTGATTTTTTGTCCTTTCGCTCGATTCTATCCCCCACTATCTCATAATCATGGAATGCTTCCCAGAGCGTCGTCGCACCTTTTTCTATCAGATAACCATAGCTTGGAAATGCCGGATCTGCTATAAGCTTAAGGGCAAGTGCGGAATCTCCAAACTCAGACAACACATCAAACAGATATTTCATACCGACTATTCCCACGCAAAATCGACTGTTATCTCGCCGGATGAGTTTAAGCAATGCCTGATATGCTATGTCTTTTTCCTCTGTTGTGAAGATATCTAATGCCAACGCCATCGCCTGTGCAGTCTGTGTCAGACAGTTCACAGTATACTCCATAACATATTTTTTGCGAAATGCGTCTCTGACCTCCTGCTGCCACTTTTTCGCCTTCTCCACCCGCGAATCCTGACCAGCCACTTCAAACAAAAACGCTGCTTTCTCAAGGAGGTCTATCGCCGTAAGAGAGGCCGTAACCTCAAGTGGCGTCTGACAAGCATCTTCACTGACGGAGGCCGCCTCACACCAGTCTCCAAGTCCATATGCAAATAAACCGTCTGTATTTTCTTTTTCTTTCATGTATCCAAGATAACGCCAGATAGCCTCTATATTCTCATTTACAATTTCCCTTTTCCCGTAAAAACGATACAGTTGATATGGAAGCTCTACCAACACATCATCCCATACAATTCCATTTCCCCATGCATAGCCCCAGCCAGTGGTCGGAACAATCCCCGGAATCTCACCGGAATCAAGCTGCGACTTTCGCACCATATGAAGCCACTGCCGTAAAGAATCATAAGTGTCAAAGTTATAGCAAAGCTGCTCTGCAGACACAGCAATATCTCCCGTCCAGCCATTTTTCTCCCGATGCGGACAATCAGTAGGAAAATAATGGAAATTTGAAATATCACTCCGAGTCACGCACTCCTGAATCCGATTGATCGTCATCAGAAGAATTTTTAGCCATGCCTATCAACGAAATAATTAAGACCACCAATTACAGCTATGGCCATGTTGCGAGAGAGTTCAAGAAATATTCTAATCTGACTTTGAAAGAATATGTCATGCAAATCAAAATGGAGTACGCGTCTTCTCTCTTGTTAACCACTTTGAGTAGTGTGGAAGATGTGGCTTATAAGACAGGATTTAAATCCGCAGCCGGATTTATCAATGCCTTTTCACGAATTTATAAAACAACACCGTATAAATACCGGAAGGAAAGATTTTCACAACATGGGCTTTTGGAAAATTATCTTTCATAACAAGGATTTTTTCAATACTCACAAATCATACTGTCTCATACGGCAGAATCAGGCACCCGCCGACCTCCAACAGATAATCCCGGCTGCGCATAACCACGGCAATATCCTCGGAAGTGCATAGCGGCTGCTTCGTCCGAATGCTGCTAAAGCCCTCCTGTCCACGATGATGGCAGTCTGAACCGGCACTGACGATCATATCGTGCTCCCGTGCATACCGTGCAGCCTGGGCTACTCTGGAATTGTGATCCAGGTGGACGTTGAATGTCTCGATTCCATCCAGGTATTTCGGATCCATGTGCGTCATCCCGTTTCGGAAGGGATGTGCCTGTAGGAGCACCCGGTTCTCTCCACGGAAATTTTCGGAGAATTCCGCAAGGCCCTTCTTAAGATACTCATAGGCATCCCACAGGAAGCTGCGGTCAATTCCAAATAACAGGTAATCGTTGATATTTTCCGAGAAACGGATCTCGCAGCCCAGGATCACATGGATTCCAAGACCCGCTCCCGCTTCTGCCGCCCGGTCATAATCTTCAAGATAGGCTTGCATGCACTTCTCCTTTGCTCCGTAATACCGCATTCCGTCAAAAAAATGATTGCAGATCACCAGACTGTCATAACCCAATCCGGCATAACACTGCACCAATTCCACCGGATCATAATCGCTGCACGCACTGGCCGGTGATGTATGGGTATGCAATTCTGTCCGGTACTTATATTCCTTTATGTCCATCTCTTATATCCTCCGCGCTTTTCATATATTTCCATCGAACCATCATTTCTCATGATCCGTCGTTAATTCTCCTTTACTTCACGTATGCGTTAGGCCAAACCGATCCACGATCTCTGCAATGGCATCGTGCTCGTTATCATGCTCTGTCACATAATCCGCAGCCGCCTTGGTATCTCCATGGGCATTTTCCATGGCAATGCCGGTGCCTGCGGCCTGAAGCATCGGGATATCATTCCGCTCATCTCCGACAGCAAAAGCATTTTCCAGAGGAATTTCCAGATATTCGCACAGATAACGGACGCCGCTTCCTTTATCAATGCCCAGCGGACAATATTCCAGATATTCCGGGCAGGAGAAGAAGCTGTTTAAGCGCCCCTGCTCCCACTGCCTATGTTCACGCTGGAAGGCCTCCAGCCGTTCATGATCCTCAAGATGAATAAGCAGAACCTTGTTTGGCTCCCGGTCCAGCCATTTCACCACATCCTCCACCTGCATGATGGGAGTATTTGTGCGCGTGGCATAATACGTAAGCTCCTCGCCGCCACAGCTTGTCACCATATATTTGCCGGAATAAGTCTGGATGTACAGATGATACCTTTCTGCCTCCGCAAACAGGTATTTTACATATTCCATGGGGACGGTGTATTCCGCCAATGCACGCGCAGCGCCAAAATCGTAGATCACAGCGCCGTTGTAAGCAATCATATAGCAGCCGGGAATGTCAAGCCCCAGTTCTTTTGCAACCTGACAGCCGCTCTCCACATTGCGTCCGGTGGAGATCACCACATAATTGCCTGCCGTAAGCATCTGATGGATCGCCTGGCGGTTCTTCTCCGATATGGTTTTGTCATTCTTTAAGAGTGTTCCGTCCAGATCTGTAAAAAGGATCTTTCTCATACAGCTTCCCCTTTCTAAACCTTCATGCCTGCTGCTACAGACACCACTATGAATGAAAGCCCGCGGATTATAGTTATTCTGCCGTTTCCGCCGGAATAAACACCCGCGCCTCATAGCCCTCTTTGGGCTTCCTGCCTGCCAAAACAGCTTCCTGACAGAACTGCTCCTGGGAATTGACAAGCTTCTTGCCCCGCTTATCGATTCTGGCATAGGATCCGTCCGGCATAAGAACATGCGCCTTTACATTATCCTCCAACTGAACGGTAAGAATGTGCTTCACCTGCTCCATCAGTGCTTCATCCTCCACCGGAAACAGGATCTCCACCCTGCGGTCTAAGTTTCTCGGCATCCAGTCAGCACTTCCCATATAGATCTCCTCCTGACCATCGTTGTGGAAGTAGAAGATTCTGCTGTGTTCCAGGAAATTTCCTACAATGGAGTGAACGGAGATATTTTCACTGACACCTGGGATTCCCACCTTCAGGCAGCAGATACCGCGCACCACCAGCTCGATCTTAACACCTGCCGCAGAAGCCTCATACAGCGCCGCAATAATCTCCCTGTCACAGAGTGAATTCATCTTCGCCTTGATAAAGGCCTTCTTACCTTCCCTGGCATACGCGGTCTCCCGTGCGATCAGCCGCAGAAACTTATCCCGAAGCCACAGGGGCGCCAATACCAGCCGATGCCAGGATAAGGGTTCTGAATAACCGGACAGCATGTTAAACACTGCGGTAGCATCTTCTCCGATAGCCTCCGAACAGGTGAAGATCCCGCAGTCCGTATAGAGTCTGGCCGTGGAATCATTGTAGTTTCCGGTTCCCAGATGCACATACCGTCGTATCCCATCCTCCTCACGGCGCACCACCAGCGCGATCTTGCTGTGTGTCTTTAAGCCTACCAGGCCATAGATCACATGACAGCCCGCCTTCTCAAGCTTCTTCGCCCAGACAATATTATGCTCTTCATCAAACCGGGCCTTCAATTCCACCAGGACAGATACCTGCTTGCCGTTCTCCGCAGCCTGAGCCAGGGAAGCAATGATGGGTGAATTGCCGCTGACACGGTACAGCGTCTGCTTGATGGCCAGCACCTGGGGATCCAACGAAGCCTGGCGGATGAAGTCTACCACCGGATCGAAGGTCTGGTATGGATGATGCAGCAGGATATCTCCTTTTCGTATCTGTGCAAAAATATCCTCCCCCGGCACGATCCCCGGCACCGGCTGAGGCGTATAAGGGCGGAATCGAAGCTGGTCATGCCCTTTAATGTCATACATCTTCATGAGAAATGTCAGATCCAGCGGGCCGGGGATGCGATAGATCGCCTCCTGCACAATGTGAAGCTCATTTTCCAGAATAGCCATCAGCCGCGGGTCGATCTTCTCATCTACCTCCAGGCGGATGACCTCGCCCCACTGCCTTTTCTTCAACTGTTTCTCGATCTCCGTGAGCAGATCCTCTGCCTCATCCTCGTCGATGGTCAGATCCGCATTCCGCATGATCCGGTAAGGACAAGCGCAGATTACATCATAGTTCAAAAAAAGATGATGCATGTTCCGCTCGATCACCTGTTCCAGCAGGATGAATATCTGCTCCCCGGTGTCCCCGGATGGAATGGGGATCAGGCGTGGAAGCACAGATGGCACCTGTACGGTGGCAAATTCGGCGGCTTCCTTCTTACTTGCTTTTTTTCCCTCTTTTCTGCCATCCTTGTTTTCCTTCTTCTCCGCTTTTCCGCCTTTCTTAACCAGCAGCGCTGCGATGTTCAGCGTCTTATTGCGGATCAGCGGGAAGGGCCGGGATGCATCCACCGCCATGGGGGTGAGTACCGGATAGACGGCTTCATGAAAATAGCGGTCCACATAGGCGGCCTGTTCCTCCGACAGCACATCGTGAGCGCCGAGGATCTGGATTCCATGGTTTCGAAGGCCCGGAAGCAAAGAACGGTTGTAGGTGGAATACTGGATCTCCACCAGCTCTCTGGTATCCCGGTCGATGGCCGCAAGCTGCTCCTCTACCGACATGCCTGCAATATCCTTCTTCTTGTATCCCGCATGCACCATATCCTTCAGCGAAGCCACCCGCACCATGAAGAATTCGTCAAGATTGGAGGAGGTGATGCTCATAAACTTCAGCCGTTCCAGCAAGGGTATGGTCTTATCACGTGCTTCATTCAACACTCTGGCATTGAATTTCAGCCAGCTCAGCTCCCGGTTTTCATAATAAATCGGATCTTTATAATCCATGGTTTTCTCCATCGCTCTGTTCTCCTTGAATATTTCGTAACAGTTCGGCACGCACCTGCTTCGGTCTGGCTGAACTGTTACACTAGATACGCTTCTCCCGCAGCATGGGTTCTATGGAAAACACCTGTTCAAAGGCTTCTGTATATGCCTGGAACAGTCTTTTCTCCAAGACAAAGTTTTCGCTGGTCTCAACGGTGATAACAAGCTGCTTTTCCTTCAACGCCGCCCGTACCTTCTTGAACTTCTGCCGATGGCTGCGATCCATGGCATTGGCCAGCTTTAAGATGGCGGAAAGCTTCGCCGCCACCAGGTAGCTCTCCTGATCCAGCTTCTCCTTAAGCTCCTCATAAGCGGCCAGCGGAGCAGAGATATATTTTACAGCGGTAGCCGCGATTTCCCGCTCCAGATGGCTCATACCGATAATCTCTGAGGCCATGATGATCTGATAGGAGCATTCTGCCTGATTAACCAGACTGATATAGCGGCCGCAATCATGAAGAATGGCGGCCGTCATAAGCAGCAGGCGCTCCCGCTTTCCAAGTCCGTGAACCGTCTTCATGGCATCGAAGATCACTGCTGCTGCCTCCGTCAGTGTCTCTGTGTGCTCTGTTTTTGATTGGTACCGGGCCGCCAGCGCACGGGCTGCCGACAGGATGTCGCCCTCGAAATCATGCGCCGGCTTTAATATCTTATTTTTCTGGGCATAGTCGTAAGCGATCCCATCGCTTATGTTGACGCCGGGAACCCATACATAATCTCCCCCGGTGGCTTCTGCCAGCCGTCGGTAGAGTACCACAGAGGGAATCAGCAATGGATCCTGTTCATTGGGATAACCAAGGGCAGAGGCCACTTCTGCAGAATTTTTCTTCTGAAGCTTCTTCATTGCCTTTAAGAAACGCTCTGCCTCTATGGTATCGTCCTCATTTCTGCGCTGGATGTTTTTCACCATATCACCGATATAATCCCCGACCATGATGATATACTTTACTTTTTTATCCTTCAGATACAGATCACAGAAGATTTCCAGTTCCTTATCCACCATCTCCTGGACCAGTTCTTCATAATTGACTACCTGACCCTGGATGGCCGACAGCTTCTCTCGGATACGCATGAGCCCCAGAACGATCTGCTGGGTGGTTACCGCCCGTCCGCCGAAATACAGCGTCACCTGGACGCTTCCGCCGCCCACATCCACCACGGCCGCACTCTCCTGGATCAATCGCTCGAAAACAGGATTGTAGGCCAGGGATTTATAACTGATGAAGCGCTGTTCCGAGTTGCTTAAAACCTGCACGGCGAGCTTCGTACGCTGGCGTATCTGATCCAACACGAACCACTCATTGGACACATCCTGAAACAGACTGCTGGCGCAGCCCCGGCAGTCATCCACCTTGTAGCTGTCCATGATCTGTCCGAAGCCCTTCAACACCTGGCAGAGCTCCTCTACCAGTTCGTAGCCGATGACGCCCTTCCGGTAGGCATCCTTCCCCAGCTCTACCCGGCTTCTTATATGATCGATTTTCTTCAGCTTCTTCTGTGATATTTCGAAAATCTTAAGCCCCACCTCATAGGAGCCGATATAGATTGCGGCAAACGTGCGGATTGCCATGGTATCTCCTCCTTCATTATCACTCACGCCTTGGGTTCGTCCGGCGCTGCCAAAAGACCTCTACCTTCCAAGCAGATAGTCGATGAACTGCTGGGCGCACCGACCGGACAGGCCGCCGTGGCTAAGCTCCCATTTATTCGCTTCTGCCAGCAATTCCTGCTCGTCCATATCCACCTGATACCGTCTCGCCAGACTCCTCACAATCTCCTTAAACTCTGTGGGTGTAGGCGATCCGAAGTAGATCTTCACTCCGAACCTTGCCACCAGGGACAGCTTCTCCTGTACGGTATCGTTCTTGTGCAGGTCGTCCTCCCGCTCCTCCTTGTCGCTGAACTTCTCACGCACCAGGTGACGGCGATTGGAGGTGGCATAGATCAGGATATTGTCAGGCTTTTTCTCCAGTCCGCCCTCGATAACGGCCTTCAGATACTTATATTCTATCTCAAATTCCTCGAAGGAAAGGTCATCCATGTATATGATAAACTTATAGTTGCGGTTCTTGATCTGGGCGATCAGGGAATTCAGATCCTGGAACTGGTGCTTGTAGATCTCAACCATCCGAAGCCCTCTGTCATAATACTGATTGACGATGGCCTTGATGCTGGTGGATTTTCCGGTTCCCGCGTCGCCGAACAACAGACAGTTATTGGCCTTCTTTCCATTTACAAAGGCTTCCGTGTTGGCGATAAGCTTTTCCTTAGCCAGCTCATAACCAACCAGGTCATTCAGATGCACATGGGCAATGTTCGTGATGGGCACGATCTTCGCGCCACCGCCAACATGCTCGATGCGGAAGGCCTTATGCAGTCCCAGCTCTCCCACACCGAAATCCCGGTAGAAGGCTGTCACTTCATGCATGAATTCTGCGACCGTTTCGCTCTGCTCCAGCATCCTGCTAAGGCTACAGATCCGGTCCCGGATCCGCACGTTGAATACCTGTCCGCTTCCTTCCACACACTGATAATCCGCAAGCTCCTTTAAGATAGGAATGTTGAGTTTTTCCGCGAGCTTTGTCAGATCATAGGCAAACAGCTGCTTGAATATCGCAAAATCATGGTAGGCAAATTCGTTGATGCTGCCCTCTACCTCTCCCCGTATCTCACAGGCAGTACTGTATGCGTTTTCATGATTCACAATAAGGAGCGTCAGATAGTTATGCCAGAGGTTCCCGCCAAAGCCATGACTGGCTGCAAGCTCGATGAGCGCATGGAGTGCCCGGTAGCACACATCCTTAAGCATCTCTTCCTGCTTCTCCCAGCTTATCTTTTCTTCTGTGTATGTCTTTTTCCCATATTCCTCAAGGATCCGGGTAAAATCATAAAATATTTCTTCCTGTTCCGGTATCTTATACAATATCAATTCTTTTACACTGCTCATTTTCGTCCCTCTCTCTAGTAATTTCCTAATATCCGCAATTTTCCTGCTTCTTCCGCCAGTCCCTTTAAGGCGTTCTGCACCGCACCGTCCTTAAGATTCCCCTCAAAATCCACAAAGAACCTATACTCGAAGCTCTTATCCTTGATCGGCCTGGATTCGATCTTGTTCATATTCAGGTTGTTGTAAATGATATGGGACAGCATATGGTAGAGGGAACCGCTCTCATGGGGGATTTCAAAGCAGATGCTGATCTTTCCTGCGTCCCTTTTGCACATCTTTTTCCCGGACACAATGATAAAACGTGTGCTGTTCTCGCTGCTGTAATTGATGGAACGCTTCAGCACCTTAAGGCCGTAGATCTCAGCCGTCAGAGGATTGGCGATGGCCGCCTGATTCTTCTGTCCGTCCTCCACCACCTTCTTGGCCGACATAGCGGTATTCTTTAAGGAGATTCGTTCCCAATCTCTGTGCTCATCCAGGAAATCCACACACTGCATCAACGCCTGGGGGTGGGAATAGACGCAGGTAATGTCCGCTATCTCAGCCTCAGGCAGCCCCAGCAGTGCATGATCCACCTTGATGGTCTGTTCCCCCACGATATAATTATCATATTCCACCAGCAGATCATAATTCTCGCTGACGATCCCGGCAGAAGAATTCTCAATTGGAAGTACCGCAAAGTCAGCTTCCCCTTTCTTCAATGCCTCCATGGCATTCCGCCAGGTCTCTACATGAAAGGAATCCGTATGTTCTCCGAAGAAAGCATTCATAGCCATCTGGCTGTATGCACCTTCCACGCCCTGGTAGACCACTCTGGCATGGGAAAAGTCGATGGTGTCCTTCACTTCAAATCCGGTATCCTCGCCCTGCCCGCTGTCCGTCAGAAGCTGATACTGCCGCTTCCTGCTGATAGCCATGATCTGCTCAAACAGTTCGCGGATACCGATTTTCGAGAATTCACTCCCTGCAAGCGCTGAGAGACGCGCAAGCTTCTCTGCCTCCCGCTGCCGATCTAAAACTGGTTTGCCGTTGGCGATCTTGTACTCCGCCACCTGGGTCACAAGCTCCAGACGTTCCTCAAACAGCTCTGTTATTTTTTTGTCGATCCCATCCAGCTCTGCACGGATATCTGCTAATTCTCTCATATGTATTCCTCTTTCTAACGATCTATTTATTACTATTCACAGCCTCTTCCTCTTACATGCGCAAAACCAGCCGGCGAAGCTTTTAAGCGAAATCGAACAGTGACAACTGATTGGATTCCGGCAGGTCTCCCAGGATTCCCAGATCGGCCATCAGGTCGATGACGGTCTTGCTGACCTTGGTTCGTTCACGGAAATCGTCCTTGGACAGGAACTTCCCGCCCTTGGCCGCTTCCACCACCGCTTCCGCCGCCTTATCCCCCAGACCTTCGATGGTGCTTAAGGCCGGCAGCAGCTTTCCGTCTATGATCTGAAAGGCCTTGGCCTTGGACCGATAGACGTCAATAGGCAGGAATTCAAACCCTCTGGCATACATCTCCTGGACGATCTTCATGTCCTTCATCGTATCCTGTTCCTTCTTAGTCAATGTATCCTTGCGCCGTTCAAAATCCGCCATAAAATATTCCAGCTTCTCCTTCCCCTGGCACATCAGTTCATAGTTGAAGGAAGTGGCGCGAATACTGAAGAAAGCCGCATAATAGGCCAACGGATAAAACACCTTGCAGTAGGCGATCCGCCAGGCCATCATCACGTAAGCCGCCGCATGCGCCTTCGGGAACATGTACTGGATCTTCGTGCAGGACCAGATATACCAGTCCGGCACGCCATGGGCCTTCATATCCGCTTCCCATTCCGGCCACATATCACACTTCTTCTTCGCCACGGTTCCCTTACGCACCGCCTCCATGATCTTGAAGGATTCCTCCGAATCAAGTCCCATACCGATGAGGTAGGTCATGATATCGTCACGGGTACAGATGGCGTTGGAAATGGTAGCCTTTCCTTCCTGGATCAGCGTCTGTGCATTCCCCAGCCACACATCCGTCCCGTGGGACAGACCGGAGATCCGGATCAGATCCGAGAAGGACTGGGGCTTTGTGTCCTGCAACATCTGGATAACGAAATCCGTGCCAAACTCAGGAATTCCAAGAGACCCCAAAGGACAGCCGCCGATATCTGCCGGTTCAATGCCAAGGGCCTTGGTACTCTGGAACAGGGACATCACATCCGGATCATCCAGCGGAATCTGCTTCGCATCGATCCCGGTCAGATCCTCCAGCATACGGATCATGGTGGGATCATCGTGTCCGAGGATATCCAGCTTCAGCAGGTTGTGGTCGATGGAATGGTAATCAAAGTGCGTGGTGACGATATCGGTAGTCATGTCATTCGCCGGATGCTGTACCGGAGTAAAGGAGTAGATCTCCTCTCCCAGCGGAAGCACGATGATACCGCCGGGATGCTGTCCGGTGGTCCGACGCACACCCACACAACCTTCCACGATCCTTTCAATCTCACAGTTACGCTTGCGCTGGCCGCGCTCCTCAAAATAATGCTTCACATATCCGTATGCTGTCTTATCCGCCAGCGTTCCGATGGTTCCCGCACGGAATGTCTGTCCCTCTCCGAAGATTACTTCTGTATATTTATGAGCCTTACTCTGATATTCCCCGGAAAAATTCAGGTCGATATCCGGCTCTTTATTTCCTTTGAATCCAAGGAAGGTCTCAAAGGGGATATCAAAGCCCTCCTTTTTCAAGGGTTCGCCGCATTCCGGGCACAGTCTGTCCGGCATGTCACACCCGGCCCGGCCGGCGTACGCCTTCACCTCCGGGGAATCAAAATCACTGAAATGGCACTTGGGGCAATAATAGTGGGGAGCCAGAGGATTCACCTCCGTGATACCTGCCATGGTAGCCACAAAGGAAGAGCCTACGGAGCCACGAGAACCTACCAGATAACCGTCCTCGTTGGACTTCCACACCAGCTTCTGCGCAATGATATACATCACGGCAAACCCATTGGAGATGATAGAGTTCAGCTCACGCTCCAGCCGTTCCACCACGATCTCAGGAAGCTTGTCCCCATAGATCTCATGGGCGCGGTTGTAACAGATATCCCGGAGCGTCTGATCCGAATTCTCGATCACCGGGGGGCATTTGTCCGGGCGCACCGGTTCGATGCGCTCACACATGTCCGCAATCTTATTCGTGTTGGTGATAACGATCTCTTCCGCCTTCTCGCTGCCGAGATAATCGAATTCCGCCAGCATCTCTTCCGTGGTACGCAGATACAGGGGCGCCTGGTCATCTGCGTCCGTAAAGCCCTTGCCTGTCATGATGATACGGCGGTACACCTCGTCCTCCGGATCCAGAAAATGCACATCGCAAGTACCCACCACAGGCTTATGGAACTGTTCCCCCAGTGCCACGATCTTCCGGTTGATATCCTTAAGCTCCTCCTGGGAAGCAACCACAGGATTCTCCCCCCGGAGCATGAAGGCATTGTTTCCAAGTGGCTGAATCTCCAGATAATCGTAAAATCGTACCAGCCGCGCGATCTCCTCCTCCGAGTTGCCGCGCAGGATTGCCTGGTACAGTTCCCCAGCCTCACAGGCGGAGCCTAAGATCAATCCCTCCCGGTACTTCATTAAGTCGCTTTTCGGGATCCTGGGCTGTCTATGGTAGTAATCCAGATGGGAATGGGAAACCAGTCGGTACAGGTTGATCCTTCCCACGTCGTTGGCTGCCAGAATGATGGCATGGTGGGTCGGAAGCTTCTTGATATTGTCCGTGGAGCTGTTCCCCAGTCGGTTTACCTCATCCAGCGCCTCGATACCGCGATCCTTAAGCATCTCGATAAATTTCACAAAAATCTCCGCCGTGCAGGCAGCATCATCCACTGCCCGGTGGTGATTCTCCAGGGATATATTAAGGGCCTTGGCTACCGTATCCAGCTTAAAACGGTTCAGTGCCGGCAGCAGCACCCGCGCCATAGCCACCGTATCTACGACGGTATAATCACAGGGAAGCTGAAGCCGCTCACAGTTCTTACTGATAAAGCTCATGTCGAAGCCTGCGTTGTGAGCCACCATGACAGCCCCCTCACAGAAGGACAAAAACTCCGGCAGCACCGTCTCGATTCCCGGAGCATCAATTACCATCTCATCCTTGATATGTGTGAGATTCTCGATCTCAAATGGAATCGGCACTCTTGGATTTACAAACGTGGAAAAACGATCCACGATCTTTTCGTCCGCCACCTTCACCGCACCGATCTCGATGATCTGATTGTTGATCGGCGAAAACCCGGTAGTCTCAAGGTCAAATACCACATAAGTATCACTTAGCTTCTGGTTGTGGGAATTCTCCACAATATTCTTCAGGTCATCTACCAGATACGCTTCAATCCCATAGATAACCTTGAAATCAGAGCCTTTCGGGAGGGCGTGGTTGGCATCCGGAAACGCCTGAACATCCCCGTGATCCGTGACCGCAAGAGCTTTATGACCCCAGGAAATGGCACGTCCGATGATATCCTTGACCTCGGATACGCCATCCATATCACTCATCTTCGTATGGCAGTGAAGCTCCACGCGCTTCACGGGACTGTTGTCCATTCTTCCGGTGGTAAAGTCCGCGATCTTCTTGATCCCATTGACGGATCCGATCGTAAGCTCTCCGTCGAAACGGTCGATGGTAGTAACACCCTTTATCTTTAAGAAAGCACCCTTCTTCACCCCCTGGGTGATTTCAGCCACATGCTCGTTTCGCGCAAACATCTTCACCATAATGGTGTCCGTGAAGTCTGTGATGGCAAACATAATAATCGTCTTCTCGTTGCGGATCTCCCGCGTCTCGACGCTTAAGACCTTTCCCCGGATGATCACCTCACCCATCTCGCCTGCGATGTGCTCGATTGGCATGGAAGCCTCTTCAATATCACGGCCAAAGATCACGTCCGGATTGTCGGATTTCCGGATCGGTCCGCTGTCCCTGCCACTGTAGTTCCCCTTCTGGAAGGAGTCCTTACCGAACCTGCCCTTTCCGTTCTGTACTTTTCCTGCTGTTCCGGGCACCGTATTCCGGTCGGATTTTGTCGCTTCACTCCCGGCTTTCCGGGGTTCTTGGACTTCCACAGCTTCCTTCTTTCCGTTTTCAGCACCCGTTTTTGCTTCGTTGCTCCAAGGCGCTTCACCTGTGTCGGTCATCTCGAGATAGGCATCCCCGGAAGCTCCCTGCGACGCTTCCGCATCCGAATGTGCGAAGCTGGAATGTGCCAGAATATTCTGTATCTCATTGGCAATGTGAAGGTCGCTGTTCTTCTTATACTTGCTCTCCTTCGGCTCCCGGTACTCCACCTCCACAGTCATGTCAAGACCGCAGCGCTCGCACACGACCTTCTCCAGAATCCGTATCACCTCATCGGCCTTCACTCCGGCCACCACAGATTCCTCCAGCACCAGCTTCATCTTATGATCCTGCGGGAACTCCATGGTGGCACAGCGCAGAAGGTTATACTCCAGCAGGCTGTAGGCTTTCAACTCATCCAGCACACTGTCCTTGTACACCTCCATCAGCGTCCTTGGGTTATACTGGGCAGACAAAAGATACTTCTCGATGATCTTCACCGTCATGTTTTTAGCAGGAAAAAGCTGTTCTCTGATCGCCTTCTCCAACAGGAACACATCCTTCTTCTGAATCAGTCGTGTGCTCGTAATATAGACCCGCAGACGATCCTTGGCGCGGTTGGTGGAAACCTTGGTCACCACCACCTCACTCAAAAGGCTTCGTAGCTTAGGATCTATCTCCAGTGTTGGAAAAACTTCAAAAAACAGCTTCTGCATTTCAATCACTCCAATATTTTCTATGCTTCGTTCCAATGCAGCAATTCATACCGCAATGCGCCGAGCAATTCATCCTCTTTCACCTTCTTGTAGACCTCGCCGTGCTTGATGATCAGACCCTCACCCTTACCTCCGGCGATGCCGATATCCGCCTCCTTGGCCTCTCCGGGACCGTTCACCACGCAGCCCATCACAGCGACCTTGATATCAAGCGGGATATCCGCCACCATATTTTCCACCTGGTTGGCCAATCCGATGAGATCGATACAGGTTCTGCCGCAGGTAGGACAGGATACCACCTCCACGCCTCCGGTGCGAAGCCCCAGCGTTCTTAAGATGATCTTTGCCGACTTGATCTCCTCCAAGGGATCACCCGTCAGAGAAACCCGGATGGTGTCTCCGATTCCTTGATGCAGGATCAGTCCCAGCCCGATGCTGGACTTGATATTCCCGCTTATGATGGTTCCGGCCTCCGTGATCCCCACATGCAATGGGTAAGAGGTCTTCTCTGCGATCAGTTCATGGGCACGCACACACATCATGACATCCGAGGACTTAATGCTGATCACCAGATTGTCATATCCCATGTCCTCAATAAGCTTCACCTTATCAAGCGCGCTCTCCACAATTCCTTCGGCTGTCACACCGTGGTATCTCTCCACCAGCTCCTTCTCCAGAGAGCCGCTGTTGACGCCTACACGGATAGGAATATTGCGCTCCTTTGCCATATCCACCACTGCCTTGACACGCTCTCTGTCCCCAATGTTTCCCGGATTGATCCGAATCTTATCTGCCCCATGCTCCATGGCAGCAATGGCAAGCCGGTAATCGAAGTGAATGTCCGCCACCAATGGGATAGCAATCTGCTTCTTGATCTCTGAGAGCGCCCTGGCGGCCTCCATATCCGGCACTGCACAGCGAATGATGTCACATCCGGCGGCGGTTAGCCGCTGAATCTGATCCACCGTGGCAGCCACGTCCTGGGTCTTTGTATTTGTCATGGACTGTATCAGAATCGGGTTCCCGTTTCCGATGACACGGTTCCCGATATGCACTTCCCTTGTCTTTTTTCGCTCCATTGGGGTTCCTTTCTTATAAATCCAGTACCTATATGTCGTTTGGCACGCACTCATTTGGTAATGGCTGAACTTTAGAACAACTTCCTTACATCATTAATTGTCACAACAGCCATCAACAGCAACAGGAGGATCAGCCCGACGAAATGTACCATGCCCTCTTTATCCGGATCCAGCTTCTTTCGTCGGATAGCCTCAATAATGAGAAATACCAGCCGTCCGCCATCCAGTGCCGGTAACGGCAGCAGATTCATGACGCCCAGGTTCGCAGACAACAGGATCGCCATGTTCAGCATGTTGATAAATACAAGATAGGCGCCCCCCAGCTTGTTGGCCTCATCATAGGTGTCTCCGATGGTCTTGACGATACCTACCGGCCCGGACACCTCATTGGCGCTGACTTTTCCGGTCACCAGCATCCGTAAGCTCTGGAATGCGGCATCCACCCAATATTTTAATTCATAGGCACTGTACTTGATGGATGTCAGGATATTTCCCTTCTCCGATACGCCGCTGCCATAGAATCCCACCAGATACCGCCCCTGTTCCTCATCATACCGCGGTGTAATGGTGGCTTCGCTGCGCTCGCCATCGCGCTCATAGACGATCTTGATATCCTGGCCGGGATGAAATACGGGATACAGACTTACTTCCCGCCAGAGATGGATATGCTTGCCATTCATGGAGATAATGGTATCACCGGCCTGCATTCCGGCCTCCTGTGCCGGATAATTCTCGATCACATCGTATACTTCAGGCTTGTCATAGCCATTGCACAGGATCAGGATCAGTGCCGCTACAAATGCAAGGATAAAGTTGAAGACGGGTCCGGCTGCCACAACGCTGATCCTGGCCCAGACAGACTTCTTCTGGAAGGACCTCTCATCGTCACTGTCGCCATCCTCCCCCTCCATCATACAGGCTCCGCCAAAAGGCAGAAGCTTGATGGAATACTTGGTCTCGCCTCTGGTAATACCGAAAAGTGTCGGCCCTAAGCCCAGCGAAAACTCGTTGACCCGAATGCCATTCTTCTTAGCCAGGAGGAAATGCCCCAGCTCATGAAACAATATAATTGCGCTGAAAATCAATATTACGATTACAATCTTCAAATTACCACCTGCTTTCTATCCACTGATATACTTCCTGCTCGGTCTCAAGGATCCCCGCAATGTCCGGATTCTCCCGAAAAGCGATATGCTCCATGCTTCCCTGTATGATCTCCGGGATCTCCAGAAAGCTTATCTTCTCATTCAAAAATAACGCTACTGCCTTCTCGTTGGCCGCATTGAAAACAGTCGGCATATTTCCACCCGCCTGCATAGCCCGGTAAGCCAGCGCAAGTCCGGTAAAGGTATCCGGATCCGGCCGTTCGAAAGTAAGCATCGACAATTCATAGAAATCAAGCCGTCTGCCGCTTAACGGTCTGCGCTTGGGATAATACAGCGCATACTGTATCGGAAGCCGCATGTCCGGTGTGCCAAGCTGTGCGATCACCGCACCGTCCTCATACTCCACCATGGAGTGAATGACACTCTGCGGATGTACCACAACCTGAATCTGTTCAAGTTCCACCCCAAACAGCCATTTGGCCTCCATCACCTCAAGTCCCTTGTTCACCAAAGTAGCGGAGTCGATGGTGATCTTTCTTCCCATAGACCAGTTGGGATGCTTTAAGGCATCCGATGGCCCCACATGCATAAGCTCTTCCCTGCTTTTCCCACGGAACGGACCGCCGGAGGCTGTCAGCAGGATCTTGCTGATCTTATTCCCATGCTCGCCATTCAGTGACTGGAAGATGGCACTGTGTTCACTGTCCACCGGAAGGATCGGCACATGTTTCTCCCTTGCCAGTGGCATGATGATATGTCCGGCCGTCACCAGTGTCTCCTTGTTGGCCAGGGCAATGGTCTTACCTGCCTTAATGGCCGCCACCGTAGGTTGAAGTCCAAGCATACCGACGATGGCTGTAACCAGGATCTCATACCCTTCCATCGTGGCAACGGTGATCAAGCCCTCCATCCCTGAGAGCACTTCCACGTTAAGATCTGCCACACGAATCCGCAAATCCCCGGCATCCGCCTCATCCCACAGAACGGCTGTCCGGGGATGGAATTCACGGATCTGCTGTTCCAGAAGCGTAATGTTCTTCCCGGCGCAGAGAGCAACGACTTCGATATCCTTCTGTTCTCTTACAATCTCCAATGTCTGGGTCCCGATGGAGCCTGTGGAGCCCAGGATCGCTATTTTCTTCATAATACTCCTTATAGTAGGTATAGCGCCAAAAAGTAAATGATCGGCGCCGTAATGATCACACTGTCAAAGCGGTCAAGAATCCCGCCGTGTCCCGGTATCAGCCTGCCGTAATCCTTGACCTCATAATTACGCTTGATCGCGGAGGCCGCAAGATCACCCACCATGGAGATCAATGCTCCGGCTGCACCGATCCCGGCCAGTCCAAACACCTCGGCTACCGTAAGCTCCATGGCTCTCTGGAATACAAATCCATAGATCAGCGTAAGGAGCGCAGCTCCCACCACTCCGCCGACTGCGCCCTCAACAGACTTCTTCGGGCTTAAAATCGGCGCCATCTTATGCTTTCCGATGAGAACACCGACACAGTAGGCGCAGGTGTCACATCCCCAGGAGCAGAGGAATATCAGCCAGATCAGGTGAGCTCCCTTGGGTAAACTTCTGGTCAGATAGATACAGGACAGCATCACTGCCACATAGAAGAAGCCGAAGAATGCTGCCATCACCTGCCCGGCCGGATAACGTGGGAAAGTAAACACATAGACCGCCATCACCCCGATCATAAGCACCATGGCAAACAGGAACACATTCTCTCCTGCCGGAAGTCCCGTAAAGCGCAGCCCCAGATAGAAAAAAGCTGTGACCGCATAGCCCACACAGGCCAGGCCGCTCTTAGCAAACCCGCATACCCGGTACAATTCAAACAGGCCGATCAGCGAAATGACACCAAGGCCCAAAAGGAGCAGGTCTCCGCCAACCATACCAAAAGCCAGAAGCACTGCCACAAGGACAATACCACTTATCAAACGCGTTCGAAACACGATCATTCCTCCTCATCGATACCGCCATAGCGTCTATCTCTTTTATTATAGTCCGCAATGGCTTTTTCTAATTCCTCTTTTGAAAAATCCGGCCAGGGAACCGGGCAAAAATACAGTTCACTGTAAGCAATCTGCCACAGGAGATAGTTGGATATCCGCATTTCCCCGCTGGTGCGGATCAAAAGATCCGGATCCGGAATGTCGCGGGTATCAAGATAGGAAGCGAACATTGCCTCGTCCAGCTTCGATTCATCCAGCTTTCCCGCCTTGCAGTCTGCTATCATGCCCTTCATGGCCCGGAGCATCTCATCACGGCTGCCGTAATTAATTGCGATCTGGAAATTCAGGCCATCGTTGTTCCTCGTCTCATATTCCAGTTCCGCAATGCTCGTCTGAATATCCTCGGCAAGACGACTCTTATCCCCGATCACCCGCACTTTCATATGGTTCTTATGAGCGGTTTTGATACAGTTCTTCATATAACTGCGCAAAAGCTTCATCAGAGCGTCCACTTCACTCTTGGGACGGCTCCAGTTCTCCGTGGAAAAGGCATATACCGTCAGGTACTTGATCCCCATCTTCCACGCCTCCTCGCAGATCGTCTCTACGTTCTTAGCGCCCTGCGTATGTCCGTAATTGCGCGGCATGCCTTTACTCTTGGCCCATCTTCCATTGCCATCCAATATGATTGCCACATGCTTTGGAACCGTCATCACAACCTCCTCCATAAATCGGAAAATGGGACACGGCGTATCCGCTATGTCCCCGGTTTTCCATGTAAAATTTATTTCATATCCGGCAGATACCTTCACCTGCAATATTATACGGTAAGGATCTCCCTGCTCTTCTCTTCCACAGACTTGTCGATCTCTGTAATAAACTTATCGGTAAGCTTCTGGATCTCATCCTCCAGCTGCTTGATCTCATCCTCAGACACATCGGAACTCTTGCTCAGCTTCTTGAATGCATCATTGGCGTCTCTGCGGATATTCCGCACTGCAACCTTCGCATTCTCGCCCTTCTTCTTTACTTCCTTGGTCAGATCCTTTCTGCGTTCCTCGGTGAGTTCCGGGAAAACAAGACGGATCATCTTACCGTCATTCGTGGGATTGATCCCGATATCCGAGGTAAGGATTGCCTTCTCAATCTCCTTAAGCATCTTCGACTCCCAGGGCTGGATCTGAATCATCCTTGCTTCCGGGACGGTAACATTAGCCACCTGCTGGATGGGCGTCGGGCTGCCGTAATAGTCCACCCGCAGCTTATCCAGAACATGGGGATTGGCACGTCCGGCACGGATGCCTCCGAACTCATCCATCATGTTGCTAAATGATTTCTGCATTTTGTAGTTATACTGCTGTAATCTCTCATCCATATACGATTTCCTCCACTTTTATTCATGACAATGGTTACACAGTCACCTTAGTTCCGGTAAATTCCCCGGAAATAGCTTTCACGATACTATCCTTCTCATTCAGCCCGAATACATACATGGGCATATGATTCTCCATGCACAGGATCGATGCGGTCAGATCCACAACTGCCAGCTTCTTATCAATGACCTCCTGAATGGATACCTGATCATACTTCTTAGCCGCCGGATTCGTCTTGGGATCACTGTCGTAAACGCCGTCTACCGCCTTCGCCAGCAGGATTCCCTCCGCCTCTATCTCTATGGCCCGAAGAACGGTAGCCGTATCGGTGGAGAAGTAGGGATGTCCCGTTCCACCTGCAAAAAATACCACCATGCCTCTTGCGAAATACTTGTTGGCTCTGTCCTTGGAAAACAGCTTCGTGAAGGATCCGCATTCAAAGGGTGTGAGCACCTGCGTCTTCATTCCTACCGAACGGAAGATTTCTGACACATAAATGCAATTCATGACGGTAGCCAGCATCCCGATCTGATCTGCCTTGGTGCGGTCGATGGTCTCACTGGTTCTTCCTCTCCAGAAATTCCCGCCGCCAATGACAATGCCTACCTCTGTCCCGGCCTCCACCAGCTTTAAGACCTGCTTCGCCACCTCTGTCACAGTGGGTTCGTCAAACCCGGTCTTCTTCTCACCGGCCAGCGCTTCCCCGCTCAGTTTTAATAATACTCGTTTCATTCTGTCACCTGCTCTGCTTTATAACTATTTTACCATATCATACGTAACCGTTCAGCCCACGTCCATATCGGTCTGGCCGAACTGTTACTATCATATCATATTCACCTGTATTTTTCAATGATGTTCTGATATTCTTCTTCCAGCTCGGAAAGCCGGCTCTCCAGAACTGCCTTCTGCTCCTCATAGTCTGTCGTCACAGAGCCCTCGCTCGCCTCCATCTGCCTGCGGTATTCCCTTGCTGACAGCGGATCCGTGATCATAAGGCTCTCATTCTGGGTATAGTTGGCGAACTGCTTTAGCATGGCGCGAAAGGTTTCACTGTCATACAGCTCCTCACTCACTTCATAACCTACCGTAAACACGATATTCCCGCTGACGGACACCGCATCCTCCAGCTTATACCGGGGAGCATTCCCCTTCATGCCAACGGCACCCGGATGCCAGACCCCTTCTCCGGCACGGTTGACTACCAGTTCCAGCTTCTCCTCCCCATGATGGATCGCGATGGTGTATCCCAGCTCCAAAAGTCTGCTGTCCAGCGCGCTTTTATATGTGTTGCCTGGGAAATACACCGTTTGGGTCTCTGGAATTTTGTTTTTCTTCATGCGATCGGTAAGCTTTGTCAGCCATTTCTCATCCGCAGCGTCTGTTTTCCACTGAATACAGGTGGTCCACCCCGCTTTCAGCAGCTCATTAAGCTGTGCGATACTCATGCAGCCTTCCGAACCGGGAAACTGTTCCTCTGACAACGCCACAACACCCGTATAGCCATATTCCTTCATGATGGGATAGATATCTGTATAAATCCCCGCCTCAGCGCCGGTAAACAGAATCTCCACCGTTCCCATTCCAAAGGCCTGCTTGTCATATTCGCTGTCAAGCTTCTTTATCTCCTGCTCCAGCCTGGACTTCTCATCCTGTATCGGAAGCAGCTCCTCCTGCATCTTCACACGCTTCGCCGTTTCCTCGCTGGAGGACTTATCTTCCATGTACAAGGCAGCCCCCAGGCCAATTGCCAGAATTATAATTAAAACAATACCAATCTTCTTCAATCTTCATTCCTCCGAAAAGCTCCGATTGTCGGGAATATTATAACCAGAATCGATAGCAAAGTCAATCTTTCTTCAGCAACTCCTTGTTGTACTGCAGGGTGTAAAGCTGATAATACCGTCCATGCTGTGCCAGCAAATCCTGATGATTGCCCTGTTCCATAATCTCACCGCCTGACAGCAGTATGATATTGTCCGCGTGCTGGATCGTTGACAATCGATGGGCGACAATGAGCAGGGTGCCGATATTCTTCATTTTTTCAAGAGAATCCTGGATCAGAATCTCGGTTTCGGTGTCGATATTTGCTGTCGCCTCGTCCAAAATCATCACGCTTGGTTTGTGAATGATGGTACGGGCAAAGGACAGAAGCTGGCGCTGACCTGCGGAGAAGTTGTTTCCCCGCTCCCTGACAGGCTCATCCAGACCCTTTTCCAGCTTGCCGATAAACTTATCTGCATTGACATACCGACAGGCCTCCCATATCTCCTGATCGGAAACTCCTTCCTCCCGCAGAATGATATTGCTGCGGATGTCACCGGCAAACAGAAACACATCCTGGAGCATCTGGCCAAAATGCTTTCGCAGAGAGGATATCCTGATTTTTCGGATATCAATGCCATCTATGAGTATCTGCCCCTTCTGGATGTCATAATTCCGGCAGATCAGCGAAAGGATCGTGGACTTACCGGAACCGGTGGCACCGACGAAAGCCACAGTCTGACGTGGTTTCACATGGAAGGAGACCCCCTTCAATACCCATTCATCGGGCTTGTAGGCAAACCATACATCCCGAAATTCGATCTCACCCCTGATCTCGGTCAGTTCGATGGCATCCTCGTCATCCACCACGCCGGGAACGATATCCAGTATGGTAAAGATCTTCTCCGCAGAGGCAAATGACCGCTGGAGCATATCAAACTGCTCCGCTAACGTCTGTATTGGCCAAAAAAACTTTGAGATATACATATAAAATGAGACAACGGTACTGCTGGTGATGGTCTGGCCAAACCAGGCAGTATCCCGGATGTAGCCCTTGCAGCCCAGGTAGAACAGACACATGACGCAGCTGATGTTCAGCATATATACCATCGGCTGGAAAATGCCAAACACGAACATCCTGCCTGTTTTCGCCTGTTTAAGACGCTTGCTGCGGGCCAGAAAATCCTCCATCTTTTGATCCTCACGGTTAAAAATCTGCGTAATCTTTATGCCGGAGAGATTTTCAGACAGGTAAGTATTCAAATCTGTAGTCGTATCGCTGACCTGGCGGTGTGCCTTTCTTGAGAATTTCCGAAAGATCACGGTAAAAATCACCAGGAACGGCACGAAGCACAGCACCATCAGTGTCAGAACATAGCTAAGCATCAACATGGCGCCCAACACACCGAAAATCACCATCACATTTTTCACCAGCGTCACAAGGATGTTGGTAAACATATAGCTGATGGCGTTGGGATCGTTGGTGGTACGGGTCACCAGCTTGCCTACCGGGATATTGTTCAGCTGGTCATGACTGAGCTGCTCGACGTGGGTGAACACATCCAGCCGGATCCTGGAGAGAATTTTCTGCCCTATTTTCTGCAGGATCATTGCCTGAAAATAAGTACAGACCAGACTGACCACAAGAAGCCCGGCATAACCCAGCACAACGCTCATCAGATAATTCAGCTCAAAATCCCCCTGAACCGTCTGTACAACGTGTCCGATCACCAAAGGTGATACCAGGTCATAGGCGATGGAAACCAGCATGATGAAAAAGACCAGGATAAATTCCTTCTTGTAGGGCGCAGCATACCGAAGCAGCCTTCTTACGATCACGCCATCCGCCATTTGGCGTTCATCCTCTTTCTCATATTGCTTCCGGCCTTTATCCAGGGCATAAACAACTAAGAATATCAGGGTAAACACACCAATGATGGCGCCTACGATCAAAATCGGCAGATATTCACGCATTGTGAAGCCCCCCTTCCTCTTCCAGTTTTTGCAGATCGACCATCTTCCGGTAGTCGGCATTGTTCTCATAAAGCTCGTTGTGCGTACCCACAGCATTCAAAGCCCCATCCGCAATAAACAGTATCTTATCCATATTTTCAATGGTACTGATCCGATGGGCGATGAGGATCGTGGTCTTGCCGGAGCGGGTCTTAAACAGATTCTCCAGAATCGTCTTTTCCGTCTTGGTATCCACAGCGGAAACGCTGTCGTCCAGGATCAGGATGGGAGCGTCCTTCATCAGCGCGCGGGCAATGGAAATCCGTTGCTTCTGACCGCCGGAGACGGTAACGCCGCGCTCGCCCAGAATCGTGTCATAGCCTTCCTGGAATTCCTTGATATTACCGTGAACATCTGCCAGCTTTGCAGCCTGGGAAATGGTTGTTCGATCGTAATTTTCCACACCGAAAGCGATGTTGTGCTCAATGGTATCAGAGAACAGGAAGTTATCCTGAGGCACATAGGCACAGTTTTCCCGGACAGAGCGGATGGACACATCATTTACATCCTTGCCGTCGATGAACAGCGTGCCGTCAGGGACATTGTAGGTTCGAAGGATCAGATCTACCAACGAGGTTTTCCCGGATCCGGTCTTTCCGACCAGGCCAACCTTCTCGCCCGCCTTGATGGTGAAGGACACGTTTTTCAGAACATCATACTCGCCGTCCGGGTAACGGAAGCTCAGATTGCGGAACTCAATGTCACCCTTCACATCGGTTAATTCGTCAACCCCCAGGCGATCCACCACATCCTGCTTTGCGTCCAGCAGTTCCGAGATCCGGTTTAAGGATGCCTTGCCCCGAGAGGTCATGTCGATCAACTCGGCAACCGCCATAACAGGCCAGATGATACTGGTAAAATAGCCGATGAACTCCACAAGCTGGCCGGCATTGAACTGATCCTTGTACACCAGATAACCGCCGTAGCCTAAGATGACACAGATCACACTCTCCACGAACAGGCTCACAAGCACCCGCATCAAAACGCTGGCCTTGGTGTGATCCATGTTTGCTTTCTCATTCTCCACATTCAGCTTCTTGAATGCCATCAGCTCCCTGGCCTCCTTGACGAAGGCTTTGATGACCGCGATACCGGAGTAGCTCTCCTGTGAGAAATCGGAAAGCTGGGAGAACGCCTCCTGACGAATATCCCATTTTTTCATCATATATCGACCCACCAAAGTGGCTGAGGCCATCAAAAACGCCATGGGGATCAGTGCCAGAGTGGTCAGCAGGGGATCCATTTTCCACATCTTGCTCACTGCCAGCACCCCCATGAGCACAGCATCGAAGAACATCATGATACCCCAGCCGTAGCAGTCCTGAACGGTGTCCAGATCGTTGGTAAACAGGCTCATCAGGTTGCCGACCTTGTTCACCTGGTAGTATTCTGCACTCAGATGTCTTGCATTGTCAAACATCCGGTTCCTAAGATCAGTCTCCACCAGGATGGCGGCACTGAAAAAGAATGCCCGCCACAAAAAACGGCCTGCCACCACGCATAGAATGATGCCGATCATAGGCATACAAATCCTGTCCAGCAGGAAATCCAGATCAAAGACATACGCAGTGCCATCCACCGTTACCTGCCCGGAGCTGATACCGTTGATAACCATCTGGTACAGCTTCGGAATCTCCAACTGCAGATAGTCCACCACCACCAGGGAGGCAAGACCCAGCAGAAGGATGTAACCGTATTTTAAATAATATCGATTGATATGTTTTCCGAATATCACGCAGATTCTCTCCTTATATCATCTCTTTTGCGAATAAACGCCCCACGGATTGCGAAACAATCTGTGGGGCGCGCTACTCATTTCAATCTAATTGCCTGCTTACATACCCATCTGTGCAGCAACCTCAGCTGCGAAGTCTTCCTGCTTCTTCTCAAGACCTTCGCCGGTCTCAAAGCGTACGAAACGCTTCACCGTCACTGTGGTGCCTACCGCCTTAGATACCTGCTCTAAGTACTTGCCAACGGTCTGCTTGCCGTCCTCTGCCTTAACATAGATCTGATCTACCAGGCAGATCTCCTTCAGCTCCTTGTTCACACGGCCTTCAATCATACCATTGATGACCTTCTCCGGCTTCTGGGACTCCTTGGGATCATTCATGATCTGTGCCAGCAGGATCTCCTTCTCATGAGCAACATAGTCCTCACTGATTTCTGCTCTGGACACATACTTGGGGCTCAAAGCTGCAACCTGCATAGCGATGTTGGTCAGAGCTTCCTTCACTTCATCGTCCACAACTGCTGTCTCAGCCTCTACGATAACGCCGATACGTCCGCCGCCATGGATATAGGAAACAACACAGCCATTCTCTGCGGTAACCTTCTCAAATCTGCGGATATTCAGATTCTCACCGATCACTGCAACCTTCTCTACCAGCGCTTCCTTTACAGTCTTGCTGGGATCCGCCTTCCAGCTCTCAGCCAGGAACGCATCCATATCCTTTGCATCACTTGCAACTGCCTGCTCTGCAACTGCCTGTACGAATTCACGGAAGGTCTCATTCTTGGCAACGAAGTCTGTCTCGGAATTCACTTCCACAACAGCTGCTACCTGATCGCCCTGTAATGCAACGGTGCAAAGACCTTCTGCTGCGATTCTTCCAGCCTTCTTCTCAGCCTTCGCCTGCCCGTTCTTTCTCAAAAATTCAACTGCGGCATCCATATCACCATTGGTCTCTGTCAACGCCTTCTTGCAGTCCATCATACCTGCGCCGGTCATCTCGCGCAGTTCCTTTACCATTGCTGCTGTAATAGCCATTTATCCTACCTCCAGATTAATTACTCTTCAACTGCTTCTTCCACTTCTTCAGCTGCCTCATAGGCTTCCTCTGCTTCATAAGCCTCGCCATCGTTCTCGATGGTTCCCTGGTTCGCCTCGATCACGGCATCTGCCATTCTGGAAACGATCAGCTTAACGGCACGAATTGCATCATCATTACCGGGAATCACATAATCAAGCTCTTCCGGATCGCAGTTGGTATCAGCGATACCGATCAGAGTAATGCCAAGTGTATGTGCCTCCTGTACGCAGATTCTCTCCTTCTTCGGGTCAACGACAAAGATCGCATCCGGCAGACGCTTCATATCCTTGATACCGCCAAGGTTCTTCTCCAGCTTCTCCCACTCCTTGCGAAGTGCGATTACTTCCTTCTTGGGCAGAACATCAAAGGTTCCGTCCTCTGCCATGGTCTCGATTGCCTTCAGTCTTCCGATACGGCTCTGGATGGTCTTGAAGTTGGTCAGCATACCGCCCAGCCAACGCTCGTTCACATAGAACATTCCGCAGCGCTCTGCCTCGGACTTGATGGCATCCTGCGCCTGCTTCTTGGTTCCTACAAAAAGAATGGTGCCGCCCTCGGCTGCGATATCGGATACGGCCTTGTAAGCCTGATCCACCATGCCTACAGACTTCTGCAGATCAATGATATAGATACCATTTCTCTCCGTGTAGATGTAGGGAGCCATTTTAGGATTCCATCTTCTTGTCTGATGTCCGAAATGAACACCTGCCTCCAGTAACTGCTTCATTGAAATAACACTCATTTTCTTTACCTCCGTTGGTTATTTTCCTCCATACGCCTCGCCCCTGAAAGAAACCATAAGGCACCATCCTCCAAGTCTGCGTATGTGTTTGCTTATTCGCCACAAAAGAAAGTCCGCAAAGCGCACTTTCTCCGTTGACTTTTGGATTATATCATAGGAATGCTTACAGCGCAAGCTTTTTTTGAAAAAAGTTCATGCCTTTGCGGGTGGCGTGGGCTGAACGATTTTCTCCTTAGTCCCCCAGCAGTCGCACCACTCTGGCCGGTGTGCGGTAATATGCATTGGAGATCTTGATACCGGATCTCGGATTGCTGGCATGCACCACTTGTCCGTTTCCGATATAAATAGCCACATGGTTGATGCTGCCGCCGCCGCTGTAGAAGAACAAATCTCCCGGTCTCGCCTCGGAGCTGCTGATCTTCTTGCCGTAGGTCGCCTGCAGGCTGGCCTTGTGCGGCAGTGAGATGCTGTATTTCGCAAATATCTTCATGGTAAAGCCGGAGCAGTCAGCTCCGTTCGTCAGGCTGGTTCCGCCCCAGACATATGGATTACCGATAAACTGGCAGGCGTAATTCACCAGTGAAACACGCACGTCAGACACACCCTTGCCATATGTCGCCTCTGAGAGCGTCATGGCCTTGGGCAGCTGTTCCGAAATCTCCACCAGATCTGCGTGTACATAACAGATATCCCTGTCCAGTCGCACCTTGATCCATTCTCCCAGATCTTCAACCACTTCTATCTCTTCTCCCTGGGGCATGGATGTCTGGACAGCACAGTCCATATTGGGTTCCACACGCAGATTGACCGACGATCCAAGAATGGTGGCAACTACTGACTTCGCCTCATTGGCTCTCTGTGCCGCCGCCTCTCCTGTCAGCAGATACTCCGCCTTCACATAGCCGGTGACCTTCCCGGACTGAATCTTGTACCATTCGCCAGCCGTCTCTAAGATCTCACATCCGCCATTCTTCGGGAGCTTACCTGCCAGCTTCTGATCCTCTCCGGCGCCTTCCCGGATATTCAGATGGCTCTCTACATTCGCCACTCCCAGATTGGTATAGCCACAGATCTTTGCAGCTTCCGCCGCCCGCGCAGCCTCTTCTGCCTGTGCCTGTACGGCCGCAGCCTCTCTGGCAATCGCCTCCTCTGTAATCTCCTGAACTGTATTCAAAGCCATCGCAGTAAGCGGTGCGAACCCCGCCGACTTGGAAGCGCTGGTCCTCGCTGCCAGATAATCTCCCAAAGCCGCTGTGATTCCCGCATTCAAGCCGCTGGCAGCCTGCGCCGGTAATGAAAATCCAACCAGCATCACACACGCCAGTCCTGCAGCCGCGATACGCTGTCTAATGCCCTTCATAAATCCTGCCTCCTGAACAAACCTTCTTTCAATGTATAGCATTATAACAATACCAGAATAACCTGTCAATAGTTTTGTAACATTTATGTAACAGTTCGTAGGTCCCTTTGCGAATGGCGTGTGCTGAACTATTGCAATACCTACTCCTCTTCATCCTCCTCCGGATCCTTATCCAGAATTGAAAATGCAATATTCGTTGCATGGTCTGCTATACGCTCCAGTCCGGTAAGCATATCCGTGTATACCACGCCCGCCTTCGGTGAGCATTTTCCCTTGGAGAGACGCTTGATATGGGAGCTCTGCAGCTTGCGTTCCATCTCGTCGATCTCCCGCTCCAGCTCCAGGATCCGGTTCAGATTTGCCTGGTTCTCCGTAAGGAACATCTCCATAGACAGTGCCAGGATCTCTTTTACCTTGTCATACATCTCAGCCAGCCGCTTGGCAGCCTTCTTGCTCAGCTCCAGCTCATTATCCAGGAAGTTTTCCGCCGCATCTGCGAAATTCTCTGCATGATCGCCAATCCGCTCGATATCAATAACCACATGGAACAGCGCACCGATCCGCAGAGCATCGGACACCGGAAGTTCCTGCTGGTTGATCTTCACCAGGTAATCCGTGATCTCCCTGCTTAAGAAATCAATCCGCTTCTCCACCTGATAAACCTGATTGCACTTCTCCGCATCACGCTCAAAGAAGGCATCCACGGAGCTCTGCAGATTCTTCATGGCAAGCTGCCCCATATCTTCAATCTCATGAACCGCTTCAACCATGGCCGTGGCAGGCGAATAAACGGTATGCTTTCCGATATAATGAAGCTCCATCTCTTCCTCCTTGGGATCTTCGCCCGGAATGATCAGTCTTGTCAGCTTCACAATTCCATTTCCGAATGGGAAGAGAACAATCACCTGGAACACCTTAAACAACGTATGGGCGTTCGCCACGCAATGTCCCGGATCTCCGCCTGAGATCGAACGGATAAAGCCTTCTACATATTTCATGCCAAAGGCAAGTATCACAGACAGGATCACCGTTCCGATCACATTGAACAGGAAATGGATCATAGCCGCCCGCTTTGCCTCTTTCTTTCCACTCAGGCCTGCCAGCAGCGCCGATACACAGGCACCGATATTGCAGCCCAGGATGATAAAGAAGCACATGGGAAGCCCGATCAGCTCCTGCCTTGCAAGCAATAGCAGAATACTCACCGTCACGGAAGAGCTCTGGATCGCGGCTGTCACCACCGTTCCCAAAAGGATTGCCAGCAATGGATTCTTAAGACTTGCGAACATATTAAGAACTGCCTGGGAATCCTTCAAGCTCGCCATGGAGTCTGACATGATGTTCAATCCCATAAACAGTACGCCAAAGCCCAGGATCACTTCCCCGACTTTCCGAACAATCGGCTTCTTCATGAACATGATCATGATAACACCGACAAACAGGAACAACGGTGCAATCTTCGACAGATCCAGCGACACAAGCTGGGAGGTAATGGTAGTACCGATATTCGCACCCATGATAATGCCGACCGCCTGGCTAAGTGACATCAGCCCCGCATTTACAAAGCTGACTACCATGACAGTAGCTGCGCTGGAGGACTGGATGATGGCTGTAAATACAGCTCCCACCACCACTGCCACAAACCGATTCTTGGTCATAACCTCAAGAAATCCACGAAGCTTCGCGCCGGCCGCCTTCTCCATGCCTTCGCTCATCATTTTCATTCCCAACAGGAATAAGCCCAAACCACCCAGTAATGTTAAAATGATACTCATAAATCTCTCCTCTTGTAATCCTTCAGATATACGTTTTCCTTTTCTATGTCTCTGGTCATCTGCGTCTTCAGTTCCGTGAGGGAATCAAATTTCTGCTCACTCCGCAGGAAAGACAGAAGCGCTACATCGATTTCTTTCCCATACAGATCCTCTTGAAAATCCAAAATATACGTTTCGATACCTATGGGGTTCTCTCCTTCTATGGTAGGCTTTCGGCCCACGTTGGAGATTCCGTCAAGGCACCTGCCCCCGATCATCACTCTGGAGGCATAGACGCCAAAGGGCGGCAGAAGCTTTTCCGCCGGAGGCAGAAGATTC
The DNA here is from genome assembly GCA_963628035.1 of Paludibacteraceae bacterium. Lineage (GTDB taxonomy): Bacteria > Bacillota > Clostridia > Lachnospirales > Lachnospiraceae > 14-2. Next base: position 32,091 of record CAVGED010000113.1, read on the forward strand.
ACCGTCGGGAATCCAAGTTCATGTCCGATCCGTCTCCCGTGTACCACGGTTCCTCTTATGAAATACTCATATCCCAGCAGCATATTGGCGCGTTCCATATGTCCGGCCCTGATCTCCTCCCGGATAAAGGTACTGCTGATATCCCGGTTCTCATACTGCTTTTTCTCCACAATGATCGTCTCATAGCCGTATACAGGAGCCAGGCGTTCCAGCGTCTTATAATCTCCGCTCCGGTTATGTCCGAAGTGAAAATCACGGCCTGCCACGATACATTTCACATGCAACCGCTCCACAAGCAGCCGCACGAAATCCTCCGGTTCCATAGAGCGCACCCGGTCATTGAACGGATACTCAATGAGATAATCGATACCGATCCGTGAAAAGATGGCTTCCTTCTCCGCATTTGTCGTCAACACACTGGACTGCCCGCCCTCAACCAATGCCTTCGGAGGGATATCAAAGGTGAACATCACCGCTGCAAGCCCTTCCTGCTTCTTGCGCAGCATCTCTGTCAACAGCAGCTTGTGTCCCATATGGAGGCCGTCAAACTTTCCCAAGGATATAACGGTAGGTTCTTGAATCCGAATGCTCGTTGTTTCACGTATGTATTCCATTTTCACGTCATTCCTTTTCCAAAAAAATCTTTACCGGCTTAAAATCATGTTCCTTGTCCTGATAGCTGTATATCCCGGCAAATCTTCCGGCAGAATCGTAAATGCGTACTTCCCGCGCGTTCTTTCCATCCGCCGTTTGTATCAGTCCTTCCGCCGGGATACGGTTTCCGTTTTCCAGAGCCTTCTGAAATTCCGCCTTCACGAAAGCCTCCGGGAGCCTCTGGAAAAGCTTGTCCACCGGAAGGATCAGGTTCTCTGCCCGGCCTTCCCGCACCGCTTCCTCCAGTTGCCCTAAGGTCACGCTGTCCTCCAGCTTAAAATCCGCCACCCGGATTCGTGTCAGATGCTCCATACATGCTCCGCAGCCCAGCCGCTCACCAATATCATGGCAAAGAGTGCGGATATAAGTGCCCTTGGAACAATTTACTGTCATGGTGACCCTCGGAAGTTCCACTCGTTCAATGGCGATGTCATGGATCTTAATCCTTCTCGGCTGCCGCTCTACTTCTTTTCCTGCCCTGGCCAGATCACAAAGCTTCTTTCCGTTGACCTTCAATGCCGAATACATGGGCGGAATCTGGTCGTAATCCCCCATAAAAGCAAGGATAGCCGCCCGCACCTCTGCTTCTGTACAGTCTACTTCCTGCCGACTTAAAACCGTTCCGCTCGTGTCCTGGGTATCGGTAACCGTCCCCAGTAGCATATCACAGCGGTAGACCTTGTCCTTATCGGTAAGAAGCTCGCAGACCTTTGTTGCCTTGCCCAGGCATACCGGCAGAACTCCCACGGCTGCCGGGTCTAAGGTCCCGGTATGGCCGATCTTCTTCTGTCCCAGGATTCCACGCATCTTCGCAACCACGTCATGGGAGGTAAATCCTGCTTCCTTATATATATTGATGATACCGTTTAACATAATTGTTTTTTCGCCTCTGCACAGATCTTCCCGATGATATCCTCCGCAGTTCCTTCCATATCGGCGCCCGCTGCACGGACATGTCCGCCGCCGCCAAAGGTCACAGCAATATCTGCCACGTTGACTTTGTCGTTGGAACGCATGCTGAGCTTGAACCTGCCGGGCTCCAGCTCGTAAAGGAACAAGGCCAGTTCCACATCTTTGGTGACCCGTAACTGGCTGACAATGCCGTCCAGGTGCTTGGGAAGCACCTCAAATTCCGCCATATCCGCCATAGTAACATAGCTTGCAATACACGCACCATCCAGGTAAAGCTTGCTGTCCATCAGCGCCTTTCCCATGATACGATTCTGGTTGTAGGTCTTCGTGTAGAAGGTCTCATCTATGATCCTTGTAAAATCAATGCCCCTCTCCATCAGCTTTCCGGCAATGTTCATGGTCCTTGCCGATGTGGAGCTGTACTGAAATACGCCGGTGTCATGAACGATCCCGGTATAGATGCATTCCGCGATCTCTTTTGTGATCTTCTCCTCTTCCAGAAGGGTAAAGATCAGCTCCGACGTAGAACTCACCTCCGGGAATACATGATTCACATCTGCGAAACTGCCATTGCTGATATGATGATCGATACAGACTGTCTTTTTCGCAGTCTCAAAATACTTGATGAACGCACCGGGACGCAGGGTGTCGGAGCAGTCCTGGACAATGCAAAGGTCATAGCAGATATCCGCATCCTGATTATTGCAGATCTGATCTGCACCCTTTAAAAAACGAAAGATATTGGGAACAGGCTCCAGATATACCTGTGCCTGCACACCCGGAAACCAGGTATTGATATAGTTCCAGGTGGCCAGGCAGGAGCCCACGCAGTCGCCGTCCGGGCGCACATGACCCAGGATGGCGACGGTAGAAACATGTTCTAATAATGATGATAATTTATCCATAAAATACCTCTTTCACATGCTCTGACAGCTCCGGCGTCCTACTCGCCGTCGTCCGCTTCCGGCTCCCCGCTCTCGTCCTTCCGGTTCACCTCATCGATCAGCTTCGACATGTTCACGCCATACTCGATGGACTGATCCAGAATAAAGCGGATCTGTGGCGTATTGCGCAGGTTAATGCTCCTTGCCAGTTCCCGGCGGATGAAGCCCTCTGCGCTCTTTAAACCTGCAAGGGTATCCTTCTGGGACTGCTCATCCCCCAGTACGCTGATATAAGCCTTGCAGCTCTTCAAGTCCGGAGCCACCTCCACCGCAACCACGCTGGTCAGCGGGTTGATACGCGGATCCTTGATCTCTCCGCGTATGATATTGCTCAGCTCCCGCATGACCTCGCCGTTGATCCTGGTGTTTTTAATACTGTTTTTTCTCATTTTTATTCCTCAGACTTTCTGTCTATGACATACCAGCTATTATCTCGATACCTCGACCATTGTATATGCCTCTACGATATCCAACTCCTGGAAGTCATTAAAGCCATCAAACACAAGACCGCATTCATAGCCGGCTCTCACTTCCTTCACATCATCCTTGAAGCGCTTTAAGGACGCCAGGCCTCCTTCAAACAACTGCTCGCCTTCCCGTGAGATGCGTACCTTGCAGTTTCTCTGGAACACACCATCCAGCACATAGGAGCCTGCGATGTTTCCGACACCGGAAGCCTTGAATATCTGACGGATTTCGGCGTGTCCGAGGATCTTCTCCTCGTAAACCGGATCCAGCATACCCTTCATGGCCGCCTCTACATCCTCGATGGCATTGTAGATGACCTTGTAGAGCCGCATATCCACACCTTCCCGCTCTGCGCTGGCCTTTGCCTGTACATCCGGCCGTACGTTGAAGCCGATGATGATCGCATTGGAGGCGGAAGCCAGACTGACATCGGACTCGTTGATCGCGCCCACGCCCGCATGGATGACCTTCACCACCACTTCTTCGTTGGACAGCTTCACCAGGCTCTGCTTCACTGCTTCCACGGAGCCCTGTACATCCGCCTTGACGATGATGTTCAGTTCCTTCACATTGCCGGACTGGATCTGTGTGAAGAGATCGTCCAGAGACATCTTGGCTTTGGTATCCTCCAACAGTTTTTCCCTTCCCTGTGAAATAAATGTATCCGCAAAGCTTTTTGCTTCTTTTTCTGTTTCGGTAGACACAAACACCTCACCGGCATTGGGTACGTTATTGAGACCAAGAATCTCCACCGGTGTGGAGGGGCCTGCCTCTTTCACGCGTCTGCCCTTATCATCAATCATGGCTCGAACCTTACCGTAGCAGCTTCCGGCTGCGATTGGCTGTCCGACCTTCAATGTACCCTTCTGCACAAGGACGGTAGCTACCGCACCGCGCCCCTTATCCAACTGAGCCTCGATAACAAGCCCTCTTGCATGACGTCTGGGATTGGCCTTCAGCTCACCGATCTCGGCTGTCAAAAGGATCATCTCCAGCAAAGTGTCGATCCCTTCATGTGTATGTGCGGAAACCGGTACGAAGATGGTGCTTCCGCCCCAGTCCTCCGGAATCAGTTCGTATTCGGAAAGCTCCTGCTTCACCCGCTCCACATTGGCGCTGGGCTTATCGATCTTGTTGATGGCTACGATGATATCTACGCCCGCAGCCTTGGCATGGCTGATGGCTTCCACCGTCTGTGGCATAACGCCGTCATCTGCCGCCACCACAAGGATCGCGATATCCGTAGCATTGGCTCCACGCATACGCATGGCGGTAAACGCCTCATGTCCCGGTGTATCTAAGAATGTGATCTTCTCGCCGTTGCAGGTAACCATATAAGCTCCGATATGCTGGGTAATACCGCCCGCTTCGCGGTCGATGACATGCGTGTCACGAATGGCATCCAGAAGCGAGGTTTTTCCGTGATCGACATGGCCCATCACGCATACTACCGGCGGACGCTTCACCATCTTGCTCTCGTCCTCTTCGTCCTCCTTTAAGAGTTCTTCGATAACGTCAATCTTTTCCTCCATCTCACAGATGCAGTTGAATTCCAGTGCGATCTCCTCTGCCTTCTCATAATCGATCTCCTGGTTCACAGTCACCATGATTCCCTGCAGGAAAAGCTTCTTCACGATGGCGGAAGCCTGAACCTTCATGGCATCTGCCAGTTCCTTGATGGTCAGCTTCTCCGGCAAAGTAATGGTCCGAATCTCATCTTCCTTCTTCTCCACCGGTGCCGGAGCCTGCTGCGGCTTCTTATGCTTCCCGGTAGTCTTCTCCAGATTCACCAGCCGCTCCTGCTTCTTCGGCCCCTTCGTCCTATCCCTTGTCTGCTTCTGGCTTACATTTCCGCGGCGGTTATCGCGAGATTCCTTCCTTGGCTCGTCGGCAACAATGGGAGCATTCTGATTCATTTTGTTGATTTCCTGCTCGAACCGATTTCTCTGCTCCTTCGGTCGGCTGCCGCCGACTCTCTGACCGTTCTTATCCGCCGGAACACGTGTACCGCCCGGCCGATTATTCTGGAAATTACGGCTGCCGTTTCTATCACCCTCACTTCTGGGGCCTCTGTCACTGCCGAAACGATTCTGACCGCCTCTGTCCTGGCCTGCCGGACGATCGGAACGCACGGGGCGATCCTGACCTGCTGCGCTTCCACTACGATATGGACGTTCCGGGCGATCCTGACCCGCTGCACTTCCGCTACGATACGGACGCTCCCCGCGATCTTGACCTGCTGCGCTTCCGCTACGATACGGACGTTCCGGGCGATCCTGACCCGCTGCACTTCCAGAACGATACGGACGTTCCATACGTTCTCCACGTTCCTGACGTTCCGGGCGATCCTGACCTGCCACACTTCCTGCACGTGACGGACGATCCTGGCCGGATGTACTTCCCGGACGCACGGGCCGTTCGCCAGCCGGACGTTCTACACGCTCCGAACGGGTCGGTCTGTCTTGATTTGCCGCCTTATCTGCCCCAGGCTTTCCTTCCCCGGTCTTCTTGACTACCGGCTTCTCCGGTGCCAGCACTCTTCCGGTATATTCGGGTCTTGGAGTCTCCACCGGCTTCTGAGGAACCTCCTGCTTGGTGATGGTCGGCTTATCGATTCCCAGGATCTTGTCAAACTTCGCCTTAACTGCCTCTGCGCGCTCCGATGCAGATCTCTGGGGCTGCAGCGGCTCCTGCCGTCTCTGCTGTGCCATCCGCTGATTCTGCCCCTGGGGCTTTTGCGCCGATCTCTGACCCTGCCCCTGTCCTTGTGGTCTCGCTCCATCCGGACGGCCATTTCCCGGACGCTGTCCTCTCTGCCTGCGGTCACCGCCCATTTTGCTGTTCTGCGGATTGAATACCGCCGTAATGCTTGACTTCTTCTTGGGCCGATCATCCGCCTTCACTTCTGCTTTTCCTTCCGGCTTTTTCTCTGTTCCGTCGGTTACTCCGGCATCCTTCTTGGCTTCCGGCTTAACAGTTGTCCCGGCGTCCGTCTTACCTTCCGCCTTGACCGCTGCCCCGGCGTCTGTCTTGCCTTCTGACTTAGCAGTTGCTCCGGCGTCTGTCTTGCCTTCCGCCTTGGTTGCTGCCTTGCTTTCCGACTTTTTTTCGGCCGATTTCGTCTCTGCTTTTTCAGACGGCTTTCCCTGAGCAGAGAAACGCGCCTTCACCATTCCGGCCACATCTTCCTCCACAGAGCTTGATGCTGATTTTACTTCTATATTTTTTTCGGTTAAAAATTGGATCACATCCTTTGACTGTACTTCCAATTCTTTTGCCAGTGCATGTATTCTGACTTTTGCCATACTTACTACCTCCATTATTCAGTTGTTCTGTCATTGATAAGTTTCGCTTCCAGAGTTCTGGAAAATCCTTCGTCCATTACTGCCAGCGAGGCACGGAATTGCTTGCCGATGGCGTGCCCCAAATCCTCCATCTCGGCATATTCGTACATAGGCACCCGATAAAAAGAACACATATTTCGGAACATCTTTTTGGTGTTAGCCGATGCGTCCGATGCCACGATCACTAAAAATGCCTGGTGGGATTTCACTGCCTTTTCTGTTGAAAATTCTCCGCTGGCGATCTTTCCCGCCTTCGCGGCCAACCCCAGCAGCGACAGTATTCTATCTTGTCTCAACGATTCCCCATCTCCTTTGTCATGATATCCAGAAGCTCACTTGGTATGGCAGTCTTTAAGGAGCGTTCCAGCCCACGATTTTTTGCTGCCAGCTTCAGGCATTCCGGATTCGGACAGATATATGCGCCCCGTCCGTTCTTCTTCCCGGTAGTGTCCAGCAGGATCTCATCCTCTGCTGTTTTGATGACGCGGAACATTTCCTTCTTCGGCTTCATCTCTCCACAGCCAACGCACTGGCGCACGGGAATTTTTTTATTCATTTTCGTATCCTTCCTCATAATACTCGGACTCTTCGGAATATTCAGGATCTTCATAATACTCATCCTCATACTCGTCATCGTAGTCCTCATATTCATTCTCATAATCCAGAAGATCTCCTGCCTCCCTGGCCTGGGTCTCACTCTTAATGTCAATCTTAAATCCGGTAAGCCGGGCAGCCAGTCTTGCGTTCTGTCCCTCCTTGCCGATAGCCAGAGACAACTGATAATCGGGAACTACAACCTTTGCAGTCTTCTCCTCCGCATCTGCGATAACGGAGATTACCTTTGCCGGGCTTAATGCATTCTCGATGAGCATAGCGGGATTCTCATTCCAGCAGATGATATCGATCTTCTCACCCCGCAGCTCGTCAACAATGGCATTGACTCTTGCGCCGTTCATACCAACGCAGGCACCCACCGGATCCACGTCAGGATCGTTGCTCCACACGGCGATCTTGGTGCGGTTTCCGGCCTCTCTGGCGATGCTCTTGATCTCTACGATGCCCTCGCGCACTTCAGTCACTTCCGACTCAAACAGCCGCTTTACCAGCTCCGGATGCGTACGGGAAACCAGAATCTTCGGTCCCTTGGAGGTAGATTTCACTTCCAATACATACACTTTGATACGCTCGTTTGGACGGAACACCTCACCCCGAACCTGCTCGTTCTCATTTAAAATAGCGTCTGCTTTGCCAAGGTTGATGCTGATGTTGCGCCCAAGATTCCGCTGCACGATACCGGTCACGACATCGCGCTCCTTGCTGTAATACTGATCAAACAGCACCTTCCGCTCCTCTTCGCGGATCTTCTGCAGAATCACGTTCTTAGCATTCTGAGTGGCAATACGTCCGAATTCCTTGGACTTCACCTCGATATTTACAACATCGCCAAGCTCATACTTGGAATCGATCATCTTCGCGTTCGCCAGACTGATCTCCAGTGCGTTGTCCGTAACCTCTTCCACCACGGTTTTCTCCTGGTATACGTGATACTCACAGGTCTCATGGTTCATATCCACCCGGATATTATCCGACTTGCCAAAGTGATTCTTGCATGCGGTGATCAGCGAATTCTCAATGGCTTCCAGCAGGGTTTCCTTGCTGACGTTCTTCTCCTTTTCCAATATATTTAACGCCTCTAATAACTCATTGTTCATTTTCTTTATCCTCCTTCATTCTGATGGTTATTTTGTGCGATATTCTATCTAAAGTAACAGTGCCAGACGGATCAGTGCAATATCTTCCCTGGCAAAGACTAATTCCGTTCCATCCTCCGTCTCGATGGTTACCGTATCCGCGTCATACGCTTTTAGAATCCCGTAAAACTCCTTTTCCCGGTTGATGGCCCGGTATGTGCGGATCTCTAATTCCTTGCCCATGCTCCTGATATAATCCTTCTCTTTCTTCAGGGGCCGGCCAAGCCCAGGTGAGCTTACCTCAAAGATATAGGATTCCTCAATATAATCCTCAATATCCAGAATGTCACTCATTCTGCGGCTCACCGCTTCACAGTCATCCACGGTAATCCCGCCTTCCTTATCAATGTAGGCGCGCAGATACATATTGCCGCCCTCCTTCACATACTCCACATCCACAAGCTCAAATCCAAGCTCCTCAAGGATGGGGCGCAGCAGTTCCTCTGTGCGCTGCTCGTACAGCTCTCGTTTTGTCATTGTCACACCTTTCTTTCTGCAGTATGGATACCCCCTACATAAAAGTGAGAGTGGACCGCTGCCCACTCTCATTCTCTAGCCTATCTTGTTGTCTACTACATGATACCACTATTTTTTACCATTTGCAAGTCTTTTTTTATTTTAACAGTTACTCCATCCCCTGAATGACATCAATATCAAACAGAAGACTCTCCAATCCGTAAAGTTCATCCTCATTCGGCTCATACTCATTGTCGCTGTTCAGTTCCACGTGAACGGTGGTGCTGGCCTCATCCGCATAATCCGGATCCTCCAACGCTTCCTTCATGCAGTCCTTTAATATCGTGAATATAGTCTCATACATCTCCTCTTCCGTGGGAGCTTCATTCTCGTCCATATTCAACCACTCCTCCGAAAGGGTGTTCAGCTTCTCCTGATAAGAAGCAAAAGCAGGCTCAAAAATCTTCATCTGCCTATAGGAAACCGTCACCACATAGGAATTATCCTCCTGCTTCTCAGCTTCGCCCACCGTATAATCAGCCTTCTTAAACATATCTGCAAATACTGCACGGTATTCCGCCTGCAGCTCTTCTGACATGTTAGCCTCTTCCACCAGCTGTGCAAGTTCTGCGTCCAGCCCGGATTCATACAGAGCCTCCGCCTCTTCCTTCGTTCCAATCTTCTGCTTCACGATCCCAGTGGAATCATTCTTATAAGAATTATCCATCAACGCCTTGATATATGCGCTGGCGTCAAAAGAACTTCCACATCCAGCAAACAGGCCGGTAAACAGCACTGCCGCCAATAATACTGCAATTCGTTTCATTCGCTTCATTTTCTCTTCCTCCTTCGCGGCTACACAATATGTGATCGCTCATGAATGAGATTATACTACAATTGCCTGGCGGTGGCAAGGAAATCTTTTATGGGTGATAGTGTCAATTTTTTGTAGGAATCATAGTGGCAGAAACTGCCCGGAATGTGTCAGACATACATTAGCCCGCCTTCTTCCTCCACTATGTTTCCATTTCGCATATAAATTTGTGTGTTTCGTTTTCAAGCGAAATATACGGTATAAAATAATCTGCCTGTTATTACCATCCCATTTCATGGGTCACATATTCTTTCAATCTAAAGATTACATACAAAGGAATGTTCCATATATGTGTATCACCATCCATATTATCACCTACATTTTTTAATGAAGTCTTTACCCCCATCTTGGGATGATATCTATTGCAAAACAAATGCAGACTTTTGGCCTTGGTATTATCCGCAGATTTTACCTCGATAGGGAGAAGTATTCCCTCATAGTCCGAAATAAAATCTATTTCCGCATCAGCTTTTGTTCTCCAAAAATAGGTATCAACTCCCATGCATTTCAACTGGGTCATAACATAGTTTTCTGTTAACGCACCTTTGAAATGAATATAAGAAGCATCCCCTTCTAAAATAGTCCTGTAATTTACATTTGATTTCCTTCTGAGAAGCCCTACATCAGACATGTATACCTTAAAATACATACTGTCTGCCATTCCTGAGAGCGGAAGTTCCGGTGTCGCCACCATATTCAACTTATAAGCAATTCCTGCATTTACAAGCCATTCCAAGGCATCTTCCAAATCCTTTGCTCTAGCTCCCTGCTTTACGTGGGAGAATATAAATTTATTGTTATCCTTCGCTATCTGAGAAGGAATGGCATCCCAAATAAGTCGTACTTTTGTAGCTGTTTCCGGTGTCGTATGCTTTCCAAAATCGTCGGCGTAGTCCTTCAAGATTCTATCCTGGACTTCTTCCACCTCACTATAATCATGAGTATCTATCCAGGTTTGCACGACTTCTGGCATTCCTCCAACGATATAATAATTTTTCAAATATTTTTCCAATGGCACAGTATAAAGTTCCGGTATTTCTCGTTCAAACTGCAGTTTATTTACTCCGTTAATATATTTTTCGCCACCATCCGCAATGACAAATTCTTCGAAGCTCATAGGATGCATCTCAATTCGATCCACCTTACCTACCGGGAAAGAGATTCCTTCTTTTCGAAGCGCTACTCCCAACAGGGAGCCTGCTGCGATAACATGAAGTTCGGGTATATTTTCACAAAAATACTTGAGCGACTGGATTGCACGTGGACAATCCTGAATCTCATCCAAAACTACTAACGTCTTCCCCGGAACTATTTTCTTCCCATAAGCCACGCTTCCAAGTTCATCCAAAATTCTATCAACGTTAAAGTCAAAATCAAAGACAGATTGCAACCCGGTATTTCCATCAAAATTAAAATATGCGGTATCTTCAAATTCGTTTTTTCCAAATTCTCGTATAAGGTATGTTTTACCGCACTGACGAACACCTGTCATCAATAGAGGCTTTCTATTCTTTTTCTCTTTCCATTTAAGCAACTTATTTAATGTTTTACGTTCCATATGCGCACTCACCCTTCGATAACAGTTTCTTTGATAAGAGTGTAGCATATTTGTAAAAAAAAAGCTATCACTATTTTTGCGTTTTTCAACCGAAAAAATGTATTTCAGTTGCGTTTTTCGACCGAATCATATTTTCAAGGTCTTCCTGGCCAAGACCGGAATGACACCATCGCAATTTCGGAAAAGCCGGAAACCAAGGTAGGCCACATGCATTGAACTATATGCTATAGTTATCCCAAAAAAAACACCCGAAAACCTATTACTATCAAGGCTTTCCGGCATTCTTTCGGGTTGGGCTATTCAATTTGAATAGAGCAGCTGATAGGGGAATCGAACCCCTGTTTCCGCCGTGAGAGGGCGGCGTCTTGACCGCTTGACCAATCAGCCATTTGTGAACTCAACAAAATATATTATACACTAGTTTAATTCATAATGCAAGCACTTTTTTTATTTTTTTCAAAAAAGTTTTTCGGTTCAGGGAAAAGGGTGCCGCCAGGCGGCAAGATCCCTTCCCTTCTTAGCCTAAGCTTACGCCAGCTTGCTCTTAGCCAGCTCTGCCAGAGTAGCGAAGCCCTCAGCATCATTGACAGCCAGCTCAGCCAGCATCTTGCGGTTCACTTCCACACCAGCCAGCTTCAGTCCATACATGAACTGGCTGTAGGAGATTCCGTTGATCCTTGCAGCTGCATTGATTCTGGCGATCCAGAGCTGACGGAACTGTCTCTTTCTCTCTTTTCTTCCTGCATAAGAACTTGTTAAGGCTCTCATGACTGACTGCTTGGCAACGCGGTACTGCTTGGAGCGAGCTCCTCTGTAACCCTTCGCCAGCTTTAATGTTCTATTATGTCTCTTCTTAGCGTTCAATCCGCCTTTGATTCTTGCCATGACTTTGTTTCCTCCTTAACTCACTCTTATAAATACGGTAAAATCTTCTTCATATTCTTAACGTTGGTGCTGTCGGTAATCGTAGCCTTACGAAGATTTCTCTTCCTCTTGGTGCTCTTCTTCGTCAAGATATGGCTCTTGTAAGCTTTGTTTCTCTTTAATTTACCGGTTCCTGTAGCTTTGAAGCGCTTCGCTGCTGCTCTGCTTGTTTTCATTTTTGGCATTTTGAATTTCCTCCTTAAAATCAATTATTCTAACAGTAAAAAGCTTGATACCTGCTGCTTGCTACTGCTTTTTTTCTGTCAGCACCATGCTGATGCTGCGCCCTTCAAGCTTGGGCGCCTTCTCCACGACTGCCACATCGCTGATCTCTCCGGCGAAATCATCTAAGATGTGCTTGCTGTTCTGCATATGCGCCATCTCACGTCCCCGGAAACGCAGTGTGACCTTGACCTTATTACCCTTGGTAATGAATTTTCTGGCTGCACCTATCTTCGTGTTCAGATCGTTGGTGTCAATATTGGGAGACAACCGGATCTCCTTCAGCTCTACAATACGCTGCTTCTTCCTGGCCTCCTTCTCCTTGCGGATCTGCTCGTACCGGAACTTGCCGTAATCGACAATCTTACATACCGGCGGCTTCGCAGTGGGAGCAATCTTCACAAGATCCAGCTCTGCTTCCTGCGCCAGCCTCATCGCTTCCCGGGAAGACATGATGCCAAGCTGTTCACCGTCCGCGCCTATCACGCGAACCTCCTTGTCCCTGATCTGTTCATTAATCATTAATTCGCTAATGGTCTTGCACCTCCAAAATTGATCATAACCCTTGCGTTGGGTAATAAAAAAGTGGATAGTCAGACTATCCACATTCATTCTCATACATACATGAAGCATGTTGCCGGAATATAAACCGTTAGTCGCTCATTTGCGCTAAGGTGAGAGTGGATACTCTGCTTTGTTTTCTACAGCTTCTTTACTGTACCATACTTTTCTGCACACGTCAAGAACTATTTTACAAAAAATTTATCCCTGTGCGTAGCGGCTCAAGAACTGCTGCGTTCTCTCCTGAGTTCCGAAGTTTGATATGAGCCAAATCATCCGCAAACCCTTGTGGCTAGCGGAAATTTTTTGTCAACTTTTTGTATTTTGGGTATGGCTTTTTATGTCTTCGGATCTTTGACACTCAAAATCCCCGAAAGCCTTGTTAGGCTTATTTTTTTGCGTCAAATTAATATTTTCCTATTGCGTACTACCGTACTATTGTGGTACAATAGATATATATATATGAACAGGAGTGAAATGACATGAGATTAAAATATAACCAGACTTCCAAAGGAAAATGCTACTACATTATCTGCGTATTCCGGCTCAACGGCGCGCCAAATCCGCTAATAGCGGCGTATGGATTCCGGTGGATTCGGCGTGCTTTTCCGCTTGAACGGCGTGGTATTATGATATACTTCCTTTCGTAGTTAAA
>CAVGED010000114.1:0-45452 GCA_963628035.1 Paludibacteraceae bacterium
CCAGCATTTATAAGGGAAATCTGGAGCTGCTAATTGCGAACTTCACGGATTCAGGAAAACCTCCTTTCAACGGTAAGACATTCCTTACTTTCCTTACACCATTAGTATATCCTCCTTTCTCCAAATTATCAACCTCTTTTCTTGATATTTTTAAAAATTTTTAAAAAGGTGGTAACAGTTCGGCCCACGCCCATTCGCAAAGGTACCCCATAACGCAAGAACCCCTGCAGTCAATCCTGGCTGCAGGGGTTCCTGCTATATCCGTAATCCTATCTACATTATTTCTTACGTATGAGAGGAAGGACACTTCTGCGATTAGCACACGCCCTGTGCCAGCATAGCATTCGCAACCTTCTCAAAGCCGGCGATGTTGGCACCTGCCACGTAGTCGCCTTCTTTGCCGTAACGCTTGGCAGCATCATCCAGGTTGTGGAAGATGTTGACCATGATATTCTGCAGCTTGCTGTCTACTTCCTCGAAGGTCCAGCTTAAGCGCTCGCTGTTCTGGGACATCTCCAGCGCGGAGGTCGCAACGCCGCCTGCATTTGCAGCCTTACCGGGTGCAAACAATACGCCGTTCTTCTGCAGATACTCAGTAGCCTCCATGGTAGTAGGCATGTTAGCACCCTCGGCCACCGCGATACAGCCGTTAGCCACAAGCGCCTTGGCATCGTCTAAGTGCAGTTCATTCTGTGTTGCGCAGGGAAGAGCCACATCACATTTTACGGTCCATACACCACGACCCTCATGGTACTCGGAAGCCGGACGATAATTCTTATACTCAGTCAGGCGTGCGCGCTTCACTTCCTTAATCTCCTTCAGTGCAGCCACATCGATGCCTTCCGGATCGTACACCCATCCGGTAGAATCGGAGCAGGTCACTACCTTGGCACCCATCTGCTGTGCCTTCTGGATCGCGTAGATAGCCACGTTTCCTGCACCGGAGACAACTACGGTCTTGCCTGCAATGTCATGACCATTGCATTTTAACATTTCCTTCGTCAGATACAGAAGGCCATAGCCGGTAGCCTCGGTACGCGCCAGGGATCCGCCATAGGTTAAGCCCTTTCCTGTCAGCACGCCTTCATACAGACCCTTGATCCTCTTGTACTGTCCAAACATATATCCGATCTCTCTTGCACCGGTTCCGATATCACCGGCAGGAACATCCGTATCCGCGCCGATATATTTGCAAAGCTCCGTCATAAAGCTCTGGCAGAAGGCCATTACTTCACGGTCTGACTTCCCCTTAGGATCGAAGTCGGAACCGCCCTTGCCGCCGCCGATGGGAAGTCCGGTCAGAGAGTTCTTAAAGATCTGCTCGAAACCAAGGAACTTGATAATTCCAAGATTTACAGAAGGATGTAAACGCAGTCCTCCCTTATATGGTCCAATGCTGTTATTGAACTGTACACGGTATCCGGTATTCACCTGTACCTGGCCCTTGTCATCTACCCACGGCACACGGAACTTCAGCTGCCGATCCGGTTCTACCAGCCGCTCCAGCAGAGCTTCTTTACGATACTTCTCCTCATTTGCCTCGATCACCGGCCTTAAGGATTCCAGAACCTCCTTGACCGCCTGATGGAATTCCGGCTCTGCCGGGTTCTTTGCCACTACTCTTTCGAGTACCTCATCAACATAACTCATGATTCATATCTCCTTTGAAAAAATAATATACACACCAACATCCTTATTTTAGTATGAAATGAAGGATTTTGCAATCCTTTTTTCTTTATTTCTGCATTTCTTTGATGTTTTACCACGAGAAAGTGTTAATTCTGCAGTTTTGCATCCTGAAAAATTCATTTCGGCTGTTTTAACGCTACTATTCACAGCCCCTTCCACTTACATGTACAAAACCATCCAGCAGAGCTGTCTGTTGCCGTGAATAGTAGCATTTTTTACATTTTCAGCATCTCCGCCAGCTTCGCCACCTCGCCGTCGTCGTAGGACAGTTGCCGCCAGGTCAGAAGATCCTGATTGTCGCCGTCCTTGTATCTGGGTATCAGATGGAGATGAAAATGGAATACAGTCTGACCTGCCACTTCTCCATTGTTCTGCACCAGATTAAAACCATCACAGTGAAGCTTCTCTGTCATATGTGTCGCCAGCTTCTTTGCCAGGATCATGGCCTTGCCGGCCAGTTCCTCCGGCAACTCATAGATATTGGCATAATGCTCCTTGGGAAGGATCAGTGCATGTCCCTTGGCCGCCGGACTGATATCAAGGATCACCTTGAAATCATCGTCCTCGTAGATGGTGGCCGAGGGAATCTGTCCCCCGATGATCTTACAGAAAATACAATTGTCACTCATACTTTTCACACTCCTTGCAAATTTTGTCGATTTCTGTACTACCATTATCATTGTATTTTAAATGTAAAAATGATAAGCTGATTATTAGCAGGAAAAGTACAATTGGGGGAGGCTTCTATGTTAAACAGCGAGTACTATTCACAGGTGTTCCACGAGATAAAAAATTCCGTAACCCTGATCAACAGTTATCTGCAGCTCATTGAAAAAAAGCACTCCGAGATTGCCGCTTTTGATTATTGGAGCACATCCAAAAGGGAAACTGCTCGGCTCTGCTCCATCACCACGGAACTCTCCCAGGTAAAGCTTGGCAGTCAGCTCATGCTGGACCGCATTGACCTGCGTGAATTCCTGTCCGGCTGCTGCAGCGGATTCCAGTGTTCCGCCGGGGAGGATGGGATTTCCTGCACACTCTCCATGCCCTCACAGCCACTGCTGGTCTCCATCGATTCCAGGCAGCTTCGCCATGCCATCGTAAACCTCTTAAAAAACTCCTGCGAAGCCATGAAACATCATGGCCGCATTCTGGTGGACGCATTTCAGGAGTCCGAGTATGCCGTTATCCGTATCACGGACTTCGGCTGCGGAATCCCCGCTGACATGATCCACCACATTTTTGATCCCTTCACCACCACCAAAGAGGATGGCAGCGGCCTGGGCTTAAATATCGCCCGGCAGGTGATCGTTGCCCACAACGGCACCATCACAGTTTCCTCCAGGGAAGGGGACGGCTGTACCTTCACAATTACTTTGCCCTTGGCTTAATGCACCGCATGTCCCTCCGCCTGTGCAGGATCAGTAGACATCCCATGCACGATTCCTGGGAGACGATTTCTTCCGGTAGAGAACCACCGCCAGCAGTATCCCGCTCACAAGGCCTCCCAAGTGCGCAAGGTTGTCCACACCTTCCGCCGTAAAGCCATAATACAGGCTCAAGGCGGCCATAAAGATCAGACGGCCTGCGGTCAGATCCTCCAGGCGCCCCTTATTGCGTATCACAACATAGATCAAAGCACCGATCACGCCAAAAATTGCTCCTGATGCACCACCTGCCACTGCATAATCCCCACTTTTCACCATATAGGCCAGGGAGATGGCGCTGCCGCACAGCCCGGACAGGAGGTAGAGCACCACATATTTCACATGCCCCAAAGCACGCTCCAGGTTGTCGCCCAGGAAAAACAGGATCAGCATATTATTCCCGATATGACGGATCCCAAAATGGATAAACATACAGGTAAACAGGCGATACCATTCCCCATCCACCAGTACCACATCCGGATACAACGCGCCATGCGCATACATGAAGCTTCCGCTCTCCGTATCCCCCAGGATCTCCAGTACAAAAAATACCAGGATATTCACCGCAATGATTATTTTGTTGCATATGTCGTAAGGTCTTGTCTTCATCATGTATTTAGCATACCACATTTTTCAGGAAATAGCACTATCTAAATTGGCACAACCACAAGAAATCGTGGTATATATTGCGTATATACCACGATTCCAAAATAAGTCTATCTTTAATTATACACCCCTGACAACGACAACTCCACTCTCTACTCTTTCCCTACAAGTATCTTCCGAAGTGCCTTTGCATCCTCATTATTGACCGCATCATTGCCGTCAATATCTCCGCTTGTCTTCTTTATTCCTTCCAAAGTAGTCAATCCCTGCGCTGCTTTTTTCATGATCACCAGATCCTTTACGTTATTGACACCATTGTAATCCACATCACCTGGCATATACATCGTCAGCTTTTTGAAATACTTGTTATCACTGATTACATAAGTGATGGTATATTCACCCCAGGTTTTAAAAATTGCCGCATTGGAAAGTGTTGTTTCCACTTTTTCGTTATTTACAGTTGTTCCTGTAATAACTGCAGGCGCATCCAATCCTGTCAAGGAAAAACCTTTTGCGGTGCTGCAGATAAGCTCGCTCTCATCCAGTGAATCCAGAACCACCAGAACTGCCTCTCCTGCCGGAATGGTTAATTCGCAAAGATTTCCTAATTTACTTACAACATCCTTGCCTTGCTGCATGAGGCGATAATTATAATCTCCATCAAACCGCAAGGTAACCGTCTGGCTTGTCCCTGCCGCCACATTATAGTTCATTACATAATAAGCCTCTGTGTCGCGGTAGTTAAAGCATCCGACAATCGCACCATAGGTAGTGTCACTTGCACTGACGCTTTCCAGTCTGGACGTATCGGAAGCGGATATGATTGGGCTGACAAAAGCGGAATCTGTTGCCGTGTTTGCTTCAGCTCCTTTTTTTATCTGCGATGCGGCGTATCCTCCGGTGGTGATTACGCCGATGCTCTCCGTCTTCATCAATACCTCATCCACATTCTTGATGTGGTCATTGATCGCCGCTGCATAGGTATAGAACTTTGTCTTGTCTCCATCCGCATCAATAAGACCATTCACGTCGGTTCCCGCACTGTCAAGGGTATCATTATGGAAATACCATGGTTGAATCAGGGTAAACCATTCGATTCCTTTCGCGCCAAATGCCAATGCAGTATTTACATTCCAGTAGGTCTCTTCTTCTGTGGCAACACAACCTGCTTTATACTCATAACCGGATACGCTTACATCTTTGAAATCACCGCCCGCCTGAACATACCACCAGAACGGAATATTGTTCTCAACAGATTCTGCGCGGAGCTTGGAGAGAGAGCGGAAATATCCGCCTGCATTGGTCACGCCCTCATCTTCCTTGTCATTAAACGGATAATCGTCCATTGAGAGCACCTGCGGCTTTCCGTCATTCACATACTGGTCAAGGTATGCATTAAAATAATCTTCGCCGGAGATCAGACCAGCCCATCTTCTCGGCCCAACAACATATGCAGAGCTCTCCGGTGCCAGATTGATAAATCCGGTCAGATTGCTGTATCTGTTTAACTGCTCTGACACTTTCGTATAATTCGAAAGTTCCTTCGCCAGGTAATCGCCGCCCTGCTCGTATAACTCCGACCCCTTATATGCCGGCTCATCTGTGATGTGGATTCCCAGGAAGGAGTCATAATAATCATATCGCGCCAACTCCGCCGCCAGCTCCGCCGTACTAAGCGCCTCGTAATCACCGGCATCTACCATTTGTCCATCTTGCACTTTCACTCCGTTATTCAGGGCATGATCATTCAGGAAGTAGCCCAGCCCATACTTTTCTGCCATTTTCAATGCCTTCATGACATATCCAAGTTCAGACTCACCTACCGCACTGTTCTGACTGAAATTCACCAGATTGATGCCTGCATCCTTCACTGCCTGGAAATATTTATCCGCGAGGAAATCATAGCCGGAATTGTTATATGGGCCAAAGTATCCAGCAATCGGCATAACATCATTACCGCCAAGAAAATCATATGTTTTCGCTGCTACATGATACTTGTCCAGCACTTTTTTCAATTCAGCCGCAGTATCATCTGCCGCCAGAATCCGTTCCATCAACTGCTTGTCATCCAGATCTACAATTCCGTCATTATCCAGATCCGCTGCTTTTTCTGCTGCACTGTCTGCCTTACCATCTGCATTTGCACAAAGTTCCTCCAGCGCCGCCAGATCACTCTGCTCTGCCGCGGTACCGTTCAGATCTACATCTCCCAGCCGATAGAGTGCAACTTTCTTATGATATCTGATACGCTTTTCTGCCACATCAGTAATCACTTCGTAATCGCCCGGTGTCGTGATCGCATGGTCGGTCAACGAGATCTCTGCTCCATCCTTTACGACCTTCGCATTTCCGGTTACCAGATAAACACCATCGGCAAGATTGTAGGATGCCGCTGCACGATCCTCATCTGTATACTCCATGTCGAAGGTGATACTTGCATCTGCACCTCCCACATAGACGGCAAGTGATGTTCCTGCGTAGGGCTGGTTCTTCATGGTCGCACCATCGATAACTCTCCGGTTGTTCACCCACATGGATAACGTATAGTCAGCAATATGATAGGTATTTCCATTGGTATCGGTTGTCTCGGTATATGCTCCGCAATCCAGCGCGATCTTCACATTGACATTTTCAAAGCTCTTTAAGCCTACATTTTACGGTGATACCGTCGTCATTGGCAAGGATGCGAAGCCAACCACCAGGCTGGTTCCGTCGCCGGAAATATTAATACCATTCCATCCATCGCTGCTCCCATAGCGAACATAACCATCATTTGTACTTGAAACATTCAGCGTAACATTTACATCCAGATAGGTCTTATCCAATGTATCCGCCCAGTTATAATCCCACTTCTGATGTCCGCTCCCCGATGTGTAGGTCTTGTATCCCATGGCACCGAAATCAGGGGCAGTCACTCTGGTATATCCTGCTTCTTCCAGGATAGTCTTGGCATCTTCCTTCGGAAGTTCTTCTATATAGGTGAGCCCGCTGGTTGCCATGATATACTTGCCAAGACAATTCTTGATATTGTTCTCACCGGTTGTATCATCACCAAAGCTGATGGTCTTGATATAGGTGTCATTTACATAGATGCCCATATTCATACCCGTAGCGGTATAGTCAAATGTATATCGCAGGTCTACAATATCATTGACAAAATCAACGCCTGCCTCCTCGTTGCTGATCAATGCATCACTCGGTGTGAAGACATACTGCTTCTCTCCACGTGTATCCACATAATAACCCTTGACGTAGAGAGAGCCAACGGAATTCATGGCTACTCCACCGGTTTCGCCCTTAAGGGAAACGCAATTCAACTGGCTCGCGCTCGCTGATGCGACCGGATAGACAACCTCCAGCCATCCGCTGTTAGCCGGAAGTATTGTATTTCCACCACTGACAACTGAATCGGTAATATCAACACCGTTCTCATCCAGCACCTTACTGGCTGCTGTCCAGTTACGCTGAACGATGCGCCTGTAGTCTGAATCATTCTTCATAAAGATATGAATCTCGTTTGTCGCTGTAACGTCACTGAAATTAACATCACACCACACTTCTGTTCCGCTAAAATCCGCCCTGACATAACCTTCGTCCGTCACAGAAGATGTGCTACCCGTCGTCGATGTGACTGCTATCTGCTTCAACGGTTCCTCTCCGGCCAGATTAGCCGCCACACTAAGTCCGGTGTCGTTTACAAACATCTGAATACCAGTCCATTTGTTGCTCTCGGTGCTTTCGTGTCCCATCATAATCCAGCCGTTACCAAACTTCACCTGACCGGAGACTGCCACACCGTCCAAAGATGTGATATTATCATTTGTGCCGATCACATCACTTGTCAACGTTCCTGTACCAATGCCGAAATCCGCCAACGTCAACTCCCGATAGCTTCCAATATAGTTAAGCCCTCCGGTTGCCATCACACACTTTCCGAGAAGATCCTTTATATTCTTCGTGCCGTCTGTAGACTCGTCAAAACGAATGGTCTTCACGAACCCGCCATTGACATACACACCCATATCTACCCCGGTATCCGTGCAATCAAAGGTACAACGCAGGTCTACTATATCGCTTGCGAAATCAACGCCTGCTTCCTCGTTACTGATCTGGCTCTCGCTCTGGTTGAAACCATACTGTACTCCGTCATCTGCATAATACCCCTTGATATAAAGCGAACCGGCCGCAACGCCTGCGTTGTCTGCATGACAGTTAAGCTGCGTGGCCACACCAGTGCTGCTTGAAACCGGATAAATGACTTCCAGCCAGCCACTGTTCGCAGGAATATTCGTTGCTCCGCCACTCACAACAGAAGCAGTGATATCATTTCCGCCCCCATCCAGCACCTTACTCGCCGCTGTCCAGTCAAGCTGAACCTTACGTATACTTTCTGAATCATTTTTTATAAAGAAATGGATTTCTTTTTTATATGTAATCGGGTCAATATTGACGTCATACCAATTGGCGCTCTTTTCAAAGGTTACCTTCATTCCATCCACAGTTGAAGTATAGGCGCTACTATCACTTCCGCTAACACCTGTAATAGTTACCTGCTGCACTTCCTTTGAAAACAAATGGCTTGACACCTTCAGGCAGCCCTCCTCCGCATCCGGATACATCTGGATACCGGACCATTGCTTATTCTCTGTATCTTCATGTCCTATCATAAGCCAGCCTGTTTCAAACTTCACCCGACCGGAAACCGCCACACCATCCAGCGAAGAAATGTCCGCACTCGTACCAATCGTATCACTCGTCACCGCACCCGGATAAATGCCGAAATCCTTCAATGTCAGCTCAGTATAATCTTCCATATAAGTCAGGCCGGTGGTCCCCATCACATAAGTTTCCAAATAATCCTTCGCATTATAGCCTAAGCCGTCTCTATCTTCCGTAACAGAGATCGTCTTGATGAAATTGCCATTGACGGATACACCCATGTCCACACCGTCAGCCGTGTAGTCAAAGGCAAGGCGCAATGTTACAATATCCTTCTGAAAATCTACTTTCGCCTCTTCATTGCTGATGGAATCGGCGGACGTATAGAAATTGTGCATTCCTCCGTCCGCTCCACTTAGTACACAACCTACACGCAATCCGCCATTCTGGTAAAACAACTGAATACCATTCCAATCCCCTGTATCCCCTTTGCCTACACAAAGCCATCCGCCCCCGAACTTTACCCGCCCGGAGATTGCCACACCATCCAGCGAAGCAAGCCCTTCCGCAGTGCCCCTCGTATCATTTGACAGGACCCCCGGATTTAAGCCGAAATTCTTTAATGTCAGCTCTGTGTAGACTCCTGTCGCATGTGCCGTTCCTACGCTTCCCGCCAGGGGACTGAAGCTCTCGACCAGCATCGCTGCAACACAGAGAATCGCTACCAGTACCCTTTTCATTTGACTTTTCCTTTTCATTTGACTTTTCCTTCTCATCCTCTTACCACCTTTCTAATAATGTATCCCATTTGATCGTTACCTAAACGATAGGTACTTCCATCAGCAGTGAAATCTCCGCCATAACCAATCACCGTTCCGGCAATATCAAATTCCTTTGCATCACCGGACATATTGAACAAAAATGTAATCATTTCTGTTTCTCCAACTTCGAGAATTGCTTCGTAGATTCCATTCTTAAAATCTGAATACGATTGTTTGCAAAGACTTGAATTACATATCAGATCTTCCAATAGCTCCTCGAATACCTCTTCTCCTGATTCATAATAACTATAGCCCAATGAGAAGCCGAAGAGATAGACTCTTCCCTTGCCGCAAGTCACTCTATGCAGTGCAGTGGTGCCATTTTCAAACCACATCCGCCCTTCAGCCTTGTCCACCTCATATTCAGTTTTATAAGGGCGAAGCTTAACCGCTTTTCCCTTATACGCTGCATATTCATTCGTCTGACGTCGCTCCCTCATCCGCACCGACAAGAGTGGCTTACAGTTCAGTTCGTACGGATTGATCCACGTATTCTGTTGTCTCATGGCAAAGCCTTCGTCCAGGAGAAGCGTTCCGCCGCCTTCGGCAAATTCAGCTAATGCAGCAACCGTTTTTTCGCCTATCATTACTCCATACGGAACATACAGAACCTTATAGTCACCGAACCTTCCGGTCTCCTTCGCCGACACATAATCCACGCAATAATTTAAGTTTCTTACCAATCGATAAAATCCGGCGTGCGCGTATCGATAGTAGAATTTCGGATCATGCAGTTCAAACTTATAATCCTCACCGCAGCTATCTTCGATTTCAGACATCAGCATGGAATCGAAATCAAATACGATGGCAATCTCAGCTTTCTTTGGTGTGGCCTTAGAGAAATATTTCATATCACGATGCAGATATGATCCAAATGCGGCGACCTCGCCCGCCACCGGCCTGGGGCTTCCGTCCATCCGCATAATACCGGCACAATCGTTTTCGTGTCCAACGCGTTCCGCACGATACTGCCAATAGACAAGCCCTTTTGCCCCACCGGCAAGAGCACTGTATAATTTGAAACGCATATCAAATGGCGTATCATACCACTCGCTTCTGAACATCCCAAGCCCCGGGTATATTTCATGCACAAAATAATTTTCATCGATGGAACGCACATAGGAATTCAGCATCAGATAATCAAGTCGTTTTTCAGGCGTGTCCATGGCGCAGTCACACGGAATACTGGTACCGAAGAAATCCACTGCTTTCGCTGCGGAATAATCGTCGCATACATCCCCCAGATGCGTCTGGAAGGCAGCGGAAAATCCCACGTGAGACATGACCGGATGAACCTTATCATATTTTCGAACGGCATCCTTTACAAATTTAAGCCACTGACAGAGCTCATAACTGCCCTTGAACTTCTTGTACTCATAGATATCCCAATATCCGTGCGGCATAGCCGGAAGCGCTATATTCTCAAAGCTTTCCTCCGCCGTCCCGTAAAAAGAGTTCATCCGTTCCACCGTGCCAAACTTACCCTCCAGATAATCTCCGAAGGCTTTTCTGCAATACGGACAGTAACAGTCCTCGATGGGCTTATTCCGGATCTCATTCCATGCATTCCATAAGATGAGATTCTTATGCCCGGCATACCGCTTTGCAACCTCCTCTACAAACAGTACCGCTCGCCGCTGCACCATAGGATTCGTAAAGCAGGGTCTCCAGCCACCGTAAAAAGCGCCGTGCGCACCACCGTGCAGTTTCTCGCCTCTCGGACCGATCCGCGTTCCCTCATACTTGTCAAAAATATATTGCGGTGCACACTCCAGCAGAAATTTAATGATCACCTTCCGGTCATACTTCTCAGCCAGTTCCATAAGACGGTCTACATCCGAAAAATCATATTCGTTTTCTCTGCGTTCATTCCACCTCCAGTTTATGCGTATCTGCATAACATCAAGGTGAAGATCCGCCATATTGGCAATATCCCCCTCCCATTCTTCCGGCAAAGGGGTGGGAGAGCGATAATACTGCGTTCCGTGAATTATGCTGTCAAATATCATCGTTGTCACCATTCCTTCCGTCTTACTCAATGCAGTAAGAAATAAGCATGCGATAGTCAACCATACAGCTGTTGTCGATGGTAACAGCCGGACGGTAATTGATGGGAAGAACACCCCCCTCCAGTTCATCTATCGCTTCTCCGTTTCTGATAAAAGCCTTTATGCGCTTAATCGCATACTCCGCGCGATAAACAGTTGAGCCGAAATCAATATGATGGATTTCGATGCCAAAGCCACGGTTATCATGAAGATAATAAGTCTCGAATGCCTCGATAAAGTCCTCGGTCGCTTTGATAAGCCTTTTCATTTCCCTTATGATTTTTCTGAGTTCTCTTTTATCTTTTCGTTCATATGCATCGCGGAGTCTCTGGTTCAGCGGCACTTTTATCTTCAGCACTTTCATAAGGCTGGCGCTTTTCCGGAAGATATGCCCAAACTCACCCTTCGCGCGTGCAGCGTACTCTTTTTCCAATATTCCATATGCCCTGGATACGTCCTCACCTTGTATGAACAGATCAAAATTTCCTAAAAGTATGTCATTGAAGAATACCCAGAAAGCACTTGTACTTATCGTATCACATTTTGTTTTATACGGATAATTGATGTATTCCAGTGAATACATGGCATCATACTCCACGCCCACAATACGATAGAATTTTTCCTTGTCAAGATTATCCTTTCCATCGTAATTCCCGTTTGCATATTCAGCTGCCGCATACAAAACCGGAAGACAGGAATATATGCTTGTAGGTGCAGCCTTATCCGCCCACATGGTGATCATATAATGCTCAACACCGTTTTTATAACAAGCTTGCATCTGCGGAATAATTGTCTTCAAGGAGAAATTTAAGTTGGGGCCAAAGCCTATATGCTTCCACGCACACCCGGCAAATGCCATACGCCCGACATGCTTCTTGAAATTCTGAATAAGCTCATTCAGCTTACTGTCTTCACTGGTGGTATAATCCCAGAAGTGAACCAGAACATCCTCCGGCAATACGGCCTTGACCTCTTCCGCTGTCACTCTTGTATTGTCAGTTTCAACAAGCATATCTCCCCAGATCTCACAGGAGAAACCGTATTTTCGGGCAATCTCCACCACTCTGCAGAGATGCTTGAGGATTAGTTCCTTTTTATCAGCAGGGCCATGCTTCTCAAGATATCTGCCGGTTCCGATTCCGAACGCCTCATCCATGCCTATGTGGAGCCTTCGTGTCGAAAGACCATCGGAAATTGCCTTTATCATATGCTCAATAAGCTCATATACCCGTTCCTCACCAACCATCAGAATACTGTCTGTATCAAAAATATCAGTGTATTCCGGATATTTCTTCAGAAAATGCAGATGCGAGAGTGTGTGTATCTGAGCAATCACCTCTACGTTCTGCTGTTTTGCATATGTATCAATTTCTTTTAAATCCTCTGTGGTGTAGCCGCCTCTTTTATAATTAAAATATGGTTCCTCCTTTATCTTATAAGCATCCGCCATGCCTAAATATAACTCCGTATATCCCATCTGCGATATCATATAGATATACCTTTTGAGGGTGGTTACTTTGGGAACCACCCCCTGTGCACATTCGATAAATGCGGATAAATGTTTGAATTTCTTCATTTACGAGTATCCTCTTCTAGTTTGTTATTCCGTGTAATAGCCCTTAATGTAAACGGTACCGACCGAATTGATGGCAACTCCTCCGGTTTCACCCTGCAGCGAACAACAATTTAACTGGCTCGCTGATGTAGCCGGATAGACAACCTCCAGCCATCCGCTGTTAGCCGGAAGTATGGTGTTTCCGCCACTGACAACCGAAGCGGTAATATCGACACCATTCGCATCCAGCACCTTGCTTGCCCCCACCCAGTTAAGCTGAACGATGCGTCTGCAGTCCGAGTCATTCTTCAGGAAAATATGGATCTCCTTGTTGGCTTCCACAGCGGTAAAGTCAATATCACACCATGGTGCGCTTGCATTAAAGTCCACCTTTATTCCATCCGCCGTCTCAGAATAAGTACTTCCGGTCACACCGGTAAGCTTAAGCTGTTTAAGTGCCGGTCCGACATCGTCCGAAGTCTCTATGCCTCCAATATAGAATTCTAACTGTCCGCTTTCCCATGGTCCATAAGTCAGAACCAATGTATCAATGTTCTTTCCGGCAACATCGTAGGTAAGCTCTACCCAGCCTTCCTCTGCATTGATAACCGGCTGACCGCTATGATTTGTGGGATTCAGCCAGGCTCCGCCCTGTTCCTTTGCATATGGCCAGAACGCAACCGCTTTATCTGATGTGTTCTTTACAGTAATCGTCAGCTTTTTGCTTCCGCTTATCACCTCAGGCAACTGGAAGTAGGATTCCCCGGCTCCCATCTCCTTGTCCAGTTTGAGCGAGAAATTGCCTCCCTCTGCTTTCTCTTTCACAGAATAATAAAGCATATTGGCATAGGAGCTGTCGTATTTTGTCACATCCATATTCATTCCGCCTACGGCACAATATTGTATCTTATCCACCGCCGTTAGGAGATTTGTCGCATTCAATGTCCGCTTCTCATCATCCGTCAGCTTACTGTCATACATTTCCTTAACACTTCGAATCTGGCCTATATCATCTGCTGTAAACTCATCTTTATTCAAAATGTCGGAGATGCTGTCAATCGCTTCCTTCACGACCGGAAGATAGGTAGTTACAATCTCCATCTTTCCGATATAGAGTTTAAGATCTCCGCTCTGCCATGGGCCAAGCGTTGCCACCAAAGCATCTATCGTCATTTTACCAATATCATAGGTAAGCTCTACCCAGCCTTCTTCTGCTTTGATAATTGGCTGACCGCCATGGTTTGTCGGATTCAGCCAGGTGCTTCCCTGCGCTTCTGTAAGCTTCGGCCAAAATGCAATATCCGCATCGGATCCATTCTTCACGGTAATGGTCAATGTCTTAGCGCCAAATATTGGCTCCGGCAGCGACAGATATGTCTCCCCGGCTCCCACTTCTCTGTCCAGCTTGAGTGAGAAGTCAGCTCCGGCCACCTTTTCCTTCACGGAATAGAACAGCATATCCTTATAGCTGTCATCGTACCTGGCAATATTCATATTGGCATCGTCTGTGTCAGACTTTTCAATTTTCTTAATAGCTGCATCAAGCTTTGTAACATCCAGCTTTTTCTTCTCTGCGGCAGACAGGCTGTTCTCATACATACTCTTGACATTCCGGATCTGTTCTATCTCTGATATCGTAAATTCATCCTTATCCAAAAGACCAGAAATGCCGTCAAGCGCCTTCTTCACATCCGACAGATAGCTGTCTGTAACTTCAATCTTTCCAATATAGATTCCGAGTGTTCCATTCTCCCACGGGCCGTAAGTGGCAACCCAGCCGTCAATCGTTTTACCGGCAATATCATAGGTAAGCTCCACCCATCCTTCATCCGCTTTGATGATCGGCTGACTGCTGCGATTTGTCGGCACAAGCCATGTTCCACCCTGCTGATCTGTCAGCTTGGGCCAGAATGCAATATCATTGCCTGAAGTATTCTTCAAGGTGATTGTCAGCTTCTTTCCGGTGATATTCTCCGGCAGAGAAACGGTGATCGCATCCTTGTCTGTTATATTCGTTGATATCTTCGTAGAGAAATTCTCACCGCTGTATATTTCCTTCACCGAATAAGAGAGAATATCCTCGTATCTGGTATCGTACGCGAGAACATTTCGATTCGCTCCCGACTTATCATAATACGACAGTTTACGCAAAGCCTCCTCTAATTTCTCTGCGTTGATCTTCTTTTTATCCGCAGCGGACAATCCGTCATACATGTTCTTAACATCCTGGATCTTGCGGATCTCAGACGCAGTAAATTCATCCTGTTCAAAAAGAGAGGATAGTTTCGAAATCTCCGACTTTACTTCTATGCTCAGATCATCCACAATTTCTATCTTCCCGATATAGAATGACAGATTACCGTTCTCCCATGGTCCGTATGTTGCGAGCAGCGAATCTATGGTCAGACCATCAATCTCATACACGAGCTCTGTCCAACCTTCTTCGTTGGTGATGATCACTCCATGGTTTATAGGTTCAAGCCATTTTCCGCCCTGCAGATCTGATACCTTCGGCCAAAATGCAATGTTTTTATTCGAAATGTTCTTCACTGCAATCTTCAATCTCTTTGCATTTTCTATCGGCTTTGGCAAACGAACGGATATATGATTGCCATCCTTTATCTGCGACGCATACTTAACGGAGGACCCTGCTCCCTCATAAGCTTCCTTGACAGAGTAGGAAAGCTTTTCTTCATACGTCGAATCATAGGCAGTGACATCCATATACGTTCCGTTTTTGTTATAATCCGCAATCTTATTTAAGACACTGCTCAGCGCAGATCCCGAAATACTCTTTCTTTCCGCTTCCGAGAGTTCATCATACAATGCCTTGATCCCGTTTATTTCGCTTATTTCCGCAGCTGTATACTCGTCCTTTACCTTCAGTCCTTTTATCTTGACACTGATAATCTTTGCTGCATTTTTCTTATATAATCTTTCTATCTTTTCTGCCCGTTCCAGACCAAGCACCGTTTTCTGTTCCTTAGAAAGATTCATTGTCTGATAATACAGATCGAAGATTTCCAACAATTCTTTCTCCGTATAGTCTTCTTTCTCTTCGATTGCATCAATCCGTTTTATCAATCCCGCAGCTGTAGAGCTCGCCAGAACTTTTCCGATATACAGCTTTCCTTCACACTTCACTGTCTGGCGCATCTTGGTATCGTAAGAACTGAAATTAAAGCTCGTAAGGTCGATCTGACTGCGCCATACAAGCTGCACCCAGCCGCCTTGCGTCACAATATTATTATTGTAATCTACATTTGTCAGTGCATTCTTGATTTCCTCGCCGTTCTCATCATAGGCAGTACCTCCGGTAGCCGCAAGCGTCTTCCAATTCAGTTGAAGAACGCGTGCAAATTCAGAATCATTCTTTACCCATATCCGCACTTCATCATAGGCTGCTACATTCGGATTTACAAAAAGCTCTGCCCAATCCATGGTTCCGTCAAATTCAATGCAAGTCGAACCTTCCTCTGACGGAGCATGTACCTCTGTTGTATAGCTGGCACCACAACCCACACCATCCTCGATCTGGGCGAGACCGAATATCTCATCAAACCGAAGCAGGGATACTTCACCTGTTGTAGTAAGCTCCTCGTTATATACGAGAGACAGGTATTTATGGATCGCATCATCCAGCTTCGTATAATTACCGACAATTGCCTGATATTCCTTCGGAAGCGCAAGATATCTCTCAAATAAGCTTCCCAGATCTTCCTTGGATTCAAGTGTTACCGTGCTGTTCGCGACCTTTGCATCAATGTCCTCCTCCAATGCCTTCACGAGCTTGACGAATTCACGTATTTCGTCTGTATAGTTCTGACTAAAGGACAGGCAAAGATTATCCAGGTAATAAACGCAGTCACTCTTTTTATCAAATTCAATGCTCAGACCCACAACATCATCCTGAAAATATTCCACAATTGCCGGGTTTAAGTCAACCTCGCATTTTGTCCAGGAATATGGAGCAAGTGTCACTGCGTTTTCATTGAAAGACACGATACCCAGATCCGTTTTTACAAGAGACAAGGTGACCTTTCTCTCACTGTCGTTATCATTATAGATATCAACACTAATTCCGCCCAGCTTTTCAACCGGAATATCCTTCAGATCAGAATTTGCAAAACGCGCGATCAACTGCGTGAACCCGCCTGATTCTGCAATTTCAGAAGTATAATTAATATACAATGCTCCCTGTCCCTGTCGTGGCGACATATCCTCTGCCTTATGAACATCTTCGCCCTTGTACTCCCTTTCCACGGGAATAAAATCATCCTTGTCCACGATCTGGAGCTTTCCCTTTGCAGAGTATCCCGTCCACTTATCGTTTTTCACATAGGTATGCTGCCGCACTTTATACATATCGGCAGTTGTTTCAAAACCATTCATCAGCACAGTTCCGCTGTAAGTATCCTCCTTTGGTTCTTCCTGCTCGACTTTTTTATTACAGGACACAGCGCCAAGCACAAGACAAAGCACCAATATTAAGGAAATAAAAGAAATAGCCTTCTTCTTCATTCCATCACCTCATTTCGACGTAAATATTGTCCAAAGAAATGGTTCTATCCGGTAGAAGTTCCCCATCCCTGTCAACATTGGCAAACGAAATCCGTAGCGCAACGACATCTTTTAATGTCTCATCCGTGATCTTCTCAGCATGATACAGGATTTCTACTTCCTGCTCAGATTCATCCGCAAGGAAAGAACCGATCTGCTTCGTGGTCATATCACTCATTACCAGATATACATATCCTTCCATATCCCCAGAGGTCTCTGAATGGAATGTGAAATGGATTCCTTCCGTTCCGGTAAGCTCTCCCACCTCGAACTGCACATAAGGCCTGAAACGTGCCATAGCACCTTCATTGCTTTTCTCTTCACTGGAGATTACAGCCTCAATCCTGCCGTCTTTCAAGAAGGCCTTGCCTGCCGAATTCGCAGAAGCTGCTGCTATTGAAAGATCCTTTGAAGCGTTCACCCGGTATGTGGCAGAGATATCTCCATTAGAAACAGTGATCTCCCGGCCAGCCTCTTCCTGATTCTCAATGATATATTCATATCCGCCGGCACAAGCCGTTCCGTGAACATCGGAACCGTCAATTGTAAGCATATCGGCGACAGAATACAGCTTGATAGCATTCCGATCTGATATCGCTGCAAGTCCAAGTTCACTCTGCAAAACCAGAATTCTCTGCGCAAGCTTTTCACGGACAGCGATCACCAATGCTTCATCATTGTAATACTGCGCTCCATGGAACAGAGAATTGTACAGATCTTCCACGCAGGATCCAAAATCTATCTCGATTCCATAGACAGATGCCTGCTTCTCCAACAGTTCTTCGTATATAGAAAGCATATCATAATCATCCATAGTGTCCCTGAAAGCCGTCAACCGGATACTCGCAAACGGATATTCACTTCCATAATACGCACCCGGATAGCACAGGAAACCATCGCCGGCACAGTCAGATGCCCGCTCTGCCGTTTCATATGGATTAACATCTCTCCAGGTATCCGCATTGATGGGTTCATACAGATTGACTGCCCAGTAGAGATAACCGTTTATGTTATGCTTTTTCAGCATCCACCCGGCAACCCTTGTTCCAAGGTTATAGTCGTCGATGTGAAAGGTCTGATACGGATTCTCCGGGCCGACACAGGTATATGCCCATAAATTTCCGTTATTCTTCTCCTCTGCCTGTCTCTGATATCTCTGCGCAATGCCACCCTCGTCAAACAACGAAAAATACGGACAGAAGGTTACATAAAGTTCATCCACCCACTCCTCGTTAGTGGTAGTACACGGTACAACCGCCGGGATCTCCGCGATACTCTCGTCAACCCGCTTCTTTAAATCAGCGCTGAATGACTGGTATTCCGGCAATGTCTTTACTTCACTCTGCGCTCTTTGCAGCGTTTTTAGCCATTCCCCATCCTTTTTGAATACATTCACAAACTCTTCCTGCTTATCCGGATACATGTCAACCTCATCAAAATAAGCAGGATAGATATAGAGATATTCAAAATAAGGCTTCTCGTCCGATGATATCTTTACAATCTCTTTTATATAATCCACGATCTGATCTGCATCCGTACCGTTGTACGTGTAATTTGGCGCCATCGTATTCGGGATACAGATAGAGTTGTAATTATTTTCTTCGAAGAATGTTACCGCTTCCTTTGCCAGGTTTTCTGTCGAATTGTCATTCCTGATCACATACGTATCGACTTTGTAATCAAGGAAAAACTCCTGGTATCTCTGAATCAGCTCATCGCTCACCTCATACTCTCCTGCAAGAAGCTCATTCGAGTAAATCAAAAAGCTGGACTGAAACGCTCTCTTTCCCTCCTGCACGATATCCCAGACCTCAACACGAACCGGAACATCAACGCTTTCATCATCCATGCTAAGTGTAAATGTACCTGTATATATCCCTGGAACCGTTGCTTCGGATGTCTGAACCTCAACCGTAATTCCCTGATTATTTCCCGCAGAGATCTTGTTTTCCCCATATTCTTTCGCCACATCCAGCGGAAGCAGCATATCGGGAACGTGATCCCCGACAACAATATCTTCATTTAAAATATCTGTTTTCGAATTGACTACCAGATATTTTTGATGATAAACGGCAATATTGTCTTTCTCTATCACATTACCATTGTCATCTGTCAAGTCTGAAACAGCAAGGTCATATGCAGAAATATCCGCAGCAGCAGTAATAATAAGCTGTGCACCCTCCGTCTCATTCCTCATCATCTGTATATCACACTTTGGCTCTTGCACATCATAGGATATATCCGTTTTTTGGTTCTGCATCACCTTCGTGAAGGAATAGGTGCTCCAAACCTTTGTTTCAGCCTGTTCCGGTTCTTCTTCCTTCTTACATCCTCCAAGCAGCAGACTGATTGCGAATACCGCAATAAATGTCCTGTACGTTATGCGTACTCTCTTCATCAAATCGCTCTCCTTCCCCCAAAAAACTACATTCCAAGGTATTGCTTAATAACATTCCATTTTTTGCTGATCGCTTCCGTATTCATATCGATCACCTGACTTGCATTCATCTTGCCGCTATACAATTGTTCCACCGCACTGCCTCCATTGGTAAAGGTTGTGGACACACTGGGCAAAACAAAATATTTTGCCGTTGATTCTCTGTTTACAGCGTAGCCCATCGCGGTTGCCTGATTGGAGCTCTCAATAAAGGATGAAACAACAACGCCTTCTGTCTCAAAACCATTTACCGGAGTTGCCGGAAGCATGCTGCCGTTCATCGCTTTATAATAAATATTCAGGCCTTTATCCGAATACATGAATTTCAGGAACTCCTTGGCCATATCCACATGCTTGCTATATGCCGGGATCACCACCTGATGATCGATTCCTCCTGCCACATAGGAATAATGTCTTGCCTCAGTAACCACCATGATATCCTCCTCACTGACACCCTGCGGTTTCTCCGGGTTCTCTCCTGCATCCAGTGCATCAATATATTTAATTACTTCGATCAAACCTGCGTCATCCTTGACCGTATCCAGCTTATCAATGATAGATGAGATCACGGGTGTTCGGATGTAGTCAATATTGGCTTCCGCATAATTCTGCTGCATCTCCCGCTCCAGCCAGCTTCCGTTCACACAGAATAATGCAGCACCGCTTAAGAACTGCCCCTGCATAAGGTTGAAGTCAAGGTTGGACATGGTTGACTGATACTCGTTGCCCTGATCCAGAAGCTTCTCCATAACTTCCATTGCCTTTAACGCACCGTCATAGGTATAGACATATTCCGTCACTCCGCCATCCGGATCAACGCCATTCAGAAACTGCTTATAGTTCTGAACACCTTCATACTGAGCCATAAATATCGGTGCAAAGCCTTCGTAATAATTCTGATTTCTTGAGAAAATGAACGGTGACACCTTACTCTTCACCTTATCGCATAACGCAAACATGGAATCCGTAGTCAAGGGAACATCCTCATCGCTTAATCCAAGGCTGTTCCAGACATCAACATTGCGGACAATTCCAAGCACCCCTCCCGCCCAGGGAAGTCCGTAATACTTGCCATTCATATTAAAATATTCTTCGTAGTCCGCATCCATCTTGTCTGCGATAGTAGTCTCGGATCCCGCATCGAAAGCCGCCGTCCAGACATCTGAAACATCCGCCAGAAGACAGTCGTAGTTTTCACCATCCTTACCAACGATCTTCCCCTGATGAACATATTTTGCAAAAAAACCGAATTTGTTAAAGATCAGATCACTGTCCGAAGCCATGGATTCAAGCTCGGTAGTCAAAGCGCTGGTACCTAATGTACCTGCCTTGCTCACAAAAGTAACAGAATAGCCTGTCTCCTTTTCAAACTCCTCGATCAATGCCTTCAGCCAGTCGACACCATAGCCCAGTTCAACCGCAGATATCTTAAGGGTTCCCTCTCCCTTTTTTCCGCCGGTGGTGTCGTTTTCTTTCCCTGAACACCCTGTCACCGCCAGAACGGCAACAAGCATTATAACCGCCATGATCAGAGAAATTGTCCTTTTACATTTGTTCATACTAGAAACCTCCTTTATACTTTTGCTTTTTATGATTCATTATCCTTTCAGACCGCCCAGATACACCTTTTCCATAATGGTATTCTGAAAGATGATAAACAAGGTTAAAACAGGTACCAGTGCAAGGATAACCCCCGCAAAATACATTGGTACAATACCCATGTAATTCGACTGTTCACTTAACACGTAGATACCATAAGAAAGATTCGGATATTCATTCATATATACCGCGGTACTTTCATAATCATTCCACGCTGTGATGAACTGCATAATGAATAAAGCTGTAATACTTGGCAACACCTGCGGGAGCATAACTTTAAACAATATCTGATAATGATTTGCCCCATCAATGGAGGCCGCCTCGATATAGCTGTGTGAGATGCTTTTCCAGAACGCATACATATAAAAGAAATATGCTCCGTACAAAGTAATACTCGTGATATTGATCAATGGATTATTGATCAGTCCCAGATTCGAATACAGCTTGTAGGCAGCTCCCTGCCCGCCATACAGCGGAAGCATGGAGATCAGCAGGCCGACAAAATATAAAAGCTCTGAGAATTTCGATTTGTAATGTACCAACACATAACATACAAGTGCTGTTGAAAACCAGCTCAAAAATGCGGAAAGAACCGTTCTCCAAATGGAATTCCAGACCATCGTCCAATAAGAAAATCCCGTATATCTTCCCCATTCCGTAAAGCATTTCGCATAATTGATAAGCGAAAAATTCCGCGGAAGGCTGAATAAGGTTGCATTTGCAATATCATAATTAACATCCAGCTGACTCTCCTTAACGGAAAGCAAAATCCCATAAACAAAGAAAAATAAAACCAGCAGAGAATACAGCATAAATAAACCAAACGCAATGGAAAAAGCAACCTTACGCGATATAGAATCTCTCTTTTTCATCCTTCTCATATTGTCAGGCCTCCTGAATCTTATTTAGAAGCTTTCTCATCAATATCACAAGCGGGAACGTGATCAGGGTCATGACAAGGCCGACTGCCGACGCATAATAAATATCCTGACCATAGAATCCTACTCCCGTGGCATAACTGTATAAAACATAGGAGAGTGAGAATGTCTCCGTATTATTCGGCGTCATTGCAAGAATCGGTCCCGTAGCACTCATAAATCCGGCAAATCCCAAAATGAGCATGGTCGAAATTGTCGGCCAGATCATGGGCAGGATCAAATATATCAGTTCCTGAAACCAATTACAGCCATCGATCTCTCCCGCTTCCAGACAGTCCGCATTGATGGAATTCATGGCTCCGCCCAGAATAACCATAT
The DNA here is from genome assembly GCA_963628035.1 of Paludibacteraceae bacterium. Classification (GTDB taxonomy): domain Bacteria; phylum Bacillota; class Clostridia; order Lachnospirales; family Lachnospiraceae; genus 14-2. Next base: position 22,658 of record CAVGED010000114.1, read on the forward strand.
TTCCGCCAAATCCAAAGATAACATTATAGACCAGCAGCATCAGCAGCGCTGTCCTTCCGTTAAACGGATCAGTGTACGGTTTATCCAGAAGATTCAGAATCGCGTTGTAGGGGCCGCCCATCATAAACGTATATCGAAACAGCGCAACCAGCGCCGCACTGGTAATAATGTTCGGTATATAAGCAACCACGCGGAAAAACTTATGCAAATATATTTTTTTATAAACAAAGTAAGCCATAAGCAAAGAGATCGGGAAAACCACGATCACGGAAACCAGATAGAATAACGAGGTATTCCGGAAAGCGGTAAGCAAGGATTTTTCCAGGAAAAACGAATCAAAAACCCTTTTAAAATTGTCAAGCGTAAATACAAGCTGCATATTGCCATCCGTATAAACCTCTTTCTGAAATGACAATAAAACAGAATCAAAATTGACATACAGCCAAAACACCAGAAAAACCGCTATCGGAATGACCAATATACTGCTGACAAAAAGAAACCGTTTTATCTTATTCTTCTGCTTTTGACTGATCGCTTTTAAATGCCGGGGCTTTGTATGCATACCGTATCTCCTCTGTATCTCCCATATCCGCATTCATTAACACTTACAAATTTCTATTTTTATGATAATCCAAATTTCCTGTCGGAAACAATACAAAAACGTAATGCATGTATATCATTTTGTAAAGTTTTGTCTCTTGACTTTCCGATGTATATCCTATACGATATAAAAAAGGAGTATATGCCATGAATCAATTTAAATTTACGCAAAACATTCCTATACCGCTGATACCATACGCTGATAATATGAACTTTTCATATCATATTAATTCCATTGAATTTCCTGCCAGACATTCTCATGCAGATTATTGGGAATTTACCATTGTTTTAGAAGGTGCAATGAATAATTACACCAAAAAGGAAAAGACATTATATCCATCAGGCAGTGTCCTGATCTCCACAACAGAGCATTCTCATTTTATTCTGAATGCTTCCAAAGAACCGCTCCGATATATCAATCTGATTGTAAAAGAGGCTTATATCACCAAAGCCTTAGAGACAATCGCTCCAGATGTATTGGAAGAGATCCTGAAGGGAAACTCACAGTTTTTTTTGACGAGAAATATTATAAATGAAATAGAGTCCATTCTTTTAAATGTACGCCTTTGGGATCCGGACAAGATAGCCAAAAACGAGGCGCTTCTCTGCTCTGCCTTTTTATTGCTTGCCTCATCACTTATTACCTCCGCGACCTCCTATTCCAGTAAAACAGGCAGCTGGGTTGAGAATCTGAACAGAATTATTCGCGAAAATGATTATTTGAAGCTGACAACCAACGAGCTTTGTGCAAAGCTTGGCTATTCTCGGACACAGCTAAACTTCTTATTCAAAAAATATTTTGGGACTACACCCCATGACTATCTGATGCACTTGAAATTTGAGCACGCTAATTATTTGCTGTTCAACAGCGATTCGACCATATCAGATATTGCAGAAAAATTAGGTTATGCCAATCCAGCCGCTTTCTATACTGCCTTTAAAAAGGCATATGGAATGACTCCATGTGAATATAAAAAGCAGCTGGTATCTTCAGCAAAAGAATTTCATCCTCGCAAATAACGCTTACCCCTCCATCTGCCAGGCTGCATGGCTGCCCTTCTCACCCTTGGTGATGACGAGCTTAGTGTCCATCTGCTCCTTCATCTCCGTCACGTGGGAGATGATGCCCACCAGTCTGGTCTCTCCCGCCAACTCCTGCAGGATCCGGATCGCCTTCTCCCTGGCCTCATCATCCAGGGAACCAAAGCCCTCATCAATGAACATGGTATCCAGGCGCACACGCCCGGCGTTCTTCTGGATCACATCTGCCATCCCCAGCGCCATGGACAGCGCTGCCAGGAAGGATTCACCGCCGGAGAGGGTCTTTACATCCCGCACCTTATCCGTGACCAGATCGTATACATCCAGGTCTAAGCCTGCTTCCTGCTGACGCCCCAGCTCTTCCAGCTTGCGGCATTGTAGCAGAAAACGTCCGCCGCTCATCTCCACCAGCCTGCGGTTGGCCTCCCCGATGATCAGATTAAAATAGCGCCGCTGCACATACGTCTGCAAATCCAGCCTGACCTGCTGGCGCAGGTTGCCGTTGGCGGTCCGGGACAGGGTCTCTGCCACCTGATACTGCTCCCGCAGACCTTCCCGTGTCTCATACAGCTTCCGCAGATTCTCCCAGGCCCTGCGGTTGGCACTTCCCAGAGACAGCACCTCCTGTCTCTTCTCTCCCAAAGCAGTCACCTGCGCTGTAAGCTCCTGTTCCTTCTTGCCCAGCTCGGCAGTATCCACAGGCTTCTGATCCTTCAGGTTTGTTTTCCACAATTCCAGGTTCTTTCTCTGCTCTTCCAGCGTTCCCTCGCCCTTGGCGATCTGCTGCTGCAATGTCTGAAGGCTCTCTTGAACGGTCTGCTGCTTCTTCTCAAGCTGCTCCTTCTCCTTCTGGAGTTCTATCCTGCCTTGCTCCAGCGACTCCTTAAGCTTCCGGTATTTCCGTTCCTGCGCTTCCAGTTGCCCGGAGCATTCTGTATATACCTGACGCAAAAATTCCTCTTCCTCGCTCTGCGGCATAACACTTCTGCCTTTTCCATCCCCGGCAGGCTCCGATGAATCCTCCTGTTGCAATTTATTCATACCTCTGTCAAATGCTGTTGCAAACGCCTCACCCAACAGCCGCTGTCCACTATGGTAAAATACCTGGTTCTCTCCCTCCAGCTGTTCCTTCTGCTTCTGAAAGTATTCCCGCGCCTGTTCCATGCGTTTCTGGGCCTGTTCCCGCTGTGCCTTGGCTTCCTCCACATCTCTCTGGGTTACAGCGCCCCCGGATAGTTGTGCCTTCCTTGGATGGTGCAGGGATCCGCAGACCGGGCAGGGCTCCCCCTCCGTAAGCTGCTGCGCCAGGATTCCCGCCTGTTCCTCTATGAAGATGCGGTTATACTGCTCATACGTCCGGTTTCTCGCTTCAAGCTCCGTAAGCTTCCCTGCCAACTCCTCCCGAAGCTTCAAAAGCTGCTGCCGCTTTCCTTTCAGTCCCCGCCAAAGCTCGACAAGCTCCGAAAGCTCTTCCTTGCGCTGCCGCAGCTCCTTCTCCCTCTGCTGTTCCTCCGGTAGCTGCTCCGCCAGCGGCTGCAGCCGTTGCTCCAGCTTCGGTATACGCTCGGTCATCGCCTGCGTGATCTGCTCCCGGTAGCTTGTCCATTCCTTAAGCTTCCCCGCAAGCTCCGTAAGCTTCTTCTCGATGGCCGCAACGGAGGCCTCCGTCTCCTGCTTCTGCGCAAACTGGCGGTTGATCTCCCTGGCCTGTGCGATCTGTACCTTCACCGCATCCAGCCGGGCAGTGAGCTCCGCCACACGCGCTCCGTTTGCCTCTCCCTGTTCCTTCAGATACACATCCATCTCCGTAAGCAGCGCAAAGATCTCATCCCTCCCGGTTTCAGGCCGCTCCAGCGCCAGACTCCAGGCCTCCTTAAGCTCCTCCTTGGGACAGACGATCTGCCCCAGCTCATGCTGCATCAGATTCAAATTATCGCTCAACTGAATGTAAAGCTCCTTGCTCTGCTCCTTTAAGCGGTTCTGTATCTGCCAATAGACCTTTGTATCGAAGATCCGTGCGAAGATCTCCTTCCGTTCCCTGGACGGTGCATGGAGAAGCTTTAAGAATTCTCCCTGGGCGATCATGGATATCTGGGTGAACTGATTCACATCCACTCCCAGGATCTCCCGCAGCTTCTCGTTGGTCTCCCTGGCCTTTCCCGGAAAAGCAGTACCGTCCGGCAGCGTCAGCTCCACTGCCGCCTGCTCCATAGTATAGGTATATTCGCCGTCCTTATTCTTACGCTTGCTGACACGTTGGTAATTGGGATTGCGCTTCACCGTATACTGCTTCTCTCCGTACGTGAAGGTGAATTCTACGTAAGTAGGAACCGAATCCTGGGCATACTGGCTGCGCATCATATCTCCGTCCCGCATTCCGCCGCTGGTCTCGTCAAACAGTGCATAGGTGATGGCGTCAAAAACCGTAGTCTTTCCCGCACCGGTATCCCCGGTGATCAGAAATATTCCCCGGTTCATAACTGTAAAATCGATCTCCTCCAGGCCGCCGTAAGAACCAAAGGCAGACATAACAAGCTTCACCGGCTTCATGACCTCACCTCCCCGACATCTGCAAGAACCTGCTTCATCCACGCTTCCTCCTCTGCACTCATGGTCTGTCCGCGCAGTTCCTGATAGAAGCCGGAAAATACCTCCATGGGACTTGGCAGGGCGCCTTCCGTCTCCGGCAGCTCCTGCATGGCTCTGGTCCGCTGGTTGTCCACCCGCAGTTCCAGGATGGAATCGTACTTCTCCTCCAACTGCTCCTTGGGATGATATGGCTCCTTCTCGTCCGTGATCGTAACGGAGATATAGTCATGACAGTTCTCCTCAGTGGCACGCGCAAGGATATCTGCCAACAGTCCCCGCTCCCGCCGCACATCCTTTGTGGGGATCAGCGGAATCGTCTCGATCAGCGGTTCCGTTCCCTTTTCTCCCAAAGTAACCATGGTGATGGACTTCTCATGATGCTCCTCACTGACGGAATACTTAAGCGGCGTACCACAATAGCGGATATGAGGCGACTTTACCTTCTGGGGACCGTGGATATGCCCCAGTGCCACATAATCGAAGTGCTCAACCAGCGAGACGTCCACGCTGTCCAGACCGCCCACCTGCAGGGACCGCTGCTCGGAATCGCAGGTTTCCGGCTCCGTGGAACCGTTGATGTAAAACTGATGGGAGAGGAGCACATTTCGGTCTGCTACACCCTTTTCGTCATCAGGATTGTCTTCCGCAGGCAACTGCGCCTCCAATTGTTCCCTTCCAAGTCCCTCTCGTTCTAAAATGGCCTCCACCGCACTGTGATAATCCGTTACTGTCCCTTCCTCAAACAGATGCCGGACATACCCAGGCTTCAAGAACGGCAGCAGATAGAAGTTCACCTTCCCATATTCATCGGAAAGCACCACCTTCCTAAGATGCTCCTCCTCTGTTCTTGGGGGCAGTACCGACAGATAGATGTGATTGCGCTCCAGAAATGTCCTTGCATAAGCCAGCCGCTGGGGGTTGTCATGGTTTCCGGCAATCACAAGAACCGGAATCCCCGGTTCGATATCCGCCAGTTCATTCAGGAATTCATCAAATATGGTATATGCTTCCCCGGATGGAATGGACTTGTCGAAAATATCCCCACAAATCAAGATAGCAGCGGGCCGGTATTCCACGGCTCGCTGCACGATCTGATGGAGAATGACCCGCTGGTCTTCCCCTAAGTTATAATAATGTAACTGTTTTCCGATATGAAGATCGGATATGTGAAAAAATCGCACGGAATGTCCTCCTTAAAGAAATCCTTATTCCGCGTCCGCCTCGTCCTTCTCCTTGCTCAGCATCTGATTCGCGATGATACCGATGATCAGTGCCGCCGCAATAGAGGTAATGGTCACCTTGCCAAAGTTCAAGGTCAGGCCGCCGATACCGGCGATCAGAATTGCGGACACCACAAACAGGTTACGGTTTTTATTCAGATCTACCTCCTGCACCATCTTAAGACCGGACACAGCGATAAATCCATACAGCGCCATACACACACCACCCATAACACAGGAGGGAATGGAATTCACGAAGGCTACGAACGGAGACAGGAACGCAATGATCATGGCTCCGACAGCCGCCGTGATAATGGTATATACCGAAGCGTTGCGCGTGATGGCTACACAGCCGATGGACTCGCCGTAGGTGGTATTCGGGCAGCCGCCGAAGAAGGCGCCAACCATGGATCCAACACCGTCGCCCAGCAAGGTGCGGGACAGACCCGGTTCTTCCAGCAGGTCTTTTTCAATGATAGAAGAAATATTCTTATGATCAGCTACATGCTCGGCAAATACTACGAATGCCACCGGAACGTATGCTACAGCAATGGTTCCCACATAAGCCCCGTTCAACTCGCTAAATCCGCCTAAAGCAGTCAGGAATGTGAAGTCCGGTAACTGCAGGAACGTCTTAACGGATACGCCATCCGCTGCCAGTGCAGTGAAGTTGGCAAAATCAATGAGCTTCAGTGCCTCGATATCAGCTGTATTTCCGATTACTGTCAATACAAGTGCTACTGCATAACCTGCCAGGATACCAAGGATAAAGGGAATGAGACGTGCCATCTTCTTCCCGTAGGTAGAGCAAAGCATGGTGACAAACAACGTGATAAGGCCGATCAGCACACACAACAACGGGTTGGCCGCAGAGACCTGCGTTTCTACACCATCTATAATCTGGGTCATCTTAAAACCGCCTGTTTTAAGATCGCTCACCGCATTACCGGCCAGAGACAGTCCGATGATAGACACCGTAGGTCCGATGACAACCGTAGGCATCAGCTTATTCAGCCATTCTACACCCGCGAACTTCACCGCAATAGCGATGACCACATAGACAAGACCTGCAAATATAGCGCCCAGGATAAGTCCCAAATAGCCAAGAGAGACGGTCACGCCGCCGGCAAACGCCGCTGCCATGGATCCCAGAAAAGCAAAGGAGCTTCCCAGAAATACCGGACTCTTCTTCTGGGTAAACATCACATATACCAGTGTTCCGGCTCCAGCTCCAAACAGTGCTGCCGCCGGGCTCATTCCGTGGCCGGTGATGACCGGAACCACCAGGGTAGCCGCCATGATGGCCAGCAGCTGCTGGATCGCGAAAACGATCAACTGACCGAACTTTGGTTTGTCATTAACATTGTAGATAAGTTTCATTTCATATTTCCTCCTGATTGTTTTTTATGATGAATGCCCGTCCCGGGCAGTCAGTCCTTGGTATACAGCTCCACACAGGTAGCCCCGTCGTACTCCGGCAGCTTCACTGCCACCGCCTCCCGAAGGGATGTCGGTATGTTCTTCCCCACATAATCTGCCCGGATCGGCAGCTCCCGGTGCCCCCGGTCAATGAGGACCGCCAACTGGATGGCTTTTGGCCGCCCCAGCGCGAAGACCGCTTCAATGGCCGCCCGTGCCGTGCGCCCGGTAAACAGCACATCGTCCACCAGGACCACCGTCTTTCCTACCACGGAGAAGGGCAGCTCTGCCTTCCTCAGCACCGGCATGTCGGAGGCCTTGGCCAGGTCATCCCGGTAGAAATGGATATCCAGGGTACCACACGGAACCTCCGTCCCTTCAATCCCTGCAATATTTCGGCACAGAAGCTTCGCCAACGGCTCTCCCCGGCGCCGTATCCCCACCAGCACAACATCCCCGGTGCCGTGGTTCTTCTCCACGATTTCGTGCGCCATGCGCATGAGCGTCCGGTTCACTGTCACCTCGTCCATCAGCATTGCCTTGCACACTGCCATGTCCATTCCTCCATAAACAACAAAAATCCTGCCGCATTACCGACAAGATCATCATAAAAAGTCCGCGTGACGCAATCGTCCCGCAAAACATCCAATATTGCTTCTTGCCGGCATCACAGTACCGCTCTTAAAGAAAAACTTTTTATTTGGCAGCGGCGCGCTACTCGCTCGCCGCTGTCACAAACTATAGAAATTTTACGCCTATTTGACGCATATGTCAAGAGAAACATGAAAAATAGCCGCCTTTACCTATTACAGTATTTTGTTTTAAATGCAATCAATAACTCAGGCCAGCTTCTCCTTCTTCTTCTCGCCGCTCCTCTTCTGCAGATCAAGGATCAGCGACACTGCATTCCACAGCAGGCTGATGATCGCACATATCAGCGCGACGTAGGCCAGTTTGCAGGCTCTGTTCTGAATCTCCACCTGCTCCCGAAGTTCACCGAGCTGTGTCTGCATGGCGACAAGGGATTCTGTCTGCCGGACTGCGGATACCGCTACACTGCTGTCCGCGGCTTTCCCGGCGTTGATCTCGCTTCCGTCGGTCATCGTGAAGACGAAATCACCGTTCTCATCGATTCGAATATCGGCGATTCCAATTCCATCCTTGCCGTCGGTTCCGTTCTTGCCATCCTTGCCGTTTGCTACGTTCTTACCGTCGATTCCATTCTTGCCGTCGATTCCGTTCTTGCCATCGATTCCATCCTTGCCATCGACTCCGTCCTTGCCGTCCTTTCCATTTCGGACGGAGAATTCCGTCGTGGATCCGTCTGTGAGCGTAATCAGATACACATCCACTCCGGTCTCCGGGTCGCTCTCCTTTAATTCGATAGATGCGATTCCGGTTCCGTTGGTTACGGTAAATGTCTCTACCGCACCGTTTGCCAGATAGATCGTGTAGGTATCCACCAGCCCGTTGGAGCCTGTCTTCTCGATTCTCTGAATGACGCTTTCGATGGTCTGCATATAGAAGTTTGCCGTCGTCATGACGCTCTCGGCAGACGATGCTGTTGTAGTCGCAGCGGAATATGCCGTCACTGCGAAGCTGTAGGTATCCCGTCCGTCGCCCTTGCCATCGTACAGATAGGTTGTCGTATCTGCATCCCGAACCGTATCGATAAGTTGATATTCCTTATCGGTCGGGTCGTAGAGATAAATCTTATATCCTACGGTCTTTGGCCGCAGCGAGCCGTCGACATCGCCCTTCTCCCAGGACAGTGTGAAGGAGACATCGTTCCCCGCCGCCGACTGGATATAGCTTACACTAAGATCCTCAACAGGAAGGGGCGGCGCCTTCACATCACTCAGCACATAGCCGATAACAGGTACATTTTCCCTGCTCTCCTCGGAATGATTGATAATATTGGAATTCCACTTTGCCAGTCTCCAGTTGAAGCCCCATGTATTGGGATTCAGTCCATCGCTCCGCATGGCTGTCCCGTTCAGTCCCATAACGGTACCTGCGTAGGAAACTCCCTTGCTGTTGGTGATGGACGTGCTGTATCCATGCATGTATTGCAGGCTGACATATCCTCCGGCACTTGACTCCACGAAGGTGGATCGAAAGCCGAACTTCACGGTAAGATCAAAGGTGAAGCCGTGAGACACTTCCTTCTCATGACCCTCGGACTTCATATATGAATACTCGGTGCTGCTGATACCGGCAACCTTATTAAGCGCAATGGCTTCCCCGTACTTTTCCGGAACCGGATTCAGTCCGCCGGAAATATTATCAATATAGTAGCCAAACGGATCGCCCTCCGTTCCCAGATACAGGTTGTCGGAAACCCTCGTGAGGAAAGACTTCTGATACTCTTCCTCCGAGATCCCCTTCTTGTCCGCTGCCGCTTTGATCTGGCTGTTGTAGTACTCTACAAATTCATTGTACCCGCCGATGGAAAGCTGTTCATACCGCGGACCGCGGGGAACGGCGATCTCAAGGACATCATTTTTCACCTTGTTTCCATCCTTATATGTAACGTCATAGTTATATAGAAATACCGGTGTACGGTTCAGCACCACTGTGTCGTAAGCGCCTGCACTGAAGGATTGGCTGATGCTTTCGGATAAGCCCTTCTTGAAGGTCTCACTCCAGTCCATGGCGTATCCGGTCTGTAGATCAAAGCCGCCAAGTGTCCCTGTAAGGGTCAGCGCAGCACCTGCACCGACGGATACCGCATTTGTCGTTCCATACTCATATTCATATTCCACGGTCTCATTGTAGGTAGTATCCGGACTGTCATACAGATAATCCTCCACGTCCCCAAAGTACGGCGAAGCCTGCAGGATCGCCATGATCTCCGGATCGCTCCAGGTATAAGACGAGCCCTTGTACTTTGCAAGAACGCCGTCATCGTCCCGGTCAATGGCAACAATAAGGACATTGGGGCGCTTATCGAGCCCGAACTTCTGATTTCCGTATATGTAGCCGCCCGTCTTCGGCAGATACACCTCTGCGAGTCCATTGGAATCCCTGGTGTCTACTCCGATGGAGTGTACCGAGAAATAGTAGCGGAAATCGCTGGTTTTATTCTTCGCCTGAAGCCCGACCACGTAGAATATCTGCTCATAGCCCTCGTTGGTCTCCTCGAAATTTCCGACAGCAACAGATATCTCCGCTGATGAAGATCCTGTCAGGGTTGACCTTGCCGTCCACTGCGGCACAGGCAACAGCGACCTTGGGCCAGACCTTATCATTTTCCCCTGTCGCGTTCTTTGACCAGGCGTTCCGGTCAAGCTCCTGATATTCTATGTTGGAAACCGTTCCGTTCGCCGCCGTGAAGCTGCCATAGAGCCACTTGTCGCTGTCAAATCCTTCATACCCGAGCTGTCCGTTATTTACATGTGAAACCGCATGATATCCGGCGGTCACGATCTCATCGATGCCATCGCCGTTGATATCTCCGGCGGCAAGGCCTGTACAGATAGAGGTGCTGTGATCGAAGGTAAATGTTATATCCTCGCCCATGCTCCCTATCTTCACCGTCTTCGGCCCGGCGGTGACATAGCAGGAGGTCTTTTTGTTACCCAGCAAATACGTATTGCCCTTGCTGCCGTATGTGACGCTCAGGTACGGCAGCCCGAATCTTGAATCGAGAAGGTCGCCTTTGTTGCCATTCAGGCGGTTTCCTATATTGGGATAGGAGAGAACCGCAAGGTCATCGATACCGTCGCCGTTAAAATCTCCCACTGCAAGGCTGACCGAGAGCTTGTGCGCCCCCATATCACCATTGGTATTCCCCATTTTGTTCTGATTTGCAACATACAGCGGGTGAAGCTGGTTCTTCTCCTCCCATTCATGGGTGATAAAGTTCTTGTTATTATCCAGGCTAATATGATACAGCCCATCTCTGTTATCGTTATCAGTTACGGTCAGGATGAGATGATCCTTCCCGTCACCGTCGAAATCTCCTGCAACGATCCCGAAGAAATTCGAGCCTGCGTAGAGGTCGGCGTTTTTGTCTTCCAGCCAGCTGCTGTTGTCTGCTTTTGATATCCTCGTAGGTCCGTACTGCTCCCCGGTGCGGGTGTTGAGCACCCAGACATAATACCCCTGCTTCCTGTCTTTCACGTTCTCGTATCCGACGTAAGCCACATGATCGCGCCTGCCGCTTCCGGTGGGGTCAAAGGACACCGCTGTGACGTAGCTGTAAGCATCGGTTCTGTTATATTCACCAAAGGATGAGAATCCGCCCTGCACCGTACCCTTGCTGTCATCGCGAAGTGTGGTGTCCCCGCCGTGGACATATTTGTCATACCAGGCGGTGTGGCGGTTACCCTTGGTATTATCACTGTTCTTGTCGGTCTCATAGGTGTAGTACAGCAGGAGCTCATTCTGCTCAGACAGCAAAAAGGACCTGCCCTTCTCATAGCCGTAAGGGTTCGCCATATCCTCGCTGTAATTCTCCGGTGTGCCCGGATCCATCAGGTTCTGAAACTTCTCATTCAGTTCGGTCTTGCTCTCTGCCGGCTGCTCGTTGTCCGTCTGTGCGAAAATCGTGAACGGAAGCAGCGATATGACCGTCACCAGACTCAATGCGATTGCTGCGATCCTCAAAGCGCAACTCCGTTTCCGTCCGGCAGCATAATGTCGAGAATGATCAGGTCAACGTCATTTGTCTCAAGCATCCTAATGCATTCCGCCGCAGTCGCGGCTTCCAGAATCTGATACCCCTCCATCATCAGAGAGGCATGGTTGATCTTCATGATGTGCGGATTGTCCTCCACCAACAGTATGGTACTCATATGCATTCCTTTCCTTCCGCGGCAGGTACAGTGAAGTGAACCGTTGTACCGCTCCCGTCCGTCTTCTCTATCGCAATTCTTCCGTTCATAGATTCGATGATATCCCGGCATATCGTAAGCTCCAGGCCGTTTCCGCCATCCGTGCCGTAGCCCCGTTCAAATATATGCGGAAGATCCTCTTTCGCTATGCCCGCACCGTCATCAGAGACATAGAAATCCACGAAATCGCCGTTTTGTGCATCTTCCGTCACACAGAAAACAATGGTGCCGTTCCTGGTATGTTTTCCCGCGTTTATCGCCAGATTGATCAGCACCTGGAGCAGGGATTCCTTATTGGCAGTAATGCTCCGCCTGCTCTCGCAGATAAGCCTGAGCTTGTTGCCGTTCTTCAAAAGGATGGGACGGCAGACAGCCGCCGCGTCATCCAGTAGCTCCGCCGGCAGAAATGTGCTGCGGTCATGTGCAGGGGTATTGTTATAGGTGACATCCAAAAGCTTCGTCACCATGTCGGACAGCCGCCCGGCTTCTCTTGCGATGGTATCGAGATTCGCCGCAGTCTCCTCATTCACTGCGTTTTTTTGAAGCTGGCGCCCGGTAAGCTGTGCATATCCGCTCATGACGGTGAGCGGCGTCTTCATTTCATGGGCGATGTTCCGCATGAAATCGCTCTTTAAGTTATTCATTTTCTCAAGCATCGCATTTTCCTCTGCGATTTCAAGCTCCTTAAGCAACGCTTCATTTAAGCTTTTTTCCGTCCTGGAAAAGCTCATTGTCAAGACAAGTGCATTGCAGAACGCGAAGAGTATCATTGCATAGGAGCGCAGGTAGAATATATGGGAGAAGTAGGTCACGCCCTCAACGATATACACCACTGCGGTAAGAAGAACCGTAGCGCATACGATCATGTTGTCCGGCTGCCTCAGTTTCCCCTCCTTCGCCGCCAGATACAGCAGCCAGACCGCCGCAAACAGATCATAGAGTATCACAAAGGCGCTCACGGGAACCGTATATTTCGTATAGAAGGTGGAGGGTGCCACGATAAAATAAACCGTCAATGCGAGAAGAAGCGTAAATGACAGCGACACAAACCTTTTCCTCGGCTTGATGCGCAGCATCGCAAAGGCAAACATGGCGATAAACATGAAATAATATATATTTGACAGATTTTCAATCTTATGACCTATGTACCAGTTCAGGTTGGGGAAGAACACCATGATCTGTTTGCTCTCGTAGATGAGATAATGTACTGCCGCGCACAGACAGGACAAGGAAAACCACAGCATTCCGCTGTGCGACGAATAAAATAAAAACACACCGAAAAAGAATATCATCATGGCAAGCAGCGTTCCGACCATAATTCCGTCGCAAAGAGACTGCGCACGGTCAGTGCGGGCGATGACCTGCTGCTCGGCCAGATATATTTTATGAAAAGCCCCTGATCTGTGATTAAACCACGCGTGCTGTACAATGATCTCGGTCTCATCCTCCTGCGCGGTGAAGTACGCTGTGTACTGATCGGTTCTCGGCATAAAGGTATCCGGCTCGCTGCTGACGCTTCCAGACTGAGACAACAGCGCTCCATTTACGTATACCTTCTGCGCATAAGTCGCCGTATGACCGGTGATACCGTATGTAATGCCTTTTTTCAGGAAAAGAACCAATCGGCAGGTCTCAAACTTCGCGTCCGGGTCGCCGTCCGCTACATTCCCCGCTGCGAAATCGGAGCTGTCATACAACCTGCCCCGATAAACTTCGGCAACGGAGGAGTCCAGGCAGATATAATCCTTCGAGAGGTCGGTCTGATCGATCTCCTCCCTGGATGATACGGACTTGTATTTCGGCATTGTCCCAACGATCAGGCAATAAAAGAAGGCCGTGATTATACCGAAAAATACTATGATAAGCAACAGTTTATTGCGTCTCTCTCCTGTGTCTTGCATCTGCTTTCTCCTTGGCCAGGTTTGTGTCTGTATATAGTATAGCCAAGTTACAGCCAAAAATCAACTTCTAACGATGCCCGCTTCCGGCACTATCAGTGCTTCCGATACAGCACCGCCACCACGGCTCCTGCCAGGAATGGGAAAATAAAGGTAGCAAACCGATACAGCAATGCCACTGCCCCTGCGCTCCCGGTACCTACAAGAACCGCCAGAAACGCCGTCAGCAGAACCTCTACAGAGCCAATTCCTGCCGGCGTGGGGATCACTGCCGCAAGCATGACAGCCAGGGAGGTGACCGCCAGAGAATCCAGAAAGCCGAGCTGTCCGCTCCCGATAAGGATCAGAAACGGGATTCCATACCAGAAGCAGAGCTTCACCATATTCCGGGCCGTTACGGTAACGATCAGGCTTTTTTTCTCAAGCAGATGCACGGACTCTGTCTTCAGCTGCTCAAAATATTCCTTAAAGTGAGCAATCTTGTCGGCATACTTTCCCTTCCGGTCCAGCTTCCCCAACAGAAACAGCAGCAGCCGATGAAACCGGGAAGAGCACACCGACAACACCAGCACGACACAGATAGCCAGCGTAATCGCGTAACCTATCCAGAGAAAAACCCGATACTCTCCGAAATTCTCCATCATGAATCGATGGTTAAGCAGAAAACAAATCCCGCAGAAAATGGCAATGCCCACCTTGTGAAGCACATACTGGATCATATACATGCCGGTCCCGCGGGACGGCTCCACCCCGCGCTTGTCCAGATAATGAACAGCCGCCACTCCCGCACCGCTCCCCAGAGTAGCTACCCGGTAGAAGGAGCAGTAAAACGCGCACTCCACGCCCCACACATACCGAAAGGCCGGATAATGCTGCCTCACAAAGGAGCAGATAATCCAGCCCTCAATCAGATGATAGACCACACTGGACAGGCATATGCCGATCAGTATCAGCGGAGCTGTCTTTTTCAGCTGATGAAAGATCGGCACTGCACTGTCCCGAAACGTATAACAGATAGCGGCAACAAGCAACAATACAAAAATAATCTTTCCGGTCGTTTTTGCCCTTTTACTCATATACACACCTGCTTTTTCTAATTAACATCATTCTTTTCTTTGCCTTGTGTTATGATACTATCCGTTTTCGCATAAGTCAAGTTCATTTTGTGTAACAGTTCAGCCTCTTCCTTGGGTTATTAACCTTCTACATCTATTTTCTGCTGTTCAGCACCTTCCGCACCTCTGCTGCGATCAGCGCCGCCATCTCCTTCTCGTCCATCTGCCCCTTGGCAGCTACACTGGAAACATGGATACCATCCGCCTTTCCGTCGCTGGAGAACAGCTTCATCTTCTTTACGGCCTCCTGCTTGATGGCTTCCACAGCCGCCGGGATCAGATCGATGATTCCTTTATTCATATCCGTGAAGCGGCTAAACTCCGCCTTCACTGCAGCAATATTGATATCCGTAAAAATATTTACCTTGCTGATACCTTCTGCAATGGCACGCTTGAAATCCGTGTCTGTCAGACCGGAGCCGCCATGCAGCACCAGCGGAACATCCACCGTGTTGGCAATGGTATGGATCCGCTCAAAATCCAGCTTGGGCGGAAGCTTGTATGCGCCGTGAGCCGTACCTACCGCAATGGCCAGAGCGTCTACACCCGTCTTGTCCACGAAGTCCTTGGCCATCTTCGGATCGGTATAGAACCTGGAGGGATCCTCCATGTGGGAGCTTCCCTCTGCGGAGCCTTCATTGTCGCCCACATGCCCCAGTTCACCTTCGATGGTAGCTCCGTAGGAATGAGCGATATCCGCCATCTCCTTGACCTTCTTCACATTATCCTCATAGGAATCGGTAGAGCAGTCATACATGATAGAGGAAAATCCCAGCTCCAGAGCCTTTAAGCAGGTATCCCGGTTCAGGCCGTGATCCAGATGAACCACCACCGGCACATTGGCCTTCTTCGCCATGGGAATCAGATAATAGGATACCTCCTCCAGAGGACCATAGGGGAACAGTACCTCTGCGGTTCCCATGATCACCGGCGAGCGTGTGGCCTCAGCCGCCGCAAGGATTCCGCGTGCCAGCTCCATATTGACTGCATTGAAAAGTCCAACTGCGTATTTGCCGCGCTTTGCAGGCAAAAGAACGTCATTCATATTAACTAACATATCTTGTCATCTCCTGTTCTCTATATTCTTAATAATTACAATTCAAAGTTCAGAAATCGCTGTCCCTTACGAGAAAAACATTCCGGCTTGCCGCCTGCCTCTTATCCGACTGGCAGCTTATACGGATTTTTCTCCCAGCCGCTGTCTATCTTCTCCCTGAGTTCCTCCAAGGAACGCAGTCCCGACAGCGCATCGTATGCAGCCACACAGCATGCGCCGGTTGCTGCGGACAACTGCATGGCTTCGGCAAGGCTTAATCCCTTCAGCACAGCGCTTAAGAACGCTGCAATGCTGGTGTCACCTGCACCGGTGCCGGAAAGCACCTTTTCCGGTACGTAGCTCTTCTCGAAGCCTTCCTTATCGGACCATTCCTCCGCCGCGAGGCCAAGCTGTGTACACAAGGGCTCCATATCCGCTCCGGCAGATGTCTTATAATACATACCGGGCGCTCCGCATTTCACCACGACAGCCTTCGCCCCGTATGCCAGTGCCTTCTTGGCCAGCACCCGGACGTCGTCCATGGTGATCACATCGATGATTTCGCGCCCCTTGGCCTTCTCTGTCCAGCTCAGATACCGCTCCCGATCCAGCATAAATCCCATCTCTTCGATACTCGGAAGGAAGAAATCCACATAAGGCAGCACCTTCTTAAGGATCGCATCCCAATCGGCCTTTCCGGCCTCCGAGGCCGGATCCACCGCCGCCAGGTCCAGGGATGTGGCAGTTCCAAGCTCCTTCACTCTGCGGAACAAGGCAACCAGTTCCTCGCCCTCGTTCTCGTACATTTTTCTCATCAGAGGCGGATAGCCGAAGTGGAACAGCGCCGCATCAGCCACCGTATTCCAATCCACATCCTCACAGGTGAAGGTGTCATTGGCTCCGGGATTGTGCAGGAAGATCCGGTCGATTCCAGGAACCGCCAGCACGATGGAGTAGGAGGTCGAACTGTCCGAGGCGACCATCATCTCCTTACCGCTTCCATATTCATTCAATATATGCAGTACCAGGCTCCCGAACTCATCCGAGCCAATCTTGCCCATCAAGGCCACATCCATCCCCAGCTTCTTCATGGCCAGGCCGGTGTTGGCAACAGCGCCGCCGGTGTGGATATCAATGCCGTCCATGTGGATCAGCTTGCCCGGCGATAAGATATCGCCGATCTCCTTCCCCTTCTTCGGCGGGAACTGCGGCGTTAAGTCCAGGCAGATATGTCCTGCCACTACAGCCTTCTTCTGCTTCATCCTTCTATCTCCGGGATCCGGACAATGCCCGGATCTGTGAAAATATCATACTCATCATAGCTCTTGGTACTGAATTCCGATACCACGCAGCCCTCTTCGCCTGCCTGGAACCAATGCTTTGTATTCGGCTTCATGGTAAACTGCATTCCCGGCTTCAACACGATCTCATGTGCAACCGTATACCACTGCTCTCTGCCCTTGGGCGGCTGGCAGGCCGTCTCTACCGTCGGCTCCCCATCCACATACACATAGCAGGTGCCGTATCGGCAGCGGAAGGTCTCTTCCTTCCCCGGATAACCGATCTCAGGAATAGGCGCATGCCTGTGCTCCGGGCAAGTCTGCCCCGGCAGCAAGGCCATCTCCTTGGCGCAGCAGCGCTCCGTATTCACGTATACCACACACGCAAGCCCCGTCTGCTCATACTCTTTCAGGCCAAAATCCGCCACTTCCAGATTTTCCTTCTCCTCGTCAGTCAGGATGATGTTCGCCTTCTCATACAGCTTCAGCACCCGTTCTCTGGCTTTCTCATATTCTGCTTTTAACATGACCGTCTCTCTCCTTTTCCTTTCTCCGCAATCATAATTACATATGAAAGTTCACGGCTTGCCCCGCGTTTCACGCTCCGGCAATCCCTTCATGTCTATAGTATAACACCTCCTTCGTTTTTTGTAAACCAATTTTACCAAACAGGGTAAAAAATAGTTTTCTACGTTCCAAACAGCATCTTCCCCCGAAAGATCTGATCCAGCACATTGCAGGCAGCCCCCACCAGCTGGGACTCCTGGCCAAAATACGGCTTTAAAATATGAATATGATGATAATCCGCTGATAGCTTATACTGATTAATGTACGCCTCCATCCTCTGAAGATACCGATCCGGCAGCTGCACACTCTCATGCCCCAGAAGGATGGCTTCCGGATTCACCAGATTCGACATGCTCACCAGACAGATACTCAGCTTCCCCAGCGCATCCGTAATGATCTGGTCGATGACCGCATCTTCGCTCTGATCGCAGCACTCTGCGAAGCTCAGCCTGCGCCCCTCTGCCGCCTCCACCTGCTGGCAGATCACATTTGTGCTGGCATAATTCTCCACACACCCCCGGCTGCCGCATTCACAGCGGATTCCCCGGTAATCCACGCTCATATGTCCCAGCTCGCTGCCAAGCCCTGTCCGGCTCTGCAGGATCCCACCGTCCAGGTAGATTCCGGCGCCGATTCCATTGGTAACACCGACGAAGACAAAAGAAGAAAAGTCCTTGGCACACCCAAACAGCTTCTCCGCCCGCGCCGCAGAATTATATTGATGATCCACAAATATCGGCAATCCGTATCTTTCCTTCAACAACGATGCCAGCGGCACATTTTTGATCCCATAGAACCGCGGCGGCGCCAGTATCATGCCCTTTGCCACATCCAGAGGTCCGATGGAGGCCACACCAATACCCGCAATGTTCTGCTCGCCCTGCATCATATGATCTACCAGTTCAAAGATATGCTCCAGAAACCAGTCTTTATCGCCGTGCTCCATCTCCCGCCGCTCTGTCTTGATGATGTTCAGTTGCAGATCACACAGGACTGCGGCGCAATATTCTCGGTTGATCAGAATCCCAATCACCTTGGGAGCCTTCGGTGACAACCCCAGAAGAACAGGGCTCCGCCCCTGAACCTCCTTACGCTCCCGCTCGCCCTCCGCCACCAGCTTCATCTCCAGGAACTCGTCAATGATATTCGTAACCGACATCTTAGTCAGGCGGCTGGCTCTGGACAGGCCGATCCTGGTATTGCACTCTCCCGTTGCGATCAGCCGAAGTATCAGTCCACGGTTTTGCTGCTTCAGATCTCCGCTGTTTATTCCTTTTCCTTTATCCATATGCTTTACAACCTCCTCACTCAATCGACTTCAGCGACTCTGCCATATTGATCCGCTCGATCTTCCTGCGCATGATCAGATCCACACAGATGGTAAAGCCCAGCACTGCCGCCACCGAATACAGATAGCTGAGGGGCAGGATCTGGATCTCGAAGGAGGCCATATCGATCTTGATCTGCTCCATAATAAATCGGTGCAGCAGCACTCCCAGCGGAAGTCCCAAGACGATTCCCATGATGGACAAGACCATATTCTCCCGGAACACATAGGCCCCTGTCTCGTTGGGATAGAAGCCGAGCACCTTCAGTGTCGCAATCTCCCGCACACGCTCCGAGATATTGATGTTGCCCAGGTTAAACAGCACGATGAAGGCCAGTGCCGCAGCGCTTAGGATCACCAGCGCAACAATGTAATTCATGCTCTCCATCATATTTTCCACCCGCGAGCGCGTGTCCGCCACCACGGATATATTGGAAGCATTCTCCATATCCGACAGATAGGAAGCCACCTGGTAGGGATCCGACTCTTCGTTAAGGGCAAGGTACATGGCAGCCGCCTCATACGTCTCCCCAAACGCCTCCTCGTAGGTCTCTGCAGTCATATAGGCATAATAATAGATATAATTCTCAAAAATTCCGGTCACTGTCAGCGCCTTCGACTCGATGTCCCCGGATCTTAAGGTAATCGCATCTCCGATGCCAACATTAAGTGCCGAAGCCAGGCGCTGATCAATAAGGATCTCGCCCTTCCCCGGAAGCGCCACGGTGATATTCTCCAGATGAAAATCCACGCAGTGGATGATATCCTCGTTTTCGGATATCATCAGGTTCACCGTCTTCGCACCGTTCTTCTGCGGCGCCTCCACGGAGATTTCCATCAGGAGCGTACTGTTCTCAATCTCTGCACCAAACTTCTCCTGAATCTCCTGCTTTGCCTCTTCACTGATCGGTTTGGTGTAAGAGGCACTGATATCATATTGTAAAATATGATCAAACTCGTTGTTTGCAATATTGGAGATAGAGTCCTTCACGCCAAAGCCCGCCATCACCAGGGACGTACAGCCGGCGATGCCTAAGAGCATCATAAACATACGCTTCTTAAACCGGAACACATTTCTGGCCGACACCTTGTGCAGGAATTTCAGCCGTTTCCAGACGAAGGGAATCCGCTCCAACAGGATCCGCTTCCCGGCAGCGGGCGCTTTTGGCCGGATCAATTCTGCCGGCACATTGGAGAGCGCGATCCGGCAGGCCGCGAAGGTCGTTCCGGCGGAACACAACAATGCCACCAGCATGGATATTGCAAACAGTCCGATATCATCCGCAATAACAATATCTGCAAATCCATACAGCATGCCGTATGCCGTCCAGATCGCCGTTGGGAACAGACGCGTCCCCAGGAAGTACCCGCTGGCTGCACCGATGACTGCAGCACTCCCGGAGTACAGCATATATTTAAAAAGGATTGCCCCTTCCGTATAGCCAAGAGCACGCAGCGTCCCGATCTGCGTCCGTTCATCATCCACCATTCTTGTCATGGTTGTAGAGCATACCAGCGCCGCGATCAGGAAGAAAAAGATCGGAAATATCTTTGCGACACCTTCCACAATGCTCACATCGCTCTCATAGCTGGCATATCCAACATTGACGCTGCGCCCCAGCACGTACAGTGTGGGAGCCTCTACCTGTTCCAGTTCTTCCTCGGCATCAGTGATCTTCTGCTGAGCCTCCGCCGTCTCACGATCAAGCTTGCTCCTGCCCTCCTGGTAATCCTCGCGTCCTTCTGCCAGGGTCTGCTCGCTCCTTGCAAGCTCTTTCTCGGCAGCGGCAAGCTGTGTCTTGCCATCCGCAAGCTGCCTTCTTCCTTCCTCAAGTTGCGCACGGCTGGCTGCAAGCTGCTTCTCACTTCCCGCAAGCTGCTTCTCCCGTTCTGCTAGCTCTGCCGGATTGACACCTGGCTGGGTCTTTAACATTTCCAGTGCCTGTTTTCCTGCTGTAAGCTGCTTCTCGCCTTCCGCAAGCGCTTCCTCACCCTTTGTAAGCTCCTGTTCCTTCTCTTCTAATGTATTCCGGGTGTTCTCAATCTTCTGTTTCCCATCTGCTAGCTCCTGCTCGCCCCTTGCGAGCTCTTCCTCTGCTTCCTTAAGCTCCTGCTCAGCTTCCCCGGTCTTAGTGGCAAGCTCCTTCTTCGCATCCTCGATCTCTGCTGTCGCATCCGCAAGCTTCTGCTGATACCGCGCCATAATGATCTCTGTGCCATCCTCCTCTACGGAATTCTCATGCTCATCAATGAAGTCATCGTAATCCCCGGTAAAAGCCGGCGCTTCCGTGTCACCCTTGACATAGACTTCCTCGAAGTATTCATATACAAAGCCTTCCAGCGGGATGAACATAAAGCCGGAAAGCTTTCCGTTCCCGATGGTGGTGGTTCCCCGCTCCATATTCAGGTACAGCGGCGAACGCACAAGACCTGTCACCGTGTAGGTATCATAGGCAAAGCTCTCCCTGGTATCTTCCGAATTCTCCGCAGCGATGGTAATCTCCTGCCCGATCATGCTCTCCGAAAAATAATATGCATCCAAAGCGCACTCATTCGACTCCTCCGGCATTCGTCCGGCCGTCACCTTCAGCAGATTCACCTGCTGCGTGATGGACATAGCTTTCAGACAACGCTCCTCGCCCTCGTCATTGATATAGAAGAAATCCTCAAAGACACCACCCTCGGCCGCCGTAACGTGGTCAAGCTCTCCGATGGCCTCCACCTCATCCTGGTCAAAGCCCCAGGTGGAGAGCAAGCGGTAATCGTAAAGCTTCTGACTCTGTATATAATCCTGCCCCGTCTTCATCATGGCAGGCTTGGATGCCTTCAATCCGGTAAAAAATCCCACGCCCAGCGCGATAATAGCCAATATTGCCACATATCTGCCAAAGCTCTTCCGAATTGTCCGAAAAATATTCTTACGAAAGGCTCGCTTCATAAATACCACCTACCATTCTATCTGTTCCACCGGAACAATCTCCTGATTCATCCGCTCCTCTGCGATCCTTCCGCTCTTCACACGGATAACACGATCCGCCATGGCTGTCAGCGCGGAGTTGTGGGTAATAATCAGCACCGTCATCCCCGTTTTCCTGCTGGCGTCCTGCAGAAGCTTCAGGATTGCCTTACCCGTCTGATAGTCCAGTGCTCCGGTGGGCTCATCACACAAGAGCAGCTTGGGGTTCTTAGCCAACGCCCTGGCAATGGCCACACGCTGCTGCTCACCACCGGACAGCTGTGCCGGGAAATTATTGCTCCGCTCCGCCAGCCCCACATCTGCCAGCACCGTGGCCGGATCCAACGGCTCCCGGCACAGCTGTGAAGCGATCTCCACATTTTCCAGAGCCGTCAGGTTCGGGATCAGATTATAGAACTGAAAGACAAAGCCTACGTCATTCCTGCGGTAGGCCGCCAGCTGCCGCTTCTTAAAAGCGGACACCTCCACTCCGTCCAGGAATACCTTCCCATCCGTCGCCGTGTCCATACCGCCCAGGATATTCAGCAAGGTCGTCTTCCCTGCCCCGGATTGTCCCACAATAACGCAGATCTCACCCTTCTCCACCGTAAAGCTGGCGTCCCGCAGTGCATGCACCTTCACATCACCGGACTGATATATCTTATTCACATTCTGAAATTCAATAAATGCCATATATGCCACCTCGCAAAATCATTATCTACCTGTCTTCATTGTAACTGGTTTTTTCTGGAATTAGAAGTGAATATTTTGTGAAATTTATTAATATTCCTTAAAACGTTGCTTTTCCTCTTAAAAATGATAAAATGAAGGGAAGTGCAAAGCACTTTCCGCTACCCAAACGGTGCTGGACATCCAGTGGATGTCCGTTTAGCACGGACCGGAGTGGAA
>CAVGED010000115.1:0-6561 GCA_963628035.1 Paludibacteraceae bacterium
GACCTTGTTTTATTCAGGATTGCGAACTCGCAGAGCGAGTTTCGCAATTACCTATTCCTTCTAAGAATCGAGTCGAATACAATGTCTCTGAGCCCAACATTTCTCTGGTTACAATCACTGCTTTTCTTTGATATAATGCTTCCGTCTTTTCTCTGGTTATCTGCACTTTCTCCGGTCTGTAACCAAGATATCCTTCATCCATTTCGCATATATTCATAGCAGGTGAACCAATAAATTGTGCCGTAAATATATTATTTGGATCATGATAAATTTCCTCCGGTGAAGCCTGTTGTTGTATTTTACCTTTATCCATCAAAATAATAGTATCCGCCATACTCATTGCCTCTGTTTGGTCATGTGTTACATAAACAAAGGTTGTCTTCAAACGATGATGTAACTCAATCAGTTCTCCACGCATCGAATTTCGAAGTTTTGCATCAAGATTAGATAAGGGTTCATCAAGTAAGAATACCTGCGGTTCTTTTACCATAGCTCTTGCCAAAGCAACACGCTGTCTTTGTCCACCCGATAACGCATTTGGTTTTCTGTTAAGGTATTCTGTTAAACCAACATTCTTTGAAACTTCACGAATCAGGCTCTCTCTCTTTGCTTTCGGAACCTTCTTGTTCTTCAAACCAAACTCAATGTTCTCTTTCACACTCATTGATGGATAAATCGCATAATTTTGAAATACCATTGCGATATCACGTTTTCCAGGTGGAATTTCACTGATATCCTCTCCATCAATCATAATCTGTCCTGAAGTTGCAGGTCCGATACCTGCAATCATTCGAAGTAAGGTTGTCTTACCACAACCGGATGCTCCTACCAAAACAGTAAATTCGCCATCTTTGATAGTCAAATCTAAGTTCTCAATTACTTTTGTCTCTCCAAATGATTTGCAGACATTTTGAAATACAATTTCTCCCATTATTTCTTTCTCCTTATTGATTGTATTTTGTTTTCTTGTTCAGAATATCATTTCAACCATATATGTATATACTGTAAATCTTTTCCATCACACCCCTGTTGGTTTGATAGTTCCATCCGTTTCTATATAATCCGGAGAAAATTCTTCACACACGATATGATAATCATTATCATCTGTGATAATCCAAATTCCTAAAAGTGCATAATGTTTAATCAATTCACACAATTTCTTCGATGCAAATGAAACTTTTACCCATGAAGTTCTTTTGCACTCATACGGAGCCCAGACAATAAGATTTTTCACAGCACTTGTAAGTGTCTCTAATATGTCCTCATCCACATATCCATCATAATGTATTGGAACATTAGGTATTTGTTTTTGCACCTCTAGCATACTTCCAACATTACTACATGTGAAACCAATTTTTGCTTTGGAATTTCTCGCCATATCATAAAGTGTCTCTTTAATATGAGGTGGAAATTTTTCAAATTTGTTGTCAATTTTAAGTTCCACATTATATTCCTCTGCAAACTTGAATACATCAGCCAATAAAGGCAATGGTTCCCCTCTAAAATCTTCCGAAAACTTCAAGCCATAATCATAGCGACTTGCTTGTTCGTAAGTGATGCTCTGTATCTCAATTGATTCTTCAATAAGACTACCATCCGAATTACGCGCAGTACGATTTATCGTGTTGTCATGTAAAACAACGATTTTTCCATCCGATGTAAAATTAGGGTCTAACTCAATCATTTTGTAACCTTGCTCTGTTGCTTTTCTAAATGCAGCATGTGTGTTTTCGGGACATTCCGTACATACTCCCTTATGAGCCTCTAATACAACCATTCTTCTTTCTCCTTTAATTAAGTTTTCGCCGTTTTTTTACACTTTGCGCAAAATTCAACAACCTTTTGACATAATTGTATAATATGTGCTATACTTATAACACCACTATATTTTGGAGTTTACGGGGGTGAATTTCTATGTACCTAGATATGATTACTGACAAGGTAAAAGATGAAAAGGTAATTATCGATATGCCACGCAAATCTAGTGCGGGTTATCACATGCATGACTTTTTAGAAATGACATATGTTTTAGAGGGTAAAGCCAACCATGTAATTGAAGGTGTTCCCTCTCTTCTATCTGCCGGTGACTATTTTATCGTCGATTATAACAAATACCATAAATACAACCAAATCGGCGAAGAGCCTTTCAAAGTAATCAACTGCATGTTTATCCCTGAGTTCATTGATGAAACCTTGAAACACTGTACTCAAATGGAAGAAGTTGTAAATAACTACCTTATTAAGTTTAATTTCTATCAGCTGGAAGGGCATCCTTCTAACTATATTTTTCATGATGACGGATATGTTGTTGGACAGCTATTTCATAGATTAGAAAAAGAATACTCAAATAAAAACATGGGTTATTTGGAAATCATGCGTTGCTACGTTATCGAACTTCTTATAACTATGATGCGTCAAATTCAACTTCCTGAGCCTACAGAAAGTGACAATAAAATGGTTCGACACATTATCAAATATGCGCAAAAGAATTTTACGCAGGATTTATCCTTGAAGTTGATTGCAAAGGAATATAACTATTCTCTTTCCCATGTCAGCTACATTTTTAAGCACGAGGTAGGAATCCCATTCCAAGAATATGTGCAATCCATACGTATTCGCGAAAGTTGTCGTCTTCTTGTTAATACTTCAAAAAAGATTTCTGACATTGCATGCTTAGTTGGCTATACGGACACCAAATTTTTCACCGAACTGTTTAAACGCCAAATGAAAATGACGCCGGGACAATTCCGAAAGACTTATACCTCCAATTAATCTCGTATACATAAAGGGGGCTCATAATAAACTGTTATGAGACCCCTTCTTTATCTTCAAACTATGAATCACAGATGCCATTTAATCGTTTCATGACATCATTTATTCTTTTACTAAAATACTCCTGAAGATTCTTATCAAAGTCCTGTAAGTACCCTTACAGGACGATCACATACTTCCCTGCTGCCCGCTTCTTTCCGTCTGCCAGTATTCCCGGCAGCTCCTCGACGGGCTGCTTTGCATACACCATGGAGCTGACATCCAGCCGTCCGCTGCCGATAAGCTCCAGCGCACGCGAAAAGGTATATGGATTAATATAGGATGCTTTCAGGGTAATCTCCTTCTTAAACAAGGTAAACGGCTTTATAGCCACCTCATCTTCCGGCGCAGTAAGTCCGAACAACATGACCGTGGACGCATTTCCTGCAATATCCACTGCCATCTCTACCGTCACCTTCCGGCCTACACATTCGATGACTGTCTCGATGCGATCCGTCACGCCGTGAAGCTGCTCCTTAAATTCCTCTGCCATAGAGTCAAAGGCATAATCGGCCCCCAATGAAAGCGCCATCCTGCGCTTCTCCGGAATGGGTTCGATGGCAATGATCGTGGATGCACCGGAAAGACGTGCCAGTTGGATCATCAGAAGCCCGATCATCCCACAGCCGATGACTGCCACCGTGCTGCCCGGACGGATATTACACAGATCAATGCCATGAAGACAACAGGACACCGGTTCCGTCATGGCTGCAGCCTCGTAGGATAGTGTATCCGGGAAACGGTACAGTTGAGAGGCCGGCACGGCACAATACTCTGCAAAGCCCCCGTTCACCGTGGTTCCAATCCCAACCATATGTTCGCAGAAATGTCCCACACCACTCTTGCAGTAATGGCACTCGTTGCACAGTTTATTTGGATCGATACAGACACGATCCCCTTTCCGAAATCCTTTGATCTTTTTCCCAAGTTCTACGATCTCGCCGGCGAACTCATGACCCAAAACTGTCCCCGCAGGCGTCTGGGCTGCTCCCTCGTCTCCGCAGAAGATGTGGGCGTCCGTGCCGCAGATCCCGCAGGCATGCACCCGCACCAGCGCTTCATCCTCCTTTATTTCGGGTATCGGAAGCTCCTCAATCCGTAAATCTTCTTTTCCATAGAATACTGCTGCTTTCATTGTATGCTCCTTTCCTCATTCAATCGCACACGCGATTGGTGTCCTTTTTTTAAAATAAAAAATATTACTTATCCCGTTTCTTTTTAGCATGGCAACAGCCTCCGCAAACCCGCTGGCCGCATTCGCCGCCACATGAGCATCGGAGCCCAGGGTCACAAGGTAGCCCCCCCACTCCGCAAAACGCTTCAGTATCCGCTCATCCGGCATCGTATAATGATATGGAATCCAGGTGGAGGTATTGATCTCCAGGGCAATGCCTTGACTGATAATATACTCCAAGATTTCATCTATTTGCTTATCAAAGCGTGTAATATCAACTTCGATTCCGTACTTCCCTGTGATATAGCGCAGCGGACAGGTAAGATGTGCCATGATGTCGCAGTGAAGCAGCTTCAGCATCTTTAAAATATCCTCGAAATACATGGTCAGGTAATTGTAGACATCTTCCTTCGGCATCCGGGAGAAATCCACTCTGGAATAGGCATCCTTCCTGGTATATCCTTTGTACAGCACCGTGTGTACGGAACCGATCACAACGTCATAATCCGCAAGCTTCATGGCCTCCTCTGCCAGCTTTGGATGCCAGATGCCATCCCCAAGTTCAATTCCCTTCAGCACGCGGATCACTTTTCCATCCTCACGCTCTGCCTCCGCGACAGATTCTTTGATACAGTCCAGCACATCCTTCTCCGGGTAATCCAGAATATCACAGTGATCGGTCACCGCAAAGGCAGCTATTCCGCGTTCTGCCTGTGCCTTCGCCATGTCGGCCACCGGACACTCCGAATCATGGGAATTCCTGGAATGCGTATGCATATCCACCAGCATGCCCTTGTTCTGATCCGGCTTCGTATGACTGTCTCCTATATGATTAGAATCAAGTTCCATCCTCCGCTCACCACCTTCCTGTAATTGTTCATTGACATTTGTTTTCAATCATTTTATAATAAAACGATCAAAAACGCAATTATTTGCGTCCAAAATGACAAAACGATCACATGGTTGATTGATTGGAGATTCAAAATGAACGAAGAACGTGAAATTGAGATATTAAAAGCCCTGATTCAACAGAAGAAAGTTTCCGTAAACGAACTTGCCGAGAAAATGTACACCAGCAAGGCCTCCATCCGCCGGGATCTCAACAGTCTGGAATCCCAGCACCTGCTGCACCGTGTTCACGGCGGTGCGATCCTGGATGAAAACAACATTTCACAGATCAAGATCCCCTTTCTTCTGCGGGAGTTGGAACAGTCCGATGAAAAGGTTCAGCTGGCAAAATATGCCGCAAGCCTGGTGCAGAATGGCAATGTAGTCTTCCTGGACGCCTCCACCAGTGCCTATCATATCATCCCATATCTCGCAGCAAAGAAGGATCTCACCGTGATCACCAATGGCATCAAGGCCCTTTCCCGGCTTGCCGAATGCAATATCCACTGTATCGGCACCGGTGGTACGGTATTCAACTCCTGCCTGGCCTTCGTAGGCGAAAGCGCCTGCTGCGGTGTGGAGCAATACTACGCGGACATCTGCTTCTTCTCCTGCCGGGGATTGTCTAAGGACGGCATCCTCACCGACATCTCTCAGGAGGAAAATATGGTGCGCAAAAGAATGATCGCGCACGCAAAGGCCTCCTATGTCATCTGCACGGAAGGGAAGCTTGGGAAGCAGTATTTCCATCGTCTTTGTGATGCCGGGGAGCTTGCCGGAGTGATATCGATGGAGACTTTACAGCAAATATAACTTTAGCGACTACAAGCCCTTTCATTTTCCCCCCAACAAATCGAGTAGGAGGTAGGCAATTATTTCGCCTACCGACCTCTCACACCACCGTACGTACCGTTCGGTATACGGCGGTTCAATCAACTTAACAAGCAACAAGCCTTTCAGCGTAGTAGTCCTCCATGGATACAAGGCCAAACTTAGCCAGTCTCTCTTTACTGATACTGATGTGGAGATTCCAGCTTCTGCACACTCTTGCATATCCTTTGGCATATGAAATGCCATGTGCCGCATATGGTGGCAGACCAAGCTTGATAAGATTCTTTTCCCTGTTCTTTGGCGTTTTCCAGTGTTTCCAGATGCACATTCGCAATCTAAAGCGGATATGCCTATCCAGCGTACGACATAGCCTTTTCATACTTCCGATTTTGAAGTAGTTAATCCAGCCTCGGGTGAGTTGATTAAGTTTCTCAACTTTGTAAGCGTTGCTTACTCCCCAGCTCCTGCATGTAAGTTTCCTCATCTGCGCCTTGAACTTTTCTACCGCTTTCGGGTGCGGTCTGGCTTTATATCCTTTTGCAAATTTATCATAGTAAAACCCAAACCCGAGAT
The DNA here is from genome assembly GCA_963628035.1 of Paludibacteraceae bacterium. Lineage (GTDB taxonomy): Bacteria > Bacillota > Clostridia > Lachnospirales > Lachnospiraceae > 14-2. The sequence continues at coordinate 6,278 of CAVGED010000115.1, forward strand.
ACTTGATACCTTTAGGCTTATCAACCTTGCTCTTTTCAGCGTTTACTTTCAATCCCAGCTTATCCTCTATAAATCGGGTTACACTTTTCATTACTCGCTCTGCCGCCTGTCTGCTTCCAACCATTATAATTAGGTCATCTGCATACCGGACGAAGTCCAGCCCTCTTGCTTCCAGTTCTTTATCCAGTTCGTTCAACATGATGTTGGCTAACAGTGGTGATATATTTCCTCCTTATGACGAGATAAACGTTATGCCGAGTTAACGTCGATTTTTTGCGTAAATA
>CAVGED010000116.1:0-2997 GCA_963628035.1 Paludibacteraceae bacterium
TGCAGGACGGGGAGATCTGTTTGAAGGGCTCTCCATCTGGCAGGAGGAAAAGTACGTAAAGTTGCAGGGAATCTGGCCGGTGATCAGTCTGTCCTTTGCCAATATAAAAGAGAGAGATTATCTGGCCACACGCTATAAGATTTGTCAGCTTATTGTAAATCTTTATTCAAAGCACAGTTATTTAAGAGACAGCGATCTTTTAACAGAGAATGACAAAAAGTATTTTGATAGAGTCACGATAGAGATGAATGACGCGGATGCTACGTTGGCGCTGTATCAGCTTTCGGACTTCCTGTATCGCTATTATGGCAAGAAGGTCATCATTCTTCTGGACGAGTATGATACGCCCATGCAGGAGGCATATGTGGATGGATACTGGGAGGAACTTGCTGCATTTACCAGAAGTTTGTTCAATTCCACCTTTAAGACGAATCCCTGGCTTGAACGTGCGATCATGACAGGCATTACCAGAGTGAGCAAGGAGTCTATCTTTTCTGATCTGAATAACTTGAAGGTAGTAACGACCACATCAGATGAATATGCAGATTGTTTTGGGTTTACGGAGGAAGAAGTATTTGCCGGAATGGATGAGTGCGGTTATACGGACAGGGGAACTGTAAAAAGATGGTATGACGGCTTTACATTCGGCAGCAAGACAGACATCTACAATCCCTGGTCCATTCTGAATTATCTGGATACAGGGGAGATAAAAACATACTGGGCAAACACCAGCTCCAACAGTCTGGTGGGTAAGCTGATCCGGGAGGGAAGCAGGAGCATCAAGACATCCTTTGAATCGTTGCTTGCGGGAGAACATTTGATAACGCCCATCGATGAACAGATCGTCTACAATCAGTTGGACGAAAACGAAACCGCGATCTGGAGTCTGCTGCTGGCCAGCGGTTACCTGAAGGTGGTGGATTACGAAAGATATGATCCAATGGAGGCTTCGGAGCCGAAATATGATCTGGAACTGACGAATCTGGAAGTGAAGGTCATGTTCCAGAATATGATCCGAACATGGTTTGGCAGTGTGAGATCGGATTATAATGATTTTGAAAAAGCGCTGTTGTTAGGTGATGTGGACGCTATGAACGAGTATATGAACCGGATAACGTGTGAAACATTCAGCTTCTTTGATACAGGCAGACGTGCCTCACAGAAGGCTGAACCGGAACGCTTTTATCATGGCTTTGTGTTGGGACTGATGGTGGATCTTAAGGGCAGGTATGTGATTACTTCCAACCGTGAGAGTGGATTTGGCAGATATGATATTGTGCTGGAACCGTTATCTGCGGCAGATGATGCGATTATCATGGAGTTTAAGGTTTATAATTTCAGGAGAGAAAAAAGCTTGGAAGAGACATTGCAGAGCGCATTGCAACAGATAGAGGATAAGAAATACGAAGCAAACCTGCGCGCGAAAGGAATTCCTGCGGAACGGATTCGAAAGTACGGGTTTGCCTTTGAAGGGAAGAATGTACTGATTGGTTGAATCATTGCGCCGTGTAATCAAGCGGGCGTATTTCAGCTATGCGGATGAATATCTGAAGTTCGAGGAACTGCCTGCCGGTGACGGTTATGCAGATATCGTATACCTGCCGAAAAAGGATTCACCTCTTCCGGCGCTGGTGATTGAGCTGAAGTGGAACAAGTCAGCAGAGGGAGCAATCGAACAGATCAAAGATAAACATTATCCCGATGCAATTAAGGATTATGGCGGGGAGATATTGCTTGTAGGAATCAATTATGACAAGGATGCCCCGGCAGGGAAGCGGAAGCATACATGCGTGATCGAGCATTGCTGATAGATAGATCGAATAGGTTAAAACAGGTGAAATAAATGGAATTTTATAAAACGCTTGCGCAGAGAAGTGGTGTTCAGATTATTTTGCAGACGATTAAAGACTATGGGCCGATTTCAAAGCGTGAATTACAGGAAAAAACGGGACTTAGCTGGGGACATGTGTCACAGGTGACTAGGCGCTTCTTGGAAGAAGGTTATATTGTCGTCTGTGAAAAAGAGATGACAGCCGGGCGTACCAGAGAACTTCTGGATATTAATGGGGACGATAATTATTTTATCGGAGTGGATCTCAACTGCCAAAGAATACGGGTTGTGGTTACAGATATGAAAGGCCGCGTAATAGAAGGAATCAGGCAAAGCTTGGAGGAAAGTGAATACTCAGAAGTTCTGGAAACAATATTTAGAGTTTTAGATGACATTACAATAAAATATAAAGATAGAAAGCTGTGTGGAATTGGCTTTGCTGTACAGGGCGTTGTTGATGTTTCAAAAGGAATATCGGTATATATTGGTGGAATTAAAAACTGGAAGAATGTACCGCTAAAGAAGATCATTGAAGAAAGATATAGTGCAGAGACAGTAATCGCACATGATCCGGACTGTTTCATGAAGTGTGAGTGTAATTTTGGCGTACTGAAGAACAACAATGTGACAGATGCGATTCTGATCCATTATAGTTATGGACTTGGTATTGGAATGTCTGTCATGATCAACGGACAGATCTATGTCGGGCATCAGGGGATAGCAGGCGAGCTTGGATATACAATTCTGAATATCCAGGATGAAGATGGCTATGCGATACTGGAGAGCTATATTGACAAGCTGGATACGGAAATTGATATGCAAAAGCTTTTCCGTTATATTGCCGGAAGCATCGCAACGGTGAATAGTCTGTTTAATCCAGAGATTATTGTGGTTCATATGAGCGAGCCTGTTTACCAGGAAGCGTTTATCAGCACGGTAGCGGGGTATTTACGCGATTATAGCTATAACAAAAGGGTGGAATTGCGCGTATCGCATTTGAATAAAAATGCAAATGCAATTGGAGCGGCATTGTTAATGGTTGATCGGACAATTGATCAGATACAGTAAAAACCGAAAATAGTAAATCTTAAAAAAGAGATTTAGGTATTGACTAGTATAAATGATTTTAAATAACTCGACTATATAATCAACCTATGATATAATGT
>CAVGED010000117.1:0-20562 GCA_963628035.1 Paludibacteraceae bacterium
ATTAAGCTTGCATAAGTTAGGACTGCTCAAGAAATAGTTCATGAAACAACCCTGGATAATTTCCAGAATCAACTTGCTATGACAGTGTGTGTTGTGTTAGAATGGACATATAAAAAAGATTGTCGATGGAGAGGAGCATGCGTGGATGGGGCTATATTTAAATCCTGGGAATGAAGCTTTTCGAATTGCAGTATCCAGTGAAATATATGTAGATAAATCTGAAATGATTGCATTTATAAATCAGCGCTTACGGCAGGACAAACGCTATATTTGTGTCAGCAGACCTCGGCGTTTTGGAAAGTCTACTGCTGCAAATATGCTCATGGCATATTACGACCGCGGCTGTGACTCCGAAAAATTGTTTCAAAAATGCAAAATTGCAAAAGACAAAACATTTGCAGAACAGTTGAATCAACATGATGTCATATATATCAATGTCCAACAGTTTTTACGAAAAGTAAACTCTTTGTCAGACCTAGGAAAATGTATTGAATCTGCAATTTTGGATGATCTGAAAGATGCATATGCCGTATATCTTGAGGATAAATGTTACACCCTACCTGATGCGCTTGCTGTGATTTACAGTAAAGAGACCAGGGCGAAGAAGGGCTTTATTTTTATTGTAGATGAATGGGACTGCCTTTTCCGCATTGCAAAGGATGATACGGCTGCTCAGAAGGCTTATCTTGATTTTTTAAGGGATTTGTTCAAAGACCGAACCTATGTTACGCTTGCATATATGACCGGAATCTTACCGATTAAGAAATACGGCACACACTCGGCCATCAATATTTTTGATGAATATTCCATGATGAATCCAAAGGAACTGGCCGAGTATGTGGGATTCACGGAACAGGAAGTGAAGGATCTGTGTCAGAGATTTAAGATGAATTTTGAGGACGTGCAAAGCTGGTATGATGGGTATCAATTTGCCAATCACCTGAGTATCTACAATCCGAAATCTGTTGTGGACGCTATGCTGAACCGTGAATTTGACAGCTACTGGACAGAAACAGAAACATATGAAGCACTCAAAATATATATTGAAATGGACTTTGATGGACTGAAGACCGCAATTGTCACGATGCTCGGCGGCGGAAGATGCCGGGTGAATTCCCGAAAATTTCAGAACGATATGACAACCTTTAAGACAAAGGATGATGTTCTTACCCTTTTGGTTCACTTGGGATATCTGGCGTATGACAAAAGTACCCAGGAGGTATACATTCCAAATCAGGAGATTGCCACGGAATTCATGAATGCGATTGACGAGCCTGCGTGGGATGGGGTGATCCAGGCAACGGCACAATCAAAAGCCTTGTTGAATGCCACATGGAACATGGACGCTACGGCTGTTGCAGAAGGTATGGATGTAATTCATACAGAGACCACCTCTTTGCTGGAATACAACGATGAGAATTCTCTGGCATGTTCTGTATTTATGGCTTACTATAGCACAAAAGCATACTATATGCCACCCATTCGTGAATTGCCTACAGGCAAGGGATTTGCAGATATTGTATATCTTCCACGCCGGGAAATGAATCATCCAGCACTGCTTATCGAGCTGAAATGGGACAAGACTGCCGAATCGGCCCTACAGCAGATTAAAGATAAGACGTATGTGGAAGCATTGAAAAATTATACTGGTGATATCTTGCTGATAGGGATCAATTATAATAAAAAAGACAAAAAACATCAATGTAGAATTGAACGATATAAACTGTAACGAAAGGGAGCCGCACATCAGTGCGGCTCCCAATTTATTCCGTAGCATCGCTACTCCGGTCTCCCGGCAGCTTATTCAATTGCAATATACTTCTGCTCTTCTACGGCCGGAGCTTCCTTCTTGGGGATCAGGAGCTTTAAGACACCATTCTCAAAGCTGGCCTTGATATCCTCCTTCTGGACACCCTCGCCTACGTAGAAGCTTCTCTGGCAATGTCCGGTGTAACGCTCACGTCTTACGAACTTGCCATTCTCGTCCTTCTCATCATTCTCACTGTTGTGCTCCGCAGAGATGGTCAGATAACCATCCTTCAGGTCAGCCTTCAGATCCTGCTTCTCGTAACCCGGAAGCTCCATCTCCATCTGGTAGCTGTCGCCCAGATCCTGCACATCGGTGCTCATAGCCGTTGTCCCTACGTTTCCAAAGCCGGAACGGAACATGTCATCAAAGACACTGTCGAAAGGATCGTTGAAAAAGCTGTCTACAAAATTGTTATTAAAAATACTCGGTGCATACATAAGTCATTCCTCCTTGAATGAAAACTGTTGTTATTTTATAAAAAACTATTTCTTGTTGTCTGCTACTTACTGTTTGTTACTTTACAATACGGACGCTTCCGATTATGCAATATCAATGCGGTTATCTGCGATAGCCTTCTGGGTCGGATGCTTTGGAATCAAGAGCTTCAGCACGCCATGTTTATAGGACGCCTGGATATCTTCCTGATGAACCGCGCTACCTACATAGAAGCTTCTCTGGTATACACCAGTGTAGCGTTCCTGGCGGATCATCTTGCCCCTCTTCTGTTCCTTCTCCTTATCCCGCGTGGCGGAAACAATCAGATTGCCATCCTTCACATAGGCCTTAATATCTTCCTTCTGGAATCCAGGAAGGTCAATATCAAGAATATACTGATCATCCTTCTCTCTCACATCGCTTTTCATTGGATAATGTCTTTTTGAAATCATCATATGTCCTTCCTCCTTCTTGTGACATCTGTTATCTTTGTTCTATACGTGTTATAACACATGTTATTAGCACTGTCAAGAGGCGAGTGCTAAAATTCACATTTTTTTCACATTTTGATTCAAAGCCACCTTTCCAAAAGCAGGGATTATATCGAAATAAGGCGGCTACCGTCTTCGATAGTCGCCTTATAGGTTAGGATATTGCTTTCATCTTGCTTTAAAAAAGTATCAGATAAAACAGCGTCAGTGTAAGTCCGATGCACAAAAGCATCAGCGCAAAGGACATGCTCCGCTCGATCACCATGCGATTTTCCCGCCGCTCTTCTCTTCTGACCGCCAGTTCATGAACATAATCCCGCTGCACCGGATTCCTGCGGGACCAGGTGCGATTGCCAAGATCACGCACCCGGTTCAGGAAACGTCCGGCCAGCAGCGTGAAGAAGCTGCCCTCCTCCAGTTCATGCGGCAGCGGGCTGTCACGGTAGATCGTCTTACGCAGAACCACCACCAGCACATCCACCAGACTGTCCAGTACCCTGCAGACCAGACCGCACACCAGCGGTAAAAGCTGAAGAAGCAAAGGACGATAGATCAACTCCTCCAGATCCAGCCAGGACGGCCAGCGATCCAGGTACCGCCGCTTTCCGCCCCGCTCCATCAGGAGCTTACGGATTACCAGAGCATACACCAGCCCACCGATTCCTATAGAGAGCGCCGCCCCGAAAAGATTCTCAAGGCAAAAGTAAGAAACCCGCTCCCCTACATCCGTCAAGCGAAAGAATCCCTGTCCCAGCACAGCCGCCCGATCCATGATTTGGTGAGGAAACAGCCCCCACACCAGGAGCACCAGGGCGCCCCCGCCAAGTGCGAAGGTGCTCGCAGGATTCATATATCTCTTCTGACTATCAAACTGCTCCTGCATCTTAGCGTCCTCATTTTTTTCAACAAAAACTGCCACGTACAGCTTCGTCATATAGGCCACCGTCAGTCCGCCGGAAAACAGGAATATCCACTCAACCGCCTTCATCGCAATGCCGCCGCCAAATGCCACGATACTCTCGTGGAGCAGCGTCTTGCTGACATAGCCGCCGAACAGAGGGATACCGGAGATAGCCAGCGCCCCCACCAGAAAGATTCCCTTTAAGAGCGGCTTCTTTCTTCCAAATCCCCGGATCTCGTTTAGATTCAACGCATACGTATTGAAGAAGATCACGCCTGCCGCCAGGAAAAGTACCAGCTTGATCAGCGAATGGTTCACCATATGAAGCAGTGTGCCATGCACCGCAAGCGCACGCTCCTGCCCCAGAAGTCCCTGCATACCGATCCCGATCAGGATAAAGCCGATCTGGGACATGGAGGAACAGGCCAGTGTCCGCTTCAGATCGATGGAAAAGACTGCCAGAAGCGCGCCGCCGAACATCGTTACTACTCCCAGCATCAGCAGGAGCTTCCCCCACACTTCATCTTGCAAAAAGAGATTGGCGGACAGCAAAATGATTCCGTACACACCCGTCTTTGTCAGAATACCGGAAAGCAATGCCGATGCCGGGGCAGGCGCCACCGGGTGTGCCTTCGGCAGCCAGATATGGAGCGGGAAAGCCCCCGCCTTGGCCCCAAAGCCAACCAGCATACAGATTCCGGCTGCGAATAACCCCTGCGGATTTGAAGCCTGCAAAGCCGCGCCCTGAAGTTCATCGATCGTCACAGTTCCTAATTCATGGTATATTAAGAAGATCCCCATCAGCATCGCCAGACCACCGATGACCGACACTGCCAGGTATGTTTCCGCCGCCCGCAGGGATGCTCCACGCTCCTCCTGAGTCACCCATACGTAAGAAGAAAACGACATGAGTTCAAAGAAGATAAAGGTGGTGTACAGATCTGCCGACAAAAACACACCCATGGTAGCTCCCAGCGTCCATAACAGAAACAGATAAAATCGGTTCCGGTTCTCGTGATGAGCGAAATATTCTCTGGATATAATGGTAGCCATCATCCACATGAAAGCCGCTACTGTTCCATAGATCAGACGAAAGCCGTCCAACTGAAAATGCAGTCCGAAGCCGCAGACCTCCTTTAAGGAAAGCGCAAGATTTCCAAGCAGATCAGCAGATTCCCCCGCGCCGATAACTCTCCTCGCCAGCACCAGCATAAGTGCGAACTCCAGAACGACCGCTATGTCTGCCAGATAATCCCGGCACCTCTCGCTCCTCTTCCCTGCCCCGTAGCAGATAAGTCCCGCAAGAAATGGGAAAAATACCAGTATTCCTAACATGATCTCATACATATTCCATCCCTCCTATCTCACAAAGGACGTAAGCTCCGTCAGTGCCGCGATCAACGGCTCCGGGTGCAGTCCGAACACAAACATCGCTATGACAAAAACAACAAGGGGAAGCAGCATCATCCAATTTGGATCCCTCACATCGCCCAGGGTCTCATAATCAAAGTCTTTTCCCGGGAAAAAGGCCCGTACAGACACCGTCAGCATATAGATCGCTGTCAGCAGCGCCGAGATCATCAACGCTGCAACACCAACCACTGCCAGCGGGTGATCACTTACCACGGCAGCCTGCGCCAGATTCCACTTGCTGATAAAGCCGCAGAGCCCCGGCACTCCCATCAGAGCAAACCCGGATATGGTAAAGATGGAAAAAACAATCGGCATCTTCCGTCCAAGGCCCGAAAGCTCATGGACATAATTTCTGCCGCTCTTATAGATGACTGCCCCTGCACAGAAGAAGGAGCAGATCTTCATCACAGCGTGAAAGATCATATGCAGAAGCGCACCCAAAAGCCCCAGCGGAGACATCAGCGTCACTCCGAACAGGATATAGGACAGATTACTCATGGTGGAGTATGCCAGCCGCCGTTTGAAATGCGTCTCCTTCAGCGCCCGGCTGCAGCCATACACAATGGTGATGATCACAAACACCATAACCACACTCTGGGTCCAGGTACCCTTCAGGAATTCTGTCCCGAAGCTATAGTAAGTCACACGCATCACTGCAAAGGCACCGGCCTTCACCACCGCCACCGCATGAAGCAGCGCCGTCACCGGTGTCGGTGCCACACTGGCCTTGGGAAGCCACACACCCATGGGCCAGACGGCCGCCTTCACACTAAAGCCCAGGAAACTGAGTACATACACCAGCAGGAGCATCTGATTCTTCTCTCCCACCTTTGCAAGATCCAGCACCCCGCCTGGCACAAATGCAGGGGTTGTCCCATACATCAGCACGAAGATCACACCGATAAAGGCAAAGGCCGCACCGCCCAGTGAAAAATACAGGTATGTCCGGCTGGCCAGGATAGCCTCCCTGGTGAGCGTATGCATAACCAGCGGCAGTGTCACCAGCGTCAGCATCTCGAAGAAGCAGTACATGGTCAGGATATCACCTGCCAGCGCGATCCCCAGCACAACACCGTAGGTAATGGTATAAAATAAGAAAAATATTTTTTCGTGTCTCTCGTGCTTCATATATTCGAACGCATACAGCGTGGCAAAGGGCCACAACGATGAGACGATCCCGGCAAACACAGTTCCAAGTCCGTCCAGACGAAAGCTGATGCACAGATCTCCGGTAAGTTCAAAGAGTACAAAGGATTCCTGGGACCTGTGAAGCAGCATCAGTATCACCAGAATGCTGTTCAGCACTACAAGGCCTTCCACATAGAATTCCATCCATATTCGCTTTTTCAGTGGGAGCAGCGGAACCAGGGATCCGCCCAGAATAGGAAGCAGAATCACAACTGCCATTATCATCGCATTCATTCTCTTTCCCTCCTACATCAGTATCGAAACGATCCCGCTTATCAACTGCTCCAGCGGATTCGGAAAAATTCCAAGAAGTACGCCAAGTGCTGCCAAAATCACTAAGGGGATCCGCATGCCAAGAGGCGGCTCGCTATTCCCCGGTTCTGCCGCCCGGTCAGCCTGCGCTTCTCTCTCCTGCAACATCATTTGTTCCGCCGGGATTCCATGTCCATCCGCTGCCACATCAACAGATGATACGCTGCGCTCCCGTTTTCCGGGGAAAAATGCATGCATCGTTATCGGCAGCAGATATCCGGCAGTCAGAAGCGCACTTACCAGAAGCACCACTGGTCCAAGATACCGGAACACACCCACATCTGCGTTAAGTGCGCCCTCGGCAAGATGCCACTTGCTGATAAAGCCGCTGGCAGGCGGGATTCCGATCAGTGCCAGTGAGGCAAGGGTATAGCTCCACATTGTGACGGGCATCTTCTTACCGAGACCGGAGAACTCATCCACCCTCGTCTTGCCGTATTGGAAAATAAACACACCTGCGGTGAGGAACAACGCACATTTGATAAACCCGTGAAAAACCACATGCATAAGCGCTCCCGTCACAGCTTCCGGCTGCATGAGCGAAAGACCGAACAGAATATAAGACACCTGGCTCACCGTAGAGTAAGCCAACCGCTTCTTAAAGACCTTCTCCCGATACGCCAGCATGGATCCCATAAAAACAGTAATGAGCGTCAGACTCATCCATGCAGTCTGAACCCAGGTTCCGCGAAGAAAATCTGCGCCAACCACATAGTAGACCACCCGAAGAGTCATAAGCACACCGGCCTTAACGATGACGCCGGAGAGAACCGCGGATGCCGGACAGGGAGCCACCGGATGCGCTGTGGGCAGCCAGGCATGCAGCGGGAACATGCCGGCCTTGGCTCCAAAGCCAACCAGCATCACAAACACCACCGCAAGAAGAAAGCCTTCGTGTCCGGCAAGAATCCCAAGGTCCAGGGAACCGCCCGCCACGAAAGAAAGCGCGTCACAGTAGCGATACAGATAGAAGATTCCAAACAGTCCCATGTACGCACCGCACATGGAATAGAACAGATACTTCAACGCCGCCATGATGGATTCATGGGTACCGCTGTGCATGACAAGTGGCATGGAAACCAGTGTCAACAGCTCGTAGAACAGATACATCGTCACCAGATTCCCGGAGAAATCAAGGCCGATCAGCACGCCGTACGCTAAGAGATAAAGTCCGAAAAAGCGCTTTTCATTCCCCTCATGCTTCATATAGGTAAAGGAATAGAACCCCACCAGCACCCAGATGATCGTCATAAAGGTGACAAACAATCTTCCCACCCCGTCGATATGAAAATAGATGGGAATATCCTTCATCAGATAGAAGAATGTCACACTGTGCTCCCCTGACCAGGTTGCTGCCAGAGCCATGACAGCTGTAAGGAGCAACACAGCTGCCGTAAACATATGCAAGCCCCGTAGCCGCTTCCTCTTTTCTACCGCAATCCTGCCTTCGACGTCTCCGACTCCGTCAGCAGCAGCGGTTGCTTTTCCGCTTCTTATGTATTCTTGCAGAGCTCCCGCCAGAAGGCACAGCCCTGCGACAGCCGGAAGAAATACCGGCAGTAATATCCAACTACTCATCTTCCTCTCCCCTTTTATCCAAACATCTCCAGACCCTTTTCGATCAACGTCACAATGGGCTGTGAGAACAATCCAAGGATCAGGTTTATCACAATAAAGCAGATCATGACCGCCGCCTTAAGGGGCTGCTGCCGTACCGTGATCGTCTCATAATGCTTCTCTCGCGCCTCTGCTCTGGGCATAGGCGTATAGATACGGATCACTGTTTTCAAGAAATAGATGGTATTCAACACCGTACTTATGGCAAGGGCAATCAATGTCGGCAGCATCTTATACTGATGGTCCACCGCCGCCTGCGCAAACAGGATCTTGGAAATAAAGCCGGACAGCATCGGGAATCCGACCATGGACAATGCCCCTACAAAGAACGTCACCCCGGCCACCTTATTCCGGTACCCGGAGCCGGTCAGCTCCTCAAAGGTCTGATGATTCCCGGACGCTTCTGTGAGGCCGGACGCTGCCACAAACAAGAGCGACTTCGTAGCCGCATGGCACAATATATGAAAAATACTGGCTATCACGCCCTCCGCTGTTCCAAGGCCGAAGCCCATATAGATGTAACCGATCTGTGCCACGGAGGAATAGGCGATCATCCTGCAAATATTCTTGGAACGTATTGCATCCAGAGAACCCATGATCATACCCGCAATTCCAAACACGAACAGCACATGGATCACCTTGCTGTCACGCACAATGTCAAACCCGATGACACGGTAAAAAATCTTTACCAGCAGGAAGATATAGCCCTTGGACACCAGGGAGGACAGGATCGCTGCGGAGGACACGGTAGAATAGCCATAGGCGTCCGGCAGCCATCCATGGAAGGGAAACAGGGCGCTCTTCACCGCAAGACCCACGGACATTAATCCAAGCGCTACCAGCAGCGGGATATGATATTCTCCGGTGCTGCCAAGCACCGTCACTGCCTCCTTAATATTGCTCATCAGAAGCTGCCCGGTCAGTCCGTACAGGAAGCAGATACCAAGGAGCAGCATACCGGAGCCAAGAAGGCTCATGATCATATAGCGCGTGGCCGCCACGATAGTCCTTCCGTTTTCACGGATCATGATCAGTCCACAGGCGGAGATGGTATTGATCTCCACAAACACGTAAGCGGTGAACAGATCGTTGGTATAGATCAGTGCCAGCAGCGAGCTTAACAGCAGATTCACCATAATATAGTAGAGATTCTGCTTGGCACTCTCGATCTCCGCCTCCCGCTCCTTCTTGCCGCCCAGCATGGAGAGCAGCATGATGATGCAGAAGAATACTGCCATCAGCCCTTCAAGGATCCCAACGCGTATCTCATTTCCCCAAGGCGCCGGAAAATGCCCCATCGTATACACATAAGGCTCTCCGGTTCCCAACACAAAGAGAAGCACCGCTGCGGACATCAGTCCAATGGCTGAAATAACGAATAGATTCACACGCCTGGCCCATTTTCCGTTCAGTATGGAACAGAGCGGCCCGGAAAACAGCGACAGGATAATGCTGATAAAAGGAAGATTCTGTACAAACTGCATCACCGCCCCTCCTTTTCCAGTTGTGTGGTGATCTCATCCAGATTCAGCGTATGATATCTGCGGTAAAGGCGGATCGTAAGAGACAGCATCAGCGCCGATACCGATACAGACACCACAATGCCGGTCAGCACAAGGCCACTGGGAATGGGATTGATATATGCCTCGGTACTCTGAACGTCGTCCACCACGATGGGAGCCTTGCGCCCCGTGATATAGCCCTTCAGTGCCAGAAACAGATACATAGCCGTATCCATGATATTCAGCCCGATAATCTTCTTTATAAGGTTCTTCTGGAGCAGCAGGTTGGAAAATCCGATTGCGAACAGGATCATCGCCACCGCTTCCTCATAATTATGAAAAAGATTGGAAATATCCATCTCAATAGCCTCCCTTCCGGAACATAACGTAAAACGTATACATGGTACCTGCCACCACAATTCCGACGCAGATATTCAGAACAAGGATCAGGCCGCTGCTCAAGATGGCTCCCGGTGTTCCAAGGGGGATCACACTCTCGATGTGGTTGGCGCCGGTGTAAAAGGAATAGCTTTTTGCCAGCGCGTAACAGGCCAGCGCACAGAAGCTCATCCACTTATAGGTCTTTGCAGTAAAGAACCTCTCCGTTTTAGCGAAGCCAAAGGCATTCAGATACAGGATCAGCCCGGCCCCGATCACGGCTCCCCCGGAGAAGCCGCCGCCCGGTCCCAGATGACCGCCCAGGATCACATAGATACCGAAGATGATAATAGGCGGAACCAGCACCCGCGCCACGGTCTGCAGGATAATATCATTCTTGGGCTCGTAGATCCGGTCGTTTTCCTCCATAGCCTCATAGCCCTTATCCCCCTTCTTCTTCTCATTTCGAAGAAGGATCAGCACCGTACAGGTAGCAATAAACAGCACATGGGATTCTCCCAGCGTATCGAAAGCCCGGTAATCCAGGATCATGCCGGTGACAATATTCACCGCCCCGGTCTCCTGAAGGCCCTTTTCTATGTAGCGCTCGGAAACCTCGTTGTTCACCGGATTCTCTGCATTTCCAAAGGGCGGCAGATAGGAAACCGCCGTCAACAGTACAAATACAAGACTGATACAGAATAATACACTGAATATCCGATAGACCTTGCGGAAGCTCTGAAGCCTGGCATTGTGCTCCACATCAAATACCCTGTTATAGATTTCTTCCTGTTCCTCCTGCCGCTTGCGGATCTCCTGTTGATCCTCCTGATATGTCTTCTGGGGTTTCATTTCTATGGTGTCAAGGAATGGATCCTTCTCACCGGAAAACCACTGTCCGAATCGATAGGAAAAGGTCTTTTTATACTTCTCTTCCGGAATTTTCCTGCTCATCCTTCTTCGCCTCCTCTTCCTTTGTACCTGCAATGGCATGGATCTTCTTTAACGTCACAAAAAACAGAACGCTGGTGATACCGGCGCCCACCGCCGCCTCCGTGATAGCCAGATCCGGGGACTCTAAAAGGATCCAGATCACAGACACTACAAGACTGTAGGACATGTATATTAAAATAGAATTCAACAGATTCTTGGACAGGCTCACCGAAATGGCGCACACGATCAAAAAGCCGAACAGGATGATACGAAATGCTTCCATAACTCTATTCCTCCTTCATTTGTACAGACTCCGGCATAACGGCAGCAGCTTCTTCCCTCGCGCTGCCGGAAGATACGGCGAATCCTTCCTCCACGCTGCCGGAAGCTGCGGCCGTCGTTTCTTCCTCCAGCTCTCTCAAAGAAATCTCTCTGTAGCGCTTCTCTTCATCCTCATTGGTGGTGACCTCCAGCCTGGCGATCAGATGGGAAGATACCGGAGAAGCAAACCACAGAAATACGATCACCAGAAGGAGCTTTAAGGATGTAAAATTAAGGCCGTTTAGAAGAATCAGTCCCACCAGTGAAAATCCGATTCCCAGTGTATCTCCCATGGCCGCCGCATGCATACGGTTCAGTACATATTTAAAACGGAACACCCCGATCATCTCGATCAGAAAGATTCCAAGGCCACACAACAGCAGAAGCGCCCCGGCCAGAAAACGAACCCATTCAAACCATATCATCGCTTTTCTCCTCCTTCTTCTGTCTGTATACTCCTATATATACTTTCGTCAGGACAATGACTGCCAGAAAGCTTATCATCGCATAGATGATACAGATATCCACCAGATAACCTTCTCCCAGCATCGATGCAAGAATTGCGATGATAACCATGATCATGGTTCCCATCATATTGATGGCTACAATACGATCGCCAACCTTTGGCCCGATGATGGCCCGTATCAGGCAGAGTACCACCATGATTGCCAGAAAGATCAATGCCGCCACAAACAGCACATGATAGGCCGTATCAAGGCCTGCTATTCCTTTTCCCATTACGCGCCCTCTCTTTCGTTATTTTCCAGATCCTTCAACATTTTCACAAACACGGACCGGTCCATGCCCTCCGCAAGACTCTCGTCCAGACAATGAACCGTGTACTTCGAGCCCTCAAGCGAGACTGTGATCGTTCCCGGCGTCAGGGTGATGGCATTGGCAAGAAGTGCCTTGCCGGTGGTGGTCTTCATATCTGTTTCAAAATCCGCCAACGCAGGTTCTACTTCTTCCTTTTCCGATAAGATCATATGTATTACAGCGAAATTTGCCTTCACGATTTCCTTGACAAGGACACAGACATACCTGAAAAACTTGAAGCTGCGCACATAAAGCTTTTTTTCTTTGGCAATGCTGTAATCCATAAATCTGCAGGTAAATGCGAAGATCACAGCCGCGATCACAAGTCCAAACAGGCAGATCTCCAGCGTAATATTCCCGTTGAAGATCACCCACAGGATAAAATAAAGTATATACATAGACATTTTCCTCTCTCGTTTTCTGCCAATATCATAGCACTTTTTGCGCGGTTGTCAATGGCTTCTGCGCAGGGCCGTCCAGAAGATTCCCTGCCTTGTCATAGCGGGAGCCGTGGCAGGGGCAATCCCAGGTCTCCTCCTCCGAATTGTAATTCAGGCGGCAGCCCATATGACGACAGGCCTTGTACTCACCCACCGGCCACAGACGCCTTGTGAGATTCACCACTGCGGACCCCATATTCCCGGAAAGCTGTGGAACAGAGACCTTCCAGTTCATGCGCTGCGGTGAAAAAACCTCCTCATCTGCATGCACCTTTCCCGTTATCATCTCCTTAAGGATCATGGCAGATACCATGGAACTCGTCATGCCCCACTTGCCAAAGCCCGTAGCCACATACCAGTTCGGAATGGAAGCACTTAAATGTCCGATATAAGGAACGCGATCCAGTGTAACACAATCCTGGGCTGACCAGTGCGCTGCCTCCACAGCATTCGGATACCATTCGCCTGCCATTTTGCGAAGCGCATCGTATTTTCCACCGTTCTTATTCTTCCCGGTACGGTACTCCGACCCGCCCAGAAGCACATAGCCGTTATAGCTGCGCAGGGAACACCCCGCCTTCTCCATGTCACGGTACATGCCATGAAGTCCGTCGGCTGTATGACGACTCCCCGTGATGACCTGCTGTCCATCGGCTGTATGGCTCCCCATGATGACCTGCTGTCCATCGGCTGTACGGCTGCCCTCCGTGATGGCATGCTGTCCATCAACCTTCAGTGCCAGCACACAGCTTCGCTCCTGATGCATTCGCAGAAAATAAAAGCCGGGCACCACCATCCATGGATAATGCACTGCAAACACGATGGATTCCGCCTCGATCATGCCTTCACTTGTGTACACACGGTTTTCCTCCACCTTAATCACTCTGGAATGCTCATAGACTGCAAGCCGATCTGCGACGGCATAGAGAAACTGAAGCGGCGAAAAGCATGCCTGATCCGGGAAAAGCTCCGCACCGGCAACAGCAAAGGGCAGCTCTCCCGGAACCACCAGCTCCGCCTTGATTCCACAGGCAGACGCCGCATGCGCCTCCTTCTTCAGTCGCTGCATGCGCGCATCCGCTCCCTCTCCGTCCAAGGCGTAGAGATATGCCGGGCAGCGCCGGAATCCACACGAAATCCTCTGTTCTGCCACGATCCGCTCATATTCTGAAATAGCTGTCTCATTGGCTCTGGCATACTGAATGGCCCGCTCCGCATCAAGCCCCTCCCTCAGATAGTCGTAGATCATGCCATGCTGGGAGGTAATCTTGGCCGTGGTCCCCATGGTCTGTCCGCTGCCTACCGTCTTCGCCTCCAACACCGTCACACTGACACCAGCTTCCTGTAACAGATACGCCGTAAGGATCCCCGCCATACCTGCACCGATGACAACCACCTTCTCCTGATGGGTTCCGGTGAACTGCTTTCTCTTTTTCGGCGTTATTTCTTTTTTCCAGATAGATTCCATGAGTTTGTCCTCCTCTGCTGTCCGAATAAACAGCTCTACCGAATAAGCAGACCACAGAATGCTTATCCGCACATGAAAATAAGTATTTTCTCAGTAGTATGTACTTATCCACTGAAAAAATACTTATTTTATCGTAATCTTTATCGGAGTCAAAATGCTCGTTTGGATTCGTTATGCCTCTATCTCGTATAAATGATTCTCTCACTGCTGAACATCCTGGTAAGCACGTTGACCCCGATAACCGCATAAACCAGATTCGAAGCCACCGTGATAATGACTGCCGGAAGCTCAATGGTAAAGGAAAATATCCCGGCCATACACTGCACACTGTTATACAGCGGGATCAGATAAAAGAACAGGTTCCCCGGCTTCATGCTGTCGATCATGGAGGTGATGGCGATCACCATACACACGATCATCAGAGGCGTCACCCAGGTGGTGGCCTCCTTGACATTCTTGGCAAAGGCCGAGATGATGGCGATCAGGGATACGATCACCAGAACAGTGCTTAAGATCACGGCCAGCAGCATGACATAATCGCTGGCCTGATAGACGGACGCGCTGATATCTTCCATGCCGCCCATCAGCTTCGGCAGTGACAGCATCGTACCAAGGAAGCTGGACAAACCGCTCAAGATAGCGATGACACTGAGGCTGATGATCTTGCCAAGCGCCAGATGACTGCGCTTCATGGGGGTCACCAGCAATGTTGCGATCGTCCCCCGCTCCTTCTCACCTGCGATGGATTCAGGCGCTACCGCCATACAGCCGGAAAAGAGAAAGACCATCATCAGCATAGGCACCAGCATAGAGAATACCATTCCGGCATTGTCCTTCTCGGAAGCCAGGTCATATTGCTTTTCCTGACTGTTCACGTCAAATTTGTTGGCCATGGATGACTCGTAAGTATCGAGAAGCTCCGTCATCATGCTATAAGCCGTGGAGGAATCCGTATTGGTGGAATTGTAGTAGAGTTCTACCTGAGGCGCCTTCTCACCGCTGGTTGCTTCATAGGCTGCTACCGCCTGATCGAAATTCTTCGGGAAAACAGCCAGCAGATCACAGCCCGCCTCGCCGTTTTCAAGCATTTCCCTGGCCTGGTCCTCCGTCTTGTCGGTCACGAAGTCCACCGGGAGTCCCTGTACATTCTGAAACGACTCCGGCAGATTCACTGCACATACCTGTGGTACGTAATCCTCTTCCGACGTATACATCGTCGCCATTCCATCGCCCATGAAGGTATACATCACATAGATGAGAATACCCGGCATGAAGATGGTTGTCAGTACCATACGCTTATCCTTAAAGAAACGGGCAAACTCTTTCTTCATAATCGTCAAAATATTGTTTTTCATACCGCTTCACCCGCCCTTTCCGCATAAATCTCAAAAAATACATCTTCGAGACTCTTCTCCTTCGTGACATTGGCAAGGGTATCACAGAGCACCATGGAGCCGTCAAAGATAATACCGACCCGGTCACAGATCTTCTCCACCAGACTGAAGATATGGGTGGAAACGATGATCGTCTTTCCCTGTTTCTTAAGGTCCAGGAGGAAATCCGTCACCACCCGTGCCGTCAGGACATCCAGGCCGTTGGTGGGCTCATCAAACACGATCACATCCGGGTCATGTACGATAGAGATCGCCAGCGACACCTTCTGCTTCATACCCGTGGACAGATCCGCCACCTTCACCTCCGCAAACTTCGTGATGCCGAAGGTCTCAAATAACTGCTCCTTCCTTAAGCTCGCCGCCTCCTTCTCCATACCATGCAACTCCGCGAAAAAGTCAAAGAGATAGTTTGGCGTAAAGAATTCCTCCAGCTTCAGTTCACTGGTGAGGAAACCGATCTTCCTGCGAACCTCTCCGGGTTCATGGCGGACACTGCTTCCGTCCACCAGCACATCGCCCTCCTCGGGGCTTATGAGTGTTGCGATCATACGAAGGGTCGTGGTCTTCCCGGCTCCATTCGGTCCCAACAGGCCAAAGATTTCACCCCGGTAAGCCGTAAAGGACAGATGGTTCACCGCCACCTTGACCTTTTCCCTGGTCTTCTCCAATTTCTGCTGCTTTGCAGAGAGCCGGAAGGTCTTTTTTAAGTCCTTCACAATTAAAATTTCTTCCATAATTCCTTCAACCTTTCTGAAAGTCTGTCCGATACAATCTCATGTCCGTCCCGCAGCGGATGCAGCGGTTCTGCGGGAATCCAGCCGGTGCTGTCAATAAAGTACACCTGATCGCCGCTCTCTCTATTATATTCCATAATGGCCTGTTCTAGTTCTCCGGGATACACGCCGCAAAAAGCCGACAGGGAGATGATCACCGCATCTTTATTCCTCGCCCGTACCAGCCGGATGAGGTCTATGTATTCCCTGACGTATACTTCGGCAGTGTTTCCCCGGTCATTTGCACCGTGATTGATCAGGATATAATCCGCATTGGCACTCTCCATAGGCTCCCCATCAAAGTAGAAGGGATAAGCCTCCGCTGCCTTTGGAACGGAACCACAGCCTCCAGGGGCTGATACCATCTGTGGTGAATCTCCGCAGAGCTCTTATATACCACATGAACCACATGGTTTCCATCCGCAGCAGCCGTCACCCGCAGAAAACGCTCCATGGGAACCTCTACTTTCGCTCCGTCATCCACCCATACCCACAGGTGGCCGTATGTGTGCCGGTTGGTCGCCATATCAAAATGCATCACTGCACTTTTCCCGGCAAACGCAAACTCGACCATACTTCCCGGAGCGGTTGTCACCGCCATATGTTCGTACTTCTTCCATCTTCCCGTAAAACGGACTGCATCACTGTGAATCTCAATAAACATCCTCTTTCTCTCCTTCTATCTATGGTGTATTTATCAATCTGCCATCTATATCAAACGCCACTTTAAATTCCCGGCTGTATTGATTGATCAGTGTAATAATCCGCTCTGCTTCCGCCCCTTTTGCCAACGTCGGCTGATAGTCGTTCCTGCTCTTTACAGAGCTGACGGAGCAGGGAATGATACGGATATTGTCGTCCTCCCGCTTTTTCCCATTTACAAAGGTAAACGTCTGCTGGAAGATCATGGAATCCTTGTTGCTGGGATTCGTGTTCCCGCCGAAGCAGAAATTGCCAAGGCTGTACACGATATATTTTCCGTTATAACACTCAATGCCCTGAAGTACATGGGGATGATGGCCAAGCACCAGATCTGCACCCCAGTCAATGCACTTTCTTCCAAGCTCCCGCTGATAGGCATTGGTATCATGGTGAGTCTCGATCCCCCAATGGCAGCAGGCGATCACCAGATCCATTCCTTCTTCACGAAGCTGGGTGATCCCGTCCTTCAGATAGGTTTCTACCTTTTTTCCATCATAAACCTGGTTGACCGAGACAAAGCCTACCCTCACGCCCTTGGCCTCATAATATCCCACCTGGGAATCAAAGGCATAGGGAATTCCGGCTCCTTCAAGAGCCGCCACCGTATCGTCATGTCCCTGCTGTCCGTAATCCATATGATGATTGTTGCCGAGGCTCACCGTCTCCACACTGCCGGCAGTAAGGATCGACACATATTCCGGATCCCCCTTCATATTGAATTTCTTTTCCACACGATTGTCGGAAAAAGTCAGGGTTCCCTCGAAATTCACAATGGTCATATCATCCGCTTCAAAAACCGACTTTACATTCTTAAGGAAATATCCGGGGTCACGCTTCTTGTCATACATCTCCCGGAATGTCCCCTCGTATCCCTGCACCTGGGCGTTTCCAAGTGTCACATCGCCCGCCGCCGATACGGTGAACTCAATAACCTCCGGCTCCAGAATCTTCTTTACAATAACCTCTGTCTCTCCACGGCTCTCCTGCAGCGGCAAGGCGACAGCTCCTGCACCGACGCTCTCCGTAAAGACAGCGCGACTGTCCCTTGTACAGCCCATGCAAGACAGGGCACACAATAACAGAACCACTAATAATACACTTCTTCTTTCGTTCATCTCTCTCTCCTATGTAAGGTCTCAGAAACAGCCTACAGCAGGCTCCCAACCAAACGTACCAGGAATGCCGCGATCCAGGCGATCACGCACTGTCCGATCACCACCAGGATCGCCCAGCGTATACCCAATTCACGCTTGATAGAAGCCACGGCAGCCACACAGGGCGTATACAGCAGGCAGAACACCAACAGCGCCGCCGCTCCAACCGGAGACAGAAACCCCAAAAGTGCCGTCTCCGAAGGGATCAGCACCGACAACGTGGACACCACGCTCTCCTTTGCCATGAATCCGGTGATCAGTGCCGTGGAGATCCGCCAGTCTCCAAAGCCCAACGGCACAAATATAGGTGCGATCACACCTGCCAGGGAAGCCAGGATACTCTCCCCGGTGTCCTCTACGATATTGAAATGCAGATTGAAGGTCTGTAAGAACCAGATCACAATGGTGGCGACAAAGATCACGGTAAATGCCCGCTGCAGGAAATCCTTGGCCTTCTCCCAGAGAAGCTGGGCCACATTCTTGGCTCCCGGCATCCGATAATTGGGAAGCTCCATAACGAAGGGTACCGGCTCTCCTTTAAAGAGGCTTCCCTTCATCAAAAGTGCCATCAGGATTCCCACTGCCATTCCTCCAAAGTACAAGAGCACCATCACAAGCGTCCTGTATTTCGGGAAAAATGCTGCTGTAAAGAAGGCATAGATGGGAAGCTTCGCCGAACAGCTCATAAAGGGTGTCAAAAGCACCGTCATCTTCCGGTCACGCTCCGAAGAAAGCGTCCGGCTGGCCATAACCCCCGGCACCGTACACCCGAAGCCGATCAGCATGGGGACGATGCTCCGTCCGGAAAGACCGATCTTTCTAAGCAGCTTATCCATCACAAAGGCCACCCGTGCCATATAACCACTGTCCTCTAAGAGGGACAGGAAGAAAAACAGTGTCACAATAATCGGAAGAAAGCTCAGCACACTTCCGACACCGGTAAAGATTCCGTCGATGATCAAAGAATGCAAAACCTCGTTGATCTTCCAGGCTGTTAATGCAGAATCTACAAGCTTCGTCAGCTCCGCGATCCCCATCTCCAAAAGGTCCGCCAGAACCTTTCCGATCACACCGAAGGTAAGCCAGAATACAAGCCCCATGATTCCAACGAATGCAGGAATGGCCGTATACTTCCCGGTGAGGATCCGATCGATCCTGCGGCTTCTTGCATGCTCCCTGCTCTCCTTAGGCTTCACCACGGTCTCTGCGCAGATCTTTCCAATAAAACGGAACCGCATGTCGGCAATGGCTGCCGCCTTGTCAAGTCCCCGCTCCTGCTCCATCTGAAGGATGATATGCCCAAGCATCTCCTTCTCATTCTGGTCAAGCTTCAGCTTCTCCAGGATCAGATGATCTCCCTCCGCCAGCTTGGAGGCAGCGAAACGCACCGGGATCTGTGCTTCCTTGGCATGATCCTCGATCAAATGCATGATACCATGGATACAGCGGTGTACCGCACTTCCTTCATCATCCGCGCTGCAGAAGTCCTTTCGTCCGGGCCGCTCCTGGTACTTTGCCACATGAACCGCATGGTCGATGACCTCCTGAATCCCCTCGTTTTTCGCTGCTGAAATCGGGATTACCGGAACGCCAAGAGCCGCCTCCAGTTCATTGATGCGGATGGAGCCGCCGTTTTCACGAACCTCATCCATCATATTCAATGCCACTACCATGGGAATGTCCAGCTCCAGAAGCTGCAGGGTCAGGTACAGATTCCGTTCGATGTTGGAGGCGTCCACGATATTTATGATTCCCTTGGGCTTCTCCGACAGGATAAATTCTCTTGTCACGATCTCCTCGCTGCTGTAGGGCGACATGGAGTAAATGCCGGGCAGATCCGTCACCAGCGTATTGCTGTGCCCCTTGATCACACCATCCTTGCGATCCACCGTAACACCCGGAAAGTTCCCCACGTGCTGGTTGGCACCTGTGAGACGGTTAAAGAACGTGGTCTTTCCGCAGTTCTGATTGCCTGCCAGGGCAAAGGTCAGTGTCGCTCCCTCCGGGAGCGGATGTTCATCGGCCTTCACATGATATTTTCCGCCCTCACCAAGCCCCGGATGGGCGCTTGTCTGGCGGCGCGCCTGTCTGACACCCTTTTCCGTCAGAGCATTGTCCTGCTCATCCTTCGACCTGTCACACCCAGCTACCAGGATCTTCTCCGCATCCGCCAGTCTTAAGGTCAGTTCATAGCTATGTATCTTCAGTTCCATGGGATCGCCCATGGGTGCCAGCTTCACCATGGTCACCTCGGCCCCCGGAATCAAGCCCATATCCAGGAAGTGCTGCCGCAGTGCGCCTTCTCCGCCCACTGCCTTGATGGTTGCGGACTTTCCGATTTCCAGCTCTTTCAGTGTCATCTCTTTTTCCTCTTAAATGCGCTCGTCTGCACCATGCAGACGAGCGCTTGATTATGATCAGACTTTCTTGACACAGCCTGTCTGTATTTATCAAAAACATTATAGAAAGAGAAATATATGTTTGTCAACACTAACTTACACAGGCCGCACGCGG
>CAVGED010000118.1:0-2271 GCA_963628035.1 Paludibacteraceae bacterium
CCGGAGTTCGAGGCGCTATACAGAGAAGTCTACGAGATGTGCCTGGATATGGAGCGTATGATGCGGATATTTTCAAAGGAATTGGAAGAACTGGATAAGAATACAGTTCAGTATATGATCGATGAAATGCAGGATACAATAGATGCGCAGAAAGAACAGCTAAACCAGAAGGATGAACAGCTAAGCCAGAAGGATGAACAGCTAAGCCAGCAGAAAGAACAGCTAAACCAGAAGGATGAACAAATAAAACAATTTACCCGCGCATTTATTCAGGATAATCTTGATGAGGGTATACCCAAAGAGCGGATACTATCAAAGTTGCAGAATAGATTTGATCTGACAGCAGAAAAAGCTGACGCGTACTTCGCTGAGGTAGCGGAAAGCTGAATACTCGTTCCTCCATACAGAATCCATAGCACACTCCAAAGGAGTCCCTAGGGGCTCCTTTTTTATATCTGTTGCCTGGTAACATCCCGAAGCCACTTACAACTCCGATAACGCCGGATAACCAGCGGAAACTTCACATATTCGTCCAGCAGGATCACTGCGAACACCAACGGCACACTCCACTTAAACGCAAATGCTGCCACACTTCCCAGAAGCACCGAACACCCCCACAGCCCGATTGTTTCCAGAAGAAGTCCAAACCTGGTATCTCCGCCGCCCCGAAAGATCCCGACTATCATCAAAGTATTAAAGGCCTGGAACCACACGTAGGCTGCCATCAGCAGCATCATAACAGACAGATAACCTCTGGCGGTCGGCGTCAGTTCCATCACTGCCATAACAATGGGCCGCACCAGTAATACCACAAGGCTTCCCACGATTCCGCTGACTGCGATAACCTTCACAAAACGGGCTCCATACTCTTTTGCCATCTCTTTCTTGCCTTCTCCGATGGCCTTCCCCACAAGAATTGCTGCCGCACTGGCAATACCAAACGATACCACAGTAGAGAGCTGCCGCACCACCTGCACAATGGCATTGGCAGAAGCTGCCGCACTTCCCAGCTGTCCCAGGATTGCCGCTGTTGCAGACATTCCCGTCCCCCATAATACTTCATTTAAAATAACAGGTCCTGATATTTTTACAAAGTCCGAAGATAGCGCCCGATTCTTCACAAATAAGATTCGCGGGCTTACGTGGATCAGGTCATTCATCCACCGATTGTGTATCAGAACCATAACGCACTCCGCCAGCCTGGCGATCACGGTTCCGATAGCTGCACCGGCCACACCCAACTTCGGGAATGGCCCCAATCCGAAGATCAGCAGTGCATTCACAATAATATTGATGAGCAGGGATGCTCCATAAACTACCGTGGACACCACTACCCGTTCCATACTGCGCATGATATTCAGATACACAGATGAAAACGTCATCAGAAAATACGATATGCAGACTGCACGCAGGTATTCCACCCCCAGCACCCGTACCTGTTCATCCGAAGTAAGTATTCGCATGATCGTCCCCGGAAACGCCACGGTAAACAGCGTTACGACTAATCCGATCAGCATAGAGAAACGCATGCAAATACCCGTGACCGTCTCAATGGCATGCAGATCACCTTTTCCCCAATATTGGGCGCATAGCACCGCTGCTCCGGATGCCAGCCCGAACAAGAACAAACTCAGTATAAAATTCACCTGTCCGGCCAGAGACGCCGCGGACAATGCCTTCTCTCCAACACGCCCAAGCATAACCACATCTGCCGACTGCACCGCGACATTCATCAGGTTCTGCAGCGCCATCGGTATCACCAGACCGGCCACACGCCGGTAAAAATCTCTTTTTTCACTCATTTTCATCACCAGTTTCTACATAAAATAGTATGGCAGTTATCCCCTAATCAGCAACAGGGGTTCGATTCCCCTATCAGCTTTACTTCAAAAAAATAGAACCTGCTAAGCAGATTCTACCTTTTCACACATTTAAGGTTGTTCGGTGTCCTCATCTGCAACAGCCGCCGCTGTGCCTGCCACCGATGCTACTACAGCAACAATCACTGCTATCAATACAACTCCACCGATTAAAATTACCAGCATTCGTCTCATCTCTCTTTTCTTTTATATGCCTGTGCGGCAACTGTGTTCATCATATCATATTCTGTCCAAAAAGGAAAGCCTTAATCTATTTTGTTTTTAGGATTCCCTTGATGATAGCAACCTGTATATGCTTCGGCAAAATATGTAAAACCTGAATCCGTGAAGTTAAGCTCTATCGAAAGGCCAGAATTAAAATAGATTCTGACCTTCAGTTGAAATAGACCGA
>CAVGED010000119.1:0-11955 GCA_963628035.1 Paludibacteraceae bacterium
AGCATTTATAAGGGAAATCTGGAGCTGCTAATTGCGAACTTCACGGATTCAGGTTATACACAGGCGGAATTGAGTGAAAGAATTGACGTTGCCTGGGAAACCGTATCCAAGATTGAGAACGGAAAACGAACGCCAAGTGCCAAGAACTTCCGGGCTATGATGGAGACGTTGGATACCGGGCTGGATTATTACAATGGAGAATTGGATACTACAGATTTCCTGCTGTTGGAGAAGAAGTTAGAGCTGGAACGGGCAATCTCCCTCAAGCGGTGGGAAGAAGCGAGTGAGCTATTGGAATATCTGAGGTTGAGGCTGGATATGAACAGACCCAGGAATCAGCGCATACTCCGGGCGGAGGAGAACTGTATCCGATTTAATATGGGAGAGATAAGCCGGGAGGAATTTCTAAAAGAATGTGAAATAGCCATGAATTGTGAAGGAGAAAGATGGAGGGAGGAGAACTTCTGGAAGCAGTTCCTTACCAGGTGTAAGGTGAGAATCTTGAATTATATGGCGATTCTCTATCATATTGATAATCAAATAGACAGCTCGATATTCATCCTGGAACATATCCTAGAACAATTGATGAACAGTAGAGTAA
Organism: Paludibacteraceae bacterium; assembly: GCA_963628035.1. Lineage (GTDB taxonomy): Bacteria > Bacillota > Clostridia > Lachnospirales > Lachnospiraceae > 14-2. The sequence continues at coordinate 602 of CAVGED010000119.1, forward strand.
AGCTGGAAGATCGTTATAAATCCAGTATGACAGTGATTGGAAATCTATCTTCTTATTATGGAGAAATAGGTCGATTGGAAGATTGTATAAAGATATGTGATAGAGGGATAGAGTTATGTTTCAACAGTGGAAGGGGCGTACGGTTGGGAAAGTTATTAAGCAATAAGGCAGAAGCTTTGAACATTAAGGCTGGAGAATCAACAGAGATAAGTAAGCATTATTTAAAGCAGGCTTTTTATCTCGATGATTTAATTTCGGCCCATAACACTTCTGCCTATACGGATAAATATTATCGTAACCATTATGAAGAAAATATCATTTGGTATTAAGAGTTTTCCCAGTCATCGCCTTGAAAGCAAAGGTCGACAGCTTCTTGTTCGTGGCATGAAACATTATCCTGTTTATCAGAATTAGAGATATGAACACAGGATAATAACAGAAGAATGGCTGCAACGCTGGCAACAAGTGTTTTAACAATTTTTTTCATAGGTGAAAACCTCCTCATAATGTTTTCCTCGAATATAAACAATGAAAGAGCAAAAGAACATGACGTTTTGAAGAACTTTTTGTTTTTCTTAACGTCATGTTCTTTTGCTTGCTTTGACTATACAATTAACTAAATATATAACGCAGAGGAATATTTAAAGGAAAGGTGGATTTAGAGATGAAGAAAACCCTACGAGTAATCGCTATTCTTGTCAGCATCACCCTGTTCTTCCAGGAACTGCCCGTCATAGCGGCAAAGGCAGCGGAAGAGCCGCCGGAACATGTGCAGGAGGCAGAACTGCCGGGAGGGGAAGAAAGTGGAGCCGAGATAGTAGAGGAGCTCGTAGAGAAGCGGACAGAGACCGAAAAATATTTCCTCATGAGCGACGGCACATTCCAGATCGCCCAGTATGAACAGCCGGTCCACTATAAGGATGGCAACGGATATACGGAGATCAATAATGAGCTGGTGGAAGCGACGGATGAACAGGGCGACGCGGTATTTAAGAATACAGATTCCGATCTCCATGTCATGTTTGCAGGGAAGGCGGACAGCAGAAAGCTCGTAACGGTATCCTACGGGGGACATGAAATCTCCTGGGGGTTTGTATTGGAAGGCCGGGGTGGGAAAGGGAAGCGGCGCCAGTTCTCAAAACATGAGAAGGACAGCAGGATGTCCCGGGAAAACGGCATATCCATGGAGAATACCAGGCTTGCGGCAGCGGGGAGCTATATGGACCTGTACCCCGGCGTGGATGTGGAGTATGAGCTGATATCAAAGCAGTTAAAAGAAAACATCATCCTCAGGAACAAAAAAGCGGCCAGCCAGGCGCTGGTTATTGATGTCACCCACCGGGGACTTACAGCGGCAAAGACCCCGGAAGGATCCATATGCTTTTCGGATGATGCGGATAAAAGCGTATACCTGTTTGAAGCGCCATACATGTATGACAGTGCCGGTGAGATGTCGGATGATGTCCGGCTGGATATTGTGGAATCAAAGGATGGGAAGACAAGGATAAAGGTTGTACCGGATGCGCAGTGGCTTACAGACAGCACACGGGCATTCCCGGTCACCATCGACCCCATCACCAAAACAGCACAGTCTGCAAATCATATTGAAACGCGGTATTATACGCAGAACAGCAAGAACCTCCGTTCCTACGGTGTCCTCTATGCCGGAAACCAGAAGGGACAGATGGGGCTTGTAAAGACCGCAGTACGGTTTGACCTGCCGGATCTCCCTGATACAACCACGGTGCTGGAGGCCACGATGTATCTTGCCCACAGGGATTACAGTGCGGTAGGGGTAAGCACATCAACGGTAAATGTCTGTGAGATCACGGAAGGCTGGGAAGCATCCGAAAGCGTGCCGGGGGTTGTGGGAGAGGCACCGGGCCATTCCCCCTATGCACAGGATTACAACACACTTGGTGCAGATACGAAGAAGACCATGGTGTCGTGGGACATTACCGGGATCGCGAGCCAGTGGTTCAACGGCACACTGGACAACCATGGCGTGCTGGTCTATCCGCAGGATCCTGACGAATGGGCACTGACGGACTTTGTCTCCCCACAGAACACCGGGTACGGGAGCGGTGCACTGCCGATCCTGGTGATCCATTACCGTGAGGCATGCGGGCTGGAAGACTACTGGAGCTACAGCACCCAGGACTGCGGACGCTATGGGAAGGGGTATGTCAATAACTATAACGGGAACCTGGTCTATATCCATGAAGATGCATCTTTCCAGTCCGTGATCAACGGGTTCACCCTTGCGCACGTGTACAACACCTGTGAGTCCGGTACCGAAGGAAGATATGGGAAGGGATGGCGCCTGAACCTTGTGCAGAGGCTGGAACCGGTCTCCATAAGCGGGTTCAGCGAGTATAAATATGTCTATACCGACGGTGACGGGACACGGCATTATTTTTACGAAAATGAGAAAGGCGGGATCATCGATGAGGACGGACTCGGATATACCGTCTCGGACTATCCGGGCACAGAACTCACGAAGAAGATCACAACGAAAGACGGGACACAGCTCATCTTTGATATATGGCATTATCTGCGTGTGATCCGGGATACGAACGGGAACACCATAAACATGAACTATTCCCCGATCCCGAACGTTGACAATTACCTTACCAGCATCACGACCTCGTCCGGTGGAGCCATACTCCTCCATTATGACAGTGAATATAAGCTTGTGAGCATAGAGGACAATGCAGGCCGCGTAACGCATTTCAACCGTGAGAACGGCCTGCTGAAGCGTATTGTTTACCCGGACGGCATCACCGCAGACCTGGATTATTATGACAGCTGGTTCCATGGCATAAGTGCAAGTGACGGGACAGAGCTTGTCTATTATAACTATGTTAAGCACGGGAAGATTTACTGTGCCAAAAAGAAATCCTCCGAACACGCGGACGGGGAATACTATCTGTATTCGTATGGACACAACCAGACGACGATCCGGGATCACTTCGGCAGGACAGTCACGTACCAGTTCGACAGCTTCGGCCGGGCGGTATGTGTGTTCGATGACGAGAAGAACGTGTCCTCCCAGCAGTATACCGTAAGCTCCAATGCCGCCGGCGAAGCCGGGAAAAACAACAAAGTGACCAGCGTTTCCAATGCAGCGGTATATGTGGACAACCTTATAAAGAACCCGGTGTTTTCCGACGGGCTTTCCTACTGGGTCAAATATAATGAAGCAGGTATTTCCTCTGCGGGTGGAAATGATACTTTCCTTGGCGGGAACAGCGTCCGTATGCACAATGACAGCGAGGCCATCACGGCCATCATGCAGCCGTTGTCCGTGGAGACTGGCACGAGATATACGTTATCGGCATACATAAAGGCAGAAGATGTCGTGTCGGAACGCCTCGGTGCCGGCCTGGAGGTCGTGACCACCGGTCGGTACCTGTACTCGGACATGCTCACCGGAACCACGGACACGGCCATACAGGACGGCTACCGCCGGGTGAGTCTTACCTTCGAACTGGCAGCAGGAGAAAGCCTTAATCGAATAACCGCAGGCCTGTATAATGCCACCGGGACAGCATATGCCACCGGAATACAGCTGGAGAAAGGGGAAGTGTGCAATACAACCAACCTGCTCAGCAACTCTGGCTTTGAACAGGGGGCAGTATACTGGACAGCAGGAACGGATGACACCGGGGCATGCAGGAATGTCAGTGACAGCTTCGAAGGAAACAGTGCATACCGTATCGACGGGAAGCATGACCGGGACAGGAGCGTGAGCCAGACCGTGTACTGTTCCGGAAACGCAGGTGCAGTATTTGCCTTCGGGGCATGGACGAAAGGGTATTCCGTGCAGGGGCATGAAGAGACGAGTCTGTTTTCCCTGGAATGTACCCTGCACTATACCGACGGGAGTGAGAAAACAGAGACATTCGGGTTCAACACCGTAGTCAATGCATGGCAGTTCGGGATGAAGAATATCGTGGCGGAGAAACCATACTCCCATGCGCGGGTCACCTTCCGGTATAACAAGAACTGCAACTTTGCAGTGCTGGATGACGTGTTCCTGTACCGGGACACGGTGCAGAGCTTCCGCTATGACGATAAGGGAAATGTGGTCGCGACATCCGACTATGCCAGCCAGCGCTCTGAATATAAATATAATAATGACAGTATCTCGCGGCTCCTAACGCCGGAAGGCAGCAGCTACGAGTACATGTATGATGAGAAGAAGAACAATACCGCGTCAAGGAGCGGGGACGGTCTGCTCTACCGGATCACCTATGATGCGTCCGGGAATCCGGTGCGCAGCGACATCACCGCGTCCGGTTCCACCGCATCCATAAAGGACGGCGGTATCTACCGGATCCGTCTGAAATATACCGGGAAATACCTTACGCTGAAAAATGCCGGGACAGCATCCGGCACCAAGGTGGTGCAGGCACCGTTTGACGGCGGGGACGCACAGAAATGGCGTGTGGAAAAGACCACGGACGGGTATTACAGGCTGCGTCCGGTATCGGCAGCCACGCTGGCACTTGATTTTGACAGCAGTGATGAGGCCGTGGCGGCGGGGGCTTCCGGGACAGATTCCCAGAAGCTTGCACTCATTGCACAGAGTGACTACACCTATAAGCTTCTTGTAAAAAGCTTTACAACACGCACCCTGGTGACGGTGAACTATTCCGCCCAGCGGGAGGCAGTTGTAGCACTCTACGAAATGGGGATCGAGAACAACCCGGAGCAGGAATGGTACTTTGAAGAAGCAGAAAGCACCTGTCCGGACACGATAGAGGAAGGCATCTACCAGATACAGGCGAGGGCCATGGGCAGGGTGTTCACGGTGTCCGGGGAGGACACCATCGAAGCACAGGCGAACATTTACAGTGACGCGCAGCGGTTCGTGATCCGCCCGGTAGCGGGTACGGAGTACCATACCATCTCCCCGGCAGGAGATCCGGGGAAGTTCCTCTGCTGTCCCTCCGGGGAAGAAGGAAACGGGATAACGCTCACCGATGACGGGATGGGCGAAGGGACACGCTTTCAGATCGTGAAAGGCCCGCTCGCAGATTCCTATAAGATCATCCCGGCGGCAGATACAGACAGGAGGATAAGTCTCTCAGACGGAGGCTATGAGGATACCCGGACGGTGGTGCTGGCAGAATCCGCGGCTGCACCGGAAGGCCTCTTCGCACTGGTCCGCACATCACAGAGCATTACCACAAGCCAGAGTTACCAGTACAACGGGAACCTGCCCTGCCAGGTGACCGATGCACGGGGGAACACGACCACCTATACCTACGACCACAGCCGTGGACTTCAGACGGCGGTGACGGACGCGAAGGGGAATGTCACATCCTATACCTACAATGCCAACAATGACTGGCTGCAGGCGGTGTCCGCCGGAGGTAGCACGGTAAACTATGCCTACAACCCGGACGGCAGGATCAGCAGTATCACGTCTCCATCGGGGACAGCCTATGGCTTTACCTATGATACCTACAAGCGCCAGACAGGCGTGACGGCGGGCGGGGCACAGCTTAGTACCACGCAGTATAAGAATAACTATAAAACACTCATAGACACCCTTACCTATGGGAACGGAAACAGCGTGGGGTATCACTATGACCGCCTTGACCGTCTGACGGAGAAGCTGTATAACGGCAGCGTGGCGGCACGGTATACCTATGACCGCCTGGGGCGTCTGGCCCGGACGGAAGACCTGCTCCACGGGACCGTGACGGAGCAGCAGTACGACCTGACCGGGAGGCTGATATCCATCCGGAACAGGAAGAACACTGCGGATGCGGCTGACACGACATGCACCTGGAACAGAGCGGACACGGCACGCCTGGAGTATGCATATGATGACCTCTCACGTGTGAGCAGGATCCGGCAGACCGCTGCGGGAAGCAGCATTAACTATGACATGGTATATTCCACGGCCAATACGGATACAAAGAAGCTGGGGAAGATCAGCGGGATATCTGTAAACGGCACGCAGATCCTGGATTATGAGTACGATGTGCTGGGAAGAAGTGCAAGGCGGACGCTTGGTACTGCAACACCGTTTGTGACGGAGTACAGCTATCTTCCGGGCGCGGACGCATCCAGGACGACCGCCCTGGTACAGACCGTTAAGAACGGTGGGGATACCTGTTCCTACACCTATGATGAGCTGGGAAATATCACTTCTGTGGGCACAAACGGTACTGTCACGGAGAGCTATACCTATGACGCACTGGGGCAGCTTACGGAAGCCGTGATTAACGGGGATACGTATACCTACACGTATGATGCCGGGGGCAACATCACCGCAGGGACGAAGAACGGGGAGACGGTTGCCGTATACGGATACGGGAACCCTGACTGGAAGGACCTGCTCACCTCCTATAATGGGGTATCCATCACCTATGACGGGATCGGGAATCCCCTGAAGTGGAAGAACGGGGAAACATTCACCTGGAGCAACGGACGGCAACTGTCCGGCATCATCAAAGACGGCAGCAGTATCTCCTATACATACAACGCAGACGGGGAGCGCACAGGCAAGGATGTCGGAGGGGTTAAGACGGAGTACTACTGGCTGAACGGCCTACTGCTGGGGGAGAAGACCGGAAGCGACCAGATGTCCTTCCTGTATGATGAGTCCGGCCGTGCATTCGGCCTGATCCTCAACGGGGTGTATTACTATTATGTGTACAACCTGCAGGGGGATGTTACAGGCATTCTTGACAGCGATGGAACTGTTGTGGTAAGTTATAGGTACAATGCGTGGGGAGAGATAGAATCCATCAGCGGTACACTGGCAGATACAATCGGACAGAAAAATCCGCTGAGGTATCGTGGGTACTACTACGATGGGGAGACAGGGTTCTATTACCTGAGGAGCAGGTACTACGATTCAGAGGTTGGAAGGTTTCTGAATGCAGATGGGTATGTTTCCACAGGGCAAGACATACTTGGAACAAATATGTATGCTTATTGTGGAAACAATCCGGTAAGCCGAGAGGATTCTACCGGGCATTTATGGAGTGAACTCTGGGAGTTTGTCAGGACAGCAGCCTCAGAGATCGGCGCCGCAATCAGTAATCTGGCACCTGCGTATGCCGGATGCGGCGGTGCGGCAGTGGCAGACGGTCCATTGCCATTTGGGGATGCACTTGCGATAACAGGAGCGGCTTTGCTAACAGTAGGAGCAATCGGGTATGGCATATATCAGACATCAAAATCAACTGCAGAGAAGACCCGGGCAAAAGGGAAAGCTGTCGCAATTCCGCAGTCTAAAAAGAAGCAGTCAACGGTAGTTTATCGGTATGGTGGAACAAATCCAGGAAATTTGACACCGAAAGAGAAAGACAGAGGGACGGGGTTATCTTTTTCTACTATTCCTAAGCCGGGAGCCGCTATGACAACGATAGAAGCATTAAACGCAACACATATTGTATATGCAATTAAGGATGGTGCAACACATGTTAGTGTATATCCGATCGGCGGAACAATGGATGATTGGATAGATATAGGTTCAAGTTCAATATGGACACAAGCAGTCAAATCTGTTGTGGTTAAATGGGACGGTGTTTATTAGATGGTTAATATTGATTATATTATGGAACTGCTGGATTGTGATAATAGTAAGGAAGAGCAGTTATTGGGCATAAAGCTCGCTCGAAATATAGAAATAATAGAAGTTTTTTTGCAACCGGGGCCTCCATATGGAAAGCGAGTATGGGATAAATGTGCTGAGATTTTATCTGAAAAAACAGACGAAGAATTATCACCGTACCTGGTGGAATTAATGGAGTGGCTAAAAGATATGGATTGGCCAGGGGCATATTGTGTTTTGGAAAGATTGAAACGCTATAAGGACTCGGAAAGGATAAATTTTATTATAAATCGTTGCATGAAGGAGGCCACCGCTTTAGATAATGATATATGGTTAAATAATTTAAAGAGTGTTATCCATGATGTTCCGCCAAAAAAAATGTTGATGGATGTTACATGTGAAAATGGGAGCGTGAATCAAGTTGTCAATATTGATTATATCATGGAACTGCTGAAAGAAAGTAGTAGGGATGAAGAGCAGGCGCTAGGCATAAGACTAGCGCAGGAGGTAAAGTGCCTTAGAGTTTTTTGTCAGCCAAGTAGTCCATTTGGTATAGACGTTTGGGGGAATTGCGCTAAAATTCTATCTGGAAAGACAGATGAAGAGCTGTTGCCATATTTAGTTAAATTAATGGAATGGTTACAGTTTATGAATTGGCCAGGAGCATTTTGTATATTAGAAAGGTTGAGAACATTTGAAAAGAATGCTGCTTTTCGCCAGGCGTTAAACACTTGTGTGGAACATGCAAAAGCAAGGGATAACAATAGCTGGGAAGAAAATTTGCGGAAAATTTGTTAAGGTTTACAGTGGTATGCGGTTTATCAGCGAAAATGATCTGTTATCTGGACATGGCAGTTAGAGCAGTCGTGCTTAAAATAGAGTGGAGTACGTGAATATGGTTAATATTGATTACATTATGGAATTGTTGGATTGTAATAACAGTCTGGAAGAACAAGTATTAGGGATAAAACTTGCGCAGAAAATAAAAGCTATCGATGTTTTTTTGCAGCCAAGTTTGCCTTATGGAAAGCGTGTGTGGGAAAATTGTGCTGAAATCTTGTTTGAGAAAACGGATGAGGAGTTATCAACACGCTTAATGGGATTATTGCAATGGCTAAAAGATATGAACTGGCCAGGAGCATGCCGGATTTCAGACAGATTGAAACAATATAAGGATGGGGAATGGATAAATCGTACAATAAGTTTTTGCATGGAGGAGGCTAGGGCAATAGGGGATGAAAAATGGTTAAATAGCTTGAACGATGTTTTCCATGAGGCCATGCCAAAAGAAGTTCTGATTAATGTGACAAATGGAGACGGGAGTGTAGGCCAGGTTGTTAATGTGGATTATATTATGGAATTGTTGAAATGGAGTAGTAGCGATGAAGAGCAGGCATTGGGAATAGAATTAGCTCAGGAAGTGAAGTGCTTGAATGTTTTTATACAGCCAGGCGGATCCTCATATAGTAAGAGTGTTTGGGATAATTGTGCTGAAATTCTATCCAGAAAGACAGATGAGGAGCTTGAACCATATCTGAATAAATTGATGGAATGGCTGCAGGATATGAATTGGCCAGGTTCATTTTGCATATTAGACAGATTGAAAAAGTTTGAGAAAAATTTAGCTTTTTATCAAGTATTTGATGATTGCCTAAAACGAGCTGAAGTACTGGAGGATGATATCTGGAAGGAGAATTTACAGGAGATATATGGGAACTTGCAATAGCGGGTGGACTAGTTGGTGGACTAGCTGGTTGGGACGCTGGTGCGGCAATGGCTGCCGGAAGCGCAGCAGCAGCCGGAACAGTAGGAACTGCAGCTGCGCCAGTTATTGGTAATGTTGTTGAAAAGGCATCGACTGCGATACAAGCGTATTATCCGCCAAACGATGGATTTTATGGTGCAGTAGAAAAAATTACCCTTGAAGCGGGAACGATGATACAACGAGTAGGTGATTTTGCTGGAAGATTCACAGCGCCTGCCGGTACGCCAACGCCTATGCTGTCATTGCCGTATGACAAGATTGGAGAAACGATAACTTATCTTCAAGTGATGCAGCCAATACAAGCTTTGAGTGGAAAAGTTGCTCCTTGGTTTGGACAATTTGGCGGTGGGATACAATACTTGCTCTTAGATGGAAAGGTTAATCAGTTGCTTGAGAGTGGCATTTTGAAAATATTTGGAGAATAGAAATACTATGACAAAAAATGAATTTATTGAAATATTAAAGGCAAATAAAATTGATCCCAATATGGTGAGTTTTAATGATGATGCGCGAGAAGGATATTGTGTAAGAAAAAATTATTTTGGTTGGGAAACCTTAGTGAGAGAACGCGGGAAGGAATATGACGCGATAGGATATCCGTCAGAAAGTGACGCTCTTATAAGTTTGTGCGAAGAGTTACTGCGGTTATATGGGAAAAAATAAGCATGTAGAACCCGGATATGGGAAACCAAGTCAACTGTTTGGGATGTAGAGAGAGTAGTCTCGGAAAGTCGCTGAGGAAATAGCAAAAAAACAATGCTATGTGAATTGGCAGATTTGGAGGTGATGCAAATGGGAATGTGGGGATTTGAGTTATATCAAAATGACACGTCACTAGATGTTAAAGATAAATTTGAAGAATTGTATAATGCTGGCAAAACTGTCCAATGTATCACTGACGAATTGATAGAAGATTATGGAAGTGTGATAGGTGACATTGATGAAGAACCGTTGTTTTGGTTGGCGCTAGCAGATACACAATGGAATTTTGGGGTGCTCATACCTTTAGTTAAAGATAAAGCTCTTTACTGGATTGATAAAGGCAGTGGTGTATTCAACTGTCAAACAATAGATATGTCAGCAAAAATAAAGAGAAAAAAATCCCTGGATGAGTTACAAGTAAAGCTTCTTTCGCCCCAACCGCCAGTGAAAAAACCAGTAAAAAAGAGAATATATAAATGTCAATGGAAAATCGGAGATGTTTTTGCCTACCAATTGGAAAGCGACTTGGCAAAAGAAAGAGGTCTTTATGGTCGGTATTTTTTGATCCAAAAGATTGATGAAGGTGTATGGCATCCTGGGCACATAGTACCAATTGTATATGTGAAAATAACCAGTGATACAAATCTTCCATCAAATACAGAAGAATACAACCAATTAGAATATGTCCAGACGTGGTTCACAAAGTATGAGGAACGATTTTGGCCTATTGATATGAAGCTTCCACAAGAAGATATTGCCGAAAAATCTAAGATAAACTATCAAGTAGATGAATATGGATTTTTGCCGCAATATAGGGTGAAATTGCTTAATACTTCAAAACGAGCTATGCCTTCAAAATTGATCTATGTAGGTAACTTTGCGGATGCTGTTCGTCCACAAAAAGAATTTGTGCCTCATTCAAAGGAAAATGTTGTGTCTGTGTCATGGAAGCAATTCGATGAAACATTTGAAACAAAAATGATTAAGCGGTATTGTGGACACAATCTAAGGGAGCTCAGTATTTACACAAATAAAAACACTTAGCTTTTTAAGGAGTGAAAAGACTATACCAGCAAGCATCCCCTTCTAGGGACAAAAGGAGATGCTTGCTGGTGTCCTGCAGGGACAGAAAAACGGCAGTGAATACATTGCATTTCTCTATAATGGTGACGGTGCGGCATACGGTATGCTGGTGAAAAACGGTACAACCGAGACTTACTGTTACTATATATATAATCTCCAGGGGGATGTTACAGGGTTGTTTCATGAAGATATTTTAAAAGTCTAAAAAGATCAGATTTCATCGAG
>CAVGED010000120.1:0-27859 GCA_963628035.1 Paludibacteraceae bacterium
CATTAAAATTCTGTATACCAATGGCTACCGTTCTTCCCATTCGTGCGCCTCCCAAATATGAAAAAATCCGTTACACAAGATACTCTTAGTATAACGGATTTTTCTGGAAAATACAACAATAGAAAGCACACTTCGTGAACTTTCTATTGTCATGAATAAAATAGGCGAAAAAGGATTACAGAAAATATTTGTAACGGATGGCGCATCTGATAAAAATGTGCTATGATAAAGATCAGTCAACGAATCTTGAACGCAACAAAACATTTTAGCATTAGAAAAGGAGTTCCAAAATGGCATTCGACGGAATCATAATCGCAAATCTTGTAAAAGATTTAAATAAATACATTTTAAACGGCAGGATCAGCAAGATCGCCCAGCCGGAAAACGACGAGCTATTGCTCACGATCAAGGGAAACGAAGGTCAGGTGCGCCTGCTGCTGTCCGCCAGCGCCTCCCTTCCACTGGTGTATCTGACAGAGCAGAACAAGCCCAGCCCCATGACAGCTCCCAACTTCTGCATGCTGCTTCGGAAGCATATCTCCGGCGGCCGCATCGTGGAGGTGTCGCAGCCCGGCATGGAGCGCATCATCAACTTAAGGATCGAGCATCTGGATGAGATGGGGGATCTGTGCCGGAAGACCCTGATCGTGGAGATCATGGGAAAGCACAGCAACATCATCTTCTGTGATGCCGATGGAACCATCATCGACAGCATCAAGCACATTTCAGGGAATGTCAGCAGTGTGCGGGAGGTGCTTCCCGGAAGGAGCTACTTCATTCCCCAGACGCAGGAAAAGCATGATCCGCTCCTGACAACCCGGGAGGAATTCAAAGAATATGTTCTTGATAAGCCTCTCCCCATCGCCAAAGCAATCTACAGCGCCTATACGGGAATCAGCCCGGTGATTGCATCGGAGATTTGCTTTCGTGCCTCCATCGACGGCGATCTGTCCGCTTCTGCCCTGTCGGAGGACGAAAAACTGCATCTGTATCGGCAATTTTCTCTTTTCATGGAGGATGTAAAGGATGGAAACTTCGCACCGAACATGGTAAAGAAGGGCAAGGAGCCGGTGGAGTTTGCCGCTGTACCGCTATCCATGTACGGGGACTATGAGACCGTTCCCTACCCTTCTGTCTCCCGGGTTCTGGAGGATTATTATGCTGAGAAAAATATCTACACCCATATCCGCCAGAAGTCCTCGGATCTGCGCCGGGTGGTGAGCACAGCTCTGGAGCGGAACCGCAAGAAATATGATCTGCAGTTAAAACAGCTGAAGGACACGGAAAAGAAGGATAAGTACAAGGTATACGGAGAACTGATTCACACCTACGGCTATGGCCTTGCAGAGGGAACCAGGGAATTTGAAGCCCTGAATTATTATACTAACGAAAACATCCGCATCCCGCTGGATCCGCAGCTGACGCCTGCCGAGAACGCCCAGAAATATTTTGACAGATATAACAAGTTAAAGCGAACCTTCGAAGCACTCTCCCAACTGATCCGGGAGACGGAAGCAGAGATCCGACATCTGGAATCCATCTCCACCGCCTTAGACATTGCTGTTTCTGAGGATGATCTGTCCCAGATCAAGGAGGAACTGGTGGAATACGGCTACATCAAGAAACGCGGAAATGCCAGAAAAGAAAAAATCAAGAGCAAACCTTTTCATTATATTTCTTCCGATGGATATCATATCTATGTCGGAAAGAATAATTATCAGAATGAGGAGCTCACCTTCAAATTCGCAAATGGCTCCGACTGGTGGTTTCATGCCAAGGGAATTCCCGGCTCCCACGTTGTAGTGAAAACCGGCGGACAGGAACTGCCGGATCGCTGCTTCGAAGAAGCCGGACGGCTGGCAGCCTACTATTCCAAGGCACGCGGCGCCGAGAAGGTAGAGATCGACTATCTGGAGCGCAAGAATGTGAAGAAACCAAACGGCAGCAAGCCTGGCTTTGTCGTATATTATACCAACTATTCGCTCACCATCGATACGGATATTTCAGGCTTAAAGCAGGTGGAGGAATAAACGTAATAAATGTATGATTCACTCATCTGTGAATCGTTACATATTGACATCTTTTGTCAGTTTTTGAAGAATTTGTATGAGTATCCGGCCTTGAAAAGCACATACTATTTCCGTAGCAGAAACAAACAGCTACAGCACCGAAACTCGAACACAAAAAGAGAAAGCTGCAAAGGAGGATTTTCCGATGTCAAACAGTTCAAACAGAGCGGCTGTACCAGAAGCCAAAGGCGCACTGGACAGATTTAAGTACGAAGTAGCAAACGAGCTTGGAGTACCTTTAACCAACGGTTATAACGGTAACCTGACTTCCAAACAGAATGGTTCTGTCGGCGGTTATATGGTGAAGAAAATGATCGAGGCCCAGGAACAGCAGATGGCTGGGAAGTAAGACCATATCTCCTGAATTGGCTTTTCATGCGTGCGAAAGCGAAGCCCCGGCTCCACCGACCATTTGGTCGATGGGCCGGGGCTAGTTATGCCGGATAAACTACGTTGCAAAATCGCTGTACCACTCACAAACAACCGCAAGTGCTTTTTTCAAAGTATCAATACGGATAGAGAAATGCAGATCATATCTGCTTCCCGCTTCCCACCCTGTTATTATTTCCAGATTTTCCTGAATATATTTTGGCACCTTAACTCTAATATTTTCGCGGGATGCATACTTCAATAACGCCCCTAGATTATGCGTATACATTTCCTTATTATTTGGACTTGGCATTTTCTGATATATTTGATATTTTATAAGCTTCTCCGCTGCCTGCTGAATATGGTATGCACACATATTTTTTATATCCTTGTTTTTCTTATTGGATATATAATCATTTAAAGCATACCTCGCCATAGCAATATCAGCCCGAATCATTCCTAAAGATAATGCCATACGTTATCCCTCCCGTTGAAAAATCACTGCACCACGCTGAATGTCCTTCATAATCCCATCATTATGCGCTCTGTTTGATTGAAAATATAGGATATCATAATCCTGAAAGCCTCCAAAGTTATAAATTTGGGAAGTAAAAGTACGGTATTCCTTTGATCGAAGCGCTTTATACATGGTTTTATTTCCAAAGACTGCTATATCAATATCGGATTGCATGGTACAACGTTCCTCTATGGCAGAACCAAACAAAACGATTTTATCAATTAATGGACATGACCATGCTTTGTTGATAATATTGATAATATAGTCCTTTTTTATCTCTGCTACACGGCATTTTCTTCCAGAGTTAACAGTGATTTCCGAAAGTTGACACATGCTCATCACTTCCTTTCCGAAAAAGAAGGTTTTCTCATAACCTATTATCATATTATCATAGTGTCTTGCTTTATGCAAGAACTAAAGGTTCACCGTCTCTGCACAGGCAGCAAGGTAATGAACCACCTGCTCACGAACAGTAGCATTCTCCGGGGCTGCAAGTGCCGGATCGTCTGCCAGCAAAGCCTTCGCCTCTTCCGCCGCGCTCTTTAAGATATCACCATCCTGATAGATGTCCCCCAGTTGGAATTCCAGCAAACCGCTCTGACGGATACCGAAGAAGTCCCCCGGCCCCCGGAGCTTTAAGTCCTCCGACGCAATGAAAAAACCATCGTTGGACTTATTTAAGATATCGAGCCGCTTCTTCGCTTTATCACCGTCCGCGGTATTGATCATGATGCAATAAGACTGTGCTGCTCCTCTGCCTACCCGGCCACGGAGCTGGTGAAGCTGTGCCAGGCCGAAGCGCTGCGCGTCCTCGATCATCATTACGGTAGCGTTTGGCACATTGACCCCCACCTCGATAACAGTGGTGGAGACCAACACCTGAATCTCCCCAGCCGCAAACGCTTCCATAATCTGATTCTTCAGCGCTCCCTTCATCCTGCCGTGAAGGCACGCAACCGTAACCTCCGGGAGCTCTTCTTTCAGCCTTTTCGTATATTCTATCACATTCTCTGCCTCCAGACCCTCGCTCTCCTCCACCAGCGGACAGATCACATAAGCCTGGTGTCCCTTGCGCACCTCGTCCATGATAAACCGATAAGACGTGGGACGTGACTTCTTATCCACCACACAATTCTTGATGGGAAGCCTTCTGGCCGGAACCTCGTCAATGACAGAGATATCCAGATCCCCATAGAGAATGATAGCCAGCGTTCTGGGAATCGGTGTGGCACTCATTACCAGGATATGGGGCTGTGCTCCTTTTAAATACAGCATTTCCCGTTGCTTTACGCCGAAGCGATGCTGCTCATCGGTAATGACCAGCGCCAGATTGTCGAAGATGGTCCGTTCCTGGATAAGCGCGTGGGTCCCAATGACCATGGCACTCCCGTACAGTTGGATCCGGTCGTAGGCTCTGCGCTTCTCCTTCGCTGTCATGGATCCGGTCAGCAGTATCACCGGAACCTTCAGTCCGTGCGTCTCACACAGATTTACGAAGGTCTCATAATGCTGTCTTGCAAGAACCTCCGTGGGAGCCATCAGCGCAGACTGATATCCGCTCTGTGCGCAGTCCAGCATGGCTAAGAATGCCAGAATGGTCTTTCCTGAGCCAACATCTCCCTGGATCAGCCGTTGCATGATAACCGGCTCCCGCATGTTCTGACGTACTTCCATGAGTGTTCGCTTCTGAGCACCGGTCAGCTCATAGGGAAGTTCCCCCGCCACCCGGTCTGCCCAGGAATCCTCCATAGGGCAAAAATCAAATTCGTTTTTCACCCGCTCCATCTGCTTCTTCTGAAGCTGTGCCGCCAGGATAAACTGAAAGAACTCGTCGAAGACAAGCCTCCTTCTGGCTTCCAGAAAGGCCTCCTGGCTCTGCGGAAAGTGAATGTTCTCAAGGGCATAATTATATTCCGCCAGATAACGTCTCTGGCGAATGTCCTCCGGCAGATAGTCCTTGGTAAGATCCAGTTGCTCTAATGCCAGCTTCACCGTCTTGGACACCATGTTTTTGCTGAGTCCCTGCGTCAGGGCATAGCAGGGCCAGAGACAGTTCTGCATAGTCTCATACTTTTCCGGTGCAAGAATTTGCGGCTGATCAAGGGTTATTGTATTTCCCTTCTTACTGACCTTTCCAAGAAATACATAGTATTCGCCAACCTTGAGGGTGCTCTTCAGATAAGGCATGCGAAACCATACCAGTGAGATATGATGTGCCCTGTCTCCCAGCCTAAGGGTAGTCACCTGCATTCTTCCGGTATTGCGCACAAGCGGAACCTGCTCCACTCTGGCTGCCACTGCCGCTGTCATCCCCTCTGTAACGGATTCTGCCAGAAGCTCGTCCACTGTCTTTAGAGGCGGAAGCTTCTCATAATCCCTGGGATAATGAAGGAGTATATCACCAACGGTGTATACTCCTATCTTTTGAAACAGCTGTTCTGTTTTTGCTCCAATCCCCTTGATATCGCTGATTGGGGAGCTGCTGTCCATAACAATCTCTCCTCTGCTGAAATTGTTTCTCTATATAATCATCAAAATAGTTCAGCCAACGTCTATTCCACTGAAATAACGTAATAGTAGATTGGCTGGCCGCCGGAATGAACCTCTACCTCACAGTCAGGATACTGTTCTTCCATATAGGAGGACAGTTCTGCAGCTTCCTCTTCATCCGCATCCTCACCATAATAGATACTGATAATAGAGGAATCCTCATCCACCATCTGCGCTGTCATATCCTTCAGAACCTGAAGCATATCCGTCCCTACCGACAAGATCCCGGCATCGCCAATTCCCATATAGTCGCCCTGCTTGATCTCCTTGTCATCGATGACGGTATCGCGGACGGCATAGGTTACCTGGCCGGTCTTGACATTGGCAAGTTCCTCGGTCATACGCTGGGCATTGTCCTCGGCATCCTTCTCCGGGATAAAGTTGATCAGCGCTGTGATTCCCTGCGGAACCGTCTTGGTGGGTATCACCACCACATTCTTATCCTCCGTCATGGAAGCCGCCTGGTTGGCCGCCAGAATGATATTCTTATTGTTCGGCAGAATGAACACCGTATCGGCGTTCACCTGGTCGATGGCGTTCAGCAGATCCTCCGTGCTGGGATTCATGGTCTGACCACCCGCAATGATGCAGTCCACACCCAGTCCCTTGAAGATGTCGTTGATTCCTTCGCCAATGGACACCGTGATAAAGCCCATGGCTTTCCTGGGTTCTGAAGTATCCGCCTTTTCTGCAGATGAAACTTCTTCCTCTGCCGGAGTTTTATCTTCTTTAAGCTCGTTGGAAGCTTCCGCATTTTTAACTGCTTCTTCTGCTTCCTTCTGGGCAGCTGCTATCTTCTGCGCATCCTTGATCAGCTTCTCCTGATGCTCCTCACGCATGTTATCGATCTTGATCTTGCTCAAGGATCCGTGCGTCAGCGCTTTCTGAATGGCGAGTCCGGGATCATTGGTATGTACATGAACCTTCACGATCTCGTCATCCGCTACAACTACGATGGAATCACCGATGGACTCCAGGAACCCCTTAAATGCATGCTCCTCCTTTTCGGTCAGCGGCTTGTGCAGCACAATAATGAACTCTGTGCAGTAGCCGAACTTGATCTCCTCCTCAGTCTGCGCGCTGATCTTCACCACGCCGGAACCTGCACCGGCTCCATCGATGGTATAATCGATCTCCTTGCCAAGGAGCGCGTCATATGCACCCTTTAAGACCTCCACCAGCCCCTGTCCGCCGGAATCCACGACTCCTGCCTGCTTCAGCACCGGCAACATCTCCGGTGTCTGGCTCAAGACATATTCCGCATGGTCGATCACTTTCCCGATAAATACAGTCAGATCCTCGGTCTCGCCGATCAGCTCCAGCGCCTTATCTGCAGCGCCCTTCGCCACAGTAAGGATCGTTCCCTCCTTGGGCTTCATTACAGCCTTATAGGCGGTCTCCACGGCCTTCTGCATGGCATCCGTCAGAACCACCACATCAATCTTGTCATAATTGCTGATTCCCTTGGTAAACCCACGGAACAGCTGTGAAAGGATCACGCCGGAATTACCTCTCGCCCCGCGTAAGGAGCCGGAAGAAATAGCCTTCGCCAGAGAAGGCATATCCATGTTCTCCAAGGAGTTCACTTCCTTCGCAGCCGACATGATCGTCATTGTCATATTGGTTCCGGTATCTCCGTCCGGCACTGGGAATACATTCAGTTCATTGATCCATTCTTTCTTCGCTTCCAGATTCTTCGCGCCTGCCAGAAACATCCTCGCCAGCAGGGAGGCGTCTATCGTATTAATCTCCACTTCTCTTCTTCCTCCTTAATCAATAACTCTTACACCTTCCACGAAGATGTTGATCTTCTCGATCTCCATACCGGTAAATTCTTCTACCTGGTATTTTACCGTACTGATCAAGTTATCAGAAACAGTCGAAATACTGACGCCGTAAGATACGATCACGTGAAAATCCAATGTAATCTTATTATCTGTGATCATCACACTGATTCCGTGATTCAGATAATCTCTCTTCAGCAGCTTCACCAGGCCATCCTTCATATTCACCGCCGCCATGCCTACAATTCCAAAGCATTCCACGGCAACAGAGCCCGCGTATGTGGCAATGACATCCGAATCAATCAGCACCTTACCAAGCTTTGTATCCATTTGTCCCTTCATAATCAGACCTCCATTTTTCATGGCAACAGCAGGGCGTTCGTTCATCTCCTGCTGCAGCATATAGAGTATTATAACCGCTTTTTGCAAAAAAGGAAACCTTTTCTTTTTGATTTTTATATTTTTTTCATTTTTTGCTTGCATTCTGTATTTCTTTCTGCTAGAATATCTATGTTGTGAGCCTGCCGAACAGGCGGACTTAGTAAATGCAAGGAGGTGCAATGATATGGCAAAATGTAGTATTTGTGGAAAAGGCGCTCATTTCGGCAACAATGTGAGCCATTCTCATAGAAGATCCAACCGGATGTGGAAGTCCAATGTGAAGTCCGTGAGATGCAATGTGAACGGAGCCGCAAAAAAGATGTATGTCTGTACTTCTTGCTTAAAGAGCGGTAAAGTTGAGAGAGCTTAGACTTAAGCAAAGCGGGAGCTGCAATGCAGCTCCTTTTTTGTTGTGCAAATAAGCAGAGGAAAATTTCTATATTAACAAAACAGATTATACCCTACCAATAATAGCAACGCGATAATGATCGCCCCGATAAATGCATTGTGCAGGAACAGCATGATGAGCATTCCCACTGCAATCCAGAACAAAGTAAACCCCACCATTCTCTTCATAGAATCACCAAAAAAAGCATATATTTGTTCTAATATATGCTTTTTTCTTGCCGTAATGCTAATTCTATATTCATTTTCTGCAGGAAGAACAGCATAATCTGCCCTTCCAATTTCATATAGACCAAGTGTTATCGCTTATTGTTCCTTCCCGGCCTCTTCCTCCGCGGGGACATTCAGCATGTCAGCCATCTCCTTAGCTGCCTGCTCCTTCGCTTCCTTGGAAGGCTGCTCCTTGGCAGGAGTCGGTTCCTCTTTTCCGCCTCTGCTGGCGAACTTATTCACGAAGTCAGGCACCAGATCCAGGATCTTGGTGATACCGTCCTGATTCTTCACATTCACCAGCTTTGTGGTTCCGTTCTGGATCACCAGCACTGCGCTGGGAACGATCTTGCCTCCCATGCCGCCGCCTGCATTATTCTTCTTGTCCTGGGAGAAGGCACCTGCTCCTACACCAAAGGTAACCTCCACCAGCGGAAGAATGATGGTATCTCCGATATGAACGGCATCTCCTACCACCGTCTTGGTGGTAATAAAAGAGTCCATTCCCTTAAATAGTGACTGCACCGTGTTATTAAAGTTATTTTCCTGCATGATGATTGCCCTCCTATCACTTGTGGTATGCTTCAATCAAACCACGTATATTTTTGTCTGTAAATAAATGAACCAACAGGATCAGTACATGGATCCCATAAACCGTTCCCTTGATATCAAAAGTTCCTTCAAAATACATCCGCTCTGCTTCAAAATCCGGACACAGGTTGATCTGGTAGCGGTAAACAAGCGGAAGGATACTGATTACCCCCAACGCCTGTCCGGTATAAGCCGGATCCCCCAGTGAAAAATCGGCGTCCACCCGAACTCTCTTGGGACTGATCCGCTTAAGAATGAACTTCAATTCATTCCAGATGGTCTTTAGCGCTTCCCGGTTCTGCTCCTTCCTCACTTCTTCCAGAATCCCGTTCAGCGTTTTCTTCCACCCTGTTATCTTTCCTTTTAGGGTTTCCCATTTGGAGCGAATCATTCCCGGAAGCTGTCTTATCTTCTGAAAAAAGCTGCGAATCTTGGCAAAACAGTGCTTCTTTTCCGGTATATCGATGAATTCTTTCTGTTCCGGTTCTATATTCGGTTCCGACGCTTCTGCCCCCGGCTCCTTCGCTTTTCGCTTCTTCCCGGCCCTTTTCGGCTTGCGCTTCTTTCCTCGTAACGGAATTCCAAGCACCCGCAATTTCTTCTTGAAATCCTTCCCGTCGAAATCCGCCCGGAAGCTTAAGATATGGAGCAGCCAACTGACGCGTATGCGCACATCGATATTCGCACCTGCCTCGCCCCGGATACGATACCGCATCGGTACAAACAGCAGACAGGCCACCGCCAGCAACAGCAATCCCAGAACCGCCAGCAGCACTATGCCGATGATCTTCAATATCAACAATACTATGGACATAGGCTCACCTGTTCACTATCTGTATAGTGCCTCCCCAGCAGATACTTCCTCACATGGAAGTCTCCTGTCTTATGGTAGACCTCCAGAACGATCCGGCAGGCGAGGTCGCGGGCGCTCTCATAGCCCTTCGCCACACCGACAATGAACAACTCCTGCTTTGGATAGCCCCGCTGCATAAGCTCTACGGTGGAAATGATCTCCAGAAGTCCTCCTGCATTCTCAGACAGCGTGACCACATACGTATCCAGCATTCCGGCATTATGGCGAATTTTCCATTTAATCTTTTCTTTTCCGGAAGCGCAGCTCTCGTCTGCGTATAAAAATCTGTACCAAATCATGGAAAATCCTTTCAAAAATACTTCCGGTTTCCCCAGAGATTGCTTCTTTTCAAATCCAGGTACTCATTGTAAGCCTTCTCAAGTATCTGCTTCTCATTGGCAAACTTCAATAGATGATATGCCTCGTGAAACTTGTAGTAGCCCGAATCAACAAAATATTCTTCCCGCTGCGGCTTGCTGTAATAACTGTCCGCCATCATCAGATACCAGTGGACGTCCTTCTCCACAGTATCCTCCGGCACGGTGAAGGAATACTGGCTCTTGCCAATATACTTTATAATAGAGGCCGTAACGCCTGTCTCCTCCAGCACCTCCCTGGCCGCCGTGTCCTTGAATTCCTCTCCCGGTTCCACGGTTCCCTTGGGAAGCACCCAGCCCTCATACTTGTTCTTGTAATTCTTGTACAGAACAAGTATCTTTCCACGAAATATGACCACACCACCACAACTTGTTGCTTCTATCATTGCAATACCTCCGATGTGGTTTGATCCGTTATTCTCTGTCAGAATAACTTATTGGAAACAGTATACCTCTTTTCCGGAGTTCTTGCAAGCAAATCTTAAGCTTTGTTCTCCAGCATGTATCGTTCCGCTGCCTTGGCAAACTCATCCGGGCAGGAGCTTCCGCCACGGCAATCAATGTGGCGCAGGCGCTTGGGAATCTCCTCGATCGGCATTCCCTCTGCCAGCGCTGCCACTCCCTGGGTGTTGCCCCGGCAGCCGCCTATGAATTTCACATTGTGAACGATTCCGTCCACCACATCAAACTGAATCTCCTGCGAGCATACATTGGAGGTCTTATAGACCATATGTCCGTTTTTCATAACAATCCTTCCTTCTTTCTCTTATGATATTTAATTGAAAACAATTATCAGTTCAGCCCGCGCCATGCGATGTCTGAACTGTTACTCACTAAAATACTTGTCAAACACAGCCTTCGCCACAGGCACAGCCACCTTGCTGCCGGAGCCGCCGCCCTCCACAATGACCGTCACCGCGATGGTTCCCTTCTCCTGTGTATAGGCATATCCGGTAAACCATGCATGGGTGGAGCTCTTATCATTGCTGTATTCGGCAGAGCCCGTCTTTCCGGCGGCTGTATATGCCTGACCGGACAGGCGGGAAGCAGTTCCCTCCGCCACCACATGTTCCATGTATTCCTTGAGCAATGCACATTCCGAGTTGTTCAGGATAACGCCGTAAGCGGAAGACTTATAAGTTTTCACAGTCACGCCCTTGTAATTCTCCGTATGATCGATGACATACGGCTTCATCAGCGTGCCGTCATTGGCAATGGCACAGGTAACAAGCGCCATATGCAGCGGTGTCACCAAAGTCTCACCCTGGCCGATGGCCGTCTGCATGGCCATCTTGTTGTTGGACGCGCCGTTTAAAACAAAGCTGCTCTGCTTGTAAGGATAGGCGATAGGCATATCCGCATTAAACAACAGAGATTCGCAGAGCTTCGCAAAGCTGTCCCGGTTAAGTCCCAGACCTATATTGGCATAGGAGGTATTGCAGGAATTGGCAAAGGATGCAATCAGATCCTCCGCTCCGTGAACCTGGTGTCCCGCACAGTGGATCTCCAGATCTTCCTCCGTAATGCTTCCGGTACATTCATAGGCGTAGGAAGCATAATCGGGGTGTTCCCGGATATATTCCAGCGTGGTAAAGATCTTGAAGGTGGATCCGGGCGGATACAGTCCCTGGGTCACACGGTTTAACAGCACGGAATTATCCTCATCCGAAACGATGGAATCCCAATCCTGCGCAATGGTATTGGGATTGTAATCCGGCTTGGACACCATCGCCAGGATCCGCCCCGTAGAGGGCTCCATAACGATCACAGCACCATCGGAGTCGCCCAGAGCGTCATACGCCGTCTTCTGAAGCTCATAATCCAGCGTAGTGATCACGTTGTCGCCGGGATTCTTCTCATCCTGGATTCCGTTTACGATCTGCTCCATGAAAAAAGCATGGGATCGCAGCAGATTAAAATTGGCGAAGGATTCGATCCCGGACTTGCCATTCACGTCATAGCCCACGGCATGGGCGAACATGGATCCATACGGATAGTAACGGCTCTCACTGCCATCCTCATTCACGACAGTCTGTGCCAGCGTCTTGCCGTCAGCAGAGACGATCTCCCCGCGGACAACATGCTCTGCAAAGGTATCCTGCCTCTTATTGTAAGGGCTGTTGATGACATCCTCGCTGCGGAATATCTGAAAATACACAAAATATCCCATCATCAGGAGAAACATTCCCAGGAATATATACGTGATCGCCGCGAACTCCCGGTTCGGCTTACTTTGTTGTTTCATGCCGCTCTGCTTTTTGTTGCTTTGCGGCCGATCGTCCTGCTTCATGCGTTCCTCCTTCCTTGTGTCTCATGAGATACAACCCTTGTATAATAGCAAAAATCGCCAGCGTACTTAAGAGCGAGCTGCCCCCATAGCTGACCAGCGGCAGAGTCACCCCTGTGGAGGGAATAAACTTGATATTTCCTCCGATGGACAGGAACACCTGGAACCCATAGATGGTCCCAAGCCCCAGCGCTACATATTTGTAAAAACGATCCTTCATCTGCATAGCGATGTTTAAAAACATCAGGAAGCAGCTGACACATACCAGGATCAGACAAAGTGCGAAGATTCCTCCGAACTCCTCGGCAATGGCGGAAAAGATAAAATCCTTCTTCACCTCCGGGATCCGGTTCGGCATGCCCTGGTTCAGGCCCATACCAAACCAACCGCCTGTTCCGATGGCAAACAGAGAGTTGGAAACCTGATTGCCCTCCCGCTCATAGTGCCCCAGCGGATCCTGCCAGGCGATCACCCGCACCCGCACATGGTTAAACAGATAATAGGCCGCCACAGAGGCCACACATCCGGCCAGAAGTCCGCTCAGGAAATAGAACGGCTTCCTGGTAGCCACATACAGCATGACAAGAAAGGCAACGAAGAAGATCAATGCCCCACCAAGATCCCTGGAAAGCACAAGGATCAGCACATGGATGGCCGCCAGTATCGTAACCTTCACCACCTGCAGGAATTCCGTAGATCTGTATAGCATGGACGCCACCAGAAATACAAAGATGATCTTGACAAATTCCGATGGCTGAACCGTGATCCCGGCGACGGTGAAGGAAAGATTTGCCCCCTTGGTAGCAACACCCAGCACGGCAACAACTCCCAGAAGGCTGATTCCCACAATGGCGTAGAGCCAGGACAGTTTTCGGAACATGCTGCGTGCCCGGGCGATAATAAGCGGAATCATCATGGTAATGGCAACCGCGATCACTGCGATCTCGAACTGCCTCAATGCCGTATCGAAGGACAGCCTCGTAAGCATGACAAAACCGATTGCCATCAGCATGCACATGTTGTTGACCACCAATCTGGAACAGCTCGTATACACGGTATAATACAGGATCAGTATCATCGTAAAGAATAATACCTGAGCCACGTAAAATAACAGAATATTCTGATTTCCTGTAGAAAAATACAGCACTGCATAGGCATTCAGGTGGATCAGATACATGTAGAAGATCTGAAAACGCTCCTTGCGCCGCTGCTTTTTTACAGAGCAGTTTTTGCGCAAGGCTGAAAAGCCCTGATAGGTGTACAGGGCAAACAGGATCACCATTATATACTTGGATAATTCTGTAATCAAATGTACCATGCTTCTACTCTGCTCCTCGCTTGAAATGACCGTTGGTATAGTCAGAAAGGTACTGGTTCCTGTCAATCGGTTTTCCGTGCAGGAAGCCCTGCTCATACCAGGCCAGAACCTGCCGCAGCCCCTCCTCTGTCTCCCGCGTAAAGGAGATACGGTAGCCCGAAGCGGCAAGCTTCCTCACTGCCCCATACTGATGCAACAGGGACAGGGGGCTTGTATTATATAGGATATTGTAACAATATTTGCATTGGTTCTTTACCGGAAAATGCTTACCATAGCGGTCAGTCAGAACGGTAAAGCCCGCTTTCCCGCTGCAGCCAGCCGCTTTTTTCCCACCACCCTGCTTTTCCGTAAGGATGCCTGCTGCATTCTTCACCAGGCACTGGGCGCTGACCATCAACGGAAGGTGTCCATATAGGATCATCTCGCCGCCGGAAAAATCCCGGCTTCTAAGTTCTCCTTCGTTTTTCTCCACTGCCAGCGTGACTTCATCCGCGCCCGCTTCTGACAGAGCCGCCTTCGCCTGACTGTTCCAGGCGTACAGACTGCTGTCTGCAAGAATGGTAAACGGCCTGCTTTCTGCCTCGCCCAGATCATTTTCTCGACAAAGTCTGCTTTCTGTAAGGTGGTTCTTTACTCCGCCGAACATTTCCAGAGCCTCATAATTTCCCGCTACGATCCCATCGATCCCGGTATTTAAGAATTCTGTCCGATTCTCCTCATACCAGCGTGCAGTATCTCCCCGCAGGATCATTGGCATGCTGTAAAAAAGCTTTTTTCCCGCCTGATGCACATTCTCCGCCATTTGAGACAACTGTGCCAGCTCCGTCCGGCGCTCAAAGGCTCCGCTGTCAATATAGACCCGGTCAATATAAGGATACGACAGCACGCACTGACACTGCTCTGCTGTCTGAACGGAGACTGCGAGATAGGACTGCGTCTCTGCGTCAAGCGCACCTTTCTGACTCTTCCTGTGTCTTTCCGGTACCTCTTCCCGCAATCCGGTCAATGCAGTCCCGCTTTTTTGCCCATCCTTCAACTGCTCATTTCCTTTATTTTTCCAGGATTCCGTCGTCAACACGGTTCCACGTCTCCGGTACTTCGCCAGCAGCTTCTCCTCCAACGCACAGATCCCGTCCCGGCGCAGCTGATTCAGCGCCCCTACAGGAAGGAACACATCGTCCTCCATATCAATGGCAAACTTCTCAAACGCGAATTCCGTACCTCCGGTTTTCTTCATCCGCTCAAGGACATCCGCCTTCATCAGCGGGCGATTCTGCGCCTTTAAGACCGTATCACCTTCCACCGATACCGTCTCATCTTCATATTGTAGCACAAGACGCGCGGGATTTCCTTTCGAAAGGCTTAAATTTCCATTTATTTTTTCTTGTATTTCATGATCCGCAAACCGGGTGCGCATTTCCTCCTGCAGTTCCTGCCCCGCCTTCGTGTGAGCCGGCTGCTTCATGGCCATCATATCCGGGCCATTGTGCTTCCGATAATACCCGCTGGTGAAGCCGCTTCTGTTTCCAAGCTCTAAGAGCCGCTTGCGATCCTTTTCCGAGACTGCATAGGTTTCTCCCGGATCAGACAGATAGCGATCCAGATATTCCCGATAGATCCCGGTAACACCTGCTGCATACTCCGTCTGCTTCATTCTTCCCTCAATTTTCAGAGAATAGACACCGCTTTCAAGAATCTGCGGCAGCAATTCTATGGCACACAGATCCTTTGGGCTCAAAAAATATGCCTCTCCTGCACCTTTTACCTGATATGGCAGGCGGCAGGGCTGCGCGCACCTCCCGCGGTTGCCGCTGCGTCCACCCAGGATACTGCTCAAAAGGCATTGTCCCGAATAGCAATAACAGAGTGCTCCATGAACGAAGCTCTCAATCTCGATATCCACCGCTTCATGGATCCTTTGGATTTCCTCCAGGGACAGTTCCCGTGCCGTCACGATCCGGCTGCAGCCAAGCTCCTTCATCAGACGCGCACCGTGCACGCCCGTAATGGTCATCTGGGTACTGGCATGCAGCTCCATTCCCGGAAAATGCTCCCGCAGAAACTTAAGAACACCGATATCCTGAACGATCACCCCATCCAGCCCCTGCTCATACAATGGCCGGATATATTCATAAAGCTCACGCGCAAGCTCGTTCTCCTTCAGCAGGGTATTGACGGTGAGATACAATCGTTTCTCATGGATATGCAGGTAGTCAATGGCATATAACAGTTCTTCCTCCGTCAGATTGCCCGCATAGGCCCTGGCTCCAAAGCGGATGCCTCCCGCATAGACGGCATCTGCCCCGGCCACTGCCACCGCTTTTAGTGTTGCAAGGGAACCTGCCGGTGCCAGAAGCTCCGCCTGTGGCTTACTCATGAACCGCTCCTTGTTTCCTTCTTACGCACATCCGCAAGCTCCGTCTCAAGTCTAGCCTTGGAAAGCAGCAGTTCCTTATTCTCCTTCTCATTCTCCGCCAGGGACTTCTCCAAAGCCTCCAGCTTGATCTGTACGGAGATCAGTTCATGCTTCAGGTCATAGATCTCCTTGTTGCGCGCCTCCAGATCCTCTTCCAGCTTCTCCGCCTGATTCCTGGCCTTAAAGTAATCATCCGCAATATTCAGTTCCAGAAGCGTAGCCTTCATATCCGCCGGGAAACGTCGGTAATCCGCCAGATCATCAAATTCTCCCTGCTTATTATTGATATAGGCGGCAACCTTCTGAAGGTATGCTTCACTCTCATAACCACTCAGCGTATACACTTTTCCTGCGATGATCACATCTGTATTTGTTTTGGACGACATTGCTTCCCCTCCTCTTTCCTTGAGTATACATTTCTTTCCTTTATTTTGCAATACCAAAGTGCCTATAGGCGAGATCGGTGGCAACCCGCCCCTTGGGTGTACGGTTTAAGAATCCATTCTTCACAAGATACGGCTCATAGACATCCTCAATGGTTCCGGCATCCTCTCCGATGGCTGCGGCAAGTGTATCAAGTCCCACCGGACCTCCCTGAAACTTCTCTATGATCGTCATCAGGATATTGCGGTCATTCTGATCCAGGCCATACTTGTCCACCTCAAGAAGATCCAGCGCAAAGGACGCCACCTCCCTGGTGATATGTCCCTCGTACTTCACCTGGGCGAAATCCCGGACACGCTTTAAGAGCCGATTAGCCAGACGAGGGGTTCCCCTGGAACGACGTGCCAGTTCATAGGCGCCCTCCTCATCGATGGCTACGGACAGCTTTGCCGCCGAATGAATTATAATGGTCTTAAGCTCCTCCGGCGTATAAAATTCCAGATGATGCACCACACCAAAGCGATCCCTGAGGGGCGCAGACAAAAGCCCTGCCCGTGTAGTTGCTCCCACCAATGTAAAATGCGGAAGATCCAGGCGAATGGAGCGGGCTGTGACCCCCTTGCCGATCATCACATCGATGGCATAATCCTCCATGGCAGGATACAGCACCTCTTCCACCTGGCGGTTCAATCGGTGGATCTCGTCTACAAAGAGCAGATCGCCCTCGTTTAATGAGCTTAAGATAGCTGCCATCTCTCCCGGCTTTCCGATGGCCGGACCGGAGGTGATCTTGATATGCACACCCATCTCATTGGCAATGATTCCGGCCAGCGTGGTTTTGCCCAATCCGGGCGGGCCGTAGAACAGCACATGATCCAAAGGCTCCTGCCGCTGTTTTGCAGCCTCGATATAGACCTTCAGATTTTGCTTGGCCTTCTCCTGTCCGATATAGTCTGCCAACCGCTGGGGGCGCAGATTTTTTTCGATTTTTAAGTCTTCTTCCTGTACCTGAGTTGATATCACACGTTTTTCCATAATCTTCCCCTGTTTTATTCATTATGCCTGCTGCAGGCACTACTACACAAAGGAAAACCCACGGATTGCTCCGTACTTTGGGCTTTCAATATAGATTTATATCATCCGCTTCAGCGCCGCCTTCAAGACCTCTTCTACCGTGGTCTCATCGGTAATCTCCACCGCCCGCACCGCTTTGGTAGCTTCCGCGGAGGAATATCCCAATGCTACCAGTGCCTGGACAGCCTCGTTTTTCACCGTATTCTTCAAAGATACTACTGGCTGTTCTGCCGCATGCTCCAGCTTCTGTTCGAATGCCTCTTCAAGATCCAGCTTGTCCTTCAGTTCAATGATCAGACGCTGCGCGGTCTTCTTTCCTATGCCCGGTGCCTTGGCAATGGTCTTGTCATCCTCTCCCAGCACGGCAAACCGCAGGTCATCCGGTGTCATCACCGAAAGGATGGCCAATGCTCCTTTTGGTCCGATCCCGCTGACTCCGATCAGCAGTTTAAAGATATTCAGATCATCTCTGGTGAGGAAACCATATAGCAGCATGGCATCCTCCCGTATATATGTATACGTATAGATCTTGATCTCCTGTCCGATCCCCTCCAGGGAATCCAGAATACTGCCCGGGATGCGGATGTTGTAGCCAATGCCGTGATTCTCCACCACAATGGCCTCCTCCATGATCTCAACCAGCTCACCTTTGATATAAGAGTACATAAGCACACCTCTCTACAATTATTTTATAACCGAAGCCGCATAACGATCTCCCTGCTGACAATGCCGATCAGGAGTCCCGTCAGAAGTCCTGCAAAAAACAGCACGGACATATAATACAACAGATTCATATTTTCCACAACCAGGGCTGCCACCACAAGCTGTCCCAGATTGTGGGCGATGCCTCCGGCCGTACTGACGGAAACAATATTGAGCTTCGCCTTCGTCTTCAGCAGAACCATGACGAAAAAGCTCAGAAGCCCGCCTGCCAGACTGTATACAACGGCAAACATATTTCCAAACAGCAGCCCCGACAGAAGGATCCGTGCCACGGTGATGAGCAGCGCTTCCTTCACCCCCACCAGATATATGGCGATCACCACTACGATATTGGCAAGTCCCAGCTTGATCCCCGGAATCCGGAAATTGATGGGAATCAGAGTCTCCACATAGCTGCACAACAGAGCCAGTCCCAGAAGCATGCCCAGCAGGGCAACTCTTTTCCCGGGGCTGTTATCGGAGTGTTTTTCGGAAGTAATATCGGAATTATTTTCCATGATACGGTTCTCCTATTGTTACCATTCATGGCTGTGAATGGTAACCTCCTATTTCACCACAGAATCCAGTTCAGGCGCTTCCTCCCCGATCACACTTACCACCACCCGGTTTGGCAGACACACGATATTCTCACCCGTATGGGATACCGGGACATGGTTCACACAGATCTGATCCGGGCAATCAGCTTCCTTCATAGTTGCCTCGCCATCCGCGATCACAAGAAGGTTGGTGACGCTTCCATCCACCCGGATCGGAACCTCCTGATCTTCATCCAGTGCATATGTCCCATACAGCTTCCCGTCTACCGTGATCTCCACACTGCTGCCCGCCTTCCGGTATCCCAAGAAGAACCACAGCAAGAATGCCAATGCAATAAGAAGCAGTATTCCAAGAAAAATAATATCTCTTTTTTTCGGTTTTGCATGATTATGTGTCTGCGAAAATACACTTCCATCTTTCTCCCGATCTGGAAAAGTTCCTCCCATAATGTCTCCTGCCTCCGGCTATCTATTTTCATGCCTCAACGACTGGTCTTCCATAATAATAAAATCCTTTGCACTCCGTCAGTTCTACCTCCACAAGCTTCCCTATCATGGACGCGTCCCCCGGGATATGAACCACGGAATTGTTGCTGAGCCGTCCGGTCACCAGGGCCGAATCCTGCTCATTGATATGTTCTACCAGAACAGACTGTATCTGCCCGGTCAGCCGCTCCGCCTTGGCAGCTCCGATCTGCTGAACCTCACGCAGCAAGCGGTCAAATCGCTCCTTCACAACGTCCTCCGGCACCTGATCCTCCATGGCCGCAGCAGGCGTTCCGGTACGCTTGGAATAGATGAAGGTAAAGGCACTGTCAAAGCCCACCTTGCGCACCACATCCATGGTCTCTTCAAAATCCTCCTCCGTCTCGCCGGGGAAGCCGACAATAATATCTGTCGTCAGCGCGATGTCCGGCATTGCCGTCCGAATCTGATCCACCAGTGCAAGATACTGTTCCTTCGTATAGCGACGGTTCATCTCCTTCAAGATCCGTGTACTGCCCGACTGCAGAGGCAGGTGAAGATGGCAGCAGATTTTTTTCGAGTCTGCCATCACCGCAATCAGCTCCTGGGACAGATCCTTGGGATGGGAGGTCATGAAGCGGATCCGCTCGATTCCCTCTATCTTCTCCACCTCAGCAAGAAGCTGTGCGAAGGTCATGGGCTCCGGCAGATTCTTTCCATAGGAATTCACGTTCTGCCCCAGAAGCATGACCTCCACCACGCCGTCTGCCGCCAGCCGTTCGATCTCACGGATGATATCCTTCGGATTCCGGCTGCGCTCCCGCCCCCGGACATAAGGAACAATGCAGTAGCTGCAGAAATTATTGCAGCCAAACATGATATTAACACCGGATTTAAAGGAATAATTGCGCTCGACCGGAAGGTCCTCCACGATCTTGTCGGTATCCTTCCAGATATCGATCACCATACCCTGATTCTCAAAGGTGGACACGATCAGCTCCGCAAACTTATAGATATTGTGGGTTCCGAAGATCAGATCAACAAAACGGTAGCTGGTCTTAAGCTTCTCCACCACCGCCGGCTCCTGCATCATACAGCCGCAAAGTGCGATCTTTGTATGGGGGTGTTTCTTCTTATAATTATGTAGGCCGCCAAGCCGCCCATACACCTTATTGTTGGCATTCTCCCGAACGGTACAGGTATTATATATAACAAAGTCCGCTTCCTCGGTATCGGTTCGCTGATAGCCGATGGCCTCCAGGATTCCAACCAGCTTCTCGGAATCCCTGGCGTTCATCTGACATCCGAAGGTCGTAACGCAGAATGTCGGCGTCCTGCCAAGCGTCGTCGCAAGCCTGTCTACATACTGCTTTGCCCGCTCCATAAAGTAAAACTGCCGCTGGGGTTCCTGGGTGGGCGGCAGTGCCATTGAATTGTCCAATTCTATTTTATGATCCATGTTCTGATGATTAACCTTTCTTGGGGGTACTATTTAATACGTTACTACTCACAGTTAAATCGCCCATCAGCCTCTTACGAGCAAGCTCGACGAGTCAGATGGTGGATTTACCTGTGGCTGTGAATAGTAACTTTAATATATCAGATATGAAAGAAAAAAGCAAGAACAGCGCGATTTTAGATTAATTTGCGCGTATACACGCGTATGCAATACATCCACTATGCCTTGAAAAAAGCTTTCCGGTGAGGATGATGTTACGTTCCGGTGGACACATCCACGAGCTTCTTGAGAAACAGTCGGAGAACCTGCCAATATATGCAGGCTCTCCGACTGTTTCTCGCAAAACCGTAAAGATTTTCCTTATGAATAAATTCTTAGAATTGCTGCGTGATCAACCTACCCTTTTTCGAATACCGTGGTGCTAATTTTGCAACTTTCGTCAAGTTCACGCTTTTAAAGCTTCTGCTCCGGTTGCTATATGAGGCCGTCTTCAGGTTCCGCAAATACGCAACAATTGCTTTCTCTGCTTCGGTACCGCGCAGATCATAAATATCATTGCTACCCCAGTTAAACGGACATAGATATTTCACACCATAATTATCCATAATCTCCAAAGAAGCATAAGTAGTTTCATAACTGGTAGCAGACATCACGAGCCACTCTGGAACACCCCAGGTACGGGAAGGATCTTCTGCCACAAAGGAGGCAATCTTCTTTATCATTGGCAATGTCACCTCATGATTAAACATATCAATACCAACATTGGAACCCATGACATCTCCAGCCTCCTCCGGTGATACGAATGGATCTTCACCAATAGCAATCTGGTGCGTATAGATATATTTTGAGTCCAGACATTTTCCTATGGTGTTCACCTGTCGTGTCACAGCAGCAGTCACCTGTGTCGCGCGAAATGCCCTCCATTCCTTCCAGAATGCAGAATTACTGTTCCTGTTCCTGGGGGCATCAAATCCGCCTGGCGTTTCAACTGTGGTCGGGTCATAATCCATAGACCGAAGAGTAAATGTGGTAAAGCTAGTGCCTACCGTCTGGTTCAGCTTTTCGATAGTTCCATATTTTTTCTGGCAATACTCTGCAAATTCCAGTATTGTGTTTGGATTGTAGTCCAGATCGATATAGGACTCATCACTAGGATTCCCATTGTACTTCAACTCCGAGGTCGTTGTAACACCTAAGATATTGTCAGGATTCTCCTCTGTCAACTTTGCAATCACCTGGGCACATTGATCCAGCAGATGATCAGTTTTCTTCCAGTAATCCGTCTCTTCACCATCTAAATTCTTCTGTGCCAGAGAGAGGTATGCATAACCGCTCTCTTCTCTCCGATATACATGAGAGCCATCCAGAGCGGATGTCCACATATAATTATTGTCTTCCAGCCGAAGCTCCCGGTATGCGCCGACATACCAATCTCCCCACGGATCGCCCCGCAGCCAGATCATTACCGGCATATCAGCAGCCTTTGCAAGCTTAAGATAGTAATCCGGATCCACAAGATTCATGTAACTGCTCTTGCCTGCATAAGGTGCATAATCTCCATTTTCATCTGTATCCGCAAGATACTCGATACGTGCGGAATATCCCAGGATCACTCCGGGGGCAAGATTGGAATAAGTCTCTTTAATCTCATTCAAACGGTTTAGATCCGAGTTGAAATCTCCACTAAAAAATGGAAATGGCACAATATAAATTCCGGACAGGCGTATAAAATCAAAGCAAAGTTCTTTTCCCCCGTCCTCTGTGACAAACTTTAACTGATCGATAACACCATCCCATTCCGTATGCTGTCCCAGTTCTATCTGATAGTCATGGAACTTGCCATCTCCGCTAATGGAAATGGTTGCTTTTGACGATTCCCGGAACGCATCTCCACTCTTTTTCCAGTACACAGTCAATGTCTTTGACGCCGTACTCATCAGCCTAAGTTCTATGGTGGAAACGCTGCTTGTGGGGATTGCAAGACCGGACGATGTCATAAGCTGTCCGCTATTGGTTATTTCCCACCCAAGAACACCATATTTCTGTTGAAGCTTCCCACAAGAATTATCCGCCAGGTAGAATCCCTCTATTCCATCACTGAAATTCCAATTGAGATAGCCCTTGGAAATTATAGCCTCTTTCCGTTCAGCCAACGTTTCTAATATCGCAATTTCACCAGGTGTTGGTTGATCTGGTTTATCTGGATCCGGCTTATCCGGGTTCACAGGTTCAGGCTTGTCCGGATTTACAGGCTCGGGCTTATCCGTTCCCGGACTTACTGTTCCGGGATCCGTCAATCCATCGTCCTTTCCCGCACTCATATCTCCTTTGCCTGCTGAGCTTGTGATATTTGAGGATTGACTGTCTTGATTTTTATTATCTTCTTGTCTCTTATCCGTACCAGACTCTTCCCCCTGTTCCTTGTCATCATTCTTGTTGTCATTCCTATCGCCATCTTTATTGTCCGGCTGCTTATTATCCGCATCCTTATTATCCTTTTGGTCTTTATTATCCGCCTGCTGGACATTCGGCTTCTCGTTTGCCACCAGCTTACCTTCTTTAATCATAGAATTAGCCACCGCTACTGCCGCGACCATACCGATGCATAGGACAGCCAAGATCCCCAATATGGTAATCTTCTTCTTTGAATTCATGGTTACACATGTCTCCTTGCTTTCTTTTCACATAAGAGTGCGACACTACCACAAATCACCACAGCCAGGCAGATGATCCATGGCAGAACAGGGGTAGTATCACCTGTTTTCGCCAGTATCTCACCGTTTTCTCCAATGACCGATACCACATTCCCATCCCCATCAATTGTCTTAAGTACAGTAGTCATATGTTTCACGGAAGCTATGGTATAATTCAGCTTCTCTGCACGCTTTTCTCCGTTACTGGTATCTGCCCAGGAAGCGAAGCCAAGATATGTCTTGCCATCTTTTGTGCAGAAATCTGCCTCCTTGATATTGTCAAGATCTGCAATCTTATTTCCGTTCACAGAAAGGCTCCAGATACCGTTGGAATTCTTCTGGAATACAAATTTCAGTGTATCTGTAACGTTTACATTTTGAAGCTCTATGCCATCAAATACGGAGGGCTTCAAGCCTTCAATGCCCAGCTTTCCTCCGACATTCCGAAGCACGAAGCTGATTCCTGCCCACTTATCATAGTCTTTTGTGTTATCTCCAAAACCAAATTTGATCCAGTCGGTGCTGTCGGCCTTTAACTGAAGATTCTTCATCGTAAATTCAATATATTCCGGATTCAGTGCAGCCTTCAATGTAGAATTTGTCGTGATCTTGAGACCTCCGTCAACTGACACTGGAGGTACTCCGCCAATGCTCGTGTCTGTCCAGTAATTCTCCCAGTTATCCTTTCCGATGGAAACACCGGTTATGACCTTTTCCGTCACAGTCGTGTTTCCAGGCTTAGTATTACCTGATTCTCCGCTTCCGGTATTGCCCGATTCTCCGCTTCCGGTATTGCCCGATTCTCCACTTCCGGTATTACCAGATTCTCCGCTTCCAGTATTGCCCGATCCCTCGGTTCCGGTATTACCTGATTCCCCGGTTCCAGTATTGCCCGATCCCCCGGTTCCGGTATTGCCTGATTCCCCAGACCCGCTTCCTGCCTCATTTGATACATAATTAATTGTATAATATAATGAATTTGCTCGGTCTTCACCATCACTGAAAGAAGCAAATCCAAGGTAAGTCTTTCCTTCAGTTGTGCAGAAATCGCAATCGGTAAAGGTATAAATCTTTGTTCCATTGATGGACACATCCCAAGCCTGCGCACTCTCTTGTTTCGCAATGACCACCTTTAAAGTATCGTTGACCTTGCATCCTGTATCTGCACCAGCCAGAACCGTGCCGCCCTTTAATGCTTCCGCCTTCAGCATGCCGCCGGTATTCCAGAATCGGATATAGATTACGCCATTGCTGTCCATGTCCTTTACGCCGTTCTTACCAAGACCGAATTTAAGCCAGTTAGCTGCGCTGTCTGCCTGAAGTGCTCCAATTTTCATTTCGAATTCGATATACTCCGGAGACAATGGCTTTACATAGGTCGCATTTGTGGAAACACGGACACCCTCGCCGTCTGTTACCGGATTGCCCCAGTATCCCTGCCAGTCACTGAGCGGTGTGGCTGCCTTGCTCTGGAATGTAAACATTCCCGATGAGATTGCTCCCAAACAGAAGCAAAATGCCAGCAGAATTGCTGTAAGTTTTCTCTTTGTTTTCATTTCATTCATCCTCCATTTTAAAATTTGTTTTGAAAAGACAGCAGTCTCTCCATACATAATTGAACTACTTGTTTTGAATTAACGGAAAAAGCCGCTTCGAACTTTGAATCGTCCGCCGGAATATCCCATGTAAAATCAGATAAATTCGTGCTGACGCCTCTCGTATACCTCCCTTCCAGTTCTATTTCGCATGCTATTTTTCTCAATGTTACCAGATCCTTTTGGAATGTAACCGCCAGTGCCAGCGGATCATGCAGATAAACGTCATGCCCCCAGGCCTTCTTCATATCCATTAACATTTTTATGCAAGGATGCTGATGTTCACACAGAAGCCGGACATTCTCTCTGTCCAGCATACACTGGAATGTCACATCCAATCCCACGCAGCGGATGTCAATCCCGGAATGGATTACAAGTTCTGCTGCCTCCGGATCACAGGAAAAATTAAATTCGCTTACATTCCGGCAGAAAAATGCGCCCCCCATCATAGAAATAAAATAAATTCTTTCCTTAAGATCCGGCCTTTCCATCAGCACCTGAGCGATATTTGTAAGCGCTCCGAGCGTCACAATAGCAATTGGTTCCTTCGTGTTTTCCAATGTTTTTATAATAAAATCCTTAGCTGAAATATCAGAAAGATACTCTTCGCCATCATAGTCCTCAACATAAGCGACAGGACTCTCCGAAAAATCAATTTTCTGCCCATACAGCCTGTCATTTTTCAACGGACATCTTGCTCCGGCAACCACCGGAACCTTTGGCAGACCGCCAAGACGCAGCAGTCTGGCTGCAATCCTGGCTCTTTTTACAGTGTCCTGAAACACTGTAGTAACACCAAGTATACGCACCTCAGGGGAACGCATTGCCAGACATAGTGCAAACGCATCGTCGATATCGCCTCCAATATCTGTATCAATGATTACATTGATTCTTTTATCCATATATTTTTTACCTTTCTTTTCACATTTTGATAGATGAACTGACCAGCCCCTGCACATAATACTTATTTGCAAATACAAACAGTAGAATCAGTGGTAACGAAGCTACCAAATACCCAGAAAAGGTAACTGGCATATTAGAACTGTATGTACTTTCGAAGTTCACCAACAGCCCTGCTGAAATAGTCAATTTGTTCAAGTCACGTATGGTAATCATCGGCCAGATGTAATCGTTCCATACATTCACAATCTCCATGATTGCCAGTGTTCCCAGGATTGGCATACAAAGCGGAACCGCAATCTTGCTGTAGCATAACAAATGTCCGGCTCCGTCAATCTGTGCAGCCTCAAAGATATCCTTCGGAAGCCCCTCGAAAAATGAGGTGAGCAGAAACACTCCGAAGATCGACTGTCCAACTATGATCGGCAGAATCAGCACCCCATAGGTGTCCAGAAGTCCCATATTCTTATACAGTACATAAGATGGAACCAATGTCAGAATTCCCGGCATCATCATTAGACAGATAACTGCGGAATAAAGCAGCTTTTTGCCCGGAAATTGCATTCTGGAAAACGCATATGCAGCCAGAGACGACACTACAAGACTCCCTGTCACACCCACTGTTCCCACAAACACGGTATTCCGCACATACCGAAATACTGCTTTCATAGCCACCATGATATTGCTGAGTCTTAATGGTATGGTAGGATACCACTTGGAAACATCATAAGCCAGATCCGATTTCAATGCACACCATAACGCCATCGCCAGCGGGTAGATTGTCAAAAATAGGAGCAGCAGGATAACCAGATTCAGGCACAACTGCGGCAACTTTTTCCTTCCATTTTTTCTCATGTTTGTGCTCTCCTTACAAATCCTTATTTCTTGTAACACGGAATCCAAGTAGCGTCAGCAGGACAATAAAGACAAATAAAGTGGTTCCGATTGAACATGCGTATCCCATATTACCAGCTCCAAAGGCTTGAATATACATGTAGTATCCGGGCACATAAGTCGAATAACCCGGCCCACCCTCCGTCAGCACCATCTGAGTACCATAATCCTGCAAACTGCTTATGATCCCAAAGATAAAGAAATAACGTATCTGTCCTCGAATCAGCGGCAGGTCAATCCTGCGTATTCGCTGGAGAATATTTACACCATCCAGCCTGGCAGCATCAAACACGTCTTCGGAAATATTCATAAGCCCTGACGTATAGATCAGCACACTGGTACCACCAATCCATGGAAATCCCATAAATATAATGGAAAATATAACCAGCTTCGGATCCCCAAGCCAGTTGATCACTCCATTCTCTGCTGCAAAGCCGAACAGCCTGGCCAAAGTTGTCAACAGACCGGAAGTAGGGTCAAGCACATTCTTCCAGATCAGGAGCCCCACTACACCTGGAGCAACAATCGGCAAAAGAATCATAACCCGATATGCTGCCTGCAACTTTGCGCTCTTCACACAGAAGATCAGTTCGGCCATGATGAGTGGCGCCACGATTCCTATGAGTAAACGCGGGATCATGATCTTAAACATGGTAGGAATGGAATTCAAAAATACCTCGTCGTGAAATAGACGTTTGTAATTCGCAACCCCTATAAAGGAGCCTTCCCTGCTGCCACTCCATTCAAAAAAGGAATGCATGATTCCGGAAACAGGCGGATAATAGGAAAAAATAATCAATCCTGCAAACAATGGCAGCAGGAAAAGATACGCCTGTTTACACTTCCATATTTCCTGTAGCAATCCTCTTTTTTTATTCTGCCCGGCGACTGCCGTACTTCCTTTCATCAATACTTTCTTACCTCCTGCCTTCCTTTTTAAAGCTTTCTTCTACTAGTCATCAACCACCACTTCAAGTGGTGGTTTGATATTAGCCCTCATAAGGGCTAT
>CAVGED010000121.1:0-17083 GCA_963628035.1 Paludibacteraceae bacterium
GTAAAATCAATGGATTCAAGCTAAAATCGAATATTTGTTACTGCAAAAGTGTGGAAAATAGCTATTAACCAAAGGTTAGGGTACACGGCATGTTTTTTCAGTTATAAATATTTTATTAAAATATGTAAAATTCCCCCAATTCCGTTTGGAATTATGATATACTGAAGAAAAACATAGCCGAGAGGCGGAGAGAAGTGGACAAATTTTGAGTTCAAACGTAAAATTTAACGAAGATATAGACAGCTGGAAGACTGTCATGTTTTTATACAATTCGGC
Source organism: Paludibacteraceae bacterium (assembly GCA_963628035.1). Lineage (GTDB taxonomy): Bacteria > Bacillota > Clostridia > Lachnospirales > Lachnospiraceae > 14-2. The sequence goes on from CAVGED010000121.1 coordinate 277, forward strand.
GCTGAAGGAAGTAAATACCAAGCTGGAGATCCTGAACGATGAGTTCCAGCATGTACATCAATATAACCCCATTGAGTATTTTAAATGCCGTATCAAGACTGCGGAGAGTATCGTAAAGAAGCTGAGGCGCTATGGGTATGAGAGCACCATCGATAATATGGTGAATTATGTAAATGACATAGCCGGAATCCGTATCGTATGCTCCTTTACCTCCGACATATACCGTATCTCGGAGATGATCGGGAAGCAGAATGACCTGACGGTGGTTTCCGTCAAGGATTACATCAAGAACCCAAAAGCCAGTGGTTACAAGAGCTATCACATGCTGGTGACCGTTCCGATTTTTCTGTCGGATCGTGTGGTGGATACCAAGGTGGAGATCCAGATCCGCACCATTGCCATGGACTTCTGGGCCAGCCTGGAGCACAAGATATATTATAAGTTTGAGGGAAATGCGCCGGGCTACATCAGCCAGGAGCTTCGGGACTGCGCGGATATCGTATCCATGCTGGATGCCAGGATGCTTCGCCTGAACGAAGCAATCATTCAGGCGAAGGAGGAACAGGAAGAACTGGAGCTGGAACAGCGGAATGAGGCGGCAGCAGCTGCCGTTCAGAAGATCTTGTCCGCCAGAAAGGAAAATACTGTCTCGTAGTAGAGCGTCGGATCCTTGTCCATAGCCTGGGCGTGTCCGGCGCCCGGAATGATAAGCAGTTCCTTCTCTCCGGCAGCGGCTTCGTACAGCTCATATGCCATAGAAACAGGCACCATATCGTCCTCCTCCCCGTGAATGAAAAGGATCGGGAGGGAGGTCTTTTTTACGGCATTCAGGGCGGAGGCTTCCTTCAGATCATAACCACCGCGTAGCTGGAGCATCAGGTTCATGCTGTCCAGAATGGGAAAGGAGGGAAGGTTAAACCAGGCCTTCATCTGCTTGGCAAACATGCTGTAGGCGTCCGTGTAGGCGCAGTCACTGACAATTGCCTTCACCTGGGTTGGCAGATCCTCCCCGGACATCATCAGAGAGCATGCGGCTCCCATGGACTGGCCGTGGATGACGATCTCTGCCTCCGGATCACGGCTTAGGATTTCAGAAAGCCAGAGCAGATTGTCCAGGCGGTCAGTCCAGCCCATACCGATGAAATCGCCCTCACTGTCGCCGCTGCAGCGCATGTCAGGAACCATGGCGTAATAGCCCTGCTTTACGTATTGGCAGGCAATGGGATAAAGTTCCTCCTTCCAACCAGTGTAGCCGTGAAGAAGCAGTACCCATTTGTGGGAGGTGTCAGACAGATCGGATCGATCAGGGGAGAAGGCTACACCGATCAATCGGTAGTTGTCCTCTGTGGTCACGGTGAGCTTCTCTGCCTGGACGGTTTTCAGCCATTTTCTGGTCTCCTCCAGAGAGGCGGCACGGTTGTTCTGTATATCGTCTGTCTGCACCAGCGCCTCGATGCTGACATCGGTTACGGTTTCGAAAACCTCTGTCTTTTCCATAAAAGAAGGAACCAGAGCAAGGCTGACCAGGAAGTAGCAGATGATCCAATAGAGGATGAATAGTACAAGCAGGATCCCAATCAGAATCTTCCAGCGCCTTTTAAGCCGTTTGTGTCCTTCGCGTGTCGTTTCCTGTAAAGTGCGTTGTGTATTCTTAAATGCTCTCATACGTATCAAATCCTTAGTGCTAAGTGCTCATTCGTGCAAGCATGATTCACATTTTTTTATAAATCTGTATGGCTCGAAACCGTTCAGATAGAGGAAGAATTCAGATAATCCACCTGTTCATCGGTGAGCATATCGATCTTCTTCCCAAGGAAGGAAAGCTTCCTTCTGGCAACTTCGAGATCTACCTCTCTGGGGACATTGATCAGCTTCTCGGTGAGGCTGCCCCGGTGCTCCACCAGATACTTGGCGCTCAATGCCTGGATCGCAAAGCTCATGTCCATGATCTCTGCAGGATGTCCGTCTCCGGCAGCAAGATTCACCAGGCGTCCCTCCGCCAGTACGTAGATCCACTGCCCCTCAGAAATCTTGTAGCCGACGATATTCTTGCGCTGGTCGATGGTCTCCAAGGCGATCTCACGGAGGCGCTTCATGTCGATCTCCACGTCAAAATGTCCGGCGTTGCAAAGGATAGCGCCGTTCTTCATGACCTTGAAATCCTCTTCGTCGATGACGTGATTGCAGCCTGTGACGGTGATGAAGAAATCGCCGACCTTGGCAGCTTCATTCATGGGCATCACATCGAAACCGTCCATAACAGCCTCAATGGCCTTGATGGGATCGATCTCTGTCACGATGACTCTGCCGCCCAGGCCCTTGGCACGCATGGCGACACCCTTGCCGCACCAGCCGTAGCCGGCCACTACCACGTTCTTGCCGGCCACGATCAGATTGGTGGTACGATTGATGCCGTCAAACACGGACTGTCCGGTACCGTAGCGGTTATCAAAGAGATGCTTGCAGTCTGCGTTATTCACAAGAACCATGGGGAACTTTAATTCCCCCTTATTGGCCATGGCGATGAGGCGGATGATTCCGGTGGTGGTCTCCTCACAGCCGCCGATGACATGCTGGATCTTCTCTGGGTAACGGGTGTGGAGCATGTTCACCAGGTCGCCGCCGTCATCGATGATGATGTTGCAGTCGTGCTCCAGCACGCGGCTGATGTGATGCTCGTATTCCTCCGGGGTGGAGTCATACCAGGCAAAAACAGTAAGCCCTGCGGCCACCAGCGCAGCGGCCACGTCGTCCTGGGTGGACAGAGGATTGCTGCCGGTGATATACATCTCGGCTCCGCCCGCAGCCAGTACCTTGCACAAGTATGCAGTCTTGGCCTCCAGATGGATGGAGAGAGCGACGCGGATCCCTGCAAAAGGCTTCGTCTTGGAAAAATCCTCTTCCAGACTCCGAAGAAGCGGGCAGTTCTTTTTCACCCAGTCTATCTTATGCTCGCCGGATGGGGCGAGGGTAATGTCTCTGATTTCACTTGTCATGATGGTTGTTCCTCCTGTGTTCGTAATCTCCATTATTATAACTTAAAAGAAATAGATTGACAAGAGATTCCGCACTTGGTAAGATGGGAAAAACAGTTCAGACAGCCAGGAAATGGAAAGACAGACCGTGCAAATTTATTTGCTAAGGGCGTGGGCTGAACTGTTATGAGAGAGACAGAACAGGAGAACATTGCATCATGGAAGAGAGTCAGCAGATATTAAAATTGGCTGTATCCATAGGAGAAACCCTCTTAAGTAGTGGTGGGGAGATATACCGGGTTCAGGAGACGGTGGAACGTGTTCTGGAGGCGTATGGCATGGAGAATTACCACGTGTTTGTGGTGTCCAATGCTATTTTTGCCACCGTTCATGAGGAAGACGAAGATCGTGGAAGCATGATCCGCAATGTGCCCCTGGGCAGTATGGATCTGGGAAAGATCCATGAGCTGAATCAGCTCTCCAGAGAGATCTGTGCCCATAGCTGTACCGTGGAGGAGGCGCAGAAACGGCTGGAACAGTGTCAGAAGCGCAGCGGGACCAGCTGGTGGAAGAAACGGCTGGCGGGAGCCATAGGGTGTGCCGCCTTCTGCTATCTCTATGGTGGAAAGGGGCTGGAAGCACTGCTTGCTTTTCCGGTGGGAATGATACTGGGACTGTTTCTGCAGGCAACCGCAAGCGGAAAGGTCTCCAAATTTATTGTAAACATCATTGGCAGCGCCCTTGTGACGGCGGCAAGCTTTGGCTTTGCTGCATTGGGACTTCCGATCATGCCGGATAAGATCGTCATCGGTACGATCATGCTTCTGGTGCCGGGAGTTGTACTCACTACCTCCATCCGGGAGCTTTTCAACGGCGATTATCTCTCGGGTTGTATCCATCTGGCGGATGCGCTGATGTCGGCGGCCTGTATTGCTGTAGGTGTAGGCGGAGCAGTTCGTATCTTTCAATTGATAGGGGGAATGTGATCATGATCCTGCAGATAATATCGGCCATGGTGGCAACGATGGCCTTTGCAATTTTATTTGGAGCGCCCAAAAAAGAATATATTTTCTGCGCCGTCAACGGCGGCCTGGGCTGGATGGCATACCTGCTCTTCCAGAAATGGGGTGCGGGCATTACCATTGCGTCCCTGGGAGCCACATTGTTCCTGACGCTGGCGGCAAGGGTGCTGTCCGCTATCCGAAGATGCCCAACCACCGTATATCTGGTGGCCGGGATCTTCACTCTGGTTCCGGGAGCCGGAATCTATTATACCGCCTACTACCTGTTGATGAACGAACTGGCACAGTTTACTGCCAAGGGTACGGAGACCTTCAAGGTGGCAGGTGCCATTGCACTGGGGATTGTGTTTGGCTTCGCCATACCCCAGAGCTGGTTCAACCGACTGAGTATAGTCTGGAATCGGAAAAAATAAGCCTTGTTAGTCAAAGCACAGCATTCCGAAGTCTTCCGGTGCATGGAAGACGGAGCCTTCCGTCCCGGTGATGGGATTCCATGCCAGGTAGTGGGGCTTGGCGGCAAGATCTGCACATTTGTAGAAGTTCGCCCGGATGGTCTGACCCGGCATCGGCGTAAAGTCAGGGAAGAATCGGCGAATGAATGTATAAGGAATCTGATAGGTGATCTCCCAACCGTCATCGCGAAATGTTACGGACGGATGGAAGATGGAATTCAGCCAGTCAGGATCCTGGGGCAGCAGACGCGTCAGGTTGTGGATGCTGGAGCCGAAGCCCAGAAAGAGGCAGGTGCCCGGATTGAATTCCAGGTTAAAATAGCGGTTATCGCCCTCCTTCGGGCAGAAGAAGAATTCCAGGCAGCTGTCGTTGCAGGGATGACCCAACAGGCCATTCTCCTGAGAGCGGATCTCCGACTCTGTGGCAGAGAGGCGCAGGAAAAGTGCAGAATCACTGCGGCAGATCTGGGCGGAGGCTGTTACGTCCGTGGAATCGGTCAGGACGAGCTGGTCGATATCAAGTCTGGGAATGCTGCTCCAGTCGATGTTGGTCTCACTTATTATATAAGGAATATTGGATTTTTTCATAATGGTCTCCATTTCTTTGGTGATTTTCTTCCATGATAGCATAGCGGGGAGAGAATGGCAATATCAAGATGGAGTTTGAGGTTTCCGAATAGGAGCGTCGGAGTGGAATTCCGTAATACGGTGTAGGTGAAAGGAGAATTGTTATGTCAAGGTATACGAAAATAACACTTATTTTGGGAACTTTAGCGGCAGCTTGTTGGATCGTAAGTATTGCTGTACCCCCGGCAAATCTCGAATTCTTATTTGCGTTTGCTGCTGTCGCTTTTTCCATTGTCTTTCTTTGTTTTTTGACAGTCAGCATAAGTTGGCGGGTGAAAACGGACATTTCACCATACCGGGTATTTGCTGTGGTCGATGGTGTCATTGGCCTATGTGTGACAATCTATGCTGTTTATGACATATTGACTGACACGGGATGGTTTGCAGGGGTGATGGGAATCGTGCTGTTGCTGCTTGTTTTACCCATCACTTTGGTACTTTTGCTCCTGGATTTTCTTGTCTGGAAGGTAAGAAAGGCAAAGGGAGACAGAGCAGAGCAGCGGAAGAATCGGAAGCTCATCTGAAACAGGAGCGTTTTTACGAAACATAATCATAGGAATGCATATTCTGGTAATAAAGGGCGTATGGAGGCCTTCTATGGAACTGGGATATGCATTTTTTGTATTGCTGCTGTATCTGATTCTGGTGCTTGCCGGGATCTGGGGTTATGAATACCTGGAAAAACGGAAAGAATTACGAAAGCCGGTGCGGCTTCCAATGCTTACCGACCGTGAGAAGCAAAGAAAGCTGAATGAACTGCTGGATCCCTTCGGGTTTGCCTACGATGGCAGACAGGATATCTTCTATTCCAGGACGGATAGCTGGCAGCGGAAGTTTGGGTATGGAAGGATCTATGATGAGGCGGCGGCGCCCATGAATATGATCATTGACTGTGAGCCCATCTACTTTGATTACGATGAGAGAAAGTGGCTGATCCAGTTCTGGAAGGGGCAGTACGGGATTACCACAAGCGGGGAGGCCGGGGTGTATTACCTGCCTAAGGGGACGCTGGTGCAGGATGTTCTGGAGAGGGAGCTTATTTACCGTTGCGTCGAGGATGAGGATACCCTGCGGATTCAGACGATCCTGTGGAAAAACGGAAAGCGGCTGTATCATCGCCGTGGATACCACTGGTGGCTCACCGGGTTCGTGCTGGGGGAATATTCCAGGCCAAAGGAACTGGAAATGGACATAGAGATTACTTTGAAGGATCTGGTTATGCGGGATGCTTTTATGTCAGGGCTGTACCGGGCGGGATATGAAAAGGGAGAGATCAGCTTTCACGAAAATACCGTGTGGATACATTTCACGAAGCCTCATACCAGGCAGCCAATAAGCCGTGCCCGGTGGTTTTCCTATTTCAAACAGCGGGAGAATAAACGAAACTGCCGACTGTATCGCCAGGCAACGGGCGATTATGCAAATGCATACGACAAGCTCCTGGCTCTCAAGAGCAGGGAACCGGGGTTATATGAGAAGTGGGAGCGTCTGGCAAGGTCCCGTTTTCCGAGTGAGGCAGGAAGCAATGACCAGGTATGAGAAACGAATGGAACGACTGTTGGCAAAGACAGTCTGCATCCCGCTGCAGCCGGAAAAATCCTACGTATTTATGAGTGATTGTCATCGGGGAGACGGGAACTGGAGTGACAATTTTGCCAATAATAAGACCATTTATCTGGCTGCACTGAAGGAATATTATGAACAGGGGTTTACGTATCTGGAGTTGGGGGATGGGGATGAACTCTGGGAAAACAGGAATATGGAAGAAATCTTAGAGAAGCACGGAGAGGTGTTTGCGCTGCTGAAACAATTCTACTGCAAAGGCAGGCTGTATATGCTGTACGGTAACCACGATCTGATGAAATGCCGGGGGCTTCTGCTCCCGTGCTTCCCGGATATTCCGGTGTATGAGAGTATTCTGATGAAGGCATATGCTGAAGCGGATGGGTGTCTGACTACAGGTGGTCATTGTGGAGAAGGATTGCTGTTGATTCACGGACATCAGGGAGATCTTTGCAATGAGCGTCTGTGGTATCTGACACGCTTCCTGGTGCGTTATTTTTGGCGTCCTCTGGAACAGCTTGGTGTCAAGGATCCCACCAGTGCCGCCAAGAATTACCGGAAGAAGGAACGGGTGGAGAGGCGGATGGCAGAGTGGGCCGGGAAGAATCGGCAGATATTGATTGCCGGGCATACCCATCGGCCGTTTTTTTCAGAGCATGGCTGGTACTTTAATTGCGGAAGCGGTGTACACCCTCATGCAGTCACTGCGCTGGAGCTGGTGCGGGGTAGTCTGACACTGGTGAAGTGGCGGGAACTGCCCGACAATAACCGCTATGTCCGGGTGGAGAAGGAAATCCTGGGTGGCCCGGTAGCACTGAATGCACTACTGCCGTGAAAGCATCTATATAGTTTGACGCAGCGCTTGAAAAATCAAAATTAGAAATTGCATTTTTGGACTTTTTCTACTATACTAGAGAAAAATTGTTTCATTGGACGAACAGGAGGAATGAAGTTATGGATAAGATTATCGGAGTTATCGGCGGCGGAAACATGGGCGGCGCCATTATTGGAGGAATCGTAGGAGCAGGGCTTGTGACGCCGGAATCCGTCATTGTTGCCGACCGGAATGAGGCGGGACTGGAGCATTTGAAGGAAACGTATGGTGTGCGGACGGTCACAGACAATCGTACAGCAGCCGCAGCGGCAGACATTCTTTTTCTGGCTGTGAAGCCCATTGTCTATCCGGCGGTCATCCGTGAGATCCGCGATCTGGTAAGGCCGGAAACGGTCATTGTATCTATCGCGGCCGGACAGACAATCGCCAAGGTGGAAGAACTATTCGAAAAGCCGATCCGGCTCATGCGCGTGATGCCGAATACACCGGCTCTGGTGGGCGAGGCTATGTCTGCCTTAAGTCCCAATGCGAATATGGAACCGGAAGAAACGCATGAGATCGAGACGATTTTCAACAGTCTTGGAAAGGCGGAGATTGTGCCGGAATCCCTGATGGATGCTGTGGTTGGCGTGTCCGGTTCTTCGCCCGCATATGTATACATGTTCATCGAGGCTATGGCAGACGCGGCGGTGGCCGATGGTATGCCAAGGGCGCAGGCATATAAATTCGCAGCACAGGCAGTGCTGGGATCTGCGAAGATGGTTCTGGAGACGGGCATGCATCCGGGAGCGTTGAAGGATATGGTATGCTCTCCCGGTGGGACAACCATTGAGGCAGTGGCTGTGTTGGAGCAGGAGGGCTTCCGTAACGCTGTCATAAAGGCACAGCGTGCCTGCACGGAGAAGTCCAGGGATATGGCAAAGTAGGAAGACAACAGAAAAGGCAACCACAGAAAGGAATGTTTTGTGCTGCGGCAGAAACATTTCTTTTCTTTGTTCGCAGAATTTTCACTTTTTCGTCACAGTTATTTAACTGAAGCAATTTATATTGTAATATAGTAAAAACTACCGGATAAGAAAGGAACGAAACATATGTCTACAATTCTGGAAAAAGCGTGCAAAGGGAATTCCGATGCAATAAAGAGTCTGTATGAAGCGAATAAAAAGGAGATTATGCTCCTGTGTGATTCGTTGCTCTGCGATGACGCCGCTGTCGGAAAGGCGGTAACCTTCGTGTTTAAGAGCGCCTGGGAGACATTGACGGCCGGACAACTGAAGTCGGAGGAAGAGCTTCGGCGATTCCTCAGAAGGAAAGCGGTGAATTACTGCAGAGTGTGGGTAACCAAGCAGGATTCCAAGGCATTCCGTTCTCCAGCAAACAAGAATTTTGCAAATGTTGTATATCAATCAGAAAAAATGTGTGCTGAGGGTGAAAATGTTGATGTCGTACTGAAAAATCTTCCGGTTTTTCATCGGTTTGTGTACGTGCTGCACGCATTCGCCTGGTTCGATGAGGCGCAGATGGCGAAGCTGATGAATGTCAGTGAGGACCTGATCGGTATGGCACTGGAAGCGGAGAACGTGAATATCAGCCGAATCATGTCCGCCGTCGGCAGAGGGGAGAACAGTTACGGAGTATCCAGGCTGAAGGAAGACCTGCTTGCAAAAAAGGAGAGCGTAGAGATACCGGAAGCAGTTGCTAAGAGAGTGGGTGCAGATATTGAGACGGTATGCCGACCATTTGCGGAAAAGGCACGAAAGAAAACCATTCGCGTTGCGGCGATCGCAGTAGCGGCGTGTCTGATCGTGGCCGTTGCAGGCGTTGCTATCGGTCTCGGAGTCAGCAATGCTCACAAAAAATCCGATGCTGATACAACAGATTACACAGATGGTTCAAGCGGAGACGGCACGGCGGATAATGACACTACCGCAGACATCGACAATTCATCGGATGACATTGTTGCTTCCTACTATGCAGATATTGCAATAAAGGATTATGGCACCATCACGGTAGCTCTTAACGCAGAGGCTGCACCGAAAACAGTGGAGAACTTTGTCTCTCTGGCAAAGAGCGGCTTCTATGACGGATTGACCTTCCACCGTATTATGGAAGGATTTATGATGCAGGGTGGCGATCCCAAGGGCGATGGTACCGGAGGCAGCGACACCAATATTACCGGAGAATTTAAGGAGAACGGCGTCGAGAACAACCTGTCCCATACACGTGGTGCCATCTCTATGGCAAGGTCAAACGATTATAACAGCGCCAGCTCCCAGTTCTTCATCGTACAGGAGGACAGTACGTTCCTGGATGGACAGTATGCAGCGTTCGGTTATGTGACAGAGGGAATGGAGGTTGTGGATGCGGTTTGCGAGGCTGCCCAGCCTACAGATGACAATGGAACGATCCCTGCCGATGAGCAACCGGTGATTACTTCTATTACAATTCGCGAGGCGGATGCGGCAGAGTAAACTTAACTGCCGTTCCGTATGCATGAGAAATAAAACAGCCGCCTCAGAAGAGATAATTCTCTAAGTGAATTGTCGTTCAATTCACGTGAGAAATATCTCTTCCGAAGCGGCGTCTCATTTTACACGCAAGCTGAGCGGCAGATTTCTTAGAAATCTGTCAGATCAGCAGCGCGCCTCTCAAGGAAAGCCGTCATGCCTTCCTGCTTGTCGTGGGTGGAGCAGGTGATTCCAAACAGGTTCGCTTCCATCTCAACGGCATTCTTAATATCCATGTCATAGCCATTGTTAATGGCGGCCTTCGCTATGGATACAGCGAAGCTGCCCTTGGAGATGATCTTGGCAGCCATAGCCTTGGCGGTAGTCATCAGCTCTTCCTTAGCCACAACCTTGTTCACCAGACCAATCCGATAAGCCTCTTCCGCATTGATGCTGTCGCAGGTGAAGATCAATTCCTTGGCACGACCCATGCCGACCAAGCGGGCCAGTCTCTGGGTTCCTCCGAATCCGGGAATGATGCCAAGTCCGGTTTCCGGCTGACCAAAGGATGCGTTGTCAGCGGCGATACGGATGTCGCATGCCATGGCAATCTCGCAGCCACCACCCAGGGCGAAGCCGTTGACGGCCGCGATGGTAACCTGACGCATATTCATCAGCTTGAAGAAAGGCTGGGAAGCCTTCATGCCGAAGGCACGTGCTTCAGCGGCGGTGAAGTTCACCATCTCGGAGATGTCGGCACCTGCTACAAAGGACTTGTAGGGATTGTCCTTCTTGTCCGGGCCGCCGGTCAGGATCACGACCTTCACATCGTCTCTTGCTTCAATCTCGGTCAAAACGGTGTTCAGTTCATCTAAGGTCTCGCTGTTCAGCGCGTTCAGTGCGCCGGGTCTTGTAATGGTAAGGACAGCGATCTCGTTTTCAACTTCCAGACGTAAATTGTTCATGAGTATCCTCCTGATTATGTATGGATTTATAATACTGTAACCATCATATAACTTTGTTAAAAAATTGTCAATAGAAAAATGAATCTCGGTACTGTGGCATAGTAACAAAACTCAATCTCGGTACTGCGTCGGTGTCACACCGAACTTCCGCCGGAACAGTCGGTTGAAATAGGACAGGTTCTCAAAGCCGCACTCTGCCGCCACAGCGGACACCGCATCCTGGGAGGCCGTCAACATCCGTGCTGCCATAGTCAGTCGATAATCATTGAGATAACAGGTAAAGGACGTGTCCATGTGCTGTTTGAAGAACTTCATGAAGTGGGAGCAGGAAAAACCGCAGAGGTCTGCCATATCCCGGATGGAAAGCTTCTCCTGGTAATGAGTTTCCACATGCTTGACGATCAGCTTCATACTGTCCAGGGAGCGGGAAGTGCGGCGTGTGGGTGCTGTACTCGGAAAATATTGGAACAACAGATAAAACAATTCAAATAGCTGCCCCTTGACGCCTAGAGCGCGTGCAGCTTCCTTGCAGCCACTTAAATCATCCAGTCTGTTAAGACACCGATTTATCTCTGGATAAATGGACAATTCCGGGGTAAGATAAACGGGCAGGGTAATCCGGTTGTGCAGAAGCGGTGCAAAAAATTGTCGGTTGCACATATCCTCACCGGAGCCGATAAGAAGCCCCAACTGAAAAATGATATTTTCGTATTCCATGCAGGCTCCCTCCGTCTGCTCAATGGAGTGAAGCTGTCCGGGGTACACGAATACGATGTCCCCGGCCTTCACGGCATAAGGAATCAGGTCTACCAACACCTGTCCGGCGCCTTTTTTAACATATATGATCTCCATATCATTGTGCCAATGGGTGGGAACAGCCGGAAAATCCAAAGGAATGCTGCAGGGGTAAATATTAAAAGGAAACTCCGGGTTTCCGTGAGCCTTGGTTTCCTGTGTATTCTCATATTCCAATATGTTCATGACTTTGCCTCGTGGTCGTATCTCTTTTTGATAGTATTGTACTATAAATTCCCATAATAATGCAAGATAAGTTTCCGGAAAAAGTGTATACTAGTAGCATAGCGGTAACAGTTTAGGCAGCAAGCCACAGACAAGAGCTGTCTAAACTGTTACACATATCATGAATTGGAGGATACCATAATGGAGATCAGAGCAAAACTGGAACGCATCTGCTGCAACAACATAGCGGCCTGTACCGATCATCAATTGTATGTGGGGCTTCTGACCCTTGTGAAAGACATGGCAAAGGAGAGGGAGGTCACACAGGGGAAGAAGAAGGTTTATTACATTTCGGCGGAATTCCTGATCGGGAAGCTTCTGTCCAATAACCTGATCAACCTTGGAATATATGACGAGGTGAAGCAGGTGCTCGCCCAATACGGCAAGGATCTTGCCCGGATTGAGGAGCTGGAGCCGGAACCCTCTCTGGGAAATGGCGGGCTGGGAAGGTTGGCCGCCTGCTTTTTGGATTCAATGGCAACCCTGGGACTTTCCGGGGACGGCATTGGCCTCAACTATCATTTCGGGCTGTTTTTACAGACCTTCGAGAACCATATGCAGCGGGAAAATAAGAATCCCTGGCTGGAGAAGGAGAACTGGCTGACCAGGACGGATGTGACGTATCCTGTCCGGTTTGGCGGCTTTACCGTGCAGTCGCGGATGTACGACCTGTATGTGACAGGCTATCAGAACAGGACCAACCGGCTGCACCTGTTCGATATTGAATCTGTGGATGAAGGAATTGTGGGGGACGGAATTCAGTTTGACAAGGAGGATATCCGCAAGAATCTGACTCTGTTCCTCTACCCGGATGACAGTGACGATGCAGGAAGGAAGCTGCGTGTCTATCAGCAATACTTCATGGTCAGCAATGCGGCACAGTTGATCCTTGACGAGTGCGAGGCCAGGGGATGCAGTCTCACGGATCTCTTCGATTACGCGGCTATCCAGATCAACGATACCCATCCAAGCCTGGTGATCCCGGAGCTGGTGCGCCTGCTGATGGAACGGGGGCTTCCCATGCGTAAGGCGATTGAAGTTGTAACGAAAACCTGCGCTTACACGAACCACACCATTCTGGCAGAGGCACTGGAGAAGTGGCCCATGGACTATCTCTATCAGGTGGTACCACAGCTTATGCCTATTATCCGGGAACTGGATACTATGGTGAAGGAGCGGTACGATGATCCTTCTGTGGCCATTATCGATGAGAAGAAGCTGGTACACATGGCGCACATGGATATTCATTACGGTCACAGTGTCAACGGCGTGGCATACCTGCACACGGAGATACTGAAAAATAATGAGCTGAAGCAATTTTATCAGATCTATCCGGAGAAATTCAACAACAAGACCAACGGCATCACCTTCCGCCGCTGGCTCATGCACTGCAACCATGACCTCAGCGGATATCTGGACAGCCTGATCGGAACCGACTGGCACAAGGATTCCACCCAGCTGGAACAATTGCTGAATTATGCAAATGCAGAAAATGTACTGCAACGCCTTTTGGATATCAAGCAGGAGAACAAGCGTGCATTGGCGGCTTATCTGAAGGCTACCCAGGGGGTTACGGTGAATGCGGATTCTATTTTCGATATTCAGAGCAAGCGTCTGCACGAATATAAGCGCCAGCAGTTGAACGCCTTGTATATCATCCATAAATACCTGGAGATCAAGAGCGGAAAGCTGCCTGCGACGCCCATTACCGTTATCTTCGGAGCCAAGGCCGCACCGGCCTACGTGATCGCCAAGGACATCATCCATCTGATTCTGTGTCTGGCGGATATCATTGACAATGACCCGGCGGTGAGCCCCTACCTCAAGGTAGTCATGGTGGAGAATTACAATGTGACTAAGGCGGAGAAGCTGATTCCGGCCTGTGATATTTCCGAACAGATATCTCTGGCCTCCAAGGAAGCCAGCGGAACCGGCAATATGAAGTTCATGCTGAATGGGGCAGTAACCCTGGGAACCATGGATGGTGCCAATGTGGAGATCGCAGAGCTGGTTGGCCCGGAGAATATCTATATCTTCGGCGCGTCCTCGGATGAAGTGATCAAGCATTATGAGAAGGCAGATTATGTTTCAATGGATTACTACAAGAAGGATCCGTTGATTCGGGAAGCAGTGGACTTTATTGTCAGTGAGCCTATGCTGAAGATTGGAAATAAGGAGAGTCTGGAGCGTTTATACAAAGAGCTTCTGAATAAGGACTGGTTCATGACGCTTTTGGATTTTGAGTCTTATCTGGAAACGAAGGAGCGAGCCCTTGCAGATTATGAGAACCGCATGGCCTGGGCGAAGAAGATGCTGGTGAACACAGCGAAAGCAGGGTACTTCTCCTCCGACCGGACCATAGCGGAATATAACCGGGATATCTGGAAACTTTAGAACTTCCGATTTAAGAACGCGATCAGCCGCTCAAACCGCAGTCTGGGATGCTGCATCTCCTGAACCTTCAGACGGTTCTTCTCGCTGAAGCCCACCAGAATGTCATGGTTGGCTTCGGCCAGGTAATCGATGATACCGTCAATGTCCGTTTTCCTGTTCTTGGGACACTGGAGATGCAGGTGTCTCGTGGTGGTGATGTGCAGGGTATAGGATATGTTAAAATGGTACCAGAAGAGCTTGTGCAGCGTGGAGTATTTGTAGATCCAGATAATCTCCCGGATCGGCACCACGGCGATTCCGGAGTCTGCGATCTCAATAAAATAATGCTCGGTGATGAACATGTCCTCTGTGGCCAACTGGGGCAGTGTGGCTAATTCCTCCTCGGCCTGCGCCAGAAGCTCGGAAGGCTTTCCGAAGCGGCCAAGCCGCCGACATGGCGGGGAGAAAACCGGGAAGGAAAGATACACGATGCTGGAGATGATAACCAGCAGAGCGTACAGTCCCGTGGCAAAGAAAAGAAACAGGGACAGACGGCCCAGGATGGAGTGAAAGGCCGGCTCACTGAGAAGATACGAGGAAACCTTGCCTGTCAGACCCTCCGGTGTCCAGGACAGGTCCTCTGCCAGAGCATCCGCCAACTGCTGGTAGGCTCTGCCCTCCGAGAGAATCTGCCCGCGGATCCGAACCTGTTCAATAAAAGGAAGCCCCTCCTCACAGGTACGGGGAGTGAGCAGCACGAACATACACTGACCATCGGCTACAGTATAATAATAGTAGCCGGTGGTCATTCCAAACAGAGTGTTTGTATAGCCGGTGAAATAAAGATCACTTAGTTCCGCTTCCACATAGACATCGCCATTTTTATAATTCTCACCGATGTTTCCATAGTCTGTAAGGCTCTTCGGAAAGAGAAGATCCGGGAGCGGGAACAGCAACCACAGTGCCGCCAGTGCAAGCAGATACAAAAGAGGTGCAATCAGCTTGCGCTTGTAAACGGAACGGATGCTTCTGGTAATGTAATGATCATAATTCTCTATCATATAAACTTCTCAAAAAGTCAAAACTCTTCAATTGCCGTACCGGTATTTTTCCAGGAAATGATATTTGCACACAGCAGATTCCAGGATTGGAATCCCTGATTATTCACACCGCGTCCGGTGTTGGGATCATAATACTCATGCATTTCACCGCATTCGGCTATGTCGGATCCAAAGAGCCTGAGTGTCTTGTCAGCAAGCTCAGCGGCAAGCTCGTTATATCCGTATTTTAGCAGTCCGCGAAAGGTGATATAGTTGGCAATGCCCCAGATCGGTCCGAGCCAGCATGACGGATTTCCGCTCTTTACGATCTGATACATTTTCTCACATTTTGAAAGTGTACGGACGCCGTAGGGAGCATGGAAGGTTCTTTCGTTAAGATAGTTTTCCCTTACCATTCGCTCTGCTTGTTCCTTGCTTGCGATTCCGACCCACATAGCCATGAAGCCCGACCATACATCAATACGTTGAATAAGGGTACTCCAGTTGCGCGGACAACCGCTGTGTAACCAATTGGTGGGATCAACGGGCAGTAGATTGAGGTCAGCACTGTAATAAAATCCGTTTCGTTCGTCATAGCAATGCTCATTGACCGCAGCCTTAAGAGCATCCGCTTCGGCATGGTACTTAGCGGCATTTTCCTGCATATCAAGCATTGCCGATATTTCTGCCATTGCCAGCAACTCTCTGTACATCAGACAGTTGAGATATATGGAAGCAGAGCTTCGTTTCGGGCGATAGAAGGTGCAAGGGTCATTATCGACACCGATCGCGAGGTCATCAATAAAGAAATAAAGACCGCTTTCATGCTTGCAATTGGTGTCATAATATGATATATGCCCTTCAAATGCTTTGTACAGCGGACGTAGCCATTCATATTCATTCTGTGATTTAGCGATAAAAATGGCATGCTGTATGATCACAGGCTTGGCAGCATTGGTGATTTTCCCGCTTTCAGAGGCCGGTGGCAGTGAACCGGCGGTTACCACCACGATAGGTAATCTGCCTGTAGCAGGATCAGCGTGCTCTGCAAGATTTTCAATACAGCCCTTCTGATAAGGAAAGAATTCTTCTAATGTTCCTTCGTTCTTTGCCACCTGTGTGATAGCGACATCGGCAAGCCACGAATCCCAATCCCACAGGCATTGATCATAACAGGCACCGGGAACTATGAATTTGTGCCGAAGTTGTCCGCCCGGCTCCCGCAGTATTTTAAAGTAATTGTCCTTAATATAGGAATAAATAAGTTCATCGTAATTCATAACAAGTATCGCTCCCTTAAATTTTCACGTTTGCAGTATAGCACAAGCGGCAGTTGCTGTCAATGTTTGTTTCAGAGATTGTTCCAGATTATTTATAATAAGCAAGCATAAAACCACCTGTGAAACTCCATACTAAATGAAGACGCACTTCCTCCACACTTTTGCAGTTACATTTCAACTGATATAGCTTGAACTCCCGATAATTACA
>CAVGED010000122.1:0-88595 GCA_963628035.1 Paludibacteraceae bacterium
CTAACTCCGACTAAGACGTTCGGGGTGTGGCCCTCACGCCTAAGTCTCCGTAAGGACTGGATTTCATCTCCGCTTCGGGAGACTGTCACTGGCAGTCCCCCGAAGTACTAAGGCATAAAAACGCCTCTGCTAAAAGGTTCGCTTAGAGAAATATCCCATACGGAGAAGCTGTTCAACAAGAAGCCGTATTCTTTCCCTACTTTTCAAATAATCACCCGGCAAACTTGCTGGGTATTTATTTTAAAAAAGTAAATCACTAATATATTTCACGTGAAACATTACAATGCTTTTATATAAAGTCTCATATTTCTACCTTGCCTATTAAAATAATTTCTATCCAATTCAAAACCCAACTTTTCATGAAGAATAATACTTGCTATATTATTTTCATCAACACTGGCAACAGCTATTGTATAGCCTCTATCTTTAGCATACTCCAATGCCTTTGTTTCAGCAGAGAATCCAAAACCTCTATTTTGAAATTGTTCCTTGATTGCAGGCCCACAACTAATAATATGTTCTGAATGCGCATACAAATTCATAAATCCGATCACAGTATCATTCTCATATGCAACTAGAAATTCAAAGTATGACTTATCATGGATCTTATTTATGCTTTCGTTTATCATGTTTTGTTTTTTTCAAATGACATAGCATCATATGATGTGCCATCTAAATCATTTATATTATTATAAGTTATAGGTTTTAAATATAACATTTATTGTTTCCTCTTATCTTTATATTTTGCAGATATGATTATAACGTCTATTTTAAAGCAGAAATATTAATGTTTCACGTGAAACATTTTGTTGGGCGCCTCTCCGAATGGAATATTTTTCACGCGAACTGGAGGCAACACTTCGATGAACTAATCCCTATTTTTTAAATAAATAACCTGGAGAGTCTGTCGATAAGTGCAGGTGTGACTTTTGTGAGCCATACAGGAACTTGCTTTTCGGATTATGGAGGCTTAGTTCCTGTAGGCGAAGCATTTGGAGTACCAGCACTTACCGCCAGACTCACCGATGTATATTTTAAAAATAGGAATACTAATATGTTTCACGTGAAACATTTTTATATTTTAAACCATGCAACATAACTGCAATGACTTTAACTACAATGACTTTATAATTTCCTGCAACTCCAACTTACACCTCTTTGGATCCACATCCATCAGATTAATGCAAAATTTCATTTTACGTATCAAACTATTTCGTGTTTTATCTCTATCTGCTTTTTCAGTAGTATCCAATTGTATTCTATTATCTTCATCATTTTTCACTTCTTCAATAATAACAGAAAGTTCATCCAACTTTTGATCAATATGTTCTATCTCCTCTTTTTTTCGGGCAGATATTTCTTTTAGCTGCTTTTGCTTTTCCTTTAATTCTTTTAACTTTATCAAATTATTCTTGGTATTGTAGCTCTGTGGCAAAAAGGATTCATAATTATTGTCTTCAGAAGCTTCTACAAATCGAATATATTCCTCATTTTCTTTTATCGACACTTCATTATTTTGAAATGACTTCATCAAATCTATTTTATTTTCCATCAACTCCTGTTCGTAGTTTAATAAAAATTGTTTAATCATCTTTTCTCCTTTTTAGAACATACGTTCGTGTTTTATATATTTATCTTTTCTTGTTAGTTATAGTTCAACACGCGCCATTCGGTCTGGCTGAATTTTTTTAAAAGTAACTGTTCAGCACGCGCCATTCGCAAAAACGTACCTTCGGCACTCCCCACTGCTTTCGCAGTTCCTTTTGCTCATGATCGGGTGTCTCCGCTCCGCTTCGGTCTGGCTGAACTAAAAAAAAGTTTACTTTTCATTTGTATATCTTCCCCTTTTCGTCTATAATGTATAGTATAAACTGCTAAGGTAGTTTATACTATAACGAGCAAAATGCGTAGCATTTCGCGAGTCTTATTAGCGAATGAAATGCGTAGCATTTCGTGAGTCTTGTTAATAAACGCCTACTACGTCTGTAAAGCAGACATTCCACACACGAAAGGGGTTACCAAAATGAAAAAACACATCCGTAATTTTGTAATTTTAACCACATTCACAACTGCCAGCATATATGCCATTAACAAATTCATAAGTATCTCCAGCACTTTGAAAAACCTGCTGAAGACAGATCATGGGCATTTCTATGATTGGAAATATGGCAACATATTTTATTCCAAATCAGGAAAGGGTTCCCCTGTTCTTCTTGTCCATGATTTAGATCCGGCTTCCTCCTCAGTCGAATGGGAGAAGATCTATAAGTCTCTCTCCAAGAAGCATACCGTCTACACCATTGACCTGATTGGATGCGGAAGAAGCAGCAAGCCAAACCTTACCTACACGAATTACTTGTATGTACAGCTTCTCACTGATTTTATTAACAATATCATCCGCGAGAAAGCAACTGTTATTTCCACTGGCGCATCCGGTTCATTCACAGTTATGGCCTGCAATATGAACCCGGAATGTTTTGACAAGATCATCCTCATCAATCCTGAGAATTTGAACGATCTGATGGAAACGCCGGACAAGAGGAAGAACGCTTTGAAGTGTCTGATCGACCTTCCTATTATCGGAACCTTCCTTTACAATCTGTTGTATTGCGCCGTTGGGATAGAGAAAATTTTTTCAAATAAATACTATTACAAGAGCCATCTGGCCTCCAGCAAAATCATGGATTCCTATTATGAGTCAGCTCATCTTGATAATAGTAAAGGGAAATACCTTCTCTCCAGTATTGTTAGCAGCTATACAAATATAAATATTGTGCATGCGCTGGAAAAGATCAAAAACAATATCTATATTATTTGCAGCAAAGAAAACGAAGCTTCCCGATATATCATGGAATCCTACAGCCAACACAATCCATCCATAGAGGCAAGCTATGTTGAGAATTCCAGATATCTTCCCCAGATGGAGGCTCCGGAGAAGCTGCTAGAACGTCTGGGAGAATTTATATAAAAGCCCTCGGATTGCTCCATGCTTCGCATTCTATTTCTATCCATGGAGACTGAGCTTTTATAGTAATTTATTCTTTATCGTATCGGTTCCCTGGAAGGCGTGCCTGCCTTCCGGGGATAAGCCTTCGGCGTTGACTTCACCTTATCGATTACCACAAGTGACCGTGCCATCTCTGTGTTCGGTAACTGAAATTTTGTAACCTCCCTCAGCTTTCCTCCAAGAACTTTGATTGCCTTATCTGCCTGCTTCAACTCCTCCTCAATTTCACCGGATTTGTAAGAGATAAAGGAACCGCCTTTCTTTACAAAGGGAATACAGTATTCACTCAAGGATGCCAGATTCGCAACTGCCCTGGACACACACAGATCGAAATTATCCCGGTATTCTGCCCTTCTTCCCATTTCTTCTGCTCTGCCATGAACTGCATGAATCTCCTTAAGTTCCAGCTTCATGATCACTTCATCTAAAAATCCAATCCGTTTATTCAACGAATCCATCAACACAATATTCAGTTTCGGGAAAGCGATCTTTAAAGGAATTCCCGGAAAGCCGGCGCCTGTTCCAAGATCCAGAACTGTCTTTTTTCCACTTAAGGATACTGCTTTCACAAGGCTCAGACTATCCAGAAAATGTTTTTCCACAACATCCTCATATTCCGTGATAGCTGTGAGATTCATTACTTTATTCTTTTCCACCAGCATCTCGTAATAGAGAAGAAATGCCTGCAGCTGCTCATCCGTCAACACAATCTGAAGTTCCTTAAGACCGTCCAGAAAACGAGTTAAATCATATTTTTTTAAATCTGTCACCGCTTATTCCTCCAATATGTTTCCAGATAGATCAACAGCACCGAAATATCCGCCGGAGATACGCCTGCAATCCTGGAAGCCTGTCCCACCGAATGAGGCTGATACAGATTCAGCTTTTGCTTCGCCTCGATTCGAAGACTGCCTACCTGATCATAGTCGAAGTTTTCCGGCAGCTTCTTGTTCTCCAGCTTCTTAAATTGTTCCACCTGCTTGATCTGACGCTTTATATATCCGTCATACTTTGCATGGATATTTACCTGTTCAATAACATCGTACCGTAAGGCCGGACGATCCGGATCCAGTTCAGCCACATCTTCATAACAGAGCTCCGGCCTGCGGATGAGCTCCGCTAAGGTAGTACCGGTGGTCAATGGGGTACTTCCCTTTTCTTGAAGAAACTTCTGTACCTTCTCGTTTGCACCGATATTAACCTGCTCGATACGTTCCACTTCTTCCCGGATCAACCGTTCTTTTTCCACAACCAGATCATATCTCTCCTGAGATATCAACCCAACTTCATACCCTTTCCGGGTAAGACGCAGATCCGCATTATCCTGACGCAGCAGCAGACGGTACTCTGCTCTGGAGGTCATCATGCGGTATGGTTCCTTATTCTCCTTCGTCACAAGATCGTCGATGAGTACACCGATATAACTCTCCGATCGATCAAGGATCAAGGGTTCCTTTCCCTTCACATACATGGCAGCGTTGATTCCTGCCACCAATCCCTGCCCGGCAGCTTCCTCATAACCGGAGCTTCCATTGAATTGTCCTCCGGAAAAAAGTCCACGGATTGATTTGAATTCCAGAGACGACCGCAACTGTCGTGGATCAATGCAATCATATTCAATGGCATAAGCATTCCGAACAATTTTCGCATGCTCTAACCCCGGAACTGTATGATACATCTCGTACTGAACATCCTCTGGAAGAGAGCTGGACATTCCTCCCACATACATCTCATTTGTATATAGGCCTTCCGGTTCGATAAATACCTGGTGACGGTCACGCTCCGCGAATTTTACCACCTTGTCCTCAATGGACGGACAATACCGCGGTCCGGTTCCCTCGATCATCCCGGAAAACAAGGGTGAACGATCCAGATTATTGCGAATGATCTCATGGGTTTTCTCATTTGTATAGGTAAGCCAACAGGATACCTGCTCCTTCTGCACCTCTTCCGGGTCTGTGGTAAACGAGAATGGTACTACCCGTTCGTCGCCGAATTGTTCCTCCATCTTGGAGAAATCAATACTTCTTCCATCAATTCTGGCAGGTGTCCCCGTCTTAAAACGAAGAAGCTCTATCCCATGCTCCCGCAGGGAATCGCTGAGGTGATTCGCCGACTGCAGTCCATTTGGCCCCGTATGATTCACCACATCTCCATACAGGCACCTGGACTTCAGATATGTCCCGGTGCAGATTACTACAGCCTTGCTGTAATATGTACCGCCGGAAAATGTCTTTACACCTCGTATAACTCCATCCTCCACGATAATATCTGTTACCTCCGCCTGGCGGATTGTAAGATGATCCGTATTCTGCAGTGTCATCCGCATGTGGCGGCTGTACTCTGCCTTATCTGCCTGTGCTCTGAGTGAATGCACAGCAGGACCTCTTGATTGGTTCAGCATCTTCGACTGGATGAAGGTCTTGTCAATATTGATTCCCATCTGTCCGCCCAGGGCATCCACTTCCCGCACGATATGTCCCTTGGAACTTCCTCCTATATTGGGATTGCAAGGCATCATGGCAATACTCTCGATACTCACCGTAAAAATAATCGTATTAAGACCCAGCCGTGCACAGGCCAGAGCCGCCTCGCACCCGGCATGTCCCGCACCTATCACACAAACATCATAATTTTCTATAATCGAAGGCATTTTTTTATCCTCTTTCATAAAAAAATTTTACAGTTAAATTATAACTTTCTTTCAAAAATCCCATTTTTTACTTTCCGGTACAGAATTTAGAGAAAATCTCATTTACAAGATTCTCTCCTACTGCTTCCCCGATAATACTACCCAACTCTTCATAAGCATTCATCAGATCAATGGAATAGAAGTCCTCCGGCATTCCCATTCGGATACTCTCCTCCACCATATGAAAACTCTTTAAAGCTTCCTTTAGAGCTGTCTTCTGACGCACATTTGTGATATAAACCTCTTCATTAAAGGAAATGTCACCCTGAAAAAACATCTCCTTTATGGTATCTTCCAACAGATCCAGTCCTGATCCATCCTTCGCAGATATCGGTATGATAAAATCACCGATACCTTCTCTCTTCCATTCTTCCGATACTTCGCCACCGACATTATTGGAACGATCCGCCTCCTTCAACGACTTCTCTCGTTCCTCCAATACTTCTCTGCTGACACGGGACGGAAGATCCGACTTATTCAATAAAACAATGGTTTTCTTTCCCCTGATCAACTCCATGATCCCCATATCATTTTCATCCAGTTCTATGGAAGAATCCACAACATAGATGATCAAATCGGCACGGGAGAGATACTCCTTCGCCCGATCGACACCAATCTTCTCCACTTCATCCAGTGTCTTACGGATACCCGCAGTATCTACAACATTCAAGGTTATTCCATCCAGATTGATCTGCTCTTCAAGAATATCCCTAGTGGTACCGGCAATATCTGTCACAATCGCTCGCTCTCTCCCCAACAGAAGATTCATGAGAGATGATTTTCCGGCATTCGGCTTTCCAACGATCACCGTGCGGATTCCCTCTTTTAATAATTCACCGTTTTCTGAAGATTTTAATAACTTATCCACATTTGATGCTATATCTTCTATGGTTATCAACAGACTTTCCGCATATCCATCCAAACTGATATGTTCCGGGTCATCCAGGGCAGACTCTATAAATGCAATCTCATGAAGTACCTTTCCTCTTATCTCTCTTATCTTATCACGGACAGCTCCCTGCAGTTGATGAACGGAGGATTCCAAAGCAAAATCATTTCTGGCTTCTATCACATCCATCACAGACTCCGCCTGAGACAGATCGATTCGCCCATTCAAGAAAGCTCGTTTCGTAAACTCCCCCGGCTCTGCTGGCCTGGCGCCATACTTAATCACCGTCTCCAGGATACGCTTCATCATCAACATTCCGCCGTGACAGTCAATCTCCACCGTATCCTCCGCCGTATAACTGCGCGGTCCACGCATGATCAACACCAGTACCTCATCAATCACTCGTTCTCCATCACAAATAAACCCATAATGGACCGTGTGACTCTCTGCCTGGGATAAATTCTTTTGTTCAAGCTTATTCCTATTCTTTTTTCTGAATATCCTGTCAATAACAGTGAAAGCCTCGCTTCCGCTGATTCGGATGATTCCTATCCCGGAATTCGTCATCCCTGTAGCAATCGCTGCAATCGTGTCCGTCCTCATTTATTTCCCTCATAAGAATCAGCCGGTAAATTCCGAAGTACACGGTGCATCGAAACTTACCGGCTGATTTTCCAGCATTTGCTTAATCAATTTTCAATCAGCCGTTCTCCCTCTGATTTCCATTGCCCTTCTTTAAAGTGACAACCACATGACGGAAAGGCTCTTCTCCTTCGCTATGGGTGCAAACAAACTTATCATTCTGCAATGCGGAATGAATGATCCGGCGCTCAAACGGATTCATCGGCTCCAAAGAAACCGGACGTCTTGTTCTCTTCACCTTATAAGCAATATTCTTTGCCAGGTTTTCCAGAGTCTCCTTCCTGCGCTTCCTGTAATCCTCGGTATCCAGCTTCACCTTCACATACTCATCAGACTGCCGATTCGCCGCCAGATTCGTCAGATATTGCAGAGAATCCAATGTCTGTCCTCTCTTACCGATAAGCACTCCCATATCTTCTCCGCGAAGCTCCACCTCTATAACCTTAGAATCCTCATCCTTATTTATCACGATTTCAACAACCATATCCATGGCCTGAAATACATCTGTGAGGAAACCTCTGATAACATCTTCCATGGTAGATTTCTTCCGAATCTTTATTACAGCCGGCTTGCTCCCGATACCAAGAAATCCGCTGCTTCCCTTCTCAATCACCTCATACTCCACCTTATCACTGGTGGTTCCAAGCTTGATCAAACCTTCTGTGATCGCATCGTCTACTGTTTTGGCTGTTACTTCAATAAAGTCCATTGTGACTGCCCCCTTTCGGAATCATTAAATATTAAAAGCTTTACTGCTTATTATTTCTCTCGTTAAATTCCTTTACCATATTCGCCTTGGCTGCCAGGCTTCCCTGCTTCGCATCCTTGGAATAATTCACCGGAGTCTGATAATTCTCCGCCTTGCTGCTCTGACCGTTATCTGCTCCATCCGATGTTATTGTAGCCTTTTCCTTCAGGCTTCTGGTATTCATACGTGCCATATTGGAAATCTGGTTTTCCGGAATTCCCTTCTTTGCACGCTTCTTTCTTGCCTTTTCCTGATTCTGCTCAATTACCTTGTCCAGATCAAGACTCTCAATATGCTTATTGATTAAAACCTGCTGGATACTGCGGATCACAGCTCCGGCAATCCAGTAGATACCCATACCTACCGGCAATGAGAATACCATAACAAATGACATCAAAGGCATCATCGTATTCATCATCTTCATGGAGCTTGCCATGGTATCTGGAGTACCGTTATTATTATTGTTATTATTAGCCGCCGCTGCTGTCGGCATTAGCTTATAGTTCAACCACTGGGTAACCGCCGACAGGATCGGTACAAGGATCGCACCGAATACAAGCAGATACTTTCCTGCTGACCAGCCTGTCTTAATAATCTCCATGGGAGAATTCGAAATATTGATTCCCAGGAAGTTATTCAAGTGGTTCAGATTTGCTTCCAATGTATCAATGACACTGCCAAGGCCGTCGAAGCTTTCCCGCAGCTTTGACCATGCCGAAGTAGGCATCTTATACAACACGTCAATAATAGAATTGGCGGCCTGAGTTTCCGTCCCATTAAAATTCAATTGAACCGTCTTCAACCCTATATCCGACAGGAAGTTCGTCATGGAATCCTGGTATCCATCCAGCTTCATGATTCCATTGACCACCGGCATAAACTGTTCCTTCACTCCGGTAACATAAGCCGGTATATTATATATCACACGGTAAAGTGCAAACAAGATCGGCATCTGGATAATAAGCTGCAGACAGCTTCCCGTCATGGAAACCCCATACTTCTGATACAACGCCTGGGTCTCCTCATTCATTGCCATCATGGAAGCCTGATCCTTCTTATTCTTATACTTCTTCTGTATCTCCTGTAGCTCCGGCTGTAATCTCTGCTGAAGCTTGGAGGACTTCTGCTGCTTAATGGTTAAAGGAAGCAGACACAGATATATCACAAGTGTAAATAATATGATACATAAACCAATATTCTGAATATTTAATAAATCCAGAAACATGTAGATCCAATTCATAAGATATCCCAGCAGCTTAGCCACCGGACCTATAAACTTGCCTGTATACTGAGTTAAAAAAATCTCTGCCAATTTATGAACCTCCTGTTATGGAACGGGATCATACCCGCCTTTTGAAAAAGGATTACACCTTAATATCCTCCACCCAGCCAAAACAGAACCCTTCAGTGCTCCATACTTCTGTATGGCCTCAAGCCCATATGCGGAACAGGTCGGGCAGTAAGGACATCTGGTTCTCTTTAAAGGCGATAAATATTTCTGATAAAGCCTTATTAAAAAAATAAATATTTTCTTCAAAATTCTTCCATCTTCTTTTACTGATCATGAACTTCTATAATGCCATGGAGCTTCGCTGCATGAAGCAGTGACTTCTCCGTCTGCCGATATGTTATCTCCTTCGCACTTACTCTCGCGATGATCACAATATCAAGCCCCCTCCGAAAGGATTCTTCCTTAAGGCGGTAGCTTTCTTTTATCAATCTCTTTATGTGATGTCTTATCACACTGTTTCCAACTTTTTTACTGACAGATATTCCAATACGATTCTTACCGGAACCATTTTCCAAAACATACATAACAAGGTAATGATTTGCATAGGATCTACCATGTCGATATACATTTTGGAAATCCCGGTTCTTTTTCAACGACTCTGAAAATTCCACGCTTTCATCCTCTTTCAGGAAAAGCCAGGCGCTTTCCTGCATGATGGCCTATAGAAGAAGAAAGACCACAAATGATGTGGCCTAAGCTGATAATCTTTTTCTGCCCTTTAATCTTCTTGCAGCCAATACTTTTCTTCCGCCTGCGGTACTCATTCTAGCTCTGAAGCCGTGAACCTTTGCTCTGGATCTTTTTTTCGGTTGAAATGTCATCTTCATTGGGTATACACCTCCTCTACATCCAAAAACATCATTTCAATTATATCAAAAAATCCCTTGAAGTCAAGCTATTTCGCTATTTTTTTAAATTTTTCATTTGTGGAAAACTTTATATACTACATCTATAAAAAAATGAGTTATCCAGACTAGATGTTGATAACATAGGTGCTCTATTATATAAGGAAGAAACAGATACCAATCTGGATAAGTGGATGTTTACATAAAGTTATTCACAAAATGTGGATAACTTGTGGATATCTATGGGGACAACCTGTTAATAAGTTCGGCCATCCCTTTCATTATCAGAGTTAGCTGTTAAACAGCGATAAAACACCAATAGTGCCTTTGCGCGTGCATTGCCCTTTACTTTTTATTATTAGAATTAATCCTTGCTTATTTCGCCAATTTGCGGTATTATAAAGTATGGTATATTTTGATTTAAGTTAAGTATTTGGAGAGACAGACATGCAGCTGATTATGGAAAAATGGGACGAGATCCTTAATACGGTAAAAGAAGAACACGAGTTGACCGACATATCCTTTGATACCTGGTTAAAGCCGCTGAAATTATACGGCGTGGAGAATAATAAATTATATATCATCGTTCCTTCCGATCAGATGAGTGGAATCGGTTATATTTCCAAGAAATACACCCTTCCTATTAAGGTAGCCATCACGGAAATAACCGGTCTTAATTACGATATTGAATTTATATCGCCGGATCAGACTCCGAGAAACATTCCACCATACAAGAGCAAGGATCCGAATTTTTCCAAGAAGATCGTGCGCTCCAATCTGAATCCGAATTATGTCTTTGACACCTTTGTTGTCGGTAAGAATAATCGCTTTGCCCACTCTGCTGCCCTGGCTGTGGCGGAATCCCCCGGCGATGTATACAATCCCCTCTATATTTACGGAGGACCGGGACTTGGCAAGACGCACCTGATGCAGTCCATCGGACATTTTATTTTACAGCAGACACCGGATATCAAGGTTCTCTACGTTACCTCGGAGGAATTCACCAATGAAGTCATCGACTCCATCCGTAACGGTAATGCCTCCGCAATGACTAAGCTGCGGGACAAGTACCGCACAGTAGATGTACTTATGATCGACGATATCCAGTTTATTATAGGTAAGGAGAGTACCCAGGAAGAATTCTTCCACACCTTCAACGTCCTTCATTCGGCCGGAAAGCAGATCGTTCTGTCCTCGGATAAGCCGCCTAAGGATATGGAAACATTGGAGGATCGTATCCGTTCCCGCTTCGAGTGGGGCCTTCTTGCTGATGTGGGATTTCCGGATTATGAGACGCGTATGGCGATTCTCCGTAAGAAGGAGGAGGCCGACGGTTTCCATCTTGATGACGATATACTGGACTATATCGCTACCAACATCAAGTCCAATATCCGTGAACTGGAAGGGGCATTAAATAAGCTTTTAGCCTTGTCCAATCTTGAGAAAACAGAGATAACCATGGAGATAGCCGAACGGGAGCTGCAGAATATCATCTCCCCGGACAAGCCGCGGGAAGTTACACCGCAGCTTATTATAGAGATTGTCGCAGACCACTTTAATATCACAGTGGATCAGATCATCTCCAAGAACCGCAGCAAGGTCATCTCCAATCCAAGACAGATTGCCATGTATCTCTGCAAGAATATGACCAATGCATCCTTAGATGCCATTGGAGGGATCATCGGAGGACGCGATCATTCCACCATTATTCATGGTATCACGGTTGTTACCAATGAATATGAGAAGAACGAATCCTTCCATGACCAGATTGAGACCATCAAGAAGAAGATCAACCCGAATTAACAATTGTGGACAAGTTATCCCTCCGTATGTGGATAACCTTAAAAATCTTCTAAGATGAAAAATCCCGGCTTTGGGAGGGCCTGACTTATTCACATATTATAAAGGCTTTTTAAGACCTTAATTAACAGGCTTATAAACATAAAAAATAACCTGAAAGCTCCGTAAAATCGGGCTTCATGCAACTTATGAACATATTAACATCCCTTATTAAGACTAAGACGGATGTCAAATAATAATTTTACTTAAACAGCGCAGGAAGGAGTTATCTACATTATGAAAATTGTTTGTTCCAAATCCAATCTACTTTACGGCGTTAATATTGTATCCAAGGCAGTTCCATCCAGAACTACCATGGCAATACTTGAATGCATTCTTATTGATGCTTCTGCCAATGAGATCAAGCTTACAGCCAATGATATGGAGCTTGGTATAGAGACTAAGATAGAAGGAGATATCCGAGAGAGAGGAATCATTGCACTGGATGCAAAGATATTCTCCGATATCGTCCGTAAGCTGCCGGACAGTGAAGTTGTTATTGAGACAGATGCTTCCCTTAAGACAACCATCACCTGTGAGAAAGCAAAGTTCAATATTATAGGAAAATCAGGAGAGGACTTCTCCTATCTTCCCTATATCGAGACAAATCAACCGCTGCTTCTCTCCCAGTTTACCTTAAAAGAAGTAATAAGACAGACGATATTCTCTATCGCAGACAATGATTCCAACAAGCTGATGACTGGAGAACTTTTTGAGATAGATGAGAATGAACTGAAGGTAGTTTCTCTGGATGGACATCGTATTGCCATCCGCAATATCGAATTGAAGGATTCCTACGAACATCATAAAGTAGTTGTTCCCGGAAAGACACTGCAGGAGGTAAGCAAGATTCTGCCGGGTGATGCAGATCAGGATGTAAGTATATTCTTTACTGAGAATCATGTGGTGTTTGAGTTTGACAATACAACGGTTGTTTCACGTCTTATAGAAGGAGAATATTTCCGCATTGAACAGATGCTCTCTTCGGATTATGAGACTAAGGTTAAGATCAACAAACGTGAACTTCTGGATTGTATTGATCGTGCAACCCTTCTGGTGAAGGAAGGAGAAAAGAAGCCGATCATTATGAATGTGACAGACAGCAACATGGAGCTTAAGATCAATTCCTTTATCGGTTCTATGAACGAGGATATCGATATCCAGAAGGAAGGCAAGGATATCATGATCGGATTCAATCCCAAATTCTTCATTGATGCACTGCGGGTCATTGATGATGAAGAGGTGGTTCTCTACATGGTGAATCCAAAGGCTCCCTGCTTTATCAAGGATGATGATGGGAAGTTTATTTACCTGATTCTTCCTGTCAACTTCAGTACCGCAGCCAATTAAAAGGATTAGAGGTAGAAAATATTGGAAATAATCAAATTGAGGGAAGACCATATCAAGCTTGGACAGGCGTTAAAGGCGGCAGGTCTGGTGGACAGCGGTGTTATGGCGAAGCTGGTGATAAAGGATGGCCAGGTTCGGGTAAACGGAGAGATTGAGTATCAAAGAGGAAAAAAATTATATGACGGGGACGTTGTTTCCTTTGAGAACGAAACAATCAAGATAGAAAAATGATACTGAAATCGGTGGAACTTAACAATTTCCGCAATTATGAAAGCCTGCATATGGAACTGGATTCCGGTACCAATATATTGTATGGAGACAATGCCCAGGGAAAGACGAATATCCTGGAGTCCATATACGTAAGCGGTACTACCAAGTCCCACAAGGGAAGCAAGGATCGCGAGATGATAAGGTTCGGGTGTGAAGAGTCCCATATACGCACCATTGTTGAGAAGGGCGGAGTGGATTATCAGATCGATATGCATCTGAAGAAGAATCGTTCCAAGGGAATTGCCATCAACCGGATTCCCATACGAAAGGCATCCGAGCTGTTCGGTATTTTAAATCTGGTATTTTTTTCACCGGAGGATCTGAATATCATTAAGAACGGCCCCTCGGAGCGGAGAAGATTCCTTGACCTGGAATTGTGCCAGCTTAACAAGCTGTATCTCTACGAACTGACGCGATACAACAAGATTCTGAATCAGCGGAATAAGCTTCTGAAGGATATAATTTTCAGACCGGAGCTTAAGGATACCCTGTCGGTGTGGGATGATCAGCTGGTGGAATCCGGAAAGAAGATCATAGAGGCAAGGGAAGAATTCGTCCGGGAACTTGGAGTAATTGTCCAGAAGATACATAAGAGCTTATCCGGCGATAAGGAAGAACTGATATTATCCTATGAGCCTGACAGCCGGGCGGAGGAATTAGAGCAGAAGATGAGAGAATACCGGGAGCGTGATCTGAAGTTTGGACAGACCACGGCAGGTCCTCACCGGGATGATCTTTCCTTTTTTGTAGATCAGGTGGACATTCGAAGGTTTGGTTCCCAGGGACAGCAGCGGACAAGCGCACTCTCTCTGAAGCTGTCGGAAATAGAATTGGTAAAAAAATCCATTCATGAGACGCCTATATTGCTTTTGGATGACGTATTATCAGAGCTTGACAGCAACAGGCAGAATTTTCTGCTTAACAGCATTCATGATATACAGACGCTGATCACCTGTACCGGACTGGACGAATTTGTGAAAAACAGATTTCATATCAACCGTGTATATCAGGTAGTTGAGGGAACTGTTTTTCTGAAAAAATAGATTATTTTAAAATAGATTGCTATGAATAAAAGCCAGGAGGAAATAATGGAAAGAACAGAATACGGAGCAGATCAAATTCAAATATTGGAAGGATTGGAAGCGGTTAGGAAGCGTCCCGGTATGTACATCGGAAGCACCTCCAGCCGTGGACTTCATCACCTTGTCTATGAAATTGTGGATAATTCGGTAGATGAAGCGCTGGCAGGTGTATGTGACACGATTGAAGTGACGATTAATCCGGATAATTCCGTGACAGTCATCGATAATGGACGTGGAATTCCGGTGGGGATCAATCACAAGGCAGGTCTTCCCGCCGTTGAGGTAGTATTTACCGTGCTTCATGCCGGAGGAAAGTTCGGCGGTGGAGGATATAAGGTATCCGGCGGTCTTCACGGAGTGGGAGCTTCCGTGGTAAATGCTCTTTCCAACTGGCTGGAGGTAGAAATCTACAACGAAGGAAAGATATACCAGCAGCGTTATGAACGCGGAAAGACCATGTATCCCTTGAAGGTTATCGGAGAATGTGAGAAGGAGAAGCATGGAACGAAGGTTACTTTTTCTCCAGATGATACGATCTTCGAGGAGACAGTCTATGACTATGATGTCTTAAAAACAAGACTGCGGGAGATGGCTTTCCTCACAAAGGGAATCAAGATACATCTTAAGGATACAAGGGAAGGTCAGGAGAAGGAAGAGTTATTCCATTATGAAGGTGGAATCAAGGAGTTTGTAACCTACTTAAACCGGAGCAACGAAGCACTCTATGAGAATGTTATCTACTGTGAAGGACAGAGGGATGGTGTCTATGTAGAGGTGGCGATGCAACACAACGATTCCTACAACGAGGCCACCTACAGCTTTGTGAATAACATCACTACGCCGGAGGGAGGAACCCATCTGGCAGGATTTCGGAATGCATTGACCAAGACCTTCAACGCTTATGCCCGGAACAACAAATTATTGAAGGACAATGAGCCGGCTCTCTCCGGTGACGATATCCGGGAAGGATTGACCGCTATCATCAGCGTAAAAATAGAAGAACCCCAATTTGAGGGACAGACCAAGCAGAAGCTTGGTAACAGCGAGGCTCGCGGTGCCGTGGATGCGGTGGTAAGTGAGCAGTTGACGTACTTCCTGGAGTTGAATCCAACGGTTGCCAAGACCATCTGTGACAAGTCACTGCTGGCCCAGCGTGCCAGAGAGGCAGCGAGAAAAGCAAGGGATCTGACGCGGAGAAAGACTGCCCTTGAAAATACGGCTCTGCCCGGAAAGCTGGCGGACTGTTCCGACAAGGATCCAAAGAATTGTGAGATATATATCGTGGAGGGAGATTCCGCAGGCGGTTCTGCCAAGACAGCCAGAAGCCGTGCCACGCAGGCTATTCTTCCGCTGCGGGGCAAGATACTGAATGTGGAGAAGGCAAGACTTGACCGAATCTACGGAAATGCAGAGATCAAGGCGATGATCACAGCTTTTGGTACCGGAATCCATGAGGATTTCGATATCAGCAAGCTGCGGTATCACAAGATCATCATCATGACAGATGCCGATGTGGACGGCGCTCATATCAGCACATTGCTGCTGACCTTTATCTACCGTTTTATGCCGGAGCTTATCAAGCAGGGATATGTATATCTGGCAAAGCCGCCTCTGTTTAAGATTGAGAAAAATAAAAAGATATGGTACGCCTATGATGACGATGAGTTAAACAGCATTCTTATGGAGATTGGGCGTGATAATAACAACAAGATCCAGCGTTACAAGGGTCTGGGAGAGATGGATCCGGAGCAGCTTTGGGAGACTACCATGGATCCGGAGCGCAGGATCTTAGAGCGCGTGATCATGGATGAGGAATCCTCTTCCGAGCTGGATTTGACTTTTACTACCCTGATGGGTGACATGGTGGAGCCAAGACATGAATTTATCGAGGCAAATGCGAAATATGTACAGAACCTGGATATTTAGGAGGAAGTTTTAAATGGATGATATGATATTTGATAAGATAGACGACGTCGATCTGAAAAAAACCATGGAGAAGTCTTACATCAGCTATGCGATGAGCGTTATCGCATCCCGTGCGCTGCCGGATGTAAGGGACGGCTTAAAGCCGGTGCAGAGAAGAATCCTCTATGCTATGATCGAGCTGAACAACGGTCCGGATAAGCCACATCGTAAATGTGCCCGTATCGTCGGTGATACCATGGGTAAATATCACCCCCACGGTGACAGCTCCATCTACGGTGCGCTGGTAAATATGGCTCAGGAGTGGAATACCCGTTACATGCTGGTGGACGGTCACGGAAACTTCGGTTCCGTGGACGGTGACGGCGCGGCGGCCATGCGTTATACAGAAGCTCGTCTCTCCAAGATTTCCATGGAGATGCTGGCGGACATCAACAAGGATACCGTTGACTTCGGGCCAAACTTCGATGAGACAGAGAAGGAACCCCTGGTGCTTCCTTCCCGTTATCCCAACCTTCTGGTGAACGGAACCTCAGGTATAGCGGTTGGTATGGCTACCAATATCCCACCTCACAATCTGCGTGAAGTAATAAATGCAGTGGTGAAGATCATCGACAATCAGATCCTGGAGGATCGGGAAACTGATATTGACGAGTTATTGAAGATCGTGAAGGGGCCGGATTTTCCAACCGGAGGAATGATCCTCGGAACTGCCGGAATTGAAGAATCCTACCGCACCGGCCGGGGCAAGATCCGGGTTCGGGCTATCACGAATATCGAGCCCATGCAGAATGGAAAGAACCGTATCGTGGTGACGGAGCTTCCATATATGGTAAACAAGGCGCGTCTCATTGAGAAGATTGCTGAACTGGTAAAGGATAAGAAGATTGACGGAATCACGGATCTTCGGGACGAATCCGACCGTGAAGGAATGCGTGTCTGCATTGAGCTTCGGCGTGATGTGAATCCTAACGTTATATTGAATCAGCTGTACAAGCACACGCAGCTTCAGGACACCTTTGGTGTTATCATGCTGGCGCTGGTCAATAATGAGCCGCGAGTGTTGAATCTGAAGGATATGCTGGGGTATTACCTCCTTCATCAGAAGGATGTTGTTACCAGAAGGACGAAATATGATCTGAACAAGGCTCAGGAGCGGGCTCATATCCTGGAAGGTCTGCTGATCGCCCTTGATAACATTGATGAGGTCATCAATATCATCCGAAGCAGCGCCAATGTGACGGCTGCCAAGGAGGCATTGATAGAACGCTTCGGACTGACGGATGTTCAGGCACAGGCTATCGTAGATATGCGTCTGCGTGCGCTGACCGGATTGGAACGTGAGAAGATCGAGGCAGAATATAAGGAACTGATGGAGCGCATTGCTGAATTGAAGGCGATCCTGGCGGATGAGAAACGCTTACTGGCGGTCATCAAGGAAGAGATCATGATCATTGCCGAGAAGTATGGCGATGAGAGAAGAAGCTCTATCGGCTACGATGAGTACGATATCTCCATGGAGGATCTTATCCCTGTAACAAATACGGTCATCACCATGACGAAGCTTGGCTACATCAAGCGTATGAGTGTGGATAACTTCCGCAGTCAGAATCGTGGCGGCAAAGGAATCAAGGGCATGGAGACCATTGACGATGATTACATCGAAGAGCTTCTTATGACAACAAGTCATCATTACCTGATGTTCTTCACAAACACGGGTCGTGTCTATCGCCTGAAGGCCTACGAGATCCCGGAGGCCGGAAGAACGGCCAGAGGCACAGCCATTATCAATCTCCTGCAGCTCATGCCCGGCGAGAAGATAACGGCTCTGATCCCCATCAAGGAATATCGGGACGGCGAATACCTGTTTATGGCTACGAAGAATGGTATTGTGAAGAAAACGCCAATCACCGACTATGCCAATGTCCGCAAGACGGGGCTTGCAGCCATCAGCCTTCGGGAGGATGACGAGCTTATTGAAGTGAAGGCTACAGACAATACCAAGGATATCCTTCTGGTTACAAAGTATGGCATGTGCATCCGCTTCCATGAGACGGACGTGCGCAGCACGGGTCGTGTATCCATGGGCGTTATCGGTATGAATCTGTCTGACGGAGACGAGGTTGTCGGCATGCAGATGGATACTCAGGGCGAGTATCTCCTGATCGCTTCCGCCAAGGGTCTTGGTAAGCGTACCAGGATGGAAGAGTTCACTGCGCAGAACCGTGGCGGTAAGGGTGTGAAGTGCTACAAGATCACCGAGAAGACCGGAAACGTCATTGGTGTCAAGGCAGTAGGTTCCGAGGACGAGATCATGATGATCACCACCGAAGGCATTATCATCCGCATGAAGGTGGAAGGTATCTCCGTACTGGGAAGAATCACCTCCGGTGTGAAGCTTATAAACCTGGCTGAGGATATTACGGTAGCCAGCATCGCCAAGGTGAAGGAGGATAAATCTCTGATGCCGGAGATGGATGCTGTGGACAGCGAGGAGATTGCAGAGGATCTTTTAGATTCAGAAGAGGATTCTGCGGAGGAAAGTACGGAAGATAGTGCAGATTCTGCGGAGACGGAAGAGTAATATTTATTATATGAGAAAAGGCTAAAAGAAAAGCTGCTTTATCCTAATATGGTTTAAAGCAGCTTTTCTATCGTTATATAAAGGATAACACTCGATGCAGAAGAATAACTTACCGCATCGTCACCTTCCGGAAATTCTTCTTACCGCGCTTCAGCACGATTCCTTCGCCGTCAAACTGCGCTGCGTTAAGAACTGCCTTAATATCGGTAATCTTCTCGCCGTCCACGGACACGCCGCCCTGCTCTACCGCCCGGCGTGCTTCCGATTTGGTGGGAACCAGACCGGATTTCACCAGGAGAGTGAGAATGTCAATGGATCCGTCCATGAAGTCGGATTCTTCCAGTTCTGCTGTGGGCATATTTGCAGCATTTCCGCTGGAGAAAAGCGCCCGTGCGGCTTCCTGTGCCTTCGTGGCTTCCTCTTCGCCGTGTACCAGCTTGGTCAGTTCGAATGCCAGGATTTCCTTAGCGGTATTCAATTGTGCGCCTTCCCAACTGTCCATTTTATCGATTTCCTCCAGGGGCAGGAAGGTCAGCATACGGATGCACTTCAATACGTCCGCGTCTGCCACATTCCGCCAGTACTGGTAGAACTCGAAGGGAGAGGTCTTGTTGGGATCCAGCCAAACGGCACCGGACTGTGTCTTGCCCATCTTCTTGCCCTCGGAATTCAAGAGCAGGGTAATAGTCATGGCATAGGCGTCCTTACCAAGCTTCCGGCGGATAAGCTCCGTTCCGCCCAGCATGTTGCTCCACTGGTCATCGCCGCCGAACTGCATGTTACAGCCGTACTTCTGGAAGAGTGCGTAGAAGTCATAGCTCTGCATGATCATGTAGTTGAATTCCAGGAAGCTTAAGCCCTTCTCCATACGCTGCTTGTAGCACTCGGCTGTCAGCATGCGGTTTACGGAGAAGTGAGGACCGACTTCACGGAGCACATCGATGTAGTTCAAGTCCATCAGCCAGTCTGCATTGTTCACCATCAGAGCCTTTCCATCTGAAAAATCAATGAATTTGCTCATCTGCTTCTTGAAGCAGTCGCAGTTGTGCTGGATGGTCTCCACAGTCATCATCTGGCGCATGTCGCTGCGGCCGGAGGGGTCGCCGATCATGCCAGTGCCGCCGCCAAGCAGGGCGATAGGCTTATTTCCGGCCATCTGAAGACGCTTCATCAGGCACAGAGCCATGAAATGTCCTACATGAAGGCTGTCTGCGGTTGGGTCGAAGCCGATGTAGAATACGGCTTTCCCATTGTTGATCAGTTCCTTGATCTCTTCTTCGTCGGTGACCTGGGCGATCAGTCCTCTGGCCACAAGTTCGTCATAGATTGTCATTTTGGTTCCTCCTTGTATAATATTGTGGGTGGTTATTTAGATTATACATAGTAACAGTTCAGTCACGCCCATTCGCAAAGACACCTACGGTGTTTTCTCACTGCTTCGCAGCTAACTTTGCTCATAATCGGGCGTTCCTCCAGACCGCTGAAAGTCCGCTAAATTCGTGCAAGCACGGTTTATCGGACTTTTTCGGTCTGTCTGAACTGTTACAAAAAAACTCCCGTCCTTAAAAAGGACGAGAGTAAAATCCCATGTTACCACCTTCATTCGCAGATAACTCACATCATCTGCCTTAGCAAGTGCCTGTCAGCACTCCTGCGCAGTAACGGTCGCATTCCGTCACAGCCTACTGTCCCGCGGAGTTCGGTGTGAAGCTTGGGGATGTATTCACTGCGGGTTTGTCTGTGCACCTCTCATCAGCCGGTTACTTTCTGTACGTTCCGCCTGCAGCTACTTGTTCCCTTCATTGCCTTTGGATTATGTTGAAACTATGCCCATTATAGACAGGAATATACGGATTTGTCAAGGGGGGCGTGTAAAATTTTTTTTACAAAAGCAGAAAGGTTTTGATTAATAGCAGGAAAACTGGTATGATGAAGGAAAGACGCGAAGGAGCATTCCATGGACCTAAATAAGAAAAACGTGAAAAAAATATTAGGCATCATCACCTTCACGGTGATTTTGTTTGCACTGTTGTTAAATTTTTCGGCTGTTATAAAATGGCTGGGTTTTATCTGGGGTGTATGCTTCCCCTTTGTGTTGGGAGGAGCCATTGCCTTCTGTCTGAATATACCCATGTCGTTTTTTGAGAGGAAGCTGTTTCCGAAAGTTGATGAGGAGCAGCCGACTAAGAAGTATAGAAAGCTCCTGCGCGCTCTGGCAAGGCCTCTAAGCCTTGTCCTGACGCTTTTGTGTATCGTGCTGATCCTGGCAGTTGTTGTCATCGTGCTGGTGCCGCAACTGACGAAAACCTTTGAGAGCATTGGGGAGGCCATGACGGACTTTCTTCCCAAGGCCCAGGTCTGGCTGGAGAATGTTTTTTCCGGGGATGGCGCTATTGCGGGATTTATCAGTTCCATGGAATTGGACTGGACGAAATGGGTGAACGACATGAAGGACTTTGCATTAAATGGGGCCGGAAACGTGCTTTCCGTCACCATGAATGCCACTATGGCGGTGGTGAATTCGGTGACGACCTTTTTTATCGCCTTCATATTTTCCATCTATATACTTATGCAGAAGGAGAATCTGTCCCGTCAGCTTACCAAGTTGATTAAGGCGGTCTGGAACGAGAAGACGGTGGAAAAGATCTGCAGGATATGCAGCTTATCTTATTTTACTTTTGCCAGGTTCATCACCGGGCAGTGTATTGAGGCGTTGATCCTGGGAACCATGTTCTTCGTGATTATGAGCCTGTTCCGCTTCCCCTATGCCCTGCTGGTGGGCGTAGTCATCGCGGTGACGGCGCTGATTCCCATCGTGGGAGCCTTCGTGGGGTGCTTCGTTGGAGCTTTTCTGATCCTGATGGTGAATCCCATGCAGGCGTTGGCCTTCGTGATCCTGTTCCTGGTGCTGCAGCAGATCGAGGGCAATCTGATCTATCCCCATGTGGTGGGAAATTCCGTGGGTCTGCCCTCTATGTGGGTACTTTTCGCGGTGACGGTGGGAGGCAGTCTCATGGGCGTAGCGGGCATGCTGATCTTCATTCCGCTCATGTCTGTACTCTACAGCCTGCTGCGGGAATGGGTAAATGGACAGCTAAAGGAGAAGAAGACACTACAGAAACCATAATAAGGAGGAATTCAAATGTCACTTATTTATATTGTAGAGGATGATATAAACATCCGCGAGATTGAGCGCTATGCGCTGAAGAACAGCGGCTTTGACGTTATGGAGTTTGAATGCGGCCGCGACATGTACCGGGCCATTGAGAAGAAGGCACCGAATCTGATCCTGCTGGACATTATGCTTCCAAAGGAGGATGGCCTTGATATTCTTGCAAATCTGCGAAAAAATAAATCCACCAGAAAAGTCCCGATCATTATGGTGACCGCCAAGTCCACGGAGCTTGACAAGGTGAAGGGTCTGGATCTGGGAGCGGACGACTATATCACGAAGCCTTTTGGTGTCATGGAGTTGATCTCCAGGGTGAAGGCGCTTCTTCGGAGAACAGAGGAGGCTGCGAATCCGGCGGTACTTGCACTTGGCGGTATTGTGCTGGATACGGACAAGCGCTCTGTTACAGTGAATGGACAGGCCTGTGAATTGACCTACAAGGAGTTTGAGCTTCTGAAGCTTCTGATTTCTAATCAGGGCATCGTGCTGAGCAGGGAGAAGATTATGGACAAGGTCTGGGGCTTCGAGTATGAAGGGGAGAGCCGGACTGTGGACATGCACATCAAGACACTGCGGCAGAAGCTGGGTGATGCCGGAAGCGTGATCAAGACGGTGCGGAATGTGGGTTATCGGATTGAGGATGAGACGGATAATCCACAAAAAGGCGAATAATATGTGGATAAAACATATCGATACGATTACATTGTGGATATGAGGGCAGGATCATGGGAAAAAGAAACAGTATGAGAAAAAAGATCAATGTGCAGTTCATGGCGATCGCTGCTGCTGTTATCGTGATAACGGCCGTGGTTTCCATGCTGCTTTTTTATGATACCTTAAAAAAGCAGGTGTTCGATGATCTGAAGGCGTATGCGAATATCATCTGTCAGATAGAATACGCGGGACAGTCAGAAAAGACGGAGAATCCGTCCGACAGCCCGTGGGACAATGGGACGGATATCCAGAAGCTGGAAGATTATACGGAGACAGAGGATCTGCGGATCACGCTGGTGGACGAAGCAGGTGTTGTTCTGTACGACAGCAAGGTGGAAGCAGCGGGAATGGAGAATCATAAGAATCGACTGGAAATCGTGGCTGCTATGGAGAATGGAGAGGGGAGAGCAGTTCGAACCTCGAATACAGTGTCCTCGCATGTGTTTTATTATGCCATGAAGCTTCCAGATGGGGATATCCTGCGTGTCGGAAAGGATTCCGGCAGTATCTATCAGCTCTGGCGGAATACGGTATTGGTCGTGGTCATTCTGTCTACAGTCGTACTCGGTACCTGTATGATGATATCTTATTTTTTGACGAAGCGTCTGCTGGTTCCTATCGAGAGGATAGCGGCCAACCTGGACGGCATCAGTATGGATAATATCTACAGCGAATTGCAGCCGTTTGTGCGGACCATCAAGGAGCAGCATATCAACATTCTGGACAATGCAAGAATGCGTCAGGAGTTTACCGCAAATGTTTCTCATGAACTAAAGACGCCGCTTACCGCTATTTCCGGTTATGCGGAGTTGATTGAGAGCGGTATGGCGAATGAGGGGGATACCAGGCGGTTTGCCGGAGAGATCCATCACAATTCCCAACGTCTGCTGACGCTGATCAACGATATCATCAAGCTGTCAGAGCTGGACGAAAATGACCATACCTTCGAGGTGGAGCAGCTGGATCTGTACCTGGCTGCGCAGAACTGCTTGGATCTGGTGGAGCTTTCGGCCAGGAAGATGGATATATCGCTTCATCTGGAGGGAGAACATTGTACGATATCTGCCAATAAGAATCTGATCGACGAGCTGCTATACAACCTGTGCAGCAATGCCATTCGCTACAACAACAAGGGCGGCAGCGTGGTAGTCACTGTCCGACCGGACGGTGCCAGGGTTCTCCTGTCGGTGAAGGATACCGGAATCGGCATCAGCAAGGAGCATCAGGAGCGGGTATTCGAGCGCTTCTACCGGGTGGATAAGAGCCGTTCCAAGCAGAGTGGAGGCACCGGATTGGGACTGGCTATCGTGAAGCATATTGTGGCACAGCATAATGCGGAGATACAGTTGACGAGTGAGGTTGGGAAGGGTACGGAGATAAGGATTTGGTTTTAGGGGGCGTGCGTCCTGATATCGATCTGGTTGAACTGAAATTTGTATTTTTTTCAATAATTCCTTTACAAGCCCTCACAGTTATGTTAAAATGCTTTTGGATCATTTCCAAGGGGCATTAGCGCAGCTGGGAGCGCGCCACAATGGCATTGTGGAGGCCACGGGTTCGAATCCCGTATGCTCCATTTTTTAAATTCCTTGTAAATACTGGAATCTCTTGATTTTCCGGTATTTGCAAGGATTTTTATATTTCCGAAATGGTAACGGAAATATCCTTAAAAAATTTATGAAAACTTATCTTGAAAACCGGATAAAAGAGAGTTATACTTTCTTATCAAATTGAAAAAGGAAGATAAGCATATGAACATTCGGAAAGCAAGAATAGAGGATTTAGAAGAGCTTCTGAACATTTATAATTATGAAGTAATAAACGGGATATCCACGCTGGATCTGTTCCCGAAGACATTGAAGGACTGGCAGAGCTGGTTTGACGCGCACAATGTGGACAACCATCCGCTCTACGTGGCGGATGTGGATAACAAGGCTGTCGGCTACGCAACCCTTTCCTCGTACCGGCCCAAGGAGGCATATAAAACCACCGTGGAGCTGTCCATCTATGTGGCGCCGGATCATCGCGGGGAGGGTGTCGCATCGGCGCTTATGGGGCATATTCTGGACATGGCCAGAGCCATGGAGGATGTACATACGGTGGTGTCGGTCATCACTGCGGGCAATCAGGCCAGCGTGCGGTTGCATCAGAAGTTTGGCTTTACCTTCTGTGGGACAGTTCGGGAAGTCGGGATGAAGTTCGGGTCATACCGGGATATTGAGATGTATCAGCTTATGGTATGAGCGGCGACGATATAGACTTAAACGAAGGGGTTATGAAACACTTGAATTTGGGGCTTGACAAGAATCCGGATAACAAGTACAATTTAACACAGATGTCAGAAGTGTGCTCTAATGATAATAACTGCTAATAAGTTTTTCTTGATAAATACCATAATTTTTTATATGTTTCCGTAGCTCAGCAGGATAGAGCGACCGCCTCCTAAGCGGTAGGTCGGGTGTTCGAATCACCTCGGGAACGCGAGAAGCAAGCCGAAATCCTTTATTTAAGGATTTTCGGCTTGCTTTATATCTGTCGTCTTTGGAACGAAGGGTTGCACATTAGCAAGGTGACCAAGTAAATGCCAATCGGTCATTTAACTGCGGCGCTTGCCAGAACGCTGGGCAGAGAATTTTTCAGCACACGGGAAAAATATTCCACCACCTTTTCTGGGTCGTGTCCCTCCTTGTCGGTAAATTCATCAATCAGCATTCCGGCAATCGCTTCGGTATAAAAATGAGCAAGAAATACCTTGAACTGGTCTTCGACATGCATACCGATCTGCTGTTCGGCATTGAGAATGATTTCTCGTGTAATGCCGATGAAGTCTGAATAAAAAAAGCGTTTCATCTCGTCCCGGCCCATACTGTCATAGGCACAGCACAACAGATGCTTATTCGTCTTCACATAATCCAGCACAAACAGAATGGCCTCCCGGTAATCCACAAGCAGATCAAACTGTTTGACGACCTCAATTGCTTCTTCCTCCAGCATCCACTTCAGCAGAGCATAAATGTCTTCAAAATGATAATAAAATGTCTTGCGGTTGACTCCGCAGTCGGCAATGATCTCGCTGACGGTAATTTTGGAAAGCGGTTTTTTCTCCATAGCCTTTTTCAAGGAAGCCGCCAGTGTTTTCTTTGTATTTAAAGTTGTTATTTCGTGTTTCATGATAGATCTCACTCCTTTTTATTTATTATACACTTGACCATCAATTTATTCAAGGAACATTACGAAACATTTGTCCGGCAAATCGTGATGCACTTTCATTTGCCCGTCAAATTGCATATTTTTGTCCGTTTTTTACCTAAACAGCACCTATTTGACCGTTTTATTCTTTCTGTTTTTCTATTATACTGACCACCGAAATCAAGGAAAGGAGCGGAAATATGAGTGAGAAACGATACCGTATCTGTCTATCCGTACCGCTCGGACGACGAAACGGAACAATGCTTGTTCACGAATCAGGCGGGCAGGTAGATGGCTGGCTGGAAGTGATGAATCGGAAAAACGCATTTTTCGGTCAACTTTCAAACGATGGGGAACTCACGATTTCGGGAGTGATTCAATCGTTGATCAGTACCATACATTATACGGCAACGGGAACAATCAGCGGACGCAAAATACGATTAAACCTGAAAACGGCGTCCGGTGCATATTATCCGGTCTCCGGAGAGGAGTTTAACATTGATGACAAAGTTTTATAAACACATCGTCAACCATCAAAAATTGATCCTTGCCGTATTTCTGATCTTATTTATGGTTTGCCTGGGGTGTAAGCAGTTTGTTGCCGTGAATTACGATATGAACGACTATCTGCCGAAGAAAAGCCCATCCACACAGGCTTTGGATCTGATGGATCAGGAATACGACGGAGGGATACCGAATGCGCGAGTAATGGTGCAGAATGTCACGGTTCCGCAGGCGCTGGAGTACAAAGAGAAGCTGCTTGCGGTTGACGGCGTTACCGACGTAACCTGGCTCGATGACGTGGCAAGCGTGACCGTTCCGCTGGAAACATTGGACACCGATACGGTCGAAAGCTACTATAAGGACGGGAATGCGCTGTTTTCGGTGACGGTCGCAGAGGATAAGCGTATAGAGGCCGTCGATGCCATTCGGGAGATCATCGGAGATGACAACGCCATGACCGGCAGCGCCGTCACAACGGCGGTTGCCACTACAAGCACGGTCAGTGAAATATCAACCATTGCCGCCATTGCGGTAGCCTTTGTGCTGTTCGTACTGATTCTTACCACGACCTCCTTCGCTGAGCCGTTCCTGGTGATGGCGGGGCTTGGCGTTGCGGTGGTGATCAACGCAGGCAGCAACCTGATGTTTGGAGAGATTTCCTTTGTAACCAACGCGGCGGGCAGTATTTTGCAGCTTGCGGTGTCTCTGGATTACTCTGTTTTCCTCCTGCACCGCTTTGCGGAGTGCAGGGAGACGACATCCGACCCGAAAGAGGCGATGGTGCAGGCGCTTACCATGTCCACCACCTCGATCCTGTCCAGCGGACTGACAACGGTCATTGGTTTCCTGGCTCTGTGTCTGATGCAGTTCCGGATCGGTCCGGACCTTGGTCTTGCATTGGCAAAGGGTGTGGCGATCAGCTTGATTACCGTTTTCACCTTTATGCCCGCACTGATTCTGAGCACCTACAAGCTGATCGACAAAACGAAACATCGTTCCTTTATGCCGTCCTTCAGAGGTTTCGGTAAATTTGTCAGCCA
Organism: Paludibacteraceae bacterium; assembly: GCA_963628035.1. Classification (GTDB taxonomy): domain Bacteria; phylum Bacillota; class Clostridia; order Lachnospirales; family Lachnospiraceae; genus 14-2. The sequence continues at coordinate 27,782 of CAVGED010000122.1, forward strand.
TGTGATGATGCCGCTTGTGATCGTATTTGCCATTTTGATCGCACCCAGCTATCTGGCGTCCAACGCCAACAGTTTTTATTACGGCGCATCTCATATATTTGGAAGCAAAACGCAGCTTGGCGCGGACACGGAAAAAATTGAGGACGCATTTGGTCAGCAGGATACTTATGTGCTAATGGTTCCCAAGGACAGTACCGCAACGCAGGCAGAACTGTCGGAAGCGCTCCGCGATATTCCACAGGTGAAAAGCATTCTTTCCTATGTGGACACGGTTGGTGCAACGATCCCGGAGCAATATCTGGACACCGGGACGCTTTCCAAGCTGAACAGCGACCATTACACCCGCATGGTTCTGACGGTCGACGCTGCATATGAGGGCGACGAAACCTTTTCGTTAGTGGAAACCATTCGGGAAACCGCAGAAAAGTATTATCTCGGAGAATGGTATTTGGCCGGTGAAGGAGTATCTACCTATGACTTGATGGATACTGTCACTGACGATATGGTAAAGGTAAACCTTGTGGCTATCGGCGCGGTGTTCGTGGTGTTGCTTTTCACGATGAAGTCGCTGATCCTGCCTGTGATCCTGGTGCTGTCCATTGAAACAGCCATCTGGATCAACCTTTCCATTCCATATTTCAGCGATCAGACGATTTTTTACATCGCCTATCTGATCATCAGCTCGATTCAGCTGGGTGCGACAGTGGATTATGCCATTCTGTTTACTGATCGATACAAGGAGATGCGACAGACCTACGCAAAAAGAGAAGGGATCATTCAGACGATTTCAGCAGTATCGGTTTCCGTATTGACTTCGGCGAGTGTTCTGACCGTGGTTGGCTTTCTGCTCGGGACATTCTCGACCCACGGACTGCTTTCGCAGCTCGGATACTTTCTCGGGAAAGGAACGCTTTGCTCACTTGCCATTGTGCTGTTCGTTCTGCCGGGACTGCTGTACCTGTTTGATAAACTGATCGTGAAAAATAAAAAATCCAAGGAGGTTCTTTCAAAATGAAACATATAAAGAAATTAACGGCAGCGGCATTGTCCGTACTGCTCCTGGGCTCTTTAACGATTCCGGCGTTCGCCGAAACTGCACCCTCTGAAAAAGAGGAGGTCATTTATATCATGACCGACGCTTCCGGTAAAGTGACCGATATGGAAGCAGTCAACATCTTTGCGGGCGGCGATATTACCGACTACGGAGATTACTCCGCCGTCAAGGTACTCAATACGACCGACAAGATTTCCCAAAACGGGAACAAGATCACGTTCTCGTCTAATGCAGAGAAGGTCTACTACCAGGGAACCATGAAGAACACTGCGATCCCGTGGAACATCTCCATCCGGTACTTCTTAGACGGAAAAGAGTATTCCGTCGAGGATATTGCGGGGAAGAGCGGCGCACTTGAGATTCGTTTCTCGGTCAGCAAAAACGAAAGCTACAAGGGCAGCTTCTATGAGGACTATGCGCTTCAGGCTTCGTTCACGCTGGGCACCAATCTCTGCAAGAACATTGTCAGCAGCGGTGCAACCGTAGCAAATGTGGGCAGCGACAAGCAGCTCACCTATACGATCCTACCCGGCAAGGGCATTGACACGGTTATCAAGGCGGATGTCACAGATTTCGAAATGGATTCGGTTGCCATCAACGGTGTTCGCTTGAATATGAATTTTGAAGTGGACGACTCTGTGCTGACAGACAAAGTAAACGAGCTTGTTTCGGCTATCGGCGAATTAAATAGTGGTGCTTCGGAGGTCCGTGACGGAACCGGAAAACTGTATGACGCTACCGGAACGCTGAACGGCAAGGTCGGAGAGCTGAACACCGGAGTCGGAAGTTTGACCGACGGAGCAGGCGACCTGTATTCCGGGCTGACAAGCATCACGGCAAAGAACGATCAGCTGACCGGTGCGGCATACACGGCGTATGAAGGTCTGTGCACCGCCGCTGCCACGGCGCTGAACAGCCAGCTGGAAGCGAACGGTATGGATCCCGTTACGCTTACTCCGTCTACCTATTCCGCCGTACTGATGGGGCTGCTTGAAAAGATGAATGCCGATGCCGTATATCAGCAGGCCTATCAAGCGGCATTACAGCAGGTGACGAAGCAGGTTTCCAAGCTAAAAGGACAGCTCGACAACTATGGAGCCTTTTATCAGGGGCTTTTGGACTATACGGGCGCTGTCAGCGACGCTGCGGCAGGAGCCAAAGTCCTGAAGCTGAATATGGATACGCTTTACAGCAACACCGGAATGCTCAAAGTATCTGTCGGGGAGCTGAATGACGCCGTTCGTAAGCTGTACGACGGAACGAAAGACCTTGCAAACGGTACCGCGGAGTTTGTCGATAAAACCTCGGATATGGATACGCAGATCAGCGACGAGATTGATTCCATGATTTCTTCCATTTCCGGAAGCGATGCCGAGGTCGTGTCCTTTGTTTCCGACAAAAACACCAAGGTGGACTCCGTGCAGTTCGTAATCAAAACGGCAGCCATTGAGAAAGCAGAAACAACTGTGAGCGATGCGGTAGAGGAAGCGCCGCTTACCTTCTGGCAGAAGCTGCTTCGTCTGTTCGGGCTTTATTGATATTGAAAAACACCGAAAACTGTATTGCGTATATCCCGGTAAATATGATATCATGATAAGAAGAAAGTGGTGGGAACACGGACGGCACGGAATGTTAAAGGAGTATTATACAAATGAAAGCAACAGACCCATATAAGAAGTTTATTGAAGAAATACGGATCGCTGTGGTATCAGATGAACTGAGGCGCAAAGTTTCATTCTATCTTTTGAGTGGAGCGCTTTCGCTGACGTCCTTCGTGATGACGGTTGTAAACTTCTTTACTGCGGAATATGTACTTTTGTTTGCTACCCTTATTTTTTCCGTCCTGTGTCTTATCAATATACTTCTATTATACTTCACAAAGGTGCCGGAGATTATCGTTTATGATACCTTTGGCGTGGAAGCTATGGCACTGCTGGCGTTCTTTTTTATCAGCGGCATACCGGACGGCTTCAGTGCGCTGTGGATATGTCTGATCCCAAGCTTTGCGCTGCTGATCTTCGGGACAAAGAGGGGAAGCGTATTCTGCCTGTTTGCAATGGGATTGCTGGTCTTTCTGTTCTGGCTTCCCGTTGGCAGATCAATGCTGATGTATTCGTATAATGAAACATTTATGCTGCGTTTCCCCTTTTTGTACGTCTCGGTTTACTTGATCTCTCTGCTCATTGAATGTGTGCGTAAGGAGACGCAGAAGCAGCTTGAAGAGACCCGGAATCAATATCATTCGTTATATCGCCATGATGCTTTGACCGGTTTATACAATCGTTATGGAATCAACGAATATCTGGAAAAGGCATTTGCCGATAAAAACAACCGACATGTGTCGATTATCCTTTTGGATATTGATGATTTTAAGAATATCAATGACGAATACGGACATGAAGGCGGAGATGAAGTGCTGAAAATGGTAGCTTCCATACCGCCGAGATTCATGTGTAAGCATTGCCATTGCTGTCGTTGGGGCGGCGAAGAGTTTCTGCTGATCATGCAGTGTGAGCATGATGCTGTATATGCTGCGGAGAAGATCAGACGGGAAATCGAACAGACGCCTGTTCGATACGATGGAAGAGCAATTCATGTCACAGTCAGCGTTGGTGTATGCATAGCCGATGACTTGTCCGATGTCACGGTTCACGATGTGATCGATCAGGCGGATAAAGCGATGTATATGTCTAAGATGAACGGAAAGAACCAGGTTACGACCCGTACCATAAAGCGGGCAGAATAAATATATTTTATGCAGGGAAATACGGAGGAAAGAAAAATGACTGACAGTGGACGTGAAAGTGAAAAAATCGACCTTCTTTATGAAGGGTTTGTTTCCCGCTCACTGATTTCTCTTGATGAGAAATCGGCGAATAAATACCTGCAATTATATAATCATTACGAGTGTGAGCAGACAAATGCTCACAAGTATTGGATTGCTATGATGGGCTTGGCTTTGTGCGCCAAAAATACGCCGATGCTGAGCCTGTTTTATTGTTTATCCGAAGGAATGGATAATGAGGCAGACTTCCTGGAGATTTGTGAGAAGGAAATCCAAGAATCAAATCTTGGCTATTCCTACAGGGCTGGTGATTTGCAAAAGACCTTTGAGTATATGTTAACCCAGGAAAAGCCGGAAGAATTTATGACAATTCTTGGTTGGGCTGCCAATGTCATCAGAACGAAACAAGATGAAAAAATATATTTTAAGTTTAGAGATAACAAAGCAGAAAAGATTGAAGCAGATAAGATAGTAACATTTATTATATCGGAGTATAACAAAGAACGTGCCTGGAAACTGCTGGCTGAATATACGTACAAATCAAAGAAAGTAACACTGAATTTTATTGCCAATAGTGTGTGGTTTCTTAGATTTAAAGATACATCCTATGCATTGAACAATTGTATAAATGTGCTTGAGCGGTATGCGGATAATAGTTTGCCCAGAAACTTTCTTTGGTGCTGTCTGTCGATATGGAATAGTAACACCGGCAAGTCAATAGAAGGTTATAAAACTGCCTTTATTGAGCATATCAGAAGATGTAAATCTTTTCAGAATGCAGATTCGGACGTTGTTGAACAGTGGTATCATATGCTCTATGCGCAAACAAAACCGGAACAAAGTGATTTCTTTGTGGCCATAGAGATAGCAAAGCAGAGTAACACATTTGGTGCATTTTACAAGATGTTCATGAAAGAGGAAACACCCTATAAATTATGGATGAGTCGCGATATTGCCTCATTTATTCGTTTCTGCTCTGCTTATGTTTATTGTGCTGATAACGAGTGCTTCCATGATGCCTTGGGTGAAATCAGAGAACTTCGAAATCAAATCGGTTCTTTTTGTATTTCGAAGAATGATCGTTCTGCTCTGATGTGGCTGGATGATCTTATGGCAAATAGGAACGCTTGCATGGCGGATGATTATTTTGTGGAAGCCTCAATGGAGGTTTTATCGTCATACCCGGAAGCACCTTCGAATGAAGTTGTTTCCAAATGGATTACTTCGAATTCTTCGCATCGTTTGCCGAATTACGATTTGCTGAGAAACTGGATTAACACTTTTGGAAATATGCGGATCGTTAATAATGCGGATTATGCGATTACTCACTATATCAGCAAAAATTATCTGCCTGAGGATAACGAAGAACGCGAAAACTTCTTTCGAATAAGGTTCTTCCTTTCTGAGAAATACATTGTCTTGCAACCCCGATTCCTGCTGACTTCAGGGCCAAAATGCATAAGGACTTAGAGTACCTGAACAAACTTGAGGAGTATTTAAGCTACGAGACAGGCGTGGATACCTTTGCTGATGCTATCGATGACGATTCTATCAGGGAAAGCTTTATTTATTGCGGAATTACGAATTATTGGGATAAAACCCTCGAAAAATGTCTGGACATTAGCGCTGACCTTACTCCGTATGCTGAAGCGATCGAAGACTACTTCCAGGTAATCGATGATCGTCCTGTTCGCCGTCGCTTGTTGCAGATGTATGTATTCTCCTCTGCGGCACAAATTATGTTTGAAGATGATGGCGTCAATACGGACGCGGTATCAAATATAAAGGATGTGCGCAATTACTATGATCAAATAAGCAATGGTGATATGGAGATTTCGGGATATTTGTCCTCTGTTAAAAAATTAACAGAAACCATTCAGCCTTCTCTCTTAGGAGTAATGAAGCTTTTAGAAGATGCTCGTTCTAACAGCGATAGATTGAAAATGATTCAGGGCGTAATTTTTGTGCTTTCCAGGAAAGATCTGAAGCAATTTCGGGCAAAGATAGGATTTATAGAGGAGGAAACGTTAAAGAACATTGTAATACCGGTACTAGTAGTTATCCAACATGGAGATGACATTTCTGAAATGATGCTTCAAATAGCACTTAATAATGAGAAATATGCCTTCGTGATGCTGGATAACAATTTGCTGTCCTCGGTTATCGGTGTATATGAGACGAATCTCTTAAAAAGCATACTCTGTATAAATTGTGATGATTACGAAGGCGCATCGAAACACTTAACGCTTGCCGGACCACGTGATGATACCTACGGACGCTTATATGATAGCCTGCAAGAGGCTATCGCAAATAAGGCTCATCTTGATCCGACAGAAGACTTCGGTGCATCTGTTCATCAAGAGGATGTATTGCCAAGATTCTCCTTCATGAGGACATCCGATCCTAACGGTATGGGTTTGAATCAACTTGTATCCGATTTTTATTCGGAAAATCTCTATGATGCCAAAGGAAAATGTCTGATAGCAAGTAAGATTCTTTCTCTTATTGAAGAAGGAATAACATATACGGACACAATCGATCTGCTTTTTGACTGGGGGTTTGCTGAGATAGAAGCAACCTTCGACATTGAGAAAAAAGCAAATATATTGTTCGAAATGCTTGATAATATTGACAAGCTAAAGGATGTTAAGGTATATAAAGAGCGCTTTGTTCGGAACTTCCTTTATCTGCTGCAGGAATTTGACTTTACAATATTACGCAAAGATTTCAAGCGAATCTACAGCTGTCATATGGCCTTGTACGCAAGATTCTCGCCGTATGATAATTGTGATTGCTACGCACAGGCAATGAACATGCTTCGCGACTTGTATAGACTTGGCAGAGAGAATGTGGATCCGAATGCTGCAATGACGGAGATAAATGAGATCAAAGCGAGAATTCTTGCGTTGCACATGAAATACCCGCAAAATCGTTTTGCAACAAAGTGTATTGATTATGTAGAACGCTTTGTTCAGCAAATATTTGAAAGAGGTGTCTTCGAGGTAAGGATACTAAATATAGGCAAAAAGTTCGATGGCGTTGTCTATTATCAGGTTAGAAACAAGGGGTATGAACTGATATCGAATATTGCGCTAACATTTGCCATCGAGGGTGTACCGAGCACAATCGAGCAGGTCAGAATCCAAGTTTTATGCTGCGGAACTTAAATTTGACATTGATTGTACAGAACGAAATGTCTTGGAATCTATGATCAATGCTGTAAGTAGTGCGGCTCTTTTCAGAGTATTTGTAAAAAGAAACGGCAGTGAGGAAACGCAGGACATTTTGGCTTTGGCGGTTGATGAGTGGACAGCAAATGTTGAAAAAATGTTTGATGATAACGGAGTCTGCACAAATACAGATGCAGTGAGGCAGTACTTTGTTACGTTGGACGAGGCACTCTCCTTATCGAATTTGGATCTCTATATTTTAATTGACCAGTTTGAGCGGGTTATCTCTTCTAAGAACATTGATTCAAGGCATATGTTGTTTTTGAGAGACCTGACATGCCAGAAGATCCGCTTTATTATGGCAGGATCAAATTACCTTTTAGAAGAAGTGTCGGTAGATAAGATAAATAACCAGCAGGATAACTCGTGGTCAGACATTTTTTCAAGAGGATTTGAGAAGGTTAAAATCGGAAACATGGATCAGGAGGATTTTGAACTTCTCATAACGCAGAAGAATGCGCTTAATAATGGGACAATGCAGTATACTGCCGAAGCATTGGATTACCTTTGGCAGTTCACCAAGGGTCACGCTTTTTATTCCTGTCTGTTGGGTAACAGAACCTTGGACATTATGAGTAGTCGAAGGGTGAAGCGGGATGTAATTTATCCGTCTGATATTTTCATTGCCATCTATCAGCCGGGTAAATATTTGCCAAATGAGAAGTCCAACAAAGAAAAGGAAACTGCAATTAAGGAACAAATTTTCCAGGATATCATTGACAATACGCCGATTAAATTCGTTGGTAAAACACTCGCTAAAATGCAAGCTTCCGGTGAAAGAAAAGTATCATATCAGAAGCTGAGGGACTATATCGAAGAACATCGTCCGGACATTCTGGAGGATTTTGCAGATGCGCTGTCAGTTCTTGTGGCAAGAGACTTTATCACGTATGACCAGATTGATGTACAGAGACAGTCTGACCAATCTCACCCTGAGGACTTAAGATCTGCGCGAGAATATTTCTTCACGAGTGATCTGTACCTTGAGCATTTTGCAACCGTATATGTGCCGGAACTTTCCGCGAAGGAAAGAGAGGCTTTTGAAAGCAAACATCGGTCCATTGAGGCATTGGAATCCGAACTCAGAAATAGAACATATGAGGAAATTGAGGAACTTAGAAACAGACTGCCTTCCATGTTCAAAGGCGGAGAGACACGCGTGATCCATGCAGACAAATACGTAGAAGGCGATGATAGAAGCAGTGTCGTTCAGATTAACATTCAAAATATGACCAACGCGTTTCATCAGATTCTATCCGGTGTAACCGGGGAACAGCTCTTAGCTTCTGTTGCTGAGTTACCCCGGCTTGAATGCTATTACGATGAGATTGCATTGCCGGAATTAGTAGATCGGGCTGCGAATGGCGATTCCGATGCGGAAGCAGAATTGGCAAGAGGCTCTGAGCAGATGATCTCAGATTATCAGACAGCACTGATTCAGCAAGGGGATGACGAAGAATTCTGCGTATGGAAAACATTGGGGATACAAAAGGATGAGTATGATTATCTTTCGGAAAAGATTTCTCCGAACTTTATGACGGATCTTTTCTTTGCCGCAAAACTGGAATCGATTTTTGCGATTATCGATGAAGATGACAGTATTCAGGCAGATAAAAAGGATTTTAGTCCGGTAAGTATCATGTATTGCAAGATTGTCGAAAAAATGCTTAAGAGATACCATGCGGATATATATCAGAAGCGGCTGCCGAATGCATCCACGGAGCTGAAATTCCAGGGGAAAAAAGTTTGTTTTGGTGACTTTAGTAATCCCCAGATCAAAAAGAAACTAAAAAACAGACTTACGCTTGGAGCATTTTTATTTTCCATCAATCCTGCATATTCAAATGAAGCCTCTTATGCTGCATTGGCGCGAACCGCGTCTAAGAAAAAACTGTGGAAGGAGCATGGGGCAATGCTTAGCGATGTGACTGAGATCAGAAACATGTCAGCGCATGGCGTTGTGGGTTCCATAGTAGACAGCACTTTGCTTCAGAAACTAAAATCTACATTGTTTGAAGACGAAGGATTGGTAAATATTGTTATTCTGAGTGAATGAAACCACATAAAACACGGGTGGAGACAACGCTTCACCAGTGTTATAGGAGGAAAGAAAAACGTCTGACAGTGGCCAGGAAGAAAATAACGATGGGAACGCGAGAACACCACGGTAAACCTCGAAAAATCAAGGCTTACCGTGGTGTTTCACTTCCGAAAAAAATCTTGCGAAAATTTTTGTGTTTTCAATAAAACTTCAATAATCCTTCTGTACAATGATGCCATCAAAAGTACAGTAGCTCGGATATTGTTAAGGGTAATAATTATACTCTTACTGTAGGTTTAACATCCGAAACTATTGAAGAGAATAAAAAACGAAGGGAGCACACACCTATGAAACGATACCTATCGATTTTATTATCAATAACGATGGTTTTGACACTTGTTCTATGCGGTTGTTCTAAAAGTAAAGACGAGGAAGTCTCCGATGGAACGAGCACAACCTTATCCTCTGAAACAACATTTGTAACTACAGGAACATCAGAAACCGAACCGACTGTGGATAAGGCGGATACATCTGGTATGGATTTTGATTTTGACGAGGAAGATACCAGCGCGGAAACGCCGTCAAACGGAACCTCTATAGATGTATCGAATAATACAACAACATCCTCGTCTGGAACAGATCTATATACCATTACATCAGGCGGTACATATACATTTACCGGCACCATTACAGATACTATGATTACTGTCGATGCTGATAATGCGGATGTAACAATTATATTGAATGGTGCTACTATAAAGAACAGCAAAGGCCCTGCCATCTATGTTCGCTCAGCGGATAAGGTTAAGATCACTCTGGCATCGGGCACCAGCAACACGGTATCGGATGGATCGTCCTATTCCATTACGGACAGCAATTCCACTTTGGATGCGGCTATTTTCAGCAAGGCAGATCTAATTATCAACGGAAGCGGAACCTTGAATCTGACGGGCAACTACAAGCACGGAATTGTATCAAAGGATGACCTTATCATCTCATCCGGTATATTGAAAGTAACCGCAAATAATGTTGGTCTTAACGGCAAGGACTGTGTGAAAATCAGCAGTGGTAGTATCACCATCAATGCAGGCAGTGACGGCATTCGTTCGGACAATACGGAAGACACAAGCCAAGGCTATATATATATCTACGGCGGAACGGTCAATATCACTGCAGGTAAGGACGGTATTCAGGCAGAAACCGTTATCAAGATTGAAAATGTCGATCTGACGATTACTGCAGGCGGCGGCAGCTCGGGCTCGCTAACCTCCTCCAGCGAGTCTTACAAGGGGCTCAAGGCGAACTCGGATATTTATATCACGGGCGGTACTTTTAATATCAATTCCAAGGATGACTGTATTCATTCCAATGGTACGATTACGATTGCCGGCGGAACCTATACGCTATCCTCCGGTGATGACGGTATTCATGCTGATACCGACCTTGCGATTTCGGGTTCTGCAACCAAGCTGACCATTAACAAGAGCTATGAAGGCATTGAAGCAACCAATGTGGTCATTACGGGTGGGACAATATCTGTTGTTGCCTCCGATGACGGTATCAATGCGGCAAGTGGTAACAACTCCACATCAACCGGTACCAGACCCGGTCAAAACAGTTTCAGTTCCTCTAACGGCTCTATTAAGATAAGCGGAGGCACGATCTATATTAAGATGTCCGGCGATGGATTGGATGCTAACGGAACGCTCTCAATTACCGGAGGAAGCATTATTGTTTCAGGTGCAAACAGCGGTGATACTTCTATTCTTGATTTCGATAGCACGGGTATCATCAGCGGCGGCACCTTTATCGGAACGGGTGCTTCCGGCATGGCACAGAATTTCAGTTCCTCCTCAACGCAAGGTGCTATCATGGTGAAAGCTTCCGGCAGCGCGGGAACAGTCATTAAACTGACCGATGCAAGCGGGAATGTGATATTGACCCATACAGCAGATCAATCCTTCTCTTGTGTCATTATCAGCCATGCCTCTATCGTACAGGGCGGAACATATACCTTGACAGTCGGCTCGTCAAGCACGACAATTACTATGAGCAGCACCGTATACGGTGCCGGCACCTTCGGCAACCCCGGCGGAATGGGCGGTAGAAAATAAACTTTAGCAGAAAAGGCGAGGGTAAAGATAATGAAACATATAGCGCTGATTCCGGCATATAAGCCCTCTGCCTTTTTGCCGGAATTATTGAAGCAGTTGAATGATCTTGATTTTGAGATTGTTCTTATAGACGACGGCAGCGGATCGAAATACGAGCACATCTTTTTTGAATGCAGCCGTTATGCGGAAATATTGTATCATGTGCAAAATGTGGGAAAGGGAGCGGCGTTGAAAACAGGTCTTACCTATATTGTCACGCATGACCTCCAGGATGCCGTGATTGTTACCGTGGATGCAGATGGTCAGCACAAGCCAGACGATGTGCTCGCCATTTGTAAACTTGCAGAATGTAACCCTAATACATTGGTGCTTGGGAGCAGAAAGCTAAATGCATCTGTGCCTTTGCGCAGTAAATTCGGAAATACCGTTACTCGCTTTGTTTACCGTATTTCTACGGGGCTGAATGTGTATGATACGCAAACCGGTTTGCGAGCATTTGGTACAGAGTTAATATCCCGATTATTGCAGATCCCCGGTCATCGCTATGAGTATGAGATGAATGTGCTGCTATACTGCGCAAGAGAACATATAGCTATTCTGGAGCATACGATAGAAACCGTGTATCTCGATGACAACGCTTCTTCTCATTTTGATACGGTCAAGGATTCCATCCGGATATACAAGGAGATTCTTAAGTTCTCAGCGTCATCCTTTGTTGGATTTCTTGTGGACTATACAGTGTACAGTCTGTTGCTGCTACTCGGTTGCAGCTTGACTTTATCCAACATAGTAGCACGAATTATCAGCGCAAGCGTGAATTTTTCCTTGAACTGCAAACTGGTGTTTAAGAGTAACGAAGCATTACTGAAGTCGCTTGTGAAGTATACGCTTCTTGCTGTTTGTATTCTTGCGGGAAACACTTTGGTTCTCAATCTCTTAGTCAATATTTGCGAAGTTCACCGGATGTTTGCTAAGATTATGACCGAGATTGTATTTTTTGTTTTAAGCTGGATTGTTCAACGATTGGTAGTATTCCGAAAGAGAGGTGGCAGTCAATGAAACAATATATATGGGGCATTTGCTACGGCATCCTGCTGACAGCCTTTACTGTTTATGTTATGTTGGATACCTTTGTGATTACTCATGTTTATACGGAGGTAACGCAAGATAATGGAAAAACCTCGTCTGTTATTGATAATACCGATAATAGTGATGTCGATGAAACTCCGGATAGCACAACCGTCACATTAACTGACCGCTTTTACTCGGATGAAAACATTTCGATCGCCATCACGGAGTATCGGGAAAATGACACGGCAATCTATGTAGCTGATGTGCAGGTATCTTCTGCGGAGTATTTGAAAACTGCTTTTGCTAAAGGGACATACGGAAAGAATGTGACAGAGAAGACATCGGAAATGGCTGAAGATGTCGGTGCAATTCTCGCTGTCAACGGAGATTATTACGGTGCGCGGGAAAAGGGATATGTAGTTCGCAACGGTGTTCTCTATCGGAGCACTGCGTCAAGCGATCAGGAAGATCTTGTGATTTACAAAGACGGCTCTTTTGAAATTATCACAGAAAAGTCTGTTTCAGCGCAATCACTCATTGATGCTGGTGCACAGCAGGTTTTGTCCTTCGGTCCGGCACTTGTAATTGACGGCAAGGTGGCAGTTACAGAAGATGAGGAGGTCGGCAAGGCAAAGTCCAGCAATCCGAGAACGGCCATAGGTATTATTGACGAGCTGCACTATGTACTTGTGGTATCTGACGGCAGAACAAGTGAGAGCGAAGGTCTCTCCCTTCATCAGTTGGCGGAGTTTATGCAATCCCTTGGTGTAGAGAAAGCCTACAACCTGGACGGCGGCGGATCCTCCACAATGGTATTTAACGGTGAGGTAATCAACAACCCCACGACCAACGGCAAGATCATTAAGGAAAGGAGCGTGAGCGATATTGTTTACATCGGATATTGAAGTTAACCGAAAAAGAGCCTCAAAAACTGCTTTCGTATATCTGCTCATTTCTTTGTTTTGTATTCTGTTCGGTGCGGTGTACGAAATATACAGCCATGAGGTCTATTCCTACTATATGCTCTATGCCTTTGCTTTTCCCCTTGTAGGCGGAACCTTGGTGTTCAGCGTGTTAAGTTTTGTGAAATTGGCGCGATACCCCAATGCCGTATCGCGCAATCTCTATAATTCAGGCATTGCTACGCTGACAGTGGGTAGTATCGTTCGCGGCGTACTTGATATTTACGGCACGACCAATGCTTTGTCCGAATATTATTGGTCTGTCGGTTTTGTGCTTATCGGTGTTGGAGTTGTGATATATTTTTCGCTGAGCGGTGGATTCATGACAACGGCGTCATAGATTGACTGTGTTCGGCCGTCAGCAGATCAATGAAAGAATTATAGGAGTATACCATGAAGATAAAAGCGCTATATAAGAAATTTATCGAAGAAAGCCAACTCGCTGTGGTATCAGATGAACTGCGGCGCAAAATTTCATTCTATCTCTTGAGTGGAGCTCTTTCACTGACGTCCTTCGTGATGACGGTTGTAAATTTCTTTACTGCGGAGTATATACTTTTGTTTGCCACACTTTGTTTTTCCGTCCTGTGTCTTATTAATATACTTGTATTATACTTCACAAAGGTGCCGGGGATTATCGTTTACGATACCTTTGGTGTGGAAGCCATGGCACTGTTGGCGTTCTTTTTTATCAGTGGCATACCGGACGGCTTCAGTGCACTTTGGATATGTCTGATCCCAAGCTTTGCGATGTTAATCTTCGGGACAAAGAGGGGAAGCGTATTTTGTCTGTTTGCCATGGGATTGCTGGTTTTTCTGTTTTGGTTTCCTGTTGGCAGGTTGATGCTGATGTATTCGTATAATGAAACATTTCTATTGCGCTTTCCGTTCTTGTACGGCTCGATTTATTTGATCTCTCTGCTCATCGAATGTGTGCGTAAGGAGACGCAGAAGCAGCTTGAAGAGACCAGAAATCAGTATCATTCGCTATATCGGCATGATGCTTTAACCGGTTTATACAATCGGTACGGAATCAACGAATATCTGGAAAAGGCATTTGCTGATGAAAACAACCGGCATGTGTCCATTATCTTTTTGGATATTGATGATTTTAAGAATATCAATGACGAATACGGACACGAAGGGGGAGATGAAGTATTGAAAATGGTAGCTTCCATACCGCCGAGATTCATGTGTAAGCACTGCCATTGCTGTCGTTGGGGCGGCGAGGAGTTTCTGTTGATCATGCAGTGTGAGCATGATGCTGTAAGTGTTGCGGAGAAGATCAGACGGGAAATCCAGCAGACGCCTGTTCTGTACGATGGAAAAGAAATTCATGTTACAGTCAGCGTTGGTGTATGCATAGCCGATGATTTATCCGATGTCACGCTTCACGATGTGATCGATCAGGCGGATAAAGCGATGTATATCTCTAAGATGAACGGGAAGAACCGGGTTACGTTCTATACTATAAAACGGGCAGAATAAAAAAATTGTATGCAGGGAAAAATGGAGGCGGTGATAAACCGCCTCCGCTATTTTTATGATGCTTGAACTGCTAACTTAAAACATACGATTACGTTATTTACACAGATCGAATGATTCCATTGCCTACTCAAACCGAACGATTGCGTTTGGCTCCTTCACCCGCAGTGCCACCGTCTCCAGGATTCGGAGCGAGTGATTCAGATCCTTAAGCTCCAGATATCCCACGGAGAGATCTGACCCAACTGCCAGGTCCATGTATTGCGGCTCTGCACAGACGAGAACGGCTTTTCCGGCTCCAAAGGCTCCGGCGGAATACACACGACCGTTCACCAGCCTGGCGATACGATCCAGCTCCAGCATGTTGATACCGGGCTGTATGCGCTGCAGTGCCAGATAGATCTCAGGAGAGAGTACCAGTGCGTAGCGGCCCAAGAAGCCGTTGCTGGCCAGATGCGCGATGCCGTGAGCCACATTCTGAAAGGCATCCTCGCCCTCCTGCCAGTTTCCGCGCTCAATGGAAAAGGCGTCGTCTGCGGTCAGCAGGCCTTCAATTCCCAGGGCACGGTTTCCGAACAGGATCAGGTTGTCTTCCTTCTTGGCTGCTTTCTGGGCAGCGGCAGCAGCGGCGGACAGATCCAGAGGCCAGCCGTTGCGTTCGCTCTCCTCGATATCACGCCACAGCAGGGTGAAATCCTCGTAGAGCTGTGGGAGCTCCAGGAGCTTCCGTCCATAGATGGTTCCGATGCCATCCGCCAGTTCGTCCTGCTTGTCCAGGATGTCAACGGGAACCGTGGACACACCGGCGCCCAGCGGGCCGAACAGAGATAGGAATCTGCGGCATACCAGATGCTTTTTGGCGGTCTCAATCACGGTTTGATCGATCTGCTTCCACACGTCCTGAGTAAATGGTGCACTTTCTCTAGCTAAATAATCCATAAGATGACCTCCTTTCAGGTTCACTGCTCTTCCACAAGGCTGCCCACCGTGGAACCGCAGGAAGGTGGAATGGATGCGGCCTTGATCCCAAGATCTTCGATCATCTCCTTGACCTCGCCCTCTCCGTCCAGGAACAGCTCGGCTTCCCTGGGATCCAGATGGCGCATCAAGGTCATAAGCTCTCCGATATGGGCCTTTTCTTCATCCCTGATATCGGCCAGTACCGCCTTGGCCAGGGTGTCATCGGTGGCCAGGAAATGGGATTCATATAAGTAGATAGCTTCCAGCTCGCCGGCGATATCCAGACGCAGCGCCTGCATCAGTTCGGGGCCGGACATTTTCCGGTTCACATTTCCCTGAAATGGATTTGCAAAGTTTGGCATATAGAAAACCTCCTTTTTCTGAATGTCTTGTTACCCTCACTATAGGAGCAGGAGGGGGACAAATCAATAGAAAAGGAGGCTTCTTTGCGCTGTCTTGGCGGTTTCCTATACTTTCTTAATAGAATCTTAGCTGGGTGACTGTCTGGGCAGGCAAGGTACGTGAGGATCAGTCAGCTGGATTCTTCGCTATCTCAATCAGGATTCTTACAACGGTTTCCATAGCTTCCGCAGTTATATGCTCAAAGGGCCCGTGGAAGCCGTCACCGCCGGTACCCAGGTTGGGGCAGGGCAGTCCCATGAAGCTTAAACGGGCACCGTCCGTGCCGCCGCGCACCGGTCTTGAGAGAGGCTCTAAGCCCACAGCGCGTATGGCGTCCTTTGCTTTTTCCACGATGGAGAAGTTCTTCTCGATGACCTCCAGCATATTGCGGTAGCTCTCGGTGATGGTAAGGGTTACCGTGCCGCTGCCGTACTTCTCATTTAACCTTTCCGTGATCTCCCTGAGAAAATCCTGGCGTCTGGCGAAGGTCTCGCTGTCGTGATCCCGAACGATATAATGAAGGTGTGCAGAGGCCACATCCCCCTTCATATCGGTCAGGTGATAGAAGCCCTCACGGTCTCTGGTGTGGGCCGGGGTCTCCGACTTCGGCAGCATGCCTTGGAGCTCGCAGGCAACGGCGGCAGCATTTACCATGATGTGGTAAGCACTTCCGGGGTGTACGTTGACTCCCTTGATGACAAAATCCGCAGAGGCGGCGTTGAAGTTCTCATAGGCGATCTCGCCCTCATAATCGCCGTCAACGGTATAAGCGTAATCCGCCTTGAAGTAGGAGAGGTCAAACAGATCGGCGCCGCGCCCGATCTCCTCGTCCGGGGTAAAGCCCACCCAGATATCGCCGTGGGGAATCTGCTCTGTCTGAATCCGTTCGATGGCGGTGATGATCTCCGCCACACCGGCCTTGTCATCTGCCCCCAGCAGGGTGGAGCCGTTGGTGACGATGAGCGTCTGTCCGGCGCGGGAGACAAGCTGCGGGAAATCCGCCACACGCAGAACCGCGCCGGTGGCCGACAAGGTCACGTCCTTCCCATCATAATCCGGGATCAGCACCGGATGTACCTGTTCTCCGGGATAATCCGGGGCGGTGTCGATATGCGAGATGAAGCCGATGGACTTCTTGTTCTCATATCCGGCCGTGGCGGGCAGCAGACCGTATACGTAGCAGTGCTCATCGCAGACGACGTTGGAAAGGCCAAGCTCCTCAAGCTCCCTGGCTAACTCCTGACCCAATGCAAACTGTCGGCTGGTGCTGGGGCAGGTATCGGACTTCTCATCGGATGTGGTCCAGTAAGAAATGTATTTCAGAAATCTCTCTTCTGCTTTCATGGTATCCTCCCTATGGTGATGTTTGTGTTCTACATAAAAGATAGTCTTTTTTCTGGTCAATGTCAATGCGGTATGGTAAACTAAATGTAGCGAAGTTTGGTTTTCCACCAACTATAGCCGCTGCCTGTGCGCAGCGTACTTCGAACAGGAGAGGCAGAGAAATGTCAGAGGAAAAACGCAGTTATATTGCCATAGACTTAAAATCGTTTTATGCCTCCGTGGAGTGTGTCGAGCGCAGTTTAAATCCGCTGACTACAAATCTCGTGGTTGCCGATGAGAGCCGCACCGACAAAACTATTTGCCTGGCGGTATCCCCATCCCTGAAGGCCTATGGTATTCCGGGACGGGCCAGACTTTTTGAGGTGATACAGAAGGTACGGGCGGCCAATGAACAGAGAAGGATGTCCGCACCAAAGCATGCATTTACCGGAAGCTCCAGCGACGATGAGGTTCTTCGCTCTGCACCGGAATATGCCATAGACTATATCGTCGCTCCGCCCAGGATGGCAAGATACATGGAGATCAGCACACAGATTTATCATATATATCTGAAGTATATCGCGCCGGAGGATATTCATGTCTATTCCATTGATGAGGTTTTTATGGATGTTACCGATTATCTGAATGCGTATCAGATGACGCCGCGGGAGCTGGCAATGACGATGATAAAGGATGTGCTGGATACCACGGGGATAACAGCGACAGCCGGAATCGGAACGAATCTCTATCTGTGCAAGATAGCCATGGATATCGTGGCAAAGCATATTCCTGCGACGAAGGACGGTGTCCGCATCGCCCAACTGAATGAGATGTCCTATCGCAGACTGCTGTGGGGACATCGTCCCCTGACGGATTTCTGGCGGGTTGGCAGAGGGTATGCGAAGAAGCTGGAAGAGGTCGGGCTCTATACCATGGGCGATGTGGCGAGATGCTCGCTGGGAAAGCCCAATGAATATTATAACGAGGAGCTGCTCTATAAGCTGTTTGGAATCAATGCGGAGCTGCTCATCGATCACGCCTGGGGCTGGGAGCCGTGTGGGATATCCGATATAAAGGCCTATAAACCGGAGAGCAACAGCATAAGCTCCGGCCAGGTATTACAGTGTCCGTATACGGCTCAGATGGCGCGGGTCGTTGCCCGTGAAATGGCGGATGCCCTTGCCTTGGATCTGGTAGATAAGGGGCTGGTGACAGACCAGCTTGTGTTGACCGTGGGATATGATATCGAGAACCTGACAGATCCGGGCAGACGGAAACGATACAAGGGAGCCGTTACCGTGGATCATTATGGCCGCAGCGTACCGAAGCACGCCCATGGGACGGAGAATCTCAAGCGGCAGACGTCTTCCTCCACACTGCTTCTGGACGCAGTGTCCGGTTTATATGACCGTATTGTGGACAAAAATCTGCTTGTCCGAAGGATTACCTTAGTGGCGAATCATGTGGTGGACGAGCGGTCGGTGGAACGAAAGCAGGAATTTCAGCAATTGGATCTCTTTACCGATTATGAGGCCATACAGAGACAGCAGGCCGAAGAAGAGGCAGCGTTGGAGCGGGAGCGGCGTATACAGAATACGCTGCTGGATATCAAGAAGAAATATGGGAAAAATGCCATCGTTAGGGGCATGAATCTTCAGGAGGGCGCCACCGCCATAGAACGGAATGAGCAGATCGGCGGTCATAAGGCGTAGGAAGGGAGAATCGGCAATGACAGAAGAGAGAGATATGCACCGCTATGACGACATCATTCATCTGCCTCATCATCAATCCGGGACAAGACCGCATATGACCCTTCATGACCGCGCGGCTCAGTTCTCGCCCTTTGCAGCGTTGACCGGATATGACGCTGCCGTGGAAGAGGCGGCAAGGCTGACGGAACAGAAGATGGAGCTTTCCGAAGAGGAGAAGGCAGCAATAGGTGCGAAGCTGACGGAGATTAAGGAGCATATCAAGGAACGGCCGGAGGTGACGGTCACCTACTTTGTCCCGGATGAGAGGAAGGCTGGCGGAACCTATGTTACGGTGATCGGAATTGTGAGACGGATCGATGATTTTGAACGTGTTGTCGTTATGCAGGATCAGAGCAGGATTCGAATTGATGACATCGCTGCAATTTCGGCGGCAGATGCGAGGATGGGGTAGCCTGGTATTAGATAGTGTCACAGCTATGCGAACGCCTCTCTGGAAGGAACATTTCTCACGCGAACTGGAGGCAACGCTCCGATGAACTAATCCCTAACTGCGACTAAGACGTTCGGGGTGTGGCCCTCACGCCTAAGTCTCCGTAAGGGCTGGATTTCATCTCCGCTAGGGACGCCTCTGCTAAAAGGTTCGCTTAGAGAAACGCCCCTTCCAAAGCGGCTGTGCAGTGAAAAGCTGTGACACGCTACATAGTTTGGCATGGATCAGCCGGAGTAGCCTACCGGTAAGTGCAGGTGCGACTTTCGCGAGCCGTACAGGAACTTGGGCTTACGGAAACCGAAAATAGTAGCAAAATTTCCGCATTCCAAGCGGAAATTTTAGACTGGTAAATGTTTGAGAAAAATAGGCATCAGGCCTATTTTTCGAGTTGCCAGCGGCTGCTATTTTCGGATTTCGTAAGACTTAGTGCCTGTCGGCGCAGCATTTGGAGCACCAGCACTTATTGGTAGGCTGCTCCGGTGTCTGGCTGAACAGTTCAGCCCACGCCCATTCGCAAAGGCACCTACGGTGCTTTCTCGCTGCTTTGCAGCTAACTTTGCTCATGATCGGGCGTTCCCTCAGACCGTCATCAGTCCTCTAAACTTGTGCAAGCACAGTTTATCGTCCTTCTTCGGTCTGGCTGAACTGTTTGCACAAGATTTAAAACAATCCTTTTGAATATTGCAATATGACAGAATATGAGTTATATTTCTTATATATAGTGGAAAAAGATTGTTAAAAAATTAACGATAAAGAACAAGGAGGAGTAGACATGAATTTGGACAGGATTATTGCTGTTCGAAACAACAAGACAGTCTATCGGGACGGCCAGCGCTGCTGCAAAGTGTTCAATGAAGAATATTCTACGGCGGATATCTTAAGCGAAGCGTTGAATCAGGCGCGCATAGAAGAGACCGGGCTTGTTGTACCGAAGCTTTTAGAGGTAACTGTGCTTGAAGGAAAATGGGCGATCGTGTATGAATACGTCCAGGGCAAGACACTGGGACAGCTTATGGAGGAATCGCCGGAGAAGAAGGATGAATATCTGGAGCAGTTTGTGGATCTCCAGCTGCAGGTGCAGGGAAAGACATGTCCCATGCTGACCCGGTTGAAGGACAAGATGACGCAGGAGATCTGTGCGACGGATCTTCCGGCTACGGTTCGTTACAGTCTGCATGCCAGTCTCATGACCATGCCGAAGCACTATAAGATCTGCCATGGGGATTTCCGCCCGTCCAACATTGTCATAATGGAAGATGGCACCCCCTGTATTCTTGACTGGTCCCACGCGACCAGAGGCAACGCTTCCGCAGATGCAGCGCGCACTTACATGCTGTTTTGCATAAACGAAGGCAGAGACAGAGCCGAACAATATCTGGATCTGTTCTGCGAGAAGAGCAACACTGAGAAACAATATGTCCAGAAATGGATACCGCTGGTGGCAGCTGCCCATTCCGTTAAGGGAAATGCGGCTGAGCGCGAATTCATGCGCACCTGGATCCACGCAGCGAATTAAGAGAGAATAAGAGAAGGAGGACGAATCAATGAAGATTACCGTTTGCATCGGCTCATCCTGTCACATCAAGGGCTCCCGCCAGGTGGTGGAGCAGTTACAATCCCTGATCCGTCAGCATGACATTGCCGACAAGGTAGACATGGGGGGAACTTTTTGCATGGGAAAATGTCAAGAGGGCGTCTGCGTGAATGTGGATGAACAGTTTCATTCTGTGTCGCCCGATACCGTAGAAGAATTTTTCACAAAAAATATTTTGGAAAAGGTTTAAGAATTATGATAATACAGATATGTGTAGGTTCATCCTGTCATTTAAAGGGCTCTGAACGACTGGTAGAGCTGTTCCAGGCCGCCATTGCGGAGCATAAGCTCGATACCGAGATCACTTTAGCAGGCAGCTTCTGTACCGGGCAGTGCAACCGGGAGGGCGTGTCCATCACCATTGACGACACTGTTTATCCCGGAATTACGCCGGAGAGCTTCCAGACATTTTTTGATGAGAAGGTGTTACAGCCGCTCAAGAAGGAGATGAGATAATCGAATGGATTGCCTGACATTGAAAAAATCCAACTGCAAGAATTGCTATAAGTGCATTCGCCATTGCCCGGTGAAGTCCATCCGTTTTTCCGGCAATCAGGCATATATCATTGGAAATGAGTGTATCCTGTGCGGGCAGTGCTTTGTTGTCTGTCCCCAGGATGCCAAGCAGATCGTTGACGAGACGGAGAAGGCGAAGGTGCTCTTACAGAGCGGCGATCCGGTATTTGTAAGTCTGGCGCCGTCCTTTGTGGCAAACTATGAAGGCGTCGGCATAGAAGCTATGCGCGAGGCAGTGAAGAAGCTGGGCTTCTACGATGTGGAGGAGACCGCTATCGGAGCCACCATTGTGAAGAAGGAATATGAGCGGATGATCAATGAGGAGACCAGGGATGTCATCATCTCCTCCTGCTGTCATTCCATAAACCTGCTGATCCAGAAGAATTTCCCGGCACAGCTTCCGTATCTGGCGGATGTGCTCTCGCCCATGCAGGCACACTGTAAGGATATCAAGCGCCGCTATCCCAATGCCAAGACGGTTTTTGTAGGCCCCTGTGTGGCGAAAAAGGACGAGGCACAGCATTATCAGGGGTATGTGGATGCGGTATTGACCTTTGATGAGCTAACAGCCTGGCTGAAGGCGGAGCATGTGGAACTGGAGCAGAGGGCGGATGACTGTGAGAACAGCCGTGCCCGCTTCTTCCCGACCACCGGAGGTATCCTAAAGACCATGGCGCAGGACAATCCACATTACACGTATATGGCTATTGACGGGACCAGCAACTGTATCGCTGCACTGAAGGATATCGAGAGCGGCAAGATCCATCACTGCTTTATCGAAATGTCGGCCTGCGTAGGAAGCTGTATCGGCGGCCCGGTTATGGAGAAGTTCCACCGATCACCGGTTCAGGACTACATGGCCGTGGCACAGTATGCCGGTGAGAAGGACTTCCCGGTGGAGCAGCCGGATCCTCTGAGCCTGCAGAAGACCTTCGAGGTCATAGACCGGAAGCTTCAGCCGCCCACTGAGAGTGAGATCCGTGAGATTCTGCGCCAGATGGGTAAGGTGAAGCCTTCTGATGAGCTGAACTGCGGCTCCTGCGGTTATAATACCTGCCGTGAGAAGGCGGTTGCCATCTATCAGGGCAAGGCGGAGATATCCATGTGTCTTCCGTACTTAAAGGACAAGGCGGAGAGCTTCTCAGATACCATCTCCCGCAATACGCCCAACGGTCTTATCGTGCTGAATGAGAAGATGGAGGTGCAGCAGATCAACAAGGCGGCCCAGAAGATCTTAAATATCCGCCGGGCCTCCGATATACTGGGCGACCAGGTGGTACGGGTGATGGAGCCTTCCGATTTCCTGGAGGTATTAGGCACAGGCAAGGATATACATAATAAACAGGTATATCTTGCGGAATATGAGAAATATGTGGAAGAAACCATTGTTTACGATAAGGAGTATCGGCTGCTGGTGGGCATCCTGCGGGATGTGACCGAGGAGGAGCTTGTACGGGCGAAGAAGGAGCGTATCAGCCGACAGACCGTGGAGATCGCGGATCGGGTAGTTGACAAGCAGATGCGTATCGTACAGGACATTGCCTCTCTGCTGGGCGAGACTGCCGCGGAAACAAAGATTGCGCTTTTTAAACTAAAGGAGTCCATCGGCGATGAATAACCTATGTACCGACATCGGCTGGAAAAGTATCAATCACGAGGGTGAGCAGCTCTGCGGGGACCATGTGGATATCGTGGAACAGAATGAAAATTCCACAGTCATTGTGCTGGCGGATGGTCTGGGCAGCGGCGTGAAGGCCAGTATCCTGTCCACGCTGACCTCCAAGATCATCTCCACGATGATGGCGGAGGGCCTGCCACTGGAGGAGTGTGTTGCCACCATTGCCGCGACACTTCCCATCTGCTCCGTGCGTGGTGTGGCGTATTCCACGTTTACCATCATTCACCTGATTGACAACACCACAGCCGAGCTGATTCAATATGACAATCCCCAGGTGATCCTGCTTAGGGATTTTGAGAATTACGAGTATCCAAGGACAGAGCTGAATATTGACGGTAAGAAGATCTACCAGTCGGTCATCAAGCTGCAGGAGAACGATATCTTTATCGCAATGAGCGACGGATGTTCCCATGCCGGAATCGGCATCGCCTATAACTTCGGCTGGAAGCGGGAGGATATCGCGGACTTCATGAAGACCGTCGCTGTCGCCGGGTATACGGCGAAGACCCTGTCTACCATGCTGGTGGACGAGTGTGATAAACAGTATGGCTATCATCCCGGCGATGATGCCACCGCCTGTGTCATCAAGGTGCGGCGGAGGGAGCCAATGAATCTGCTGTTCGGTCCGCCCAGGAACCGGGATGACTGCGACCGTATGATGTCCCTGTTTTTCTCCAAGGAGGGAAAGCATATCATCTGCGGCGGAACCACTTCCTCCATTGCGGCCAAGTACCTGGGTAAGCCACTGCGGGCCAGCCTGAGCTTCGAGAGCAGTGACGTGCCGCCCATCGCGACCATCGAAGGTGTGGATCTGGTGACGGAGGGTGTCATCACCATCAACAAGGTCATTGAGTACGCCAAGGATGCGCTTGGCAGCAATGAGCTGTATGAACACTGGGGCTTTGCCAGAGATGGAGCGTCCATGATCTGCCGCCTGCTGTTTGAAGAGGCAACCGACATTAACTTTTTTGTTGGAAGAGCGGTCAACCCGG
Organism: Paludibacteraceae bacterium; assembly: GCA_963628035.1. GTDB lineage: Bacteria > Bacillota > Clostridia > Lachnospirales > Lachnospiraceae > 14-2. The sequence goes on from CAVGED010000122.1 coordinate 52,191, forward strand.
CGCACCAGAATCCGGATCTGCCCATCAACTTCAACATTAAAATGAACCTGGTAGAAGAGCTTTCCACTTGCTTAAAGCAGATGGGTAAGCGGGTAAAATTAAGCTATTTCTAACAGATAGTTCAGCCATTGCGAATGGTGCGTCTGAACTGTCACATACAATATATAAGGAGGATGCTATGAGAAAATTTGATACAAAGGTTCAGCACTTGAAATATAAAGTTCTGCGCGAGGTTGCGAAGCTGGCGTGGAATGACACGCTGCTGGAGGAAGTGCTGGATATTCCGAAGAAGATTGTTCCGGGCAATACGCCTACCATGCGCTGCTGTGTATACAAGGAGCGTGCAATTCTTGGGGATCGCGTGAAGCTCGCTATGGGCGGAGATCCCAGCAATCCTAACGTGATCGAGGTAATCGAGACGGCTTGCGATGAATGCCCGATGGGTGGTTATGAAGTTACCAACGCCTGCCGTGGCTGTCTGGCACATCGGTGCGAGGATGCCTGCCGATTTGGGGCCATCACCTTTGACGAGAATCATGTGGCGCACATCGACAAGACCAAGTGTAAGGAGTGCGGAGCCTGTTCCAGAGTCTGCCCCTACACAGCCATTATCAGCCGTCGGCGTCCCTGCGAGAATGCCTGCAAGATCAAGGCGATATCCATGAATGAGAATAAGGCCGCGGCCATCGACAACGAGAAATGCATCTCCTGCGGAGCCTGTGTATATCAATGCCCCTTCGGAGCCATTATGGATAAGTCTTATATTCTGGACGTTATCGATATCTTGAAAAAGAGCGAAAATGGCAATAAATATAAAGTGTTTGCCGTTGTGGCACCTTCCATTTCCAGCCAGTTTACGTATGCCAAGCTGGGGCAGGTGGTCTCCGGTATGAAGAAGTTAGGCTTCCACACGGTGATTGAGGCCGCACTGGGTGCCGACATGGTGGCCTTCGCAGAATCCAAGGAACTGGTTGAAAAGGGCTTCCTTACCAGCTCCTGCTGTCCGGCATTTGTGAGCTATATTGAGAAGTCCTTCCCGGATCTGCTGCCGTTTGTATCGCATAATCCGTCCCCGATGGCGGCCATCGCGAAATACATCAAGGAGCATGAAGCTCCCTGTAAGGTAGTATTCGTCGGACCGTGTACGGCGAAGAAGGCGGAGGTTCAGAAGGAAGCGGTAAGGCCATATGTGGATGTGGTCATCACCTTCGAAGAACTGCAGGCCCTCTATGACAGCAAGGATATCGACATTACGACACTGGAGGAGGATGTGCTGGACAACGCTTCCTACTACGGACGTATCTTCGCCCGCAGCGGCGGACTTTCCGACGCAGTGGCGCAGGGCTTAAAGGAGCACGGGGTTACCGACTTCGATCTGAAGGCTCTGCCCTGCGACGGCATCGAGGCCTGCAAGGTGGCGTTGCTTAGAAAGCGCAAGAATATGCTGGATGCCAACTTCGTGGAAGGTATGGCTTGTATCGGCGGTTGTATCGGCGGTGCCGGCTGTCTCACCCACGGGGAGAAGAATAAAGCGGAAGTAGACAAGTATGGCAAGGAGGCCTACGAGAAGACGATCTCGGATGCGATTGCCATGCTGTAAGGATTTGATGATAGAAGAAGGAAGAACGGCCGGATCGGCCGTTCTTTTTTCAGTCAGCAACCTTGGAAAAATCTCGCCGATATTCCGACGGAGTCAGTTTCATGATTCTTTTGAATGCAACCGTAAATTTTCCGGCATTGTCATACCCGACGTGGCTGCCGACCTGGGCAATGATCATATCCCGTTCCTTTATCAAAAGCTCCGCCGCCCGATTCATACGGTAATTTGTCAGCCACGTTCCGATTGCCTCGCCGTAGACAGAGCGAAAACAGGTTTTCATCGGGGTCATCGGAATGTCAAAGCGGCGGGACAACTCTTGTTGTGTGAAGTTTTCCGAAATATGCGCGGTCAAAAACCGCTTGACAGCCTTGACCTTTTCTACCTGTGTCTTATAAAAATACGGGGGTTCGTCCTCGTCCTTCGGAACAGTCATGGCGTCAAGATAAAGCAATAACTCCAAAATCTTCACCTTGAAATAGGGGATACGGATCTTCTCCGGCACCCGGTACATCTCGCCGAAAATATGCTCCATCCCTTCCACGCCGTGTAGCACACGGGGATAACGGCCCAGCGAAAAACGAGATATGATCTCCTCCGGTGTTACGGGAAAGTCCTTGACCTCGTCCGGCAGCGACCGGCTGATGATATCCAGATCGAATGCGACCGTGAGTCCGTGATAGTGACAGGACGGAAAGTGAAAGGTTCCGGTATGCTGCACGCGCAGATCCAGCTTCATATCTCCTGCTGCCGTATAGGCCACCATGCCGTCTCCGGCGGAGTATTCCATTCGTCCTTCACGGCAGTGGTCGATCGCAAGGATCCGACGGTCGGGCACATAGCTGCTGTCGTAACGCTCCATGTGGAAATCGTTGAAAGTCAGCATCACACCGGGAAATATGTCGTAGGTCGTCATCGTTCCGTCTCCGGTTTCGTTGCGGAACTGCCATACCGCGCAGCCATCGCTTTGCGCAAGCAAAATCGCCCCTTCATTTTCAAATGTATTGGATGTATCCATCGGCATGACCTCTCTGAAAAAGCATTTATATCATCCTGCAGTCTTTGTAATCAAGCGGTTAGTTCCTACTAACTAACGCATAGTATATCATGATAAATTGTTCCTGTCTATACCAAACGGACGGATTTTGACCTATCAGACGATTGCTTTTCGCGTTATCCGCTTTCCGGAATTCGGATTTTCAATCTGCAGAAATTTCCATTTTCTATTGAAAAGCAGAAATTTTGGTGCTACAATAATTTCCATAAAGCGAGAAGCTGCCGCGGGGCAGCTTTTCAAAAACACGACGGTTAGTGCGTCCTAACCATTACTTATGGAGAAAATGCTATGAAGGATAATGAATTACAATTTGACCGCACCTGTCATGTGTTGTACACAAAGCCCTGCAAAAAAGAAATACAAAAAAAGATCGCACTGCATTATCCGCAGGGTGAGCGGGAGGCTGTGTGGGAGCGGGTTCAGCAGCAGTATGTAGACTTTCTGTCTGATTGGCGTACGGATTTGGGCGGAAAGGAAAACTTTCACAACGGCAAGGGTGGCAACTATGACTGCATTGCACTCATGGCCTACTATGTGGTATGCAAGGAGGTCACGAGTCTTGCCGAGATCGAGGAGATGGAGGGCAATCTGTTCCTTGGTGCATTTCGGAAAATGAAATTTGTGGACTGCAACAAGCCGTTTTTCAAAAAGCTGATGTACAAGGCTTTCCAAAACGCCAAAAAGCAGTGCGACAAATGGGGCGACTTCCAAATGAATGTGGGTTCGTTTGACAAGGAAAAACCCATCTACTATGAATTCACTGCCTGCCCGACGGCGGAGTTTGCCAAAAAGCATGGGCTTTTAGAGGTCATGCCTGCCCTGTGCAATCCCGATTTTGAGGCAATGGAGTGTATCCACGCCCGTCTTGTGCGCAAAACCACCTGTTCAAATGGGGAAAAATGCGACTATACGATCTGCGGCGATCGGGATCCGTATCTGAAAGAGCACCCGGAATACCGCGACGAGGCAGGGTACAGGAGGAATAAATAAGGAAGAAGCAGGAGGAATGCAGAATGAAGTACATCGGAATGCCCATGGGAATGTGGGCGCTGTTTGCAAAATCGTTTCGAGAGCAGCTTACCGCCGTATTCGGCTATGACGCAGCCGTGGCGAAGGCGATAACAAAAAAGGCAAAACCGAAATACAAGGAGATCATTGCCGGGCTGCCGGAGTTTGAAAAGGCCGACCGTTTCAAAATGAACATTGTCAACTGTGCCATGATCGGTGCGTTCATCCTCTCCATGCCGGAGCGGCCGGAGGTAGAGCCGTTGACGGAATATTATGCCAATTCCATGATGACAAAGCCCATGCGGTGGTTCTGTCGCAAGAGCGGAAAGAGAAAATTCACCGAAAAGGACATTGCGGGCATGAAAGCGACCGCAGCTCTGAAAGCTGCCGACCGCAATCCGTACTCGTGGAATATGGATTATTACGAATACCCCGACGGCAGCGGTTATGAGGGACGATTTACCAAGTGCGGCATCTGCGTGTTGATGAAAAAGCTGGGCCTTTATGACCTCACTCCGGCTTTGTGCCATCTCGACTACACCATGAGCGAGGCGGGTGGTGTAACGAACTTTGTGCGGGAGTATACCATTGCCTCAGGCGGTCCGTATTGTGACTGCGGATATAAAAAGAAAAAAGCATAAGAAGTCGTAATTGATCGGAAGTGAGGAGAGATCATGAAAATTATTATTGCAATCGCATTTTACTTTTTGTATTGGGGGATCTGCTTTCTTGGCACCGGAACGGATAAGAAAAACCTGATTGGTCTGCGTTCCTACCCCGACGAGGTTCAGGAACGTGTGCGAAACCATCCGCAACTGACAGGATCTGTTCCGAAAGCAAAATCTGTGCTTACCATTCTGCTGAGTAATCTCGTCCTTTTTACGGTTGTGTTTTCGATCCTGGGGCTGATTTTCAAGAGCATCCTGGGGCTGGATGGTTACTGGTCGGCATTCTGGTACTTCCTTGTATTTGGAGAAGGATTGGGGCTCTTTGACCTTCTGGTGATCGATCTTCTCTGGTGGCGCAATACGAAGCGCATTCGCTTCTCGTTCCTGCCGGAGAAGAAATACTACAAAGACCCCGGCAAGCACATCGGGTCATTTGTGCGCGGTATCCCTCTGTTTGCCGCAATCGCTGCGCTGACAGCCGGGATCGTCACAGTTCTTTGAGCGGAGCTGTCGAACCTGAAGCTGTAATTAACTCTGTAATTTTACATGGTAAAGGGCGATAAAAAGCTGCAAAGCGCACTGGAATACAACCGCCGCAGTAACAGGTCGAGCAGATCCTAACCCCATACACCGCTTTGCAGGAGGCAGTTTTGCAAATTGCAAGTGTCGGCATGATGCTGGCGGCTGTGCTTCTTCGGATAAACGGCACAATGAGCATTGCCAACGCACTGATGGTGTTGGTGATGTCCTTCCTCGTATTTAACCAGATCAAAGCCTTCGGTATGGGTGTTTCCATGCTGCGCCTGACGGCGGCGGCCATCGACCGCACGGTTGAGACGGAGGATATGCCGCGCATGGATGAAAACGGCAAGGCACTCTCACCGGAAAAGCACGACATCGTGTTCGACCATGTTGATTTCTCCTATGAGGAAAAGCCGATCCTGCATGATATCTCCGTGACTCTGCCGGATAAGACCACCACGGCGGTGATCGGACCCTCCGGCAGCGGCAAGACCACATTCTGCAACCTCATCGCCCGTTTTTGGGATACCGACAACGGCAGCGTGAAGATCGGTGGCTATGATGTGCGGGATTATACGCTGGAATCGCTGATGAGCCAAATCAGCGTGGTGTTCCAGAACGTGTACCTTTTTGCTGATACGATCGAGAACAATATCAAGTTCGGCAGCCCGGACGCCACCCACGAGCAGGTTGTGGCGGCGGCAAGAGCCGCCTGCTGCGATGACTTCATTGAATCGTTGCCCGATGGTTATCAGACCGTGATCGGGGAAGGCGGCGCAAGCCTTTCCGGCGGCGAGAAGCAGCGCATCTCCATCGCGCGGGCCATGCTGAAAAACGCGCCCATCGTCATTCTGGATGAAGCCACCGCGAATGTAGACCCTGAAAACGAAGACCGTCTGCAAAAGGCCATCGAAGCGCTGACCCGCGATAAAACGATCATCATGATCGCTCATCGATTGAAGACCGTCCGTCATGCCGATCAGATTCTGGTTATCGACCACGGCCGTATCGTGCAGCAGGGCAGGCACGAGGAATTGATCGCACAGCCCGGTATCTATGCCGACTTCGTCGGCGGCAAGAAACAGACCGTGGGCTGGAAGCTGTAAAAGTAACGAAATATCAACACAAAACAGTCCGGTGCAGAGTCGGGAAATCTCCGAAACCGCATCGGGCTGTTTTTTATGCCTGTCATCCGGTTCCTCTCCGCTTAATATATAAAAGTAAAAAACAGGTTGAAAAATTGTCACGATTATTATATAATTATCGTGACAAAACAAGGAGAGTGGTTTTATGGCAAGTGGCATATATACAGAAATAAAGAAGAGAATAGAGTTGGCTGAACCGGGAGCGGTATTTTTGACATCAGATTTTACCGATATTGCGACAACAACAACTGTTAGAAAATGTCTTGGAAGACAAGTTGAAGAAAAGAGTATACGGAGAATTATGGATGGAGTGTATGAAAAGCCGGTGTATAGTAAGTTGCTTAAAGAATATATCCCTGCAAATCCCGATGTGATAGCATATGCTATTGCCAGAAGTTTTCGTTGGAGCATTGCTCCATGCGGAGACGTAGCATTAAATAAGCTGGGACTATCTACACAGGTTCCGGTTGTCTGGTCCTATATCAGTGACGGACCTTATAGAAAATTTTCATGGGATAATATTATACTGTCTTTTAAACACCGTGCGAACAGAGAGATTTCATTTATGTCTGAGACAACCACTTTGGTTGTTGAGGCACTAAAGACCTTGGGAAAAGAGCGGATTGATGACGGTATTATCTTGAGCTTGAGAAATAGACTGCCTGAGGCGGAGAAGAAAAAGATGTTAGAGGAAGCAACGGGTGTGAGCGAATGGATATATGCGGTGATCAGAAAGGTGTGTGCTAAATAATGAAAGAAGTTGCTAAATTACAGATAAAGGATAGAACAGAATTGTTCCAGGCTACTGCAATTTCTATGGGAATACAGCCCAATATGATAGAGAAAGACTTTTGGGTGTGTTTTATGCTGGATCATCTGTTTCATGATTGTAAGTATAAGAATGCATTTGTTTTCAAAGGTGGTACAAGTTTATCTAAATCGTACCATGTTATTGAAAGATTTTCCGAGGATATAGATTTGATTTTGGATTGGAGAAAAATCATTAATGACGAGATAAATCCTTGGGAAGAAAGGTCAAAAACCAAGCAGGATATATTCAATAAGCAGATTAACGCTGAAGCAGCAAAATTTTATAAAGAGGAATTGGTTCCTCAGTTGAATGTAGAAATGAAAGAAAAACTGGGGGACGGAGGATGGATTTCAGTTGATACAGAAGATGAGATGGTGATTAATTTTTATTATCCGCAGATATTTGAAGCAGAGTATTTGCGTTCTTGTGTAAGATTGGAAATTGGCCCATTGGCAGAATGGATACCATCTCACGAGACAACAGTAACTCCATTTACAGCTGAAAAATATCCGGATATATTTTCACAAAAGGAGACATCGGTTCTTACCATTGATGCTGAGAGAACTTTCTGGGAAAAACTAACCATATTACATAAGATTGCAAATTTCCCGGAAGGAAAAGCATTGCCTGCCAGATACGCAAGGCACTTATATGATGTGTATAACTTGGGTAATTCGTGGGTAAAAGAAAGTGCATTTGAAAGAAAAGAATTATTGGAAAAAGATGTTGCTTTTAAGCAAAAGTTTTATTATGCCAAGGGTGCTCATTATGAAACAGCAACCGTGGGCGGTATTGAACTTCTGCCAAGAGGAGCAGTGCTTAATGCGTTGCAAGAGGACTATCAGGCAATGAGGAATATGATATATGGGAATATACCAGAGTTTGAGGAAATTCTTGGGTTTCTTGAAAAACTACAAGAAGAAATACATGGGTTGAAATAGTTACATTAAGCTTGGCCTTGGTTTTCAGGAACTTTTTCTGCTCAACAATTTAAATTGCTTCGGCGTGCAATGCTCCCGTGCTTTGAATTTTTTGATGAAATAGTTAAAATCCTTGAATCCGACCGACTCCGCTATAATGGGGAGCGGCGTTTCGGTATGCATCATCAGTGATTTTGCTTTATCTAACCGTTTGTTGTTGATGTAAGATTTTACCGTCTGTTGCACGCTTTCCTGAAATAAACGGTATAATTGTTGTTTTGAAAGATAAAAATTTTCCGACAGATTTTCTATGGTAATCGGTTTGTCCAAATTTGCATCGATAAAATCGTTGATGCAGGCAAAAAGTTCTGAATGGTTCGAGCCGAAAATATTTTGTTCTTTAGAATATTGCAATATTACTTGTACAATGGAGAGCAATGCACAGACTTCATTCTGTGTGTAAGACGCGATCGATATCCATTTTTCTTTCAGATTGCTTAGTGAAAGATCATATTTATTGCAAAAATCCTGAAAAAATTTTTCCGGAAACAGATTCGTTTCCAGACGGTATTGTCCAACGATACAGTAGCCATAAGTATAATTGTTGTCGAGAAGTGGAATGATCGTCTCCGTAAATCCTCCCGGACAGGTGTAAGAATAAGGCTCTGTAAAGGATAAGTTTGTTTTTGCAAAATTATCAGAAAGCAGACAGTTTTTTTTCGAACGATCCCTGATCGCGTTACATATTGGATTGGAGAAATTTTCGGAATAGGCTATCGCTTCCATATTGGTATCGTAAATCGTGATGGAGGTTTTCGTCAACGTTGCTATGTTGTTCAAATGTTCCCTTAACAAATCTAATTTGTAAAACATGCTGTTCAGTTACTCCTTTGACAAATCTGCTTTGTGAAATCTGCTATAAATATATGATAAAAGAAAAGCCATAGTTCCGTCAAGGAAAAACTGCTTCTTAGGAAGAAATTTCTATTTTTTGAAATTTATGTCACTTAAAATGATTATTTTTTGTGGGATACAACCTATCTTTGGTATCAGACATTAAAAAATGGTGATAGTTTAGATGCAAAAGCTGTTGCGGCTAACCAGCAACAGCTTTTATGAATATAAGGAATATCTAAATTTTACAGTTTAAGATGGCAAGTCTGCATCCGGTCAGCTTTACATTCCCTGTATCCGCCAGCCCTCGGCCTTTTCGCGGATCTCGGTAAAGCGCTTGTAGAGTCCTTCTTCCCGGATCAATGCGTCATGTGTTCCGGCTTCCGCGATCCGGCCGTCATCGACCACAAGGATCTGATCTGCGTTTTGAATTGTTGCCAGACGGTGCGCGATGGTGATGATCGTCTTGCCGCGGGTCAGCGCGGAGATCGCCTGCTGGATGAGGTGCTCGTTTTCGGGATCGATGCTTGCGGTTGCTTCGTCCAGGATGATGATCGGCGCATTTTTAAGAATCGCACGGGCGATGGAAATGCGTTGCTTTTCACCGCCGGAGAGCGTGCCGCCGCCTTCCCCTACAATGGTATCATAGCCATCCGGCAGTGCCATGATAAAATCGTGGCAGCGGGCCTTTTTTGCAGCGTCTATCATTTCTTCCTCGGTGGCGTCCGGCTTGCCGAAGCAGATATTGGCGCGGATCGTGTCGTTGAACAGATAGACATTCTGGAATACCATGGAGATATTGGAAAGCAGGCTGTCGCAGGTGAATTCCCTCAGATCATGACCGCCCACCGAGATGCTGCCTGACTGCGGGTCATAAAATCTTGCCAGCAGGCTGCAAATCGTTGTCTTGCCGGAGCCGGAGGGACCGACGATAGCCGTCGAGGTCTTTTCGGGGATTCGGAAGCTGACATCCTTGAGCACCTGATGGGAATCGTAGCCGAAATCTACGTTTTTAAACGCAATATCAAAATGGGAAAGCTTGATATCCCTGCCGTCTGCGTCGATGAAGTTCTCGCCCTTCAGCGCGTCAAGCTGATCCATGGCATCGTCGATGACGCCGAGTGTGTGGGCGCTGTCGCTGATGGGTTCAAGGCTTGCAAAAATGCTGAATGAGAAGAACACGAACATCAACATAACAGGAAGCTCCATCTGCCCGGCAAGGCACATTAGGCAGGAAGCCATTGCAAGACCGACCGAGCCGCATTTCAGTGCCAGCAGGTGCAAGGCATTGCCGGGGATGTAGCCCCACTCTATCTTCAAGTGGATCTTTTTGCTGTCGTCGATGGCCTTTGTGACGGATTCCATGGACGCGCCCGCTTTGCCGAAGGATTTGACCACCGCAAGACCGCGGGCGTACTCAATGACCGCGCCTGTCATATCCTTATTTGCCTGTGCCTCAACCGGGGCGTTGATGCGGCTGTAATGAGAGATAATGAGCATAAAGCACAGCGACAGAGCAGCGGCTGCAAGCGCAATGAGCGCCGTCAGGGGACTGCACACCGCAAGGCAGATGAAGATAACGAGGAAGTTCAGATATCCGCCGACGAAATTGTCTATCATGCGGATACCCATTCCCTCAAGCGTGGAAAGTCCCGTGGTGATGGAGCTTAAAATATTGCCGGTGCTGACCTGCTGAAAATAGCCGAGGGAGACTCGCTTTAATGCGTCGCCCACAGCCAGACGGTCGCGGGCGGTGAGCTGGTAGCCGATCGGCTCCTGCAGGCGTGCCCGGAAGTAGTCAAACAGGAAGCGGAAGAATACGAGGACGGCCTGAATGAGAATACTTTTCCAGATCCATGATGTGTCAAATGTCGTACCGTTCCTCCCGGACTCTATCAGCAGCCCAACCGTGTAGGCGGCAAGAGCCAGCGGCATGGCCGTAAATATGTGCGAGAAGAAGGTCATGACAAAACCCAGATACAGCTTGCCCTTGAATTCTCCGCACCAGTCAATGATTCTTTTTACTGTCTTGAACATAGTTTATGCCTCCTTTTTGGCGGAAGATACCGCCCAAGCCTTCGCGCCGATGTGCGCCTGCCACATATCGCGGTACAGTGGGCAGCTTTCCAGAAGCTGTTCCTGCCTGCCCTCGGCGACGATCTCACCGTTCTTCAAAACGACGATCTTGTCGGCGTTCTTGATGGTGGAAAGTCGGTGCGCAATGACAAGCAGCGTCTTGCCCTTAGTCAACGCGGCGATGCTCTGCTGAATTTTATCTTCGTTTTCGGGGTCTGTGAATGCCGTCGCTTCGTCGAGAATGACAATGGGTGCGTTTTTCAGCATCATACGTGCAATGGCGATACGCTGCTTTTCACCGCCCGACAGGCGTTTGCCCGCCTCGCCTGCAGGGGTATCATAACCCTGCGGCAGCTTGGAGATGAATTCTTCGCACTGGGCTGCCTTTGCAGCGGCCTTTACCTCCTCGTCGGTTGCGTTCGGGTTGCCGAGGCGGATGTTCTCAAGCAGTGAGCAGCGGAACAGGAAGTTATCCTGCGTGACAAAGCTGACGTATTCGGAAAGCTGTTCCAGCGGCATGTCCCTGACATTTACGCCGCCGATGGTGATCTCCCCCGATGTGACATCCCAGAAGCGGGCAATCAGCTTGGCAACCGTGGATTTTCCACCGCCGGAAGGCCCCACAAGCGCCGTGAATCCTCCTTCGGGAAGCTTCAGGTTCACGCCGTGCAGCACCTCATCCTTATCATCCCCGGTATAGGAGAAATGCACGTTTTTCAGCTCCACATCGGTGTGCTTCACCTCCGCACGGGTCTTGGGTTCAGGCAGCTCGGGCATTTCAAGAAATTCTTCAAGATTTTCAACCGTGAACTTGACCTGCCGCATATTCTCCGAAAAGACTTCGAGCTTCGCAAGGGAGCCGACCATGGAGATGGAAAGCATCACGGCAAGCGCCGCCTGGGCGGCAGTGATCGTGCCGCTGTTTGCCAGAGCCAACGCCACAGGCAGAGTGACGATGAGCGTTGACGGGAACAGGGCAAAGCTCAGCTTCATGGTGACAAAGGTGGATGTCAGCCATTTGACTACAAAGGTACGGAAGTCGGTAATTGCTCCGGCGTATTTCTCATAGGAAACGCCTGCGCGGCCAAAGGCTTTGATGACCTCGATTCCCTCAATATATTCCACAATGGTGCTGTTCATATAGCTGCTTGATTTGTCGTACTTATCAAAGCTCTCTCCGCTGATCTTAAAGGTTAATCCCATGCAGATAAACGAGAGGGGGAAGGTCACCAGCGATGCCAGTGCAAGCCGCCAGTCGATGACGGCAAGGGCGATGATGCTGACGATCGGCAGAACGATATGTCCGGCACCCTCCGGGATCATGTGAGCAAGGGGCGGTTCAAGGTTTTCTATCTTATCCACCATCATGTTCTTGATCTCGCCGATGGAATGATTCTCCACATTGCCAAGCGGCGCGTGCAGAAAGCGGTCGGCAAGCCGCAGCCGCAGACCCTCAAGGATCGTGTACGCCATACTGTGTGACGTTCCGGTGGACAGGCTGAACAGCAGTATCTTCACAGCATAGACCACAAGTGCGAAAAGACACCATTTGATAATTAACGCTGCGGTCGCTGTTCCCGCCACGAACAGGCAGATGACTTCATACATACAGTAGAATGGTATCAGCCCCATTGCCACGGACAGGACCGATAGGATTACAGACAGGACCAGCCTTTTCTTTTCACCCTCTGCATAGGCGAAAAGTGCGCTCGTCCAGCTCTTTTTCTCAGTTTTCATAGCATATTCCTCTTTCTATGTATTAGTTAGCCAGCACTAACCGACACATAGCATATCATACCGAAACATCTGCGTCTATACCGAACGGACGGATTTTTACCGAATGGACATTTTAATTTTACCGTCGGACGGATCATTTGGATTTAATATTTGACATATGGAAATTGCTGTAGTAATATATGTAGCGGTTAGACAATCCTAACTGAAATAAGCAGCGCTGCCTGCTTATTTTTACAACAATAGGTTAGCATATACTAACTCCGGGAGGAATGCAAAATGGCAATCGTAGAATTGAAAGATGTAACGCGGATATACCGCACCGGTGACCACGAGCTTCGGGCACTGGACAATGTGAACATATCGTTGGATGAAGGAAAATTTGTTGTCATCCTTGGCCCCAGCGGTGCCGGAAAGAGCACACTGCTGAATCTCCTGGGCGGTCTGGACAGCCCCACCAGCGGAACCATCGTTGTAAACGGCAGGGACATCTCCACGCTGACCAGCAATGAGCTGGCGGATTACCGTGCCTCTACGGTTGGCTTCGTCTTTCAGTTCTATAATCTGATTCCCACGCTGACGGTGCAGGAGAATGTGGCTTTGGTGCGCCAGATTGCGCCGGATGCCCTGGACGCAGCGGAGATGCTGGCGCAGGTGGGGCTCTCCGATCACCGGAAGAACTTCCCATCCGAGCTGTCCGGCGGCGAGCAGCAGCGGGTTTCCATTGCCCGTGCATTGGCGAAGAATCCCAAGATCCTGCTCTGTGATGAGCCCACCGGTGCGCTGGATTCGGAGATGGGCGTGCTGGTCTTAAAGCTTCTGCTGTCCATGGCCCGCAACTACGGGAAAACCATTGTTATTGTTACACATAACCAGAATATCGCGAAAATGGCGGATATCGTGATCCGGGTGAAAAACGGCAAGATCAAGTCCTGCGAGGAGCAGGAGAATCCCATGAGCGCAGACGAGGTGGAATGGTGATATGTTGATACGAAAATTATTCCGGACGGCATGGAGCTACAAGGCACAATTCATTTCCATGGTGATTATGATCGCCATCGGCACAGGTGTTTTTCTCGGCTTTAATATTGAGTGGAAGAGTATTGAGGTCGATACCGATTCCTTTTTTGAAAAGACAAATTATGCGGACTACCGCCTGTATGACGAGACCGGATTCTCCAAGGAGGATATTGAGAAGATCCAGGAGATATCCGGTGTGGACGCAGCCACAAGATTTCTTTCGGTAAATGTGGATGTGGCGGACAGCAAGAAGGCGGTTTCCTTAAATGTATCCGAAAATTATACGGTCTCCACCATGCTGGTGATGGAGGGGGCGGCCTACGACGAAGACTCGGACGGAATCTGGCTGTCGGATCAGTTCGCAGAGAAGAATGACTATCAGATCGGAGACACGCTGGACTTGAATTATAAGGGAATTAAAATCAGCGGAGAGATCGTTGGTCTTATCAAATGCGGTGAAATGATGATCTGCACCGCTGACAGCAATCAGCTCATGCCGGATTTTAAATCCTTTGGATTCGCCTATATTACGGCGAAGAAGCTAAAAGAGGCGCTGGGTATGGACTTCTATCCGCAGGTCAATGTCCGCTCCGAACTGGAGAAGGCCGAGATGGAGGAGGCAGTGAAGGATGCCCTCGGAAGAACAATCCTTGTCACCGATAAGGAGGAACATACCTCTTATGCAGGTGCTCAGAGCGAAGCCGAGGAGGGAAAGACCATGGGCGCTGTTCTGCCGGTGATGTTTCTGGCTATTGCGGTGCTGACTATGGTTACCACCATGCACCGTATTGCAGCGAACGAGAAGACACAGATCGGTACGCTGAAGGCACTGGGCTTCCGCGACCGCCGGATCCTCATGCATTATACTTCCTATGGTCTGGTTATCGGGCTTATCGGCTGCGGGCTTGGTATTGCGTTGGGCTACGGAATTGCGGCGGTGATCATCAGTCCAAATGGAATGATGAGTACATACTTCGATATACCGGACTGGGCTCTGGTTATGCCGGCCTTCTGCTGGCCGCTGATTATACTGACCGTGGCGCTTCTGACCCTGATCAGCTATCTGTCCGTCAAGAAGATGCTGCGGGGGACAGCCGCAGATGCCCTGCGCCCGTATGCACCTAAGGCCATGAGGAAAAGTGTCTGGGAACGCCTGCGGATCTGGGAGAAGCTGTCCTTTGGCACGCGGTGGAATATCCGGGATGTGCTGCGGCATAAGTCGCGCTCGGCCATGACGCTGGTGGGGATTATCGGCTGTATGATCCTGCTGGTGGGCGGCCTTGGCATGAAGGACACCATGGCTGATTTCATGCGTCTTCTTGATAAGGAGATCAGCAATTATACCACCAAGATAAATCTCACCGAAACAGCGCAAAATGAGGAAAGCATCGCGTTGGCAAAGGACGTGGAGGGCGACTGGGTCGCATCCTCCGGCATCAGCTATCGGGGAGAAACCATTGTCATGGAGGTGTACCACGCGGATAACGGCAAGATCCGCTTTATCGATGGAAATAACAACAGAATGCTCCTTGGCGATGAGGGCGTCTATCTCTGCCAGCGGTTGAAGGATACGGCGGATATCGGGGACATCATAGAGATCTCCCCCTACGGAAGCGAGACTACCTACCGCGTAAAGGTGGCAGGCTATTTCCGGTCAGTCTTATCGGAAACCATCGTCATGACTGACACATATGCCGACCGTGCGGATATCAGTTACCATATCAGCGCCATATACACAGACCGGGCTGCCGCGGAGGTCGAAAACTCCGGGCTGATCGCCGGAAAGCAGGAGAAGCAGACCATCATAGACAGCTACGACGGCTTTATGGAGATTATGAATATGATGGTGGTGATTCTGGTTCTGGCTGCGGTGCTTCTGGGAATCGTGGTGCTCTACAATCTGGGTGTGATGAGCTATGTGGAGCGCAGCCGGGAGCTGGCAACCTTGAAGGTCTTAGGATTCCGCGATCGTCATATCGGCAGGTTACTCATCAGCCAGAACATCTGGCTCACGGTGATCGGTGTGCTCATCGGACTTCCGGCAGGTGTCGGTGTGCTCTCGATATTGATGATTACCCTTGCAGATGAGTACGAGCTGAAGATCTGCCTGGGTGTGCTGACCTATTCTGTCAGCATTCTTCTCACCTTTGGCGTATCGCTGGCGGTAGGTCTCATGGTGGCGAGAAAGAGCAAGAAGATCGACATGGTAGAGGCATTGAAGGCGGCGGAGTGATCGGAACGCGGAACAAGACAGGATAAATACGGCGATAAAACCAGATGGAATAAAAGCGGCAGCTCCCGGGCATACTGTTCGAAAATAACAGAGGGAGTTGACAACAACAATGATTGAACCGGATACCATAAAACTGCTGCGGGAATGTGATGCGGGCACCAAGATGGGCGTCACAGCCATCGATGAGGTTCTGGACTATGTCCATGACGACACACTGCGCAGGCGCCTTGACGACTGTAAAATGAAGCACGACATGCTGAATGAGGAGATACAGACGCTGCTTAGTCAGTACCATGATGAAGGAAAAGAACCGGGTGCTATGGCCAAGAGCATGTCCTGGATCAAGACAAATGCCAAGCTGGTGATGAACGAATCGGATGAGACCATCGCAGATCTGATGACAGACGGCTGCAATATGGGCGTGAAGTCCTTAAACCGTTATCTGAACCAGTACAAGGCCGCCGATGAGGAGAGCAAGGATATCACGAAGCGCCTGATCCGCATCGAGGAGAGCATGGCGGAGGATGTGAGGCCGTATTTATAGAGAGATTTAATTACAAATCGGCGGCTGTAACAGCCGCCGGGTTATTTTATGTACACTTTGCGGCGATGCGCGGAAGGTTACTACTGGCCTTCTTCTTCACGGCTCTCTGTCCGCTCATTCTTGAACATTCTAACAATAATGTATTGAAATGCCATGTCCTTATCTCCATTCTTTGTCCGGCTTTCAAATCCAAGGGTAAATGAAGATCTTGTTGCGATCGAAAAAATGTCAATTATACTCCGATTTTGTCGGAAAAAATGTCATTTTTCTTCTGTATTCTATTGCGTAAATGTCATGATGGCAGTATAATAGAAACACAGTGGAGGTGCAATGGTATGTTGCGTAGAAAAATTGAGCAAAAGATTCGTGAATGGATTAGAAACAGCAAAAAGGCTTTACTCATAGATGGTGCACGACAGGTTGGTAAGACCTATATTATCAAAAGTGTGTTGGAAAGCGAAGGCTGTGAATATATAGAGTTTAACCTTTTGAGAAATCAGGCACTTGCTGATTTACTGGCAAAAAGCGAAACGGTTGATGACATGATTGCCAACCTATCCCTTTTTGCAGACAAACCGTTTAAAAAAGGTAAAACATTTATTTTTTTTGATGAGATACAGGAATTTAAGGAGCTTGCAACCAAGATTAAATTCTGGGTGGACGAGGGTTCTTTTCGATTTGTATTCAGCGGTTCGCTTCTTGGCGTTGAATTAAAAAACATCAAGTCTGCTCCGGTAGGATATTTAAAAACATACACAATGTATCCTCTTGATTTTGAAGAGTTTTTGCAGATTTACAATTTTTCAGAAAATCTTCGTGCCTCATTATACCGCTCTTTTGTGGAGAAAAAACCTGTAAATGATGTTGTGCATGAACGTATGATGCAAATATTCAATATGTATTTGAACGTTGGCGGTATGCCTGCTGCTGTTGAAAAATTCCGCGAAACCAGAGATTTGGAATATGTAATGGCGGAACACGAGGATATTGTTGTGCAGTACAAAAAAGATTTTACTCACTATGAGGTTGAGGAGAAGAAACCGTATTTAACACAAATATACGATTTAATCCCCGCAGAATTGAACAGCAGCAACAAGCGGTTTAATTTTGCCGACCTAAAGAAAGGGCTTCGCTACTCACGCAGTGAAGACAACTTTATTTGGTTGGCAAGCGCAGGTGTTGCCTTGCCTGTGTATAATGTCGCAGCCCCGGCTGTTCCGCTATTGTTAAATGAGAAAAGCAGTCTGTTCAAGTTATTCCTTTCGGATGTCGGAATGCTGACCACTTTATATGGCAGAGCAACAAAGATGCAGTTACTCACTGGCAATCAGGATATCAATAATGGAGCTCTATATGAAAATGTGGTTGCGCAGGAATTGAGAGCCCATAATTTTAAGTTGTATTATTACAACAGCAAAAAGTTCGGTGAACTGGATTTTGTAATTGAGTACAAAGGAAAAGTATTGCCTATAGAAGTTAAAAGCGGGAAGAACTATCAGCGCCATTCTGCTCTCAGCAATATTATGGAGATATCTGATTATTCAATAGAAGAAGCTTTCGTATTATCGAACTACAATGTGGAGGTGAAAGATAATCTCATCTATTATCCTATCTATATGCTTATGTTCATTAAGGATGAAGAAGTTAAGCTTCCAAAAGTGAATTTAGATGATCTATCTTTCATGCCGAACGAAGAATAAAACAGGCTCTGGTACTGCCCAAAACCCAGTACCGGAGCCGATTTGCATCATTTGGAAAATTTCACAAATCCACCTTCCTGCCCCATCACTCTACCCTTGTCAGGTTCTGATAAGGGATCATATGCCCTAACTTCGTGATGGTGCGCTCCTGACTCTTATACAGCTTGTTGATCTCGTTGATCTTCTCCACCGTGGAATCCGGCAGAGTATCAAGCCCTTCCGGGATCGCGCTCTTCTTATAATAAGTCCCGAACACGTAAAATTCGCCGAAATTCGACCCATCGGCACGGTACAGATCCATCACAAGGCTGTGTGTCTTCTTGTGGTGTATATGTCCGTATTCCCCCGCCTCGTTGTGGGTGACAACTCTGTCCCACTTCTTATAATTAATAACCGTCTGAATATCTTGTGTGATATCCTCCGAGCAAAAACGCCAGTCGCTTCGCTTGTTGTAGATTTTATCCGGGTAAGAGAGGATGATGCCCTTGCTGCCAGTCGCTTCCATCACTGCTTCAAACTCGCCTCTTCTCACATCGTCATAGCCTCGTGTGATGCACAGCACCATATAATTGTTCTCCAAAAGCTCCGCTCCGCCCCAGAGCATCTCATCATCCGGGTGGGCGACGATCATGAGCCTGTCGTAGCCGTCAAGATCCAGTCGGTTCAGATACTCACTTGTGATCTTCTGGGTGGATATATAAGGAAATATCTCGTGGATCACGTTGTTTGCAATAAAGCCGAGGCAGATCACCAGGGCGATTCCTATGATAATAATGATTTTTTTAGATATCCTTTTCTTCTTCATTTTATTATAAACAGGATATTTGTTCGCTGGAATAATTGCTGATTGCCATGGCGTTTCTATCCTGCATCCTCCTTCGGTGTAAATAAATCGTATTCCCTATTCACAGAAACCATTGTAGACCTAAAAAGTAAGAATAATATGACAGGAATCTTAAGAATTTTTTAAATAGAGCCACGGCTATTCGCGGCGTTGCCTCCGGTTCGTGTGAGAAAAGTTTTATCCGGGGAGCTGCTTCACCAGATTTCTTGACATTTCAAAGAATGATGTGGTATCGTAAAACGTAAGTTTACAATAGGAGATAAAACAGGAATGCTGAAATATCTGAAGAAATACTGGTTCTGGTATCTGCTTGCCCCACTTTTTATGGTGGGCGAGATCGCCATGGACCTGATCCAGCCGGACATGATGGCAACGATCGTGGATGACGGCGTGCTGAAGCAGAATCTTGATGTGATCCTAAGCGAAGGCGTCCGCATGATTCTGCTGGTGCTGTTCGGAGGCTGCTGCGGTCTTCTCTGCGGTGTTTTCACCAACCTGGCGGGGCAGCGGTTTGGAAATGATCTGCGCAAGGATCTGTTTGCCAGAATCATGAGCCTGTCGCCCCAGCAGACAGACGCATTTTCCACAGGATCACTGATCACAAGACTGGTCAATGATGTGACGCAGATCCAGAATATGGTGATGATGTCCGTCCGCGGGATGGTGCGGAGCAGTATCATGTTCCTAGGCGGCATCTTTGCCCTGTATCTGCAGTCGCCGCGGTTTGCGCTGGTGGTGCTCTGCGCACTTCCGATAGTGATCTTTCTCGTGGTGTTCTTTATGAAAAGAGCAACGCCGCTGTTTTCGGTTGTACAGGAGCGCCTGGATCGTCTGAACAATGTGATGCAGGAAAATGTGGCCGGAGCCAGGGTGGTGAAGGCTTATGTGAAGGAGAAGCACGAGCTTGCACGATTTGATGAGAGCAACGAAGCACTGTGCGGCATCAATTTGAAGGTACAGTCCCTGCTGGCCTTTATGATGCCCTGCATGAATATTGTCCTGAACCTTTGCGTGGTGGCGGTCCTCTGGGTAGGCGGCGCTGCCGCTCGAAATAACGGCGATATCACCTCCGGACAGATGATGGCGGCCATCACCTATACGGCCATGATCCTGCACGGTGTGACCTTTATGGCTAACATCTTCCAGACATTTACCAGAGCGAAGGCCTCCATTGACCGTGTGAACGAGGTACTGAAGTGCGAACCGGCCATTGAGGATGGTGCAGGTGTCCGCAATGATGAGCATGAAAGTAAAACCGGGATGCAGTCAGAGGAGAAGCGTACCGGGGAGAGCGGTGAAACAGCCGGGCTGGGTGAGATCGAATTCCGCGATGTCTCCTTCGCCTACCCCGGCAGTGAGGGAAGGGCTATCCTGGAGCATATCAATCTGTTGGTTCGCCCGGGCGAGACCCTGGGGATCATCGGTGCTACCGGAAGCGGGAAGTCCTCCCTGGTGAACCTGATCCCCCGGTTCTACGATGTCACGGAGGGGCAGGTGCTGGTGGACGGCGTCGATGTCCGCAAATATCGGCTGCATGAGCTGCGGGAGCGGATCGCCATTGTTCTTCAGAAGGCGGAACTCTACTCCCGTCCCATCGAGGAAAATATCCGCTGGGGCAGGAAGGATGCGGACTTTGCAGCGGTGACGGCAGCGGCGAAGGTCGCCCAGGCGGATGGATTTATCCGGGAGGCTAAGGATGGATATCAGACCATAGTGACGGAGGGCGGTCATTCCCTGTCCGGCGGTCAGAAGCAGAGAATCTCCATCGCCCGTGCGGTTTTGAAGAATGCAGAGATAATGATCTTTGATGATGCCACCAATGCCCTGGATCTGTCCACGGAGGCACAGTTCTATGCGGCATTGGAGCGGGAATGTCCGGGAACCACCAGGATCATCATAGCCCAGCGCATTGCCTCCATCAAGAATGCTGACCGCATTGCAGTGCTGGACGGCGGCACAGTGGTGGATTGCGGTACCCATGAGGAACTGCTTGCGACCTCAGAGATCTACCGGGATATTTATCATTCCCAACTGAAATCGGAGAAGGAGGTGGGCGCATGAGTGAATCAACCAGGCATTCGGCAGCGGCACAGGTGAATTTCGGACGAGGACCGAGAGGCGGTCCCGGATCAAGGTTCGCCCAGCCGGTGGAGAAGCCGAAGAATGCGGGACATACCTTGAAGCGGCTGGCCGCATATCTTGAGACGGAGAAGAAGCTGATGCTGGGGCTGTTCCTGTCGGTGGTTCTGGTGACGCTGACCTCACTGGCTGCGCCTGCACTTCAGGGAGACGGCATCGACCGGATTCTGGATCGGGCCTGGAGTGCCTTGGGACGGACGCTGCTGACTCTGTTAGCTGTGTATCTGGTCAACGTGGCCTGCACCTTGTCCCAGACCCTTTTGTCGGCGCATCTGAGCCAGAATATCGTGCGGCGCATGCGCCACGACCTTTTTGAAAAAATAGACAATCTTTCCATCCCCTACCTGGACACCCATTCCAACGGGGATGTGATGAGCCGTATGACAAATGATGTGGAGAATATCTCCAACACCATATCCCAGAGCCTGGGGTCATTGTTTTCCGGTGTCCTGACATTGATCGGGACGGTGGCGGTGATGCTTGCCTACTGTTGGCAGCTGACGCTCATCGTTATGGTAACAGTGGTGATCACCATGGTGGTGACCAAGTGCCTCTCCGGTGTCATGCGCAGAGTTTACCGGAAACGATCGCAGATCCTGGGGCGGCTGAATGGTCATTCCGAGGAGATGATCACAGGATATCGCACCATTGTGGCCTATAACCGACAGCGGGATGTGATGGATGAATTTAACGCTGCATCCGATGAACTGACCAGGGTGAGCATCCAGGCGGAGATTCTGGGCGGATCCATGGGTCCCATTATGAACTGCATCTCCAATATCGGGTTTGTGATCGTGGCGGCCTTCGGCGGATATTTTGCCTGGAAGGGTATGATCTCGGTGGGTGTCATCTCGGCTTTTATCATTTACGCAAAGCAGTTTTCAAGGCCTATCAATGAGATCGCACAGCTCTACGGCACCATTCAGACTGCGGTGGCCGGTGCGGAGCGGGTATTTGAGCTTCTGGATCAGCCGGATGAGGACAACAGCGGCGATCTGGAGCTACCTGAGGTCAGGGGAGAGATCACCTTTTCCCATGTAAACTTCTCCTACATTCCGGGGAAGCAGGTGTTGTATGACTTCAATCTGTCGGTGAAGCCGGGAGAGAAGATCGCCCTGGTGGGAGCTACGGGAAGCGGCAAGACCACGGTGGTAAACCTGCTGATGCGATTTTATCCGGTGGATTCCGGTGAGATCCTCATCGACGGCGTGGATATCCGAAAGCTGCGCAGGGATTTCCTGCGGCATAACACAGCCATCGTGCTGCAGGACACAGTGCTTTTTTCCGATACCATTGAAAATAATATCCGCTACTCGAACCACGAGGCTTCCCAGGAGGCGCTTGAGTATGCGGCACAGATGAGCAATTCAGCCAGGTTTATCGATAAGCTCCCCAAGCGTTACCAGACGTTCTTAAAACAGGCCGGAGCGCAGTTGTCCCAGGGGCAGCGCCAGCTTCTGACTATCGCCAGGGCTGTGCTGGCGGATCCGAAGATCCTGATTCTGGATGAGGCAACCTCCAGCGTGGATACCCGCACGGAGAAGCGTATCCAGGATGCTATGGTGCGCCTGATGGAGAACCGCACCAGTCTCATCATCGCCCATCGGCTGTCCACCATACAAGACGCGGACAAGATCGTGGTTATGGACCAGGGCCGCGTGGTGGAAATGGGAAACCATGAGGAACTGCTGGAGCGGCAGGGGTATTATTATAAGCTGTATATGACGCAGTTTGCCGGGAAGGAGACTTAATCCTCCCGGCATTCCGGCCATCGACCACAATATCTGGTAGAAGAATATTTCTTTGCCCCAATCGTATAAAAAACTATTGACGCGGGCAGGCTCATTGTGCTATAGTAGACTAGCGATGGAAGTAGGTCTTTTTTTTATGCCTAAAACTAGAAATAAGTGGAGGTGGAAGTTGTGCGCACGAAAATTACCCTGGCTTGCACAGAATGCAAGCAGCGGAACTACAACATGACGAAGGATAAGAAAGCTCATCCTGACAGAATGGAAACAAAAAAGTACTGCAGATTCTGTAAGACACACACGTTGCACAAAGAGACGAAGTAACGGATCAGGCAGAGGAAGTGAGGAAGCAATGGGAGAGAATAAGACAGAAAAGGCTCCAAAGACCAGTTGGTTTAGCGGCTTAAAAGCCGAGTTCAAGAAAATAATCTGGCCGGACAAGACATCACTTACCAGACAGACCGTTGCAGTTGTGGTTGTATCGGTCGTCTTAGGTCTGATCATCGCCGTATTGGATATCCTGATCAAGTACGGCGTCGATTTCCTGGTGAATTTATAGGAGGCAGAGTGATTTATGGCAGAGGCATGCTGGTATGTAGTTCATACCTATTCCGGATATGAAAATAAGGTAAAGGCTAACATCGAGAAGACCATTGAGAACCGTCATCTGGAGGATCAGATCCTGGAGGTCCGCGTCCCCTTAGAGGAAGTGGTTGAAGTGAAGAACGGTGCGAAGAAGCAGGTTCAGAGGAAAATGTTTCCTGGCTATGTTCTTATTAATATGGTTATGAACGATGACACATGGTATGTAGTTAGAAATACCAGAGGAGTTACCGGATTTGTTGGTCCGGGATCCAAGCCGGTACCACTCACGGAAGCTGAAATGAGACCACTGGGGATCAAGGAAGTAAGCTTGGTAGTAGATTTTGCAGAGGGCGATTCTGTGATCGTCATCGGAGGCGTCTGGAAGGATACCGTCGGTGTGATCCAGTCCATGAACCCGGGCAAGCAGATGGTTACTATCAATGTGGATCTATTTGGTCGTGAAACACCAGTAGAAATAAGTTTCACAGATGTTAAAAAGTTGTAGATAGGACAATAGGAATCCCAATCCTATTGAAAAAAAGGAGGCAATCTCAAATGGCAAAAAAAGTAACAGGTTATATCAAACTGCAGATTCCGGCCGGCAAGGCTACGCCTGCACCGCCAGTTGGACCTGCACTCGGACAGCACGGTGTGAACATCGTGGAGTTCACGAAGCAGTTTAACGCACGTACAGCCGATCAGGGTGATCTGATCATTCCGGTAGTAATTACCGTATATTCAGACAGAAGCTTCAGCTTCATCACCAAGACCCCGCCGGCTCCGGTACTGATCAAGAAGGCTTGCAACATCAAGTCCGGTTCCGCCACACCCAACAAGACGAAGGTGGCAACGATTTCCAAGGCTAAGGTTCAGGAGATCGCAGAGCTGAAGATGCCGGATCTGAACGCTGCTTCTTTGGAGTCAGCAATGAGCATGATCGCCGGAACAGCCAGAAGCATGGGCGTAACGGTAACTGATTAAGTAACGATTGTGGGAGGGTCCTCTCCCGATAATACCACCAGGAGGTTAGTGAAATGAAAAGAGGAAAGAAATACGTTGAGGCTGCAAAGTTAATCGACAGAGCAGTTCAATATGATACAGCAGATGCGATCAGCTTGGTTAAGAAGACCGCAGCTGCAAAGTTTGATGAGACAGTTGAAGCTCATATCAGAACCGGTTGTGACGGACGTCACGCCGAGCAGCAGATCCGTGGTGCGGTGGTACTGCCTCACGGAACAGGTAAGACAGTCAAGGTTCTTGTTTTCGCCAAGGGCGACAAGGTAGACGAAGCGCAGGCAGCAGGTGCCGACTATGTGGGCGGCGACGAGCTGATCCCGAAGATCCAGAACGAAGGATGGCTGGACTTCGACGTTGTAGTTGCTACACCTGACATGATGGGCGTTGTCGGACGTCTGGGACGTGTGCTCGGACCCAAGGGCTTAATGCCGAACCCCAAGGCAGGAACCGTAACCATGGACGTTACCAAGGCTGTGAAGGATATCAAAGCCGGTAAGATTGAGTACAGACTGGACAAGACAAATATTATCCATGTGCCAATTGGGAAAGCATCTTTTACAGAAGAGCAGTTAGCGGACAACTTCCAGACCTTAATGGATGCAATCATCAAAGCAAGACCCAGCGCCCTGAAGGGTCAGTACTTAAGAAGCATCGTACTGGCGACCACTATGGGACCTGGCGTGAAGCTTAACGTCGCAAAGTTCGTATAAAAAGGTGATTGACAACCGAAATAGACAATGCTATAATAAGCAAGCTTGTTGTGAGCTTATCACAACATTATATGCCGAAGACAGCAGGTGCCGCAAGGCGTAACAGCAATGGCCTGCCGAGGAGCTTACAGCAATAGCTGTATGATGAAAAGAAATTTTCTAAGCCTCTTTGTCTTTGACGAAGGGGCTTTTAAATTGGATCATCCGATTTAAAAGCCTGCCAAGAATAAAAAAAGGAGGTGCACGATTCGTGGCAAAAGTAGAATTGAAGAAACCGATCGTAGATGAGATTTCCGAGCAGATCAAGGACGCACAGAGTGTGGTATTGGTTGACTACCGCGGTCTTACCGTGGAGCAGGATACTCAGTTACGTAAGCAGTTAAGAGAAGCCGGTATAACCTACAAAGTTTACAAGAACACATTGATGAACTTTGCTTTCAAGGGAACGGACTTCGAAGCAATGTCTTCTTATTTGGAAGGCCCCAACGCCATCGCGATTTCAAAGGAAGACGCAACTGCTCCGGCAAGGATCCTGGCTAAGTATGCCAAGAATGTTCCGGCTCTTGAGCTGAAGGCCGGCGTTGTGGAAGGTATGTTCTATGACGCAAAGGGAATCCAGGCGGTAGCAACAGTTCCGTCCAGAGAAGAATTGCTGTCCAAGTTGCTTGGAAGCTTGCAGTCACCGATCACCAACCTGGCACGCGTTCTTAATCAGATCGCAGAGCAGGGCGGCGCGGCAGACGCAGCAGTAGCAGCGCCAGCAGCAGAGGAAGCTCCGGCAGAAGCTCCTGCAGAGGAAGCAGCCGAGGCTCCGGCAGAGACACCTGCAGAGTAAAGCAGGAAAATTAAGTAAGAATAAGAACAAACAAATCAAATTTTAAAACGGAGGTAAATAATAATGGCAAAGTTAACAACCGCAGAATTTATTGAAGCCATCAAAGAGTTAAGCGTATTAGAGCTGAATGACCTGGTAAAGGCATGTGAAGAAGAGTTTGGCGTATCCGCAGCAGCTGGCGTTGTAGTTGCAGCAGCAGCAGGCGAGGGTGGAGCCGCTGAGGAAGAGAAGACCGAGTTCAACGTAGAGCTGACAGAGGTTGGCCCGAACAAGGTTAAGGTTATCAAGGTTGTCCGTGAAGTTACCGGCCTGGGCCTGAAGGAAGCCAAGGAAGTGGTTGACGGAGCTCCCAAGAACGTGAAGGAAGGCGTTGAGAAGGCAGAGGCTGAGGATATCAAGACTAAGCTGGAAGCTGAAGGCGCAAAGGTTACTCTGAAATAAGAGAACTTTTCTGAAATAAGCTTTGCAATGAGAGAGACCTGCAGGACTTTTCTGCGGGTCTTTTTTGTTCAGCCCACGCCATTCGCAAAATCGCACAAAAAAAATAAAAAAGGGCTTGACTTGACTTGACTTTCCGTGTTATCATATACAGTGCACTATTGTGGTGACGTAGGCCTATTTTCTTACAAAGCACGGAAAATCAAGGCCTTAGCGTATTTTTATACGCGCGCAGCACCGGAGCACAAGATATAGCAGTCCGGTGTTTTGCATTTACTGCATATTGCTTATTCAGTATTTCCGGGATGTTCGCGGTCCGGGAAATAGGAATTAAATATAAAACGAGAGGTGAAGCGTCAATGGAGAAAAACAGAATACGTCCGATTCAATCAGGGAAAAACGTTCGTATGAGTTACTCGCGGCAGAAGGAAGTATTGGAAATGCCCAATTTGATCGAAGTCCAGAAGGATTCCTATCAGTGGTTTCTGGACGAAGGATTAAAGGAAGTATTTGATGATATTTCCCCCATCGCGGACTACAGCGGACATTTGAGCCTGGAGTTCGTCGATTTTACTTTGTGTGAGAAGGAAGTAAAATATTCCATACCGGAATGCAAAGAAAGAGATGCCACCTATGCAGCACCGCTGAAGGTTCGGGTAAGGTTGCATAACAAGGAAACCGACGAGATCAACGAGCATGAGATCTTCATGGGCGATCTGCCTCTTATGACGGAGACGGGAACCTTCGTTATCAATGGCGCAGAGCGTGTTATCGTCAGCCAGTTGGTGCGTTCTCCGGGTATTTACTATGCGATTTCCCATGATAAGCTGGGAAAGAAGCTGTACTCCTGTACCGTGATCCCGAATCGTGGTGCTTGGCTGGAATATGAGACTGATTCCAACGATATCTTCTATGTCCGTGTAGACCGGACCAGGAAGGTACCTATTACTGTGTTGATCCGTGCCCTGGGTATCGGAACCAATCAGGAGATCATTGATCTGTTTGGTGAGGAGCCGAAGATCATCGCAAGCTTTGGCAAGGATGTGGCTACCAACTATCAGGAGGGACTCCTGGAGCTGTACAAGAAGATCCGTCCCGGCGAGCCGCTGACTGTGGAGAGCGCCGAGAGCCTTATTACGGCTATGTTCTTTGACCCCAGAAGATATGACCTGGCTAAAGTGGGTCGTTATAAATTTAATAAGAAGCTGTCCTTTAAGAATCGCCTGAACGGACATGTACTGGCGGAGGATGTGGTGGACACCACAACAGGCGAGATCCTGGCGGAGAAAGGCACCGTGCTGAACCGCGAGCAGGCGCAGAGCATTCAGGATGCTGCTGTTCCCTATGTATGGATCCAGGGCGAGGAGAGGAATGTTAAGGTTCTCTCCAATATGATGGTAGATATTACGCATTTTGTGGATGTGGATCCCAAGGAAGTTGGCGTTACCGAGCTGGTATACTATCCGGTTTTGGAGAAGCTTCTGGAGGAAAATGAGAGCCTGGAGGATATCAAGGATGCGATCCGCAAGAATATCCATGAGTTGATTCCGAAGCATATCACCAAGGAAGATATCCTTGCTTCCATTAACTATAACATGCACTTGGAGTATGGCATTGGAAACGATGACGATATCGACCATTTGGGTAACCGTCGTATCCGTGCTGTCGGCGAACTTCTGCAGAATCAGTACCGGATCGGCCTGTCCAGAATGGAGCGGGTGGTTCGTGAACGGATGACGACCCAGGATCTGGAGGGAATCTCTCCCCAGAGCTTGATCAATATTAAGCCCGTGACTGCGGCTGTGAAGGAATTCTTTGGTTCCTCCCAGTTGTCCCAGTTCATGGATCAGAACAACCCGCTGGGTGAGCTGACCCATAAGCGGCGTCTGTCTGCGTTGGGACCGGGTGGTCTGTCCAGAGATCGTGCCGGTTTCGAGGTTCGTGACGTACACTATTCCCACTACGGAAGAATGTGCCCCATTGAGACCCCGGAAGGTCCGAACATCGGTCTGATCAACTCTCTTGCTACTTATGCAAGAATCAATGAATATGGATTTGTTGAGGCGCCATATCGTAAGATCGATAAGACGGATCCCAAGAATCCGCGCGTTACCGATGAAGTAGTCTACATGACTGCGGATGAAGAAGATAATTATCATGTGGCTCAGGCGAATGAGCAGCTGGATGAGGAAGGGCATTTCGTGCGTAATTCCGTGTCCGGCCGTTACAGAGATGAGACTCAGGAATATGAGAAGGCCATGTTTGATTACATGGATGTGTCCCCGAAGATGGTATTCTCCGTTGCAACGGCGCTGATTCCATTCCTGGAAAATGACGATGCGAACCGTGCGCTGATGGGATCGAACATGCAGCGTCAGGCTGTGCCGCTTCTGACCACGGAAGCTCCTGTAGTGGGAACCGGTATGGAAGCTAAGACGGCGGTTGACTCCGGTGTCTGCGTGCTGGCGAAGAAGTCCGGCGTGGTGGAACGTTCCGTTTCCAATGAGATCACCATCAAGAATGATGATGGCACCAGGGACGTTTACAAGCTGACGAAGTTCCTGCGGAGCAATCAGTCCAACTGCTATAACCAGAGACCTATCGTCAGCAAGGGAGACCGTGTGGAGGAAGGCGAGGTTATCGCAGATGGTCCGTCTACTTCCGGTGGTGAGATCGCACTTGGTAAGAATCCGCTGATCGGATTCATGACCTGGGAAGGTTACAACTACGAGGACGCCGTATTGTTGAGTGAGCGTCTTGTGCAGGAGGATGTATATACCTCTGTACACATTGAAGAATATGAGGCGGAAGCCCGTGATACCAAGCTGGGACCGGAGGAGATCACACGTGACGTTCCCGGTGTTGGTGACGATGCCCTGAAGGATCTGGATGAGAGAGGTATCATCCGTATCGGTGCGGAGGTTCGTGCCGGAGATATCCTGGTTGGTAAGGTAACGCCCAAGGGCGAGACCGAGCTGACGGCAGAGGAGCGTCTGTTACGTGCGATCTTCGGCGAGAAGGCCAGAGAAGTTCGTGACACTTCGTTGAAGGTGCCCCACGGCGAATATGGTATTGTTGTGGACGCCAAGGTATTTACCAGAGAGAATGGCGATGAGCTGTCTCCGGGCGTAAACCAGGCGGTTCGTATCTATATTGCCCAGAAGCGTAAGATCTCCGTAGGAGATAAGATGGCAGGTCGTCACGGAAACAAGGGTGTTGTATCCCGTGTGCTTCCGGTGGAGGATATGCCGTTCCTGCCCAATGGCCGTCCTTTGGATATCGTGCTGAATCCTCTGGGTGTGCCGTCCCGTATGAATATCGGTCAGGTTCTGGAGATCCATCTGAGCCTGGCAGCCAAGGCACTTGGCTTTAGTATTGCCACACCGGTATTTGACGGTGCAAACGAAGAAGATATTATGGATACCCTGGATCTGGCCAACGATTATGTAAACCTTTCCTGGGAAGAATTTGAAGCGAAGCATAAGGAAGAGCTGCTTCCGGAGGTTATGGACTTCCTGTCTAAGAACCGTGATCACAGAGAACTCTGGAAGGGTGTTCCCATTTCCAGAGATGGTAAGGTTCGACTGCGGGATGGACGTACCGGTGAATATTTTGACAGCCCGGTAACCATCGGACACATGCATTATCTGAAGCTCCATCACCTGGTAGACGATAAGATCCATGCACGTTCCACCGGACCATACTCCCTGGTGACGCAGCAGCCTCTGGGCGGAAAAGCACAGTTCGGCGGACAGCGTTTCGGAGAGATGGAAGTTTGGGCGCTGGAGGCATATGGCGCATCCTACACACTGCAGGAGATCCTTACTGTGAAGTCCGATGATGTGGTGGGCCGTGTGAAGACTTACGAGGCCATCATCAAGGGCGACAACATTCCGGAGCCGGGAATTCCAGAGTCCTTCAAGGTACTTCTGAAGGAGCTGCAGTCTTTGGGACTGGATGTCAAGGTCTTAAAGGGCGACGAGAAGGAAGGCTACACCGAAGTGGAGATGATGGAGACCAGCGAGTATGGAGATACTGACCTGAATTCCATTATCGCAGGCGACCGCAACTTCGCCTTTGACGACAGCGAATCCTTTGGCGATATGGGCTTCTCCAAGCAGGAATTCGATGATGAGAATGAAGAATTGGTTTCTGTGGACGATGAAGACGACGGAGAGGAAGATTTCGACGAGGAGTTTGACGCGATTCTTGACGAAGAATAAAAGGAAGGGAGTGTCATAGATGCCAGAGACAATGAACAAAGAAAATTATCAGCCAATTACCTTTGACGCCATCAAGATTGGTTTGGCCTCACCGGAAAAAATAAGAGAGTGGTCCCGGGGCGAAGTTAAAAAACCGGAAACCATTAACTATAGAACCTTAAAGCCGGAAAAAGACGGACTTTTCTGTGAGAGGATCTTCGGACCCAGCAAGGACTGGGAGTGCCACTGCGGCAAGTATAAGAAGATCCGCTACAAGGGCGTTGTCTGCGACCGCTGTGGTGTTGAGGTTACCAAGTCCAGCGTCCGTAGAGAGCGTATGGGTCATATCGAGCTTGCAGCTCCGGTATCCCATATCTGGTATTTCAAGGGAATCCCCAGCAGAATGGGGCTGCTCCTTGACTTATCACCGAGAACGCTGGAAAAGGTGTTGTACTTCGCTTCCTATATCGTACTGGATAAGGGCAGCAGCGATCTGCAGTATAAGCAGGTGCTGTCCGAGAACGAGTACCAGGAGGCAAGAGAGAAATATGGAAACAATTTCCGCGTAGGAATGGGCGCTGAGTCCATTCAGGAGCTTCTGCGGGCCATTGACCTGGAGAAGGATGCGGAGGAGTTGAAGAGAGGCCTTAAGGATGCCACAGGCCAGAAGCGCGCA
The DNA here is from genome assembly GCA_963628035.1 of Paludibacteraceae bacterium. GTDB lineage: Bacteria > Bacillota > Clostridia > Lachnospirales > Lachnospiraceae > 14-2. The sequence goes on from CAVGED010000122.1 coordinate 83,314, forward strand.
AGGATCATCAAGCGCCTGGAAGTGGTTGAGGCTTTCCGTGGATCGGGAAACCAGCCGGAATGGATGATCATGGATGTGATCCCGGTGATTCCGCCGGATCTGCGTCCTATGGTACAGTTGGATGGCGGCCGTTTTGCCACCTCTGATCTGAACGACCTGTACCGGAGGATTATCAACCGGAATAACCGTCTGCGCCGACTGTTGGAGCTGGGTGCACCGGATATCATTGTGCGAAACGAGAAGCGTATGCTGCAGGAGGCAGTGGACGCGTTGATCGATAATGGACGGCGTGGTCGTCCTGTAACCGGACCCGGAAACCGTGCCCTGAAGTCCCTGTCCGATATGCTGAAGGGTAAGACCGGGCGGTTCCGTCAGAACCTGCTGGGTAAGCGTGTGGACTATTCCGGACGTTCCGTTATCGTGGTAGGACCAGAACTGAAGATCTATCAGTGCGGTCTGCCCAAGGAGATGGCAATCGAGCTGTTTAAGCCCTTCGTTATGAAGGAGCTGGTAGCCAACGGTACAGCCCACAATATTAAGAGCGCCAAGAAGATGGTAGAGCGTCTTCAGACCGAAGTATGGGATATCTTAGAGGACGTAATCAAGGAGCATCCGGTTATGCTGAACCGTGCTCCCACACTGCACCGTCTTGGTATCCAGGCATTTGAACCCATTCTGGTAGAGGGTAAGGCCATCAAGCTGCATCCCTTGGTGTGTACCGCATACAACGCCGACTTCGACGGTGACCAGATGGCAGCCCACCTTCCGTTGTCTGTGGAAGCACAGGCGGAGTGCCGCTTCATGCTGCTCTCCCCCAACAACCTGCTGAAGCCTTCAGATGGTGGCCCTGTGGCGGTTCCCTCCCAGGATATGGTTTTGGGAATCTATTACCTGACCCAGGAGCGGCCGGGCGTGCTTGGAGAAGGAAAGTGCTTCAAGAGCGTGAATGAGGCTATTTTAGCATATGAGAACAGCGCACTGACGCTGCATTCCAGAATACGCATCAGAGCTGTCCGCACCAATGCGGAGGGTGAAGAGGTGACTGGCTGGATAGATTCCACACTTGGACGATTTATCTTCAATGAGATCCTGCCGCAGGATCTTGGATTTGTGGACAGAAGCGATCCTGCGAACCTGTTCAAGCTGGAGGTGGATTTCCACGTCGGCAAGAAGGGCTTAAAGCAGATCCTGGAAAAGGTCATCAACATACACGGTGCCACCAAGACGGCAGAAGTGCTGGATGATATCAAGTCCATGGGTTATAAATATTCTACGAGAGCAGCCATGACGGTTTCTATCTCCGATATGACCGTGCCGGCCAAGAAGCCGGAGCTGATCAAGAAGGCGCAGGATACCGTTGACCGTATCACCAAGAACTATAAGCGTGGTCTGATCACCGAGGAAGAGCGGTACAAGGAGGTTGTTGAGACCTGGAAGGAGACCGATGAGATCCTGACCAAGGAGCTGCTGGATGGGTTGGATACCTACAACAACATCTTCATGATGGCAGATTCCGGAGCCCGTGGTTCCGATAAGCAGATCAAACAGCTGGCCGGTATGCGTGGATTGATGGCTGATACTACCGGACGTACCATTGAGCTGCCAATCAAGTCCAATTTCCGTGAGGGACTGGACGTATTGGAGTATTTCATGTCCGCCCACGGTGCACGTAAGGGTCTGTCCGATACTGCACTGCGTACCGCAGACTCCGGTTACCTGACAAGACGTCTTGTAGACGTTTCCCAGGATCTGATCATCCGTGAGTCTGACTGCTGTGAAGGAAAAGAGATCCCCGGCATGTATGTGAAGGCATTCATGGACGGGAAGGAAGAGATCGAGAGCCTGCAGGAGCGTATCACCGGCAGATTTGCCTGTGAAGATATCTGCGACAAGGACGGAAACGTACTTGTGAAGGCAAACCATATGATTACGCCGAGACGTGCGGCACTGGTGATGAGCCAGGGCGTCGATGAGAAGGGAGAACCCCTGACCAGGGTGAAGATCCGTACCATCCTGACCTGCCGTTCCCACATTGGTGTCTGCGCCAAGTGTTACGGAGCCAACATGGCTACCGGACAGCCGGTACAGGTAGGTGAGGCTGTCGGTATCATCGCAGCACAGTCCATCGGTGAGCCCGGTACACAGCTGACCATGCGTACCTTCCACACCGGCGGTGTGGCCGGAGACGATATCACACAGGGTCTTCCCCGTGTAGAGGAATTGTTTGAGGCCAGAAAGCCGAAGGGACTTGCGATCATCACCGAATTCGGCGGTGTTGCCACCATAAAGGACACCAAGAAGAAGCGAGAAGTCATTGTGACCAACGAGGAGACGGGAGAGACCAAGGCATACCTGATTCCTTATGGGTCCAGAATCAAGATCATGGACGGAGCCGTGCTGGAGGCCGGCGATGAGCTGACTGAAGGTAGTGTCAACCCCCACGATATCCTGAAGATCAAGGGTATCCGTGCAGTACAGGATTACATGATTCAGGAAGTTCAGCGTGTATACCGTCTGCAGGGTGTTGAGATCAACGATAAGCATATTGAAGTGATCGTGCGCCAGATGCTGAAGAAGATCCGGGTAGAGAACAACGGAGATTCCGAATTCCTGCCGGGAACCCTTATAGATGCACTGGAGTTTGAAGATACCAATGCAAGACTCATCGAAGAAGGCTTAGAGCCCGCGGAAGGCAAACAGGTTATGCTGGGAATCACCAAGGCGTCCCTGGCTACCAATTCCTTCCTCTCAGCGGCATCCTTCCAGGAGACAACCAAGGTACTGACCGAGGCTGCCATCAAGGGTAAGGTCGATCCGCTGATCGGTCTGAAGGAGAACGTCATTATCGGTAAGCTGATTCCGGCCGGAACAGGCATGAAGCGCTACCGCGATATCAGACTCAGCTCCGACATTAAGGAGATGGAGGATATTGACTTCGAGGACTACGATTATAGCGATGAGGATTACTACGACGAGTATCCCGCTGAAGAGTCCGGCGAAGAGCTGACGGACGAGGAATACGTCGATGAGGTTGAGACGGAAGAGTAAATCTTAGCGGAACCTTACATTTACAGGAAAGGGTTTCCATGATAACCTTGACGGTAAATGATGAAGACACGACAAAAGGCAAGAGAAATGTTTAAGGCCGGCATCCATTTGGATGCCGGTTCTTTTTTGCCTTAGGAAAGTGTGTCCTGTGACATGAAAAAGTGTGTCTTCAGAAGGAGGTTGTGCATGGAAAAAAGAACAGCAGATCGGATTGCCGGACTGCACCTGCCGGAGTATGTAGAAAAATTATTGAATGATGCCAGGGCTGTTATCCTGCCAAGGACGCGGGAAGAATTGCTGAAGCTGGCTATGGGAGGCTCGGATCAGCTTCAGTTTCAGGTTGCATATGAAGTGGAAGGAAAGGGAAGTATACAGGAAGCCACAGTCACCAAGTGTAAAAATGGCATTGTGGTCAACTATATGGATGATTATATGAGGCGAAGGGATCCGGACTGCCTTGTGGTGGCGGATGACCGGGATACGGATAAGCCACGCTTCCGGGAACTCTATCACTATGATTTTGAAGAGCTTCGCGGGCGTACCTACGAGTGGCTGAAGGAGCAGGAATTGATCGTGTTCCCCTTCAAGTCCGGTGGCCGGGAATATGGCTACGATTCTGTGTGCATTGCTCCGGCAAATGCAGGATTTTTCGCGGCAGGATTGGCGGATCTTCAGGAATTTCTGGACATCGATGGGATCGACTGGGAATTTGAGCCCAGAGCGCTGTTGCTTCTGGCTCCGCCCTTTCGGCACACGCATTTTGACGGCAAGCAGGTTGTGGTGCATAACCGCCTTCCCGGAATCCATGAAGTATATTCCTATAATCTTTACCCGGGACCCAGCGCGAAAAAGGGGATATACGGGGTGCTGCTGAATATCGGTGAGGAGGAGGGCTGGATCACGGCCCATGCTTCCACGGTAAAAGTAGTCACACCTTATGACAATGAGATCGTTATTCTGCACGAGGGGGCCTCCGGCGGTGGAAAGAGCGAGATGCTGGAGGATATCCATAAGGAGCCGGATGGCCGTATCGTGCTGGGAGAAAACAGCCGGACCGGGGAAAAGGATTATCTTGTTCTGCATGAAACCTGTGAGCTGCTTCCGGTGACGGACGATATGGCGTTGTGCCATCCGGCGCTGTCAAACGACAGCAATAAACTGGTGGTAAAGGATGCGGAATCCGCCTGGTTTCTGCGCCTGGATAATATCAGGGGCTACGGTGATTCGCCTCGCTATGAGAAGATATTCACACAACCAAAGGAACCGCTGATCTTTCTGAATATCCAGGGGGTTCCGGGGGCAACCTGTCTGGTGTGGGAGCACACCCCGGATCATGACGGTCAGCCCTGTCCCAATCCGCGGGTGATCCTGCCAAGAAGACTTGTTCCCAATGCCATTGAGGCACCGGTTGAGGTAGATATCCGAAGCTTCGGCGTTCGGGCGCCTGCCTGTACCAGAGAGAATCCCACCTATGGGATCCTGGGCATCTTCCAGATCCTTCCGCCGGCGCTGGCCTGGCTCTGGAGGCTGGTGGCTCCCAGAGGCTATAAGAACCCAAGCATTATTGATTCCGGGGAGATGAAGAGTGAGGGCGTTGGTTCCTACTGGCCGTTTGCCACGGGTAAGATGGTGACACAGGCAAACCTGCTTCTTCGGCAGATCGTTCATTCCGGTGGCACCCGCTATGTTCTGATCCCCAACCAGCATATCGGCGCCTATGAAGTAAGCTTCATGCCCCAATGGATCGCCAGAGAATACATTGCCCGCCGGGGCGGAGCCAAGTTCAAGCCGGAAAATCTGGTGGAAGCGCGCTGCCCGCTTCTGGGCTTCGCGCTGAAGTCGCTGCGGGTGGACGGCCAATATATCCGCCGGGCGTTTCTGCGTCCCGAAACGCAGAGCGAGGTGGGCGAAGACGGCTACGATGCCGGAGCACAGATCCTGATGGAGTTCTTCCGCAAGGAGCTTACGAAGTATGATAAGGAAGAATTGGATCCGCTGGGAAGAGAGATCATCCATGCTTTTATGGCGGGGGCGTCCGTGCAGGACTATATGGAATTGATCCCAATGAGGATATAGCGTTGTATAATCCCCGAAATTCTGGGAAAGACTGTAACAGTTCAGCCCGCACCATTCGCAAAAAAATAAAAAAAACCTTGACATCTGCGCCCGGCGCTTATATCTCAAGTTCCGAAGCAAAATAGGCTCAAACCCAGTAAAAATAAGGGTTTGAGCCT
>CAVGED010000123.1:0-6828 GCA_963628035.1 Paludibacteraceae bacterium
ATGCCGATGAATGGATATAAACTGGATTTAGTTGTAAAATTTCTGGAAGTTAACAAGTATACTATTTTCCTTCGGTGATGACAAGAAAAATAGGATTCTACGGAGCCCTTTTTATGTTTCTGATTACGGATTGCTTTACAACGAAAAAAAGAAACGCCCAAACAGCGTTTCTCATCTCATCTTATATGGAATGGATGGAGAAGGATTCGAACCTTCGAAGGCGGTGCCAACAGATTTACAGTCTGCCCCCTTTGGCCACTCGGGAATCCATCCATTGTTATGGCAAAATCTCTCTTGCCTTGACAAGAAAAGATTATACCATAAGTGTTTTTATCCTGCAAGCAGTTTTTTTACAAATTGAAAAATTCATCATCCTTGCCCAAATCACTTTATATCCCTGCTCACCAGGTGCTCCACCGGCAGATACACCGGCAGCCCATTCTCGTACACGATCGGCATCTCGCCCTGGATCAGTGGCTTTAAATATTCCACCATCGCTTCGGTCAGATCGTTTCCCCGCGCATTGATGAAAGCTTCCGGCACACATTTCATTTCATTGGCGATCCGGTCCACCGGGGCGTTCTCGCAGACAACCGTATAGGGATCATTGCTGACCCGGCGCAAAGCAAGCATAATGTTCGTCTGTCCTTCCTCCGCCAGTTCTACGGCTCTTCTGCCCAGGCGCTCTGCCTCCGCAAGATCTGTTTTGGAAGCCAGATGTGCGGCGCAGCGCTGCATTACATTCAATTCGATGGAACGGATCTTCACATCCAGATGCTGGTTCAGGAAGGACTCCAGCGCCTTCCCGGTACCGCTTAACTGGCTGTGGCCAAAGGTGTCCGCCGCGCTGTCGGAAGCGCTGATATACCTTCCTTCCTTATCGCGGATTCCTTCTGACACTGCGACGATCACATTGTGCTGATGGGACAACAATTCCTTTACATCCGCAAGAAACTCCTCCCGGTCAAAGGCTCGCTCCGGCAGATAGATCAGATGTGGGGCGGCATTGTACTCATTCCTTGCCAATATACTGGCAGCCGTCAGCCAGCCCGCATCACGCCCCATGACCTCCACGATGGTGACGCTCTTCACCTTATAGATATACGTATCATGGGCGATCTCCAGAAATGTGGAAGCCACATATTTTGCAGCAGAACCAAAGCCCGGCGTATGATCCGTCATGCACAGATCGTTATCGATCGTCTTCGGGATGCCGATCACCCGGACGAGACTCTTCACCTTCTTCGCGTAAGCTGCCAGCTTGACGACTGTATCCATGGAATCATTTCCGCCAATATAGAAGAAAGCTTCAATCTCTTTCTCCGCAAAGAACCGGAAGATCCGCTCATATACACCGGGATCCTCCATGGCATCAGGAAGCTTATAGCGGCAGGAGCCAAGATACATGGCCGGTGTCATGATCAGCCGCTTTCGCATCTCTTCCTTCCCCTGAAAGATCTCCGTGAGATTCAGGAAACGGTTGTCAAGAATACCTGTGATCCCGTTTAACGATCCGTATACAACGTCGTACTCCTTTGATTCCATTACACCGGATATCACGCCTGCCAGACTTGCGTTAATGGCAACCGTCGGCCCTCCGGACTGGGCTACGATACAATTTTTCATAATACTTTTTTCCTTATCTTTTTTATTTCTGCATTAAATAGGATGCCTGAATTCATTTCCGTTTCAGCACCACAGCCGATTTTCCCGGCAGCTCGATGGCAAGCTGTCCTGCCTGCACCCGGTAAGTCACCGGTGCCGTGGAATAGCCCTCCCCGGTGGTATACATGATCTGCTCCAGTTCACATTCCAGAGGCAGCCCGGCCGTCCAGGCAGAGACTTCCAGAGATCGGCGGCCCGTATCGTTATTCAGCAGGATGATAAACTGCTCACGCCGATTAAATCTGGCATAGCACAGCAGATTGTCCTCCCCATTCAGAAGCTTCACAGAGCCGATGCGGAAGACCTCATAGCGCTTGTGGATCCCGATCATCTCCCGATGGAAGCTTAAAAGCTCCCGATCCTCCTCTCCCCAGGGATAGGTTCTCCGGTTATCCGGGTCCGTGAAGCCACAGACGCCGACTTCATCCCCGTAATACAGGGTTGGCGCTCCCGGCCACGTCATCTGGAAAACCACCGCCTCCTTCATCACAGCCTTATCCACTCCTTCGTTAGCCGCCGTGCATCCCAGGGACGCTGCCCGGCCGGCCTTATGGTTGGTTCGCGTGAGGAATCTGGAATGGTCGTGGTTGGACAACTCATTCATGGAGCAGTAGAGAGAGGGTGTCATGAGCCTCGTCATGGAATGTTCCATGGCCTCCTCAAAGCATTTCAGATTACCAAGCATTTCTGCCTGATAGGCATCGCTGTGCTTCTCCATCCCGGTTAAAAACCAGGTGATAGGCTCCATGAAAGCATCATAATTCATAATGGTATCCCATTGATCTCCCACAAGCCACTCTCGCGGATCTCCGTAATGCTCCGCCAGGATCAGGGCCTTGGGATTGGCATCCTTCACAGCCTTACGGAACTGACGCCAAAACTGGTGGTTAAATTCCGCTGTACCGCCCAGATCAGCCGCCACATCCAGCCGCCAGCCGTCGGCATTGTACGGCGGAGACACCCATTTCTTTCCAATCTCCAGGATATAATCACACAGCTCCTGCGAGCCCTCATAATTCAGCTTAGGCAGCGTATTATGCCCCCACCAGCCATCGTACGTGTCATTATAGGGCCATGCATGAGGGTTTCTGAAATGGAAGAAATCACGGTAAGGGCTGTCCCCGGAGACATAGGCTCCGGGTGCATAGCCGCTCTGTCCTTCGTAGATCCGCTCCCGATCCATCCACTTGTTAAAGGAGCCGCAATGATTAAACACACCATCCAGGATCACGCGGATTCCCCGGCTGTGAGCCTCCTCCACCAGGCGGATAAACAGCTGGTTGCTGGCCTCAAGGTTCCGCTTATCCGTAACACGCCTGATATACGCCGAGGCATTCCGGTTGTCCGTATCGCCCTTCGCCAGCGGGTGACCTCCATCCTCGACGATGGTACCGTAATGGGGATCGATATAATCATAATCCTGGACATCGTACTTGTGATTGGAGGGAGATACGAACAACGGATTGAAGTAGATCACCTCAACTCCCAGTTCCTTCAGGTAATCCAGCTTCTTCATGACCCCCGCCAGATCTCCGCCGTAGAACTCCGCCACGCCAAAATTCTCTGGATACTTCCGCCAGTTGGCCACCTGGCTGCTATAGGTCTTGATATAATAATACTCGTTATCCATTACGTCATTAGACGGATCTCCATTGTAGAAGCGATCCACCAAAAGCTGGTACATCACCGCACCTTTTGCCCAGTCCGGCGTGGAGAATCCCGGCACAATGGTGAAATAATACTCCGGGCGCGGTTCCCGCGAGACACCTCTGCGGTCATAACAGCACTCCTGAAATCCTGACTCCACCTTAAAATAATACTGCACTGCCGCCTGCTCCAGCGTCAGCCGTATCCGATAATAGTCGAACTCCTCCACCGTCTCATACTTTTCCATAGGAAGTCTCTGCTCGTCCGCGCAGAGCCAGACCATATCCAGGTTATCCTTGCCTGCCCGGAAGCGGATTGTCACCGTATCGCCCGGCTCCGGCTCCGCAGGTTCCCGATAGTCGACCGTCCCATCGGAGAAAAGAGCACTCTTATTCAACACAGGGCGCATTTTCATCATATATTCTAATTTTTCATCCAGCTTGTGCACATCAAGGGATGCCATATTCTTTCACCTTCCATTATTCTCAAAAATCACCTTCTCTATTTTATCCAAAGAGGCCGTACAAATCAACCCCTTAAATTTTGCTAATATCAGTTCAGCCAGACCGAAGAAGGACGATAAACTGTGCTTGCACAAGTTTAGAGGACTGATGACGGTCTGAGGGAACGCCCGTTCATGAGCAAAGTTAGCTGTGAAGCAGCGAGAAAGCACCGTAGGTGCCTTTGCGAATGGGCGTGGGCTGAACTTCTTCTACCCAACGAAAAAGGCAGCCTGTCGATCGGCTGCCTTTTTCAGGAGAAGGTATTTTTACTATGGGGTATAGCAAAAACTATATAATGTATTGGGGGGGTTTTACGATATTTAGTATAGCACCATGCAAGAAATAAGTGTGCACAAAGTTCAAAAAAATCATTTCATGTTTTTGTTTATTTTCCACACTATCATCTTTTCATCACCGGAGCTTTGTTCTCCGGTTTGACTATCCGTTACGTAAAAAGCGCCTCAAATTCTTCCCGGTTGATTTTCTCTTTCTCCAGCAGCAGCTGTGCACAGCTATGCAGAACTGCCGCGTGCTCATTGAGGATGTCCTTTGCCTTCTGGTAGCATTCGTCAATGATGCGCTTAATCTCCATGTCGATGGCACTGGCCACATTCTCGCCATAGCCTCTGGTATGCGCCAGGTCACGACCGATGAACACCTCATCATCCTCGTTATCATAGTTGATAAGACCTACATGTTCGGACATTCCATACTTGGTCACCATAGCCTTGGCAATGCTGGTCGCCTGCTTGATGTCCTGGGAAGCACCTGTGGTGATATCGTCGAAGATCAGCTCTTCCGCTACACGGCCACCAAGACCCACGATGATCTCCTGAAGCATACGGCCCTTGGTGTTGAACATCTCATCCTTCTCCGGCAGGGGCATGGTATAACCGGCCGCGCCGACACCGGTGGGGATGATGGACACGGAATATACCGGTCCCACATCCGGCAGCACATGGAACAGAATCGCATGTCCCGCCTCGTGATACGCGGTGATCTTCTTCTCCTTGTCGGTGATGATACGGCTCTTCTTCTCCGTACCGAGTCCCACCTTCACAAAGGCCTTGCGGATATCCTCCTGCTGGATATAGGGGCGATCCTCCTTCGCTGCGAAGATCGCGGCTTCATTCAACAGATTCTCCAGATCCGCTCCGGTAAATCCTGCGGTAGTCTGAGCGATCTGCTTCAAGTCCACATCATCACCCAGTGGCTTGTTCTTGACATGTACCCTTAAGATTTCCTCGCGGCCGCCCACGTCAGGACGTCCCACATGTACCTTCCGGTCAAAGCGTCCCGGCCGCATAATGGCAGGATCCAGAATGTCCACGCGGTTGGTAGCCGCCATCACAATGATACCTTCATTGACGCCGAAGCCGTCCATCTCTACCAGTAACTGGTTCAACGTCTGCTCCCGCTCGTCATGGCCGCCGCCCATACCGGTACCGCGCCGCCTGGCTACCGCATCGATCTCATCGATAAAGACGATACAGGGGGCGTTCTTCTTCGCATCCTCGAACAGATCACGGACACGGGAAGCACCGACACCTACAAACATCTCCACAAAGTCGGAACCGGAGATGGAAAAGAATGGCACGCCTGCCTCCCCGGCCACTGCCTTAGCCAGCAGGGTCTTACCGGTTCCGGGAGGTCCCACCAGCAATACGCCCTTGGGAATCCGGGCGCCAAGCTTCGTATACTTCCGGGGAGCCCGCAGGAAATCCACGATTTCCTCCAGATCTTCCTTCTCCTCCTTCAGACCGGCCACCTTGTCAAAGTTCACTTCCACCTTGTCTCCGTTCGTCATCCGGGCCCGGCTCTTGCCGAAATTCATCATTTTCATGTTGGCACCGCCACTGCCCTGGGCATTCCGCATCATCATGATATAGAATACGAAGATCAGACCGAAGGAAAGAAGCATAGGAAGAATGGAAAGCAGAATGCTCTCCCTGGGAACCTCGCCAGTCTGATAATTGTCAAAATCATACTTCTGCATCAGCGCCACCACACTGTTGACATCCGTGGTATACATCTTCTTCTGCGCAGAATCCTTCAGATTGACCTTCACCGTACCACTGGGTACCTCACGGTTGGGCGAGATGTAGACGGAGGATATCTTCCCGTCCTCCAGATCACGCTTAAGCTCTACCTCCGTGTAGGACTGCCCGTCCGGGATTGTTCCCGATGCGTCCGAGAAAGTCCACATCAATGCAATTACTGCGATCAGGATGATCCACATCCAGACCGCACTGAAACCTCTTTTCAATTTAAAACTCCTTTCAAATCGTCATTATAATTCCACGACTCCGATATAGGGCAGATTCCGATACTTCTGGCCGTAATCCAGACCGTATCCTACCACAAACTCATCGGGAATCTCAAATCCGGTATAATCCACTGTTACCTCCGTCACTCTCCGGCTGGGCTTATCCAGAAGGGTACACAGCTTTAAGCTTCTGGGATTCCTCCGCTCCAGATTCTCCAAAAGATAGCGCAGCGTGCGCCCGGAATCAATGATATCCTCCACAACGAGGACATCTTTATTTTCAATGCTTTCATCCAGATCCTTGATGATCTTCACAACACCGCTTGACTTTGTATCATTTCCATAGCTGGACACAGACATGAAATCCAGGGATACCGGCACGGTGATCCGCTTGGACAGCTCACAGGTAAAAAATACGCCGCCCTTCAGCACACAGATCAGATGAACCTCCTTACCCGCATAATCCCGGCTGATGATCTCTCCCAGCTCCTTAATTCTCTTTTCTACTTCCTCTTCCGACAATAATACGCGAATGCTCTCACTCATGCATCTTTCCTCCATTTACTTGTACTTCCAGGATCCTTTCGGTATCCCTTGTCACCTTGTATGCTTCGCTGATCCGGCCGCCGATCGTCCAAAGTATGTGGGAACCGTCCGCCAGAACAAGGATCTCCTCCCGTTTCCGAGCCGGAATCTTCTCATTGATCAAATATTTCTTCAGGCTCTGCCGCCTGCCCTGGGCATCCA